>DAOSJI010000001.1:0-31279 GCA_035367155.1 Bacilli bacterium
AACTTTAATGCCCTTTTAGATGAAATTAGCACCGAACTTGGCCCAGAAGCCGTACCATTTGTATATCCACTTGGAAAAGTTGAAGGATTTGATGGCTTTATTAATGTTATTAACTTAAAAGCCCTCAAATTTGAAAAAAATAAAATGGTTGAAGCTGAAGTTCATGATGACAAAATGGATAAAGTTACTGAATTAAATAATGTATTAGCAGAAAAAGTCGCTCTTACAAGTGATGAACTGCTTGAAAAGTTCTTTGAAGGAACCCCATTAACTAAAGATGAAATCCGCAAGGGACTTCATACTGCAATTATTAGCGGTGAACTTAAACCAATTTTAGTTGGCTCTATTAAAAACGATATTGCAGTTGAAACTGTTTTAGAAATGCTTATTAACTACATTCCTGATCCAACAACCTTAAAACCATACAAAGGAAAAGATGAAGCTGGTAAAGAAGTAACAAGAAAGACTGATCCTAATGAACCATTTAGTGCTTATGTTTTTAAAACAATGTTTGACCAATATAAAGGCGTTATTAATGTCATAAAAGTTTGTAGCGGTACACTTCGAGTTGGTGATGATATTTATGTTCCAAGCTCACAAAGTAAACAACGCGTTGGCCAAATGTTTTCACTTTTTGGTGAAAGAATGGATAGTATTACCGAAGCATTTGCAGGTCAAATCGTTGCAATTACAAAATTAGACGATGTCTATACTGGTGATACGCTTTGTGATGTTAAGCAAGTTACTATTTATGCGCCTGCTAAACTTCCAACTCCTGTTTACTATAAGGCTCTTAAACCTAAAAACCCACGAGACGAAGAAAAACTCTTTAGTTCTCTTACTAAACTAAAAGCAGAAGATCCAGTCCTTGATGTCACTCGTAATGTTGAAACAAAACAGCTTCTAATAGGTGGCTTAAGTGATTCACACCTAGCTTTTATTCTAGAAAAGATTAACAATATATTCTCAATTGATGTTGATACCTTTGCACCTAAAATTGCATATCGCGAAACAATTAAAGGTACAACGACTGCTCCAGGTCGCTATATTAAGCAAAGTGGTGGTAGCGGCTTCTATGGCGTTGTTGAAATGCGCTTTGAACCAAGTGGCAGTGATGAAAACGTTTTTGCTGAAGAAGTTTTCGGCGGTGCTGTCCCTAAAAACTATTTCCCTGCTGTTGAAAAAGGCTTTAGAGAATCAGTTCAACAAGGTCAACTTGCAGGCTTCCCAGTTGTAGGAATGAAAGCTGTCTTAACAGACGGAAAATATCACTCGGTTGATAGTAACGAACAAGCTTTTAGAATGGCGGCAATTCTTGCTTACCGCGAAGCTTATATGAAATGTAAACCAACACTTCTAGAACCAGTTATGAAGTTAACAATTTATGCTCATAACGAATTTACTGGTAACATCATGAACGATCTTAATCAACGTCGTGCCCGCGTTCAAAGCATTGATGAAAGAGCTAATCATATGCAAGAAATCGTTGCTTTAGTTCCAGAAGCAGAAACGCTTGAATATGCTTCAACGCTTCGCGTTTTAAGTCAAGGAA
The DNA here is from genome assembly GCA_035367155.1 of Bacilli bacterium. Lineage (GTDB taxonomy): Bacteria > Bacillota_I > Bacilli_A > RFN20 > CAG-826 > JAAYSA01. The sequence goes on from DAOSJI010000001.1 coordinate 1,553, forward strand.
GTGCTACTTTTGATCGTGAATTTGATTCGTATCAAGAAGTACCTTCATATTTAATTGATGGAATTATTAAAACTGATTCTCGCTTAGACAATAAAGACGCTAAATAAAAAGAAAATACTTTGTATTTTATGTTAAAATAAGGACGAGGTAATTAAAATGAGTGAAAAATTCAAAATTAAGCTTAGTGAAAAAGCAAAAGTTATTTTAAAGAATGTTTGGGTTCCTGCCCTTTCTGTTTTCCTTTTACTTCTTGGCATTATTTTCCGTTTTGCCTTACCAGAAAACGTTCGAATTGGCGCAGCCTTTATTTTCTTTGTTATTACGATGATTGTAAGTTTACTTGCCCTTCTTCAACAAACAAGGAAGAACTTATATCAAAGACTATTACTAGCAGCACTTGTAATCACGGTAGTTTTACTTGTCTTTCAAATGATTAATGTTCTTGACTTAGGAGCAGATGCTACTACATTAAAGGTTGCACTTGAATATGTATTTCTTGCTCTTTTTAGTTTAACTGTTGTAGGTGTCGCTGTTTACTCAACTATTATTGGCATCATGCTAGAAGATGCAATTGAACCAGTCGAAGATTAATAGAAAAAATACTTATAACAAAAAAAGCCAATTTATTGGCTTTTTTTGTTTCCTTTGACTTTTTTTATATTCTTAAGTTAAAATGAATTTGTATAAAATAGCAAAGGAAAATAATGTTATGAACCTTTTTAAAACTTTTAAAGGCGATAAAGTACCGCTTTTAACAAAGATTGTTTATCCCTTTACTGGTATAGGTCGAGATGCCTCTTATACATTAGTGGCACTTTTTTTAATGACCTATGTCCAGTTTACTCTTGGAGGAGAGGGGGGATATGAGTCAAAAATGGCAGTCATTATTGCGATTATGTTTGTCTCTAGGATTTGGGATGGTGTTAATGATCCAATGATAGGAATGCTAATTGAGAATACTCATTGGAAGATGGGTAAATATAAACCCTGGATTTTAATAGGAGCGGTAACTAACTCAATTGTTCTAGCTCTTATGTTTAGTGTACGGGCGACTGGCTGGTGGTTTGTTGCCTTATTTGCAGTGTTCTATCTTCTTTGGGAGATTACTTTTACCTTTAATGATATTGCCTATTGGAGTATGCTACCTTCTTTATCAAAAGAAGAAAAAACAAGAAACCAACTTACAACGATGGTTGCAGTTGCTGCCAGTATTGGTGCTTTTACCGTTGGTGGCTTAGTTCCAATGATTTTTCCAGGTAACGCAATTGCAAATTTCCGCTGGATCGGGATTGTTGTAGCAGCGGTATTTTTACTTTGTCAGCTCTTACTTGTCTTTACTTGTAAAGAAAAAGAGCGAACAGAAGTTGAACGAGAAGAAAAAATCACTCTAAAAGAAATGTTTGTTGTTGTTTGGAAAAATAAACAACTTTGGTGGATGATGATTATTATTGTTCTCTATTACTTAGGTAGTGCACTTCTTAATGCCTTTGGCCTAAACTATTTCTATTTTGCCTATGGATATGGTGAAGGCGGACTAAAAATGTTTTATTTTACAGTTGCCTATGCGCTTGGAACAATCGTAGCACAGGCAACATACCCGCTTTTTGCAAATAAAATGACGCGTTCTCAAATTTTGAGTGCGACATTTATTACAATGATGGTAGGCTATGCTTCGATCTTTGTTTATGGTTTACTTCATGCTTTAGGTGTAACTGAGGCACCGAATATTTGGGTGATGTGCGTGATTGGTGTTCTAGTATTTGCTGCGCAAGGCTTATTTTATATGGCGCTACTCGTTATGGCGACTAACACCATCGAATATAACGAATGGAAAACAGGCGAAAGAAAAGAAAGTATTATCTTTAGTGCGCGTCCATTTGCCGCGAAAATTAGTAGTAGTTTCCAAACGCTTTTTGTCTACATCATTCTTTTAGCAGGTGGGATTTACGCAATTACAAATCAAATTAGTCAAGTAGAAATTGATAAAGAACTTCAAGGACTAACGCAAGAGCAAACAGTTGCACTAGCCCAGTCTGCAATTGATGGAGCAACTAATCTTCCTGGCGTTTTAATTTCGCTTCTTGTTGGAATGACTGTAATTCCTGTAATTTTATTTATTGCTTCTTTTATCTTAATTAGAAAAAAATACAAGATTGATGAAAAAGTCTATAAGAAACTTTGTGATGATATTGATGCTGGTAATGTCGGTATGCATAATGATCTAGATGCTCTTGTTGCCTCTTTAGAAACGCAAAAGAAAGAAGAAGTAAAAACCGTTTAAAGGTAATTAAAAATAACAAAAACACCAGCAAAATGCTGGTGTTTTTGTTATTTTAAGCCTCTTTATTCGCGGTTAATTGGGCGAATAAAGACGTCAAGACCTTCATTTCGTTTCTCAAAGCCATTCTTTAAGAAGAACTGAAGTGCCTTACCTTTAAAGCCGTAGTTACGGGGGTCAAAGCCTGGATATTTACGAACAAGCGTATTGTTTGTATTACTCCAATAGGCCCAGCCATCATCATCAAGAGCATTTTCTGCAATTATATTTGAAAGAACTTCAATTAGGTCATCAAGTGGGATGATGCTGTCATCATCATTTTTACTTGATTTGGTTTTGAGTTTCTTTGTTTTGTCACGCATTTTCTTAATTTTGTCTAGATAGACAAAAACTTCAACTGAATTTACGAGGCTAGTTGGTGTTTTACTTTCACCCATTCCGATAACAAATAAATTGTTTTCGCGAAGGCGTGAAACTAAGCGCGTAAAGTCGCTGTCGCTACTTACGATGACAAAACCGTCGACATTGCCAAGGTATAGAATATCCATTGCTTCTATAACGAGGGAAAAATCACTTGTTGATTTACCACTTACTACACTGTATTGTTGCCGTTGGTCGAGATTGTATTTAATACATTGATTGCGCCATTTATTAAGGGCTGTACTACTCCAATCGCCATATATCCGTTTATATGATAATGTACCGTATTTGTTTGCTTCATCGTAAATTATTGATATATAATCTGGCGATATATTTTCGGCATCAATTAGTAGAGCAAGATGTTTTTCTGCCATTACTTTCCTCCTTTCTTTGTAACGTTAATAGTAAAAGTATACTCCTTATTATCGATATTTACACAAACTTTGCCTTTACCAGTCTTATTTAGACTGTGGATATAAAGAGTAATAGCACCTCCGTGAAGACTATGAAGTGCGCCTCCACTTACTCGAAGCGGTCCTTCAGTACTTACTTTTAAGGGCGTAAAGTCATAAGGAACTCGCATCTTGGAGTTATCAACTTTTACAATCGTTAGTTTTGTTGTGTCATATGTTATATCGTTAATTAAAGTATCTTTATCTAAATTAAATTCGTAGTCATATGTTTTTGAGGCACTTAAAGTGCGTTCACCGATTTTTTCGCCGTTTTTGTTGTAGGCAACAAAGCGGTAATAACTAGCTTCCGATCCCCAAGAAGCAATATTTTCATTCCAAAGGACAACTAAATCATCGTATTTTAATTTAAAGCGCTTCATGCATAAGCCTAAATAAATTAAATAGCGCTTTGGAATATTTGTTAGGCCATTAATCGCTCCATAATTAAAGATTTTCCCTAACTTGTTTTCTGTTCGCTTTTTAATTTTTGGGTAGCGATACAAAAAGTTTTCACGGATAAAATAGTCGATTCTAAATGGAGGATGTGGAAGATGAGGAAAATTCTTTGTATCTGGATAGAAACGACGAATTAAGTGTTTGCCTAAATAAAGCTCTAAGTAGGCGGCATTACTCGCTACATAAAATGGAGTTAGTTTAGCTTCTGCAATATCACCTATATTAAAACTAAATGCAGGTTCAATAATTAATTCACTAGCATTTTGGACTCTATAAAAGTGACTTGCAAGTTTAGGTAGGCGATAACTATCTAAAATACCGTGATAGCAAATATGATCTCCGCTACCAAATTGGTAGTGGGTATAGTAGTCGTGCATACACCAAGGTGAAATACCTACGATATTATCATGTTCTAAGGTGTCATTTAGAACGCGGAGATGACGATGAATATGTGAATCTTGATGTATAGGTTTATCACTAACTTTTGTAGAGAACATATGGCCGTTACATTCGCTAATAAAGTATGGTTTTTTAGTTTTGGTGATTTTGCTTTTCTTATCAACACCTTTATTTGTTCCATTATGTGAAAAATCGTTATAAGAATACATGTCTTCTAAATCGTTTGATTTTGCAAAATTACGAGTTCCTGAAGTTGGACGGCTTTGATCAAGAGATTTAGCTAGTTTTTGAGTTGCGATGTAAAGTTCATCATCGTCAGGACTTTCGTTAATACGTGTTGACCAAATTATAACTGATGGATGGTTAAAATCGCGTTTAATCATTCGTTCAACATTATCCAAATGTTTGTCTCGCCATTCTTTCTTTTTGCTAATGTGCTGCCATCCTGGAGTTTCAACCATAACTAAAAGACCAAGTTCATCACACGCATTAAGGAAATGTTTGCTTTGCGGATAATGTGACATTCTAACAAAATTAACACCTAAATCTTTAAGAATTTTAACATCATCATATTGAAGATATTTTGTTGCTGCACCACCAATGTGTGGGTATGTTTCATGGCGGTTTAGTCCAATTAAGCGCAGTTTTGCACCGTTTAAGTATAAATGTTCGCCTATTGCTTCAATTGTTCTAAAGCCAAAAATGTATTGTTTATTTAAAGCAGAACTTTCGCTATCAATACAAGCAATTACTTTATATAGATGAGGATTATCTGGTGACCATGGCGTAATATTTTCTACTCGACCTTTGTTACCAGCAATGCTTGTTATAGTTTTATTAGTTGCTAAATCGACTATTTCATAATAAATAGTGTATCGTTCATTTTGTTTATTAATTAATATTGGTTCAAAAGAAATTTCACCAGTATGTTTTGCTACAATACGTAGATCAACTAAATCGAATTCATCATAGTAAAGAATTGATACTTCCCGATATATACCTGCAAAAGAAAGATAATCAACTACTCCACCCCAAGGTGGCATGTTTGGGTCTTCAGTTCCATCAACGATTACTTCTAATGTATTGCCCTTAGCTTTTAAATGTTTTGTGATATCAACTTCAAAAGGTAGGTAACCATAATTGAACTTACCTAAGTAAACGCCATTTAATGTAATTTCACAACTTACCATTACGCCTTCAAAGCGTAAAACTGATTTTAGAGTCTCTAACTCATCTTTTGGTTTAGAGCTATCAAAAGTAAGGCGATAAATACCTTTTTTTTGATAGACTTTTTCACTGAATGAAGAAAACGGCGTCTCAACTAAAGTATGAGGAATATCGATTTCTTGAAATTTCTGATTTTCATCTGCTAGTTTAAATAACCAGCCAAAGTTTAAATGTTGTTTCATCATGTAGATTATAGCATGTTTCACTTGTGTGAATAATGGAAAATGAAACATTATTTTGTTAAAATTATTCTAGAGAGGTAAATAATATGAAACAATCAATCACCGAACGTTTTTTTCATCTCCAAACAAAAAACGCTTCTTATATAATGTATGTAAATGATTTTGGTCATCTAGAACATCTTTATTTTGGATCTAAAGTAGCTTTTAAAGACAAAATTAGTAAAAGTGACATTGATAATTTTAGAAAACCTTTAACAACTTCACGAGGTACAACTGTTACTTATGATGAAAAAAAAGATTCTTTTTACAGCCTTGATTGGGCTAATTTTGAGTTAGGAACAGTTGGAAAAGGTGATTTCCGTAGCCCAAGTTTACTTTTAAAAAGTAAAAACGGACATGTAAGCGATTTTGTTTTTGAAAGTGTATCTATTGAAATGCCTAATTTAAAAAATGAGCCGCTACCATATCCTGCTAATCCTGATAGTGCTCTTACTATAACAATGAAGGATAAAATTAGTGGAGCTGCGATTCATTTACGCTATCTAATTTACGTAGAAAGTGATGTTATCGCTCGTGACATCGTAATTGAAAACGGCCCATATATTCTTGAAAAAGCTCTTAGTTTTAACATTGATTTTCCGCAACATAAATATCAACTCTTTTCAACTTATGGCGCATGGGTAAGTGAGGCTCACTTAGCAAAACAAACATTGATGCCAGGTGTTTTTAGTGTTAAAACACAAGCTGGCCCCTCTAGTAATAGACATAATCCACTTACAATTTTAAAAGTTGGAGAAGGTGATTTAGATCACGGACTCTATTATGGCTTTAATTTACTTTATAGTGGCCCATTTGAAATGAATTTTGAAACAACGCCTGATAATCGCTTAAGAGTTAATGGCGGAATTAACTCAACGATGTTTAGTGCTGATATGAGTGAAAGAAAAGAACCATTTGTGACACCTTGGGTTGTAATAACGTTTACCAAAAGGGGGCAAAATGGTATTGCCCAAAATTTTCACAATTTCGTGAATAATCATATTATTCGCGGAGATTACAAGAAAAAAGCACGACCAGTTTTAATTAATAACTGGGAAGGAACATACTTTAATTTTAATGAACGAAAAATTAAAGCAATGATAAACAAAGCTTCTAAATTAGGCTTTGAACTTTTTGTACTTGATGATGGTTGGTTTACTAATCGTGATAATGATTTGGGTGGTTTAGGAAATTATGAGGTTAATCTAAAAAAACTACCGAATGGGCTTGATGGTCTTGCTGATTATACCAATAAAAAAGGAATGATGTTTGGTTTATGGTTTGAACCTGAGATGGTGAGTGAAGATAGTGATTTATTTAGAGCAATGCCTCATTGGGCAATTCAAATAGAAAATGTTGAACCATCAAGAAGTAGACACCAATTAGCTCTAGATTTAACAAAAAAAGAAGTACAGGATTACATTATTCAAAATGTTCAGCATACCTTAGATAGCGCCAATATTGGCTATGTTAAATGGGATTATAATCGACCACTTAGCGATTTCGGGTGTAGTTTAAAAGATGCTGGGACATATTTCTATGATTATACGCTTGGTCTTTATAGAATTTTAAAAATTTTAACCGAAAAGAATCCTCATATTTTATGGGAAGGTTGTGCAAGTGGCGGAAACCGTTTTGATTTAGGTGTACTTTGTTATTTCGCACAAATTTGGGCAAGTGACTGTAGCGACGCTATTGAAAGAGTAAGAATCCAATCAACTTTAGCACTAGGCTATCCTTTGTCTACAATAGGTGCTCATGTTAGTCACTCTCCGAATCAACAAACGCTTCGAGAAGCATCACTTGCAACAAGGTTTTCGATGGCTTTGCTTGGTACACTAGGATATGAACTAGATATTACTAAATTAACACCGATTGAAGTAAAAGAAATAAAGGAGCAAATCAAGTTTTATAAACGGCATCGTGAACTTATTTTAGGTGGTAATTATTATGAACTTAAAATAGACTCATTTTATAATAAACGCGGTTTTTGCATTGTTAACGCTGCAAAAACGGCTTCAATCGTTGTGATTGTAAATCTTTTTGGTAGTGTAATGCCTCGTAGCTTCTTAATGCCGCAATTGCCACTTCTTTGTGACAAACATTATAAAATAACGAGTAATAAACAGTATACACATCTATCAAGATTTGATGCGTTACTTAAGTTTGTTTTACCCTCATTTATTAAATACGATGGACCAACTATTCGATTTTTAAATAAAAGAAAGACAGCAGAAGATCTTGTAAAATTACCAGTTATTGAAAATTACGAAGTGGATGGAACACTACTTTGTGATGGTAAGCTAGCTCTCTATCACGAGTGGTGTGGTACTGGAGTTAGTGAACAAACTAAAATCCTTGGTGATTTTGGTGGGGTCTATTACTATATTGAAGCTATTGAGTAAATCTTTACTCAACTGAAAAAGGATACTTCTTTATTAAAGAAGCAAAATGTTTTACAATATTAAGGACTATTGAGAAAGTAGGTAAACATTATGTTAGATATTATCGTTGAAAAATTAATTATATATGCCCAAAATCGTTTAGGTCTCGCTGATGAAGATGTTTTTTATTTGCGAAACATTCTCTTATTTAATTTACGGTTAGAACGTCCTTACAAAGGACCACTTAATGTTAGCGAAATAAAGGCTATGAAAACACCTGATTCACTTTTAAATGAATTAAGAGAACAATTAAAAGACAAACCTTTTATTGAAAATTGGCGAATCGAAGGTTTTGTAACTGAAATAATGGGACATTTAACTCCGATTCCAAGTGCAGTTACTGAAAAATTTAAAAAACTTTATAAAAAGAACAAAGTTGCAGCGACTGATTATTTATATGACTTAAGTATCGCTAATAATTACATACAAAAAACGAAAATCGAACAAAATGTTCAATGGAGAGCCGATTTTGAAGATGGTAATTATCTAGACATAACAATAAATTTAGCTAAACCAGAAAAAGATAATAAAGAAATTGCCCAAAGTTTAATCAAAAAAGACGAAGTAGATGAATATCCAAGTTGTCCACTTTGTATTGAAAATGTTGGTTATGGCGGATCTTATAAAATTCCACCACGCGAAAATTTACGCGTTATTCCTCTTAAACTTGATGGTGAAAATTGGTTCGTGCAATATTCTCCATATGTGTATTACGATAAACATTGTATTGTTATTTTTGAAGAACATGTACCAATGACTATTACACCACGTACTTATTCAAAATTACTTGCATTTGTTGATCAATTCCCTCATTTCTTCGTTGGATCAAATAGCGATTTACCAATTGTTGGTGGCTCAATTTTAAGTCACGAACACTTCCAAGGTGGTGCAGCTACATTCCCGCTTTTTGAAGCAAAACGTCGTAATTTAGTTAAATCTAGACACGATAAACGTGTTGAATTATCTATTGTTGATTGGTATAACACCGTTGTTATGTTAAAGAGTAGAGATAAAAAACGCATGATTGAAACAGCTTCAAAAATTACAGAAGAATGGATTAATTATAGTAATCCAGAACTAGATATTGAAGCATATACAGGTGATACTCGTCATAACACGGTAACGCCTATTGTAAGAAAACAAGGTAGCATGTATACGATGTATCTTATTTTAAGAAACAATCGTACCAACGAACAATATCCCGATGGTATTTTCCATGCTCACCCTGAATATCACAACATCAAAAAAGAGGGTATTGGCTTAATTGAAGCGATGGGAATGTTTATTTTACCTGCTAGACTTAAACGCCAATTCACTTTGATTGAAGATGCCTTTACAAATAATAAAGATTTAGAAAATCTCTTAAAAGAAAATGAAGATCTTAAAGTTCACGAACAACTCATTAAACATTTAGAAGAAATTAAGAAAAATAGTAAAGAAAAAGTTAATTACCATGAAGAAATTACTAAATACGTTAACGAAGTTTGCCGCAATATTTTATTAAATACGGCTGTATTTAAAAACGATAAAGATAGTCAACAAGCACTAAATACGATGCTAAGAAATATTAAGTATTAATTATGAATGAAAAACAAAACTTTAAAAAAGTAATAGTAGGATTTAAAAATAATTTAAAAAGTGAACCTTCACATCTTTTTGTTTCTCCAGGTCGGGTAGAATTTATTGGTAATCATACCGATCACCAAGGAGGCAGAACTCTTTCTTTTGCAATTAATCGCTATATTTTTGCAGCGATTAGTTTAAGAGATGATAAACAAGTTCGAATTTTTAGTCATAATTACCGCAAACCTATTATTGTTGATTTAAATGATTTAACAAAAAAAGAAGATGAATTAGGTAAATCGGCTGCTTTAATAAGAGGAGTTGCGGCTTATTTTGATAAATTTGGTTATAAATTTGGTGGCTTTGATGCTTTTACTTTTTCAACAATTCCAGCAGGGATGGGACTATCAAGTAGTGCGGCATTTGAAGTCTTAATTGCTACTATTTTTAATGAAATGTATAACGAAAAAACAATTAATGAATTAGAAATAGCTAAAGCTTCTCGTTATTCTGAAATGGAATATTTTGGTAAACCTTGTGGTTTGTTAGACCAAATTACTGTTAGTTATGGTGAATTAGTTAACTGTGATTTTTCTAAAGAAATGCCTATAAAGGAAGTTATGTCAGCTACCTTATTGGATCATTTCGACTTTTTCATTGTTGACACAGGAAAAAGCCACAGTAAGTTAACTCATCATTATAAAGACATTTTAGATGAAATGGAAATGGTATCAAATGCATATGGAAAGAAATTTCTAAGTGAGGTTGATGAAAAACAATTTAAAGCTGATTTTGCAGATTTAACCTTGAAATTGCCACAAAGAGCTATTAACAGAGCACTACATTATTTTGATGAAAATAATCGTGTTGATGAGTTAGTAAAATATTTGAAAGTTAGTAATGATCAAGAAATTTTAAGAATCGTAGGTGAAAGTGGAGAATCAAGTAATACACTTTTAGAAAACATGACCTATGAAGGTGATAATAGAAAACTACTTCAAAAAACTTATTATAGAATTAAAAGACAATTCCCTAAAGCGGCAGTAAGAGTTCATGGCGGTGGGTTTGCAGGAACTCTATTAGTTATAAGTCCAAAAACATCTAGAATTAAAATTAATCTTCAAACTTTTTGTCGTTTTATGCCAAACCTACGTTTATTAAATATCTTGCCGGCTTCTATGAAACCTGGCGAAGTAAAATAATTAAATTGTATTTTTTAAGTAATTATTACTTAAATGTGGTACTATAGTTCCATGGAACGCGAAACTTTAATTAACACACTTAAGCTATCCCTTACAGGTAATCGACCAGAAGATCGAGAAAAGGTTTTTCAATTTGCTGAAAATGTTGATTTTGATGATCAAAATAGTGAACTTCTTTCATATTTGCGATTCGCTTATGCCTATATTCCAAGCTCGTTAAAAGATGTTGATAAGGCCGAATTTGAACGACACGAACACCTTTCAATCAAAGTCATTCTAAATATCGCAAATTTACTTGAAGAAATTCCTCTTGTTCGTCGTCTTGATTTACTCTCCTATATTATTGAATATGTTGAATCAAGAGATCCAAGAATTAAGGTTACTGATACTGCAATTTTTGATTTTTCAACATACTTTGAACGCGTTCTTTTTGAATCAATTTCTAATGTACCAACTGAGATTAATGAAGCGATTTATCCATATGCACATATTTATTTGACTTTCGGAGATAAACTTGCGGAATTTGGCGATAGTCGCGGTGCAATAGAAGCTTACGCAAAAGCAAATAGATGGAACCCAATTTCAACGGCAATATTACAACGACTTTGTGGTTATTTTTACCATATAAAAGATTCTGCGGAATTAAAACGTATTGCAACTTGGATGCTTAAGATTTCTTTTGAAGGAAGAGATATTGCTACTGCAATGCAATTTATTGGTTATGCTCTTTACTTAGATGGAAAATTTGAACAAGCTTATGCCTACTATTTTGTTTCGCTTAAATACTCTGATGTAAAATCAAAGGGGCTAAACGAAGAAATTAGTGCGATATTAACTGCACTTGGAAAAGATGAACCATATAACTTAACAAATAGACAAGTTAAAGATCTTTTCCTTGGACAAAAAGAAACTCCGACAACGAATCCTCTTATTTTCTCGGTTTTACGAAAATATATTATTGAGAACTTTAATGAAGAAGATTATACAGAAGTAATTGAATATGCTCCTGATTATTTACTTGTAAATAGTTGGGACAAGAAGATAAATAGCATTTTTGAACAGTCTAAAAAACTATTGAACTAAGCACATCGAAAGAAAGGAAGATATGAACCCTTTTAAACACAATCTTAACATTCCTATTGAAGTAAGTGCGTGTTTTCTATTCAGTGCTTTTTCTTTTGATAACAAGAAAATAAACATATATAAAGAATGGTTAGAGGTACTTTCAAAAATTGAAGGTGTTGATGAATTCATTAACAACATCTCTACCTTAATTAAAATCTATAATAAAGATTCATCGCTTGTTAGTTTTGAGACAAAAAATGCTCTAGAAGAATATCTAGAAACAAAAGAGATTAATGGTAGAAAAGGTGATATGGCAAATAGTGCCGATGGTTTTATTCATTTGCTCTTTTATTCGTTCTTTTTATATGCAAAACGCGGCATTTTCGCACTGGATAATCCAAAAACCTATGAAGAAATTAACAAAATAACAAGTATTACTCATCTAAATAAACGAGTAAAAATTGCAAATACACTTTTTGTTGGTGTTATAGTTGCTCTTTTAATAAAAAGAGCTGAAAATTTTGGAAAACCGCTAACCCATAAAGCGGTTTCTGAAGCTATTGATTACGCAATTTTTAGAGTAATGCATCAATATGAAAATTATGATTTTTTGAATGAAAAATTATATTTTGTGAGACTATCAAGACAACTATTTGATATGGCTTCAACGGTAAAACCAAGTAAACATATAATGTCGATTGATGAAAGAATGATTAGAAAACACAATTATGTTATTGATGTTTTAGAAACAATTATTCATTTACTCCTAAGTAAAAAGACATTTACTAATGGTTTAAAGTTTCTATCAACCAACAATAGTTATGACTTATTGCCAGTTTTATATGCATCGCTTTATGTAGTTGCTTTCGGTCTCCCAAAAGAAATTGCTAATAGAAAAGAAATAGATGAATTCATCAAATCAGAAAGCCTGCAAAAATTGGCTAAAAGATACAAAAACACTTTATTTGATGAAAAGTTTTTCTTTTCAACAAATGAAGAAAAAACTTTAATAAGATTTTTGTTTAGTTCAATTGGTTATCCGTTAAAAAATTATAAAAGCGATATTTCAATCAAAAATAATGATCCCAAACTTGATAAATTGTTAGCTCTTTATCACAATAATTGTTAGATTTATTAACCTTTATTTATAAATGCAATTTCTAAATAAACTAATAATGTAATATAATGTAAAAGCGAGGTGCAATATGAAAAATAGAACAAAAAGGCCTTTTTTAACAACAATCCTAAGTTTTTTAACATTTGCGATGTTGCTTAGTGGTTGCGGCAAAGTTAATCCTAGTGAATCAACGCCTGATAGCGATGATACTACGGAAACAACTAGCCAAGGCGATTTATTAACCCCTGAAGAATATGAAGAAAGTATTACGGGTGCTCCATGGACGAGAGAAAATCACCTTTATATTCATTATCTTAGAACTGATGCTAGCACATATCCTGAATGGGATTTATGGGTTTGGCAAAAAGTTCCACGAGACCTTCAAGGTCATGCGATTGACTACTTTATGCAAGATCAATCTGGCGTTATCTTTGCTGTAGATTTAACTCACCCTGAACTATTGGGAGCAACGAAGATAGGTTTTTTACTCGTTTTAAAATCAAGTAAAAACAAAACAGAAGGGATGTGGGTTAGTGATGCAAGTGCTAACGTGTATGTTAATGATATTCCAAATTTGACTAGACCCGATGGAACAATTCATATTTTCTGTACTGAAGGAAATTCGCTCCTTTATACTTTCTTTTATGAGGGTGCAGAAGCAGAAGATCCTTTCTTAAATGATACAGGTCAATTAGAAAGTAGAACTAATGTTGATAGTAGTTCAACTTCAGCGTATCCAGTTGCACAAACTAGTCCAGACTTTGCAAATAATGCAGGTGTTGGCTATCAAATTCAAGTTTCAAGTTTTGCTGATAGCGATGGCGATGGACTAGGTGATATTAACGGTATAACCGCAAAACTTGATTACATTGAAAGTTTAAACGTCAATGCAATTTGGCTCACGCCAATACAAGAATGTGAATCCTATCATGGTTACGATACAATTGATTATTACAAAATTGATGCCCGTTTTGGCACACTTGCAGATTATCGAAATTTAATTTTTGAAGCTCATAAACGTGATATTAGAGTCATCATGGATTTAGTTGTAAACCATACTTCGAAAAATAATTTATGGTTTACGCGTAGTGCACAAGTTAAAACAACAAAAGATATGCATGGTAATGATGTTTCATATCGTGATTTATATCACTGGAAATATTCAACTATTGAATTAGATGAACCATGGTATCGATTTGGCACGACAAATTATTATTACTATGCTAAGTTTTCAAGTGGAATGCCTGAACTTAACTATGATAATCAAACAACTCGTGATTTTATGGTTGATGTTGCTAAATATTGGTTAGGTTTTGGTGTTGACGGTTTTAGAATTGATGCTGTTAAACACGTTTATATGAAAGACGAAGTTGCTGTCAATAGTAACGATGTTGTTGAAGACTATGATAGCGTTAAAGGTATCGACTATAGTAGTGACCGCGGAAAAAATATTAATTTCTTTAAAGAATTTAATAAACGCATTAAAGCAAATTATCCTAATGCATTCTTAGTTGGTGAAAACTTTGATGGTTGGGATCAACGTATTGCCCCATATCTAGCAGGAATGGATGCGCTTCTTGACTTTCCAAGTTATTATCACTTTGTTAATAATACATTCCATGCGAAAGAAAATAACGCAAATACCGAAGCTACTAGTGTTATTCCTAGCAAAATAAACACATATAATTCAAAACGTCAAGGTAAAGCCATCATAAGTGGCTTTACAAGTAACCATGACGTTGAGCGTGCTCTTAACCATGCAAACAATGAAATTACAGGTACTGGTTCAAATACGACTGAACATCATACGCATATTACTAATACAAACATTGAAACAAAAAATAAACGTGCACTTGTTTATAATGGTGCGATGCTTCTTCAACCTGGATTAACTTGGGTATATTATGGGGATGAAATTGGCATGAGCGGAAATATTACGCCAAATAATGCTGAAAATGCTCCTATTGATGCTATTGGTCAAGATTGGAATGAAGATCGCTTCTACCGTCAACCAATGAAATGGGTTGAAGTAGGAGCAGAAGATCAAGAAATGACAACTAACTTTAAATTTAGTGGCTATAGCGTTCCTCTTGATGATTACAACAAAAACCATTTACATAGTGTAAGTCTTCAAGAAGACGAACAATTCTCATTTTTAAATAAAATGAGAGCAATAATGGCTTTAAAAGGAAACAGCGAATATAAAGATTTCTTCTTAAAGGGTACATATCAAGGTATTAGCGATAACGGTAACGTTATGGCCTGGCGCTACAGCTATAACGGTCAATCTATTAGTATTTACTGCAATTTTTCAAATGCAAATGTTAACTTAAGTGGCACTCTTCCAGGGACTGTTGTTTATCGGACTGCTCCAACAAATCCGCATCAAACACTTGAACCTTATGGAATTGCTATATATAAATAAATAATTGAAGGAGAAAAAACATGAAAAAAAGAACATTATTTATTACTTTACTTGCTTTACTTCTTGTTGGTTGTAAAAAAGGAGATTTACCAAGTGATACACCCGATGATAGTACGCCAACATCAACCATAACTTCTGAGACATCTACTGGAGATAGTACAACAACAGAAGAACCTGCAATTGAGGTTACAGTTTACTTTAATCTTACAAAACACGGGTTATTTGATGGAAATCACGGGGCAGCAATTCCAGAAGTCTCACTTGAATATGGTGTTGCGTATACTGCAATGAGCGGTTCAGAACTTCCTGGTGCTACTAGAGTTACTCACGATTTAGGTGCCGAATTTATTGGCTTCTTTATGCAAAATCCTCAAGGTGGAGGGCTTCAAAAGATTACTAAAATGCCCGGTGTACAAGGCTTAGTTCTTGAAGCAGCATTTGATGAAACTACTTCCTCAGAAGGTCCCACAACGAGTGAAACACCAGATGAAAATAAAGCTGATGTTTATTTAGTCACAACTAAAGGAAATTATGATCCTACATATCAGACAACTAAAGGATTTAGCACCATTTTAAACTGTGATGAATATATGCTTTTATCTAAATATTTTGAAGCAGACTTTACTTTCTATATTGGTAGTCAGTTTGATATTTCCGGCTTAGGTGCTAACGAATATCCAACATATTTAAGTGGAAAGCCGGATGGTATTGGCTATACTCTTTCAGCAGATAAAGATGCAGGTAATTACACGGCTAATTATCTTGAACTTGTTGGAGAACCAAGTGAATCAGGTATTAATACTGAAGACCATGATGCAACATGGATTAAATTCAATAGTCCAGCAGAAGTATTACCACTTCGTTTTAAAACAAGTGGAACCTACAATGTCTATATTACATTCTGGGATAACTTCGGTTGGGTACGAATTTACGTTCAACCAGCATAATTAAAACAAAACTAAGACCACCCTTGGTGGTCTTTTTTATTTTGTGAATTATTTTAGCACTCAATGTTGACAAGTGCCAAAAGTGTGGTAAGATATAGTTAGCACTTATTTAGCAAGAGTGCCAAAAAGGAGGTTTATATTATGATGCAAAATTTATTTCCTGATTATAGTAAAGACGAAAATATTTTAGAAAAATTTGGTCGGTTTCTAGATGATGAAGCTAGACAAAATAAAAGCGATCCAATTATTGGTCGTGATGAAGAGATAAGACGAATTATTCAAATTCTTTCACGTAAAACTAAAAACAACGTTATTTTAATTGGTGAAGCTGGTGTTGGTAAAACCGCAATTATCGAAGGGCTTGCTCAACGTATTGCCCGCGGAGATGTACCAGAATCAATTAAAAATAAGCTTGTATATGAACTTGACATGGGTTCTTTAATTGCTGGTACTAAGTTTAGAGGCGAATTTGAAGAGCGGCTAAAAGCAATTTTAAATAAGATTAAAGAAAGCGATCATCAAATAATTCTTTTTGTTGATGAGATCCATCTTATTGTTGGAGCAGGTCGCGTTGATGGGGCTATGGATGCAAGTAACATGTTAAAGCCCTTACTTGCTCGTGGCGAAATTGATATGATTGGTGCTACTACTTTAAATGAGTATCGAAACTATATTGAAAAAGACCGTGCTTTAGAGCGTCGCTTTCAACCATTATTAGTAAAAGAGCCCACTTTAGAAGATTCAATCTCGATTCTGCGCGGTTTAAAAGAGCGTTATGAAACACATCATGGTGTTAAAATTAGTGATTCGGCATTAGTAAGTGCAGTTACTTTAAGTGACCGCTATATAACAGATCGCTTCTTACCTGATAAGGCTCTTGATCTTATTGATGAAGCATGTGCGGCAATTCGAGTTCAAGTTGATAGTCTACCAATTGAGTTAGATGAAATAAGAAGAAAGAAACGACAACTTGAAATTGAAAAGTTAGCGTTAGAAAAAGAAAGTGATGAACTTAGTAAAAAACGTTTAGCAGTCATTGAAAAAGAACTTGAAAAATGTAAAAAAGAAGATGAAAAAATGACAGCCCAATGGCAAAAAGAAGTTGAAGAACTTGATGATGTTTCGCGACTTAAAAAAGAGTTAGAACAAGCTCGCTTTGATCTTAATGTCGCCTTCAATAGCGGTGACTATAAAAAAGCAAGTGAGCTTCAGTATCAGTTAATTCCTGAACTAGAAAAGAAACTTAAAGAAGAAAGCGAAGAAGCTAACGAAAACCGGATGCTAAAAGAAACAGTTGGTGAAGAAGAAGTCGCTGCGATTATATCGCGAAATACAGGTATTCCAATTCATAAGATTATGGAAGGTGAAAAGCATAAAGTACTTAACTTATTTGAAACACTTAAAAAACGAGTCATTGGTCAAGATGAAGCACTCCGTTTAGTTAGTGATGCAATTATTCGTCAACGAGCAGGACTTAATAATCCTAATCGACCAATTGGTAGTTTTCTTTTCCTTGGTCCAACTGGTGTTGGAAAAACTGAAGTTGCGCGTTCTCTAGCAGAGGCACTATTTGATGATGAAAAGCGAATTATTCGTATTGATATGAGTGAATATATGGAGAAATTTAATGTTTCGCGTCTTATTGGTTCGCCCCCTGGATATGTTGGTTATGAAGAAGGCGGGCAACTTACTGAGGCAGTAAGAAGATCACCATACTCAATTGTTCTTTTCGATGAAATCGAAAAAGCGCATCCTGAAGTAATTAATTTACTCCTACAACTTCTTGATGATGGAAGATTAACAGACTCTTCAGGTCGTGTTGTTAACTTTAAAAATACAATTATTATTATGACAAGTAACTTAGGAAGTGAATTATTCCTTAAAAATGAAGCAAGTAAAGTTAATGAACTACTTAAAAAAGCCTTTAAACCAGAATTTTTAAACCGAATTGATGAAGTAGTCTATTTTGACCCCTTGTCAATTGATGTTCAAAAACAAATCGCTCGCAAGATGCTTAACGAAGTTATTAAAACAAGTGAAAAAGCTGGATTTAAGCTTCGCTATACAGATGATGTTGTGAATTATATTGTCGAAAATGCATATGCGCCTGAATTTGGTGCTAGACCACTAAAACGATTTATTCAAAAAACAATTGAAACTCAAATCGCTGAGCAAATAATTGAGCAAAAAGTTGATCCTAAGATTCCATATACTTTAGATATAAGAGATAATGTAGTTCAACTTAATCCATTTGCATAATCTCTTACATGACGGTCCATTTGGACCGTCTTTTTAATAATCTAATCTATGAATTTCAAGCGATTTATTTACATTTATATTAACTTAGAGTAATATAAAGAATAGAAAGAAGGTAACAACATGAAAAGATCATTAACTTTCCTTACCGCACTCCTAGCTTTAGGTGTTTTATCAGGTTGTCAAAACCAACCAGACCCTAGTAGCGAACTTCCAACTTCAAATGAATCGGAAACATCTTTACCTACTGAAACAACATCTGAAGAAGTAGAAGTACCCCAATCACCAAATAGAGTTTTTACACCTGCTCCAGCGTATACAGGTAATTATTGGGATGAAATTGTTAATTCGGAATTACAAGGGAAAGACTTAGCAAATGCTCTATATGAATTTAAATTATCTAGATTTACTCCAATTGACTATAACACTTGTGTACAGGCTTTAGAACTAATGGATGTTGATCCAGATGATCCATATAAAGTCTTATCAATTTATGACCTAAATTCTGTTCAATTTAAAAAACGATATGATGGTGATAATTTTACACCTCGTGAAGTTTATTTTGACCGTGAACATGCATATCCTCAATCTAAATTAGCAGATGGCAATGATAGTCTAAGAGCAGGAGCGACAAGAAAGAATATTTCAACTGATGTTGCAAATTTATTTTTCTGTGATGGAAATCTTAACCAAGCTAAATCAAACTATAGTTATTGGGGTCTTAGTATGAAAGAACAATACTATAAATTTGCAATTAGAAATAAATTTGGTACCTTAACTGATAACTTTGTTTATAACGGTATGTTTAGCCCAACCCCAATGGTAAGAGGTGAAATTGCTCGTTCCCAACTTTATATGCTTGTTATGTGGCCATATGAAAAATTAGGTTATGGCTGTAGTTTAGATGAAAACTTTAACATTCTAACAATGCTTCAATGGAATCTAGAATATCCACCTACTGTTGAACGTGACCTACAACGTCAAATAGGTTTAGAACAATATCAAAATTTACGTAATCCATTTATTGATCATCCTGAATTAGCGTGTCGCATTTGGGGTGAACATGATGTAAATGGTAGATTCTGCCATTAGAAATAACTAACTAAAAGAGTCCACTTTGCTGGACTCTTTTTCTAGCGAAAATTATGAAAAAACTATGTTTAATTTCTTTAGGTTGTGCTAAAAATCTCGTCGACAGCGAGATTATTTTAGGAATGTTAGAGGGAATTGACATTTTTATTACTAATAAGAAAGAAGAAGCAGATGTTTTTCTTTTAAATACATGTGCTTTTTTAGAAGAAAGTAGAATCGAAACGCTCAAAATAATAGATGAATTAAAACAATTTAATAAACCATTAGTTGTCCTTGGTTGCTATAGTGAACGATATAAAGATAAATTAGAAAATCTAGATAATATATATTTTGTACCTATTTCTAGGTATGCTGAGCTTCATCTTCTTTTAAGTAAGATATTAAAAACTAATGTTAATAGTTTTAATCCGCTTAGGCGAAAATATGCTACTCTTCCATTTAGTGCTTATCTACGAATTAGCGAAGGTTGTAATAATTTTTGTAGTTTTTGTGCTATCCCACTTATTCGTGGTCGCTTTAAATCACGGCCATTAAAAGAAATACTAGAAGAAGCAAAACTTCTTAATGAACTTGGCAAGAAAGAAATCACAATTATTTCACAAGACACTACAAATTACGGCCGTGATTTGCAAAAGCGACCTAAATTAATCACTCTTTTAGAGGAATTAGTTAAATTTGAAGGTTTTGAAAGTATACGCTTACTTTATCTTTACCCAAGTGATTTAAGTGATGAGTTAATCACTTTTATAAAAAGAAATCCTAAAATGGTTCCTTACTTTGATTTACCATTTCAACATGCTTCAAATAGAATTCTTCGCCTTATGAATCGGAGGGGTAAAAAAGAGGATTATATAAAATTAATTAATCGCATTAGGTTAGAGATTCCTCATGCTATTTTGCGAGCTACTTTTATTGTTGGCTTTCCAGGTGAAACAAGGGAAGATATTGAGGAATTAGCAGCATTTATTAAAGAAATCGAATTTAATCATATTGGTGTATTTACTTATTCAAAAGAAGAGGGAACAAGAAGTTATGCAATGGAGTCTCATATTAATGAAGAAGAAAAAAACAAGCGAAAAGATTATCTTATGAACCTACAAAAAAGTATTTCACTTAAGAAAAATATGGCTTTAATTGGGCAAAAGATGAGTGGTTACATAATCTATTATGAAAAGAATAAAGGTCGCTATTTAATGCGAACTTATTTTAACGCACCTGATGAAATTGATGGCAATATTTATCTATATTCAAACAATAAGTTTGAAATTGGTGATAAACTTGATATTGAAATTACAAGTGCTTTTATTTATGATTTAATAGCGAGACCATTATAAAATAAGGAAACGAGGACATATAAAATGAAAAATCGTAAACTTTTAAGTCTTATTCTATTTTTGCTTCTTACAGGCTGTGCAAGTAAACCAACTGTAAGTAGCGAAGAATCTTCAACACCCCTAGTTACTTCAATCAGTGAAGATATTTCTAGTACAAGTACTGAAGATGTAACAAGTGAGAACCCAACAAGTAGCGAAGATCCAATTACAAGTGAACCTGCTTTTGGTGGTTATTATGAAGGATATGACTTAAATAAAACTGGTACAGATTTAAAAAATGAGATAAAACGTCGAATTGACACTGGCTTTAGTGGAATTGGCTACAGTTGGTGGCCAGTTGAAAATGCTGATGAAGACCCAAATAACTCAAGTAATGTTATTCAAATTTATTCACGTATTACAATTGCTAAAAACAAACATGCTTCTGGCTCAATTGGTTGGAACCGTGAACACGTTGTTCCACAGTCAAAACTTGGATGTAGTGCAGGTGGAGGTGCTAATGCTTGTAGCGATTATCACAATTTATGGGCTGCTGATAATAAATTAAATTCGATTCGTGGTAATAGTACCTTCCAAGTTGTTACAAACGGAAATTATGCTGTAGATAGCTTGGGTGTAAGAAGTGATTGTAAATATACAAGTTCAGCTTTCGAACCATGCGATGCTGCAAAAGGTGAAGTTGCCCGTGTTACTTTCTATATGATTATTAAATATAACCTCAATGTTAATATTAACGGCAATCTTTCGCTCTTACTTGAATGGAATAATCAATTTCCTCCTCTTGAAGATCGTGAAGCTAAACGTAATAATGCAATTCAAAACGCTCAAGGGAATCGTAATCCTTTTATCGATTATCCTGAATTAGCAGACGCTATTTGGGCATAAAGCAAATTATATGTGATATAATTTATAAGAAAGTTTTAAAGTAGGTGAATATTATGAAACTTAATGATACTAGAAAAGACTTATTCAAAGATAAAATCCTTCTTATTACTGGAGGGACTGGATCATTTGGTCATGCTGTTGTTGATCGCTTTTTAAAAACGGATATTAAAGAAATTCGTATTCTCTCACGCGATGAAAAAAAGCAAGATGATATGAGAAAACAATATAAAAATGACAAGTTGAAATTTTATATTGGGGATGTACGTAATCTTAATTCTATTACGGATGCTTTCCGTGGTGTTGACTATGTTTTTAGTGCAGCTGCTCTAAAACAAGTTCCTTCCTGCGAATTCTATCCGATGGAAGCTGTGTATACTAATGTTATTGGAAGCGATAATGTTATTACGGCTTGTGTTAATCATGGTGTTAAAAAAGCTATTTTTCTTTCTACAGATAAGGCTGCTTATCCAATTAATGCAATGGGAATTAGTAAAGCTTTAATGGAGAAAAATGTTATTGCCCGTAGCCGTCAACTCTTAGAAGGAGATACTATCCTTTGTTTAACCCGTTATGGCAACGTTATGGCAAGTCGCGGTAGTGTTATTCCCTTATTTCTAAATCAAATTGAAGAAGGTCGACCAATTACAATTACAAATCCTGAAATGACTCGCTTTATGATGACATTAGAAGATGCAGTTAATTTGGTTCTTTATGCTTTTGAACACGGCGAACAAGGTGATCTATTTGTCCAAAAATCACCTGCTGCAACAATTGACGTTCTTGCCCAAGCTATTAAAGAACTTAAAAATCCTAAGGCAGAAGTAAAATATATTGGCACGCGTCACGGTGAAAAATTATATGAAACTTTAGTTACTGAAGAAGAAATGTCAAAAGCAATTGATTTAGGTGATTTCTTCTGTGTTAAAGCGGATAACCGTGAATTAAATTATGAAAAATATATTTCTACTGGCAGTAAGAAAATTGCCTTAAGTGAAAGCTATACTTCTCATAACACGCATAGATTAAGCGTCGAAGAGATGAAAAACTTACTAAAAAAACTTGAACTTTTCGGTGGACCCGTTAAGCATCATGATTAATTAGTAAATATCTTCTTTGCAAATAGTAGCAATTTCAAGTATACTCTTAATTGCTATGCCCCCTTAGTTAAATGGCATAATAAATCCATGGTAAGGATTAGTCGCTAGTTCGATTCTGGCAGGGGGCACCATTTAATTAGTAAGAGTCCATATGATGGGCTCTTTTTTATTTTTTATATTAAGTGTCTCTTTTATGATGTCAAAAATTTAAAAATATTTTTTTGATTTTACCTATTGCACTCTTCAATACTTCGTGATACGATGTATTACGTAAGGAGTGGTATTTAATGGAAACACAACTAAGAAGAGGAATGTTAGAAATTTGTGTCTTAGCTGCTATAAAGAACGAAGATTCTTATGGCTATAAGATTATTAAAGATTTAAAACCTGTTCTAGAGTTATCTGAATCTACTTTATATTCTATTCTTAAAAGACTAGAAGAAAGTAAAATGCTCATCGTAAAATCGGTTGAACATAACGGAAGACTACGGAAGTATTACCGTATTACTGACCTTGGTATTGAAAGAATTGAAGAATTTAAAGAAGAATGGGAAGAAATGGTTAAAATCTATTCTTTTATCGTTGGGGAGGATAAATAAACTATGAGAAAAGAAGAATTTTTAAATGAACTTAAAAGTAAACTCGTTGGTTTACCAAAAGAAGATATTGATGATCGCTTAAGTTTTTATGAAGAGATGATTGATGATCGTGTTGATGAGGGCATAAGCGAAGAAGAAGCAGTTGCAGAAATTGGTTCAGTAGACGATATTGTCACTGAAATTGCTAAAGAAACACCTTTAGCTACACTAGTAAAAGAAAAAGTAAAACCAAAAAGAACACTTAAAGACTGGGAAATAATCTTGATAATTGTTGGATTTCCTTTGTGGTTTCCAGTAGCATTATTTGCCTCATTTATAGTTTTACTTGCATATTTTCTAATTTGGATTTTTGTAATTGTTGCTTATTCAGTTGAATTTAGTCTCATTGCCTCATCAATTGCAGGCTCAATTTCATTTTTAGGCGGTCTATTTAGCGGTGAATTTTTGTTAACAAATTTAGGTGCTGCAATGCTATCTGGTGGTCTAGCAATATTCCTCTTTTTTGGCTGCTATGCAATAACTAAGGCAACGCTAAAATTATCAAAAAAAATACTAACTAGCATAAAAGCTGCATTTATTAAGAAAGGAAGTAAATAATAATGAAAAAGCCAATTTTAATTTCTCTTATCGTCGGAGCATCTTTATTAGTTGTTGGAGGTACTCTATTAACTGTTGGTTTAGTAACAAATGCTAAATCGCTAGAAACAACAACTAACACCCATCAATTAGAAGAATCATTCTCTAACTTTAATATTGATGTCACTACTTCAGAAGTCGAGTTTAAGGTCTCGCCTGATGGAACCAAAAAAGTTACTACTGATGATGCTGAAAAGTATTATCACAAAGTAAGTATAAAAGATGACATCTTAACAATTGAACAAGTAGATGATCGAGCATGGTATGAAAAAATGTTTGGTTTTAATGGCTTCCATTTTTATAAAATGAAAACCACCATCTATTTACCTGCTGGACTCTATAATGAACTAAAAATTGATGCAACAACTGGTTCGTTAATAATTCCAAATGACTTTAGTTTTAATAAAGTTAATATCAATATGACAAGTGGAAGAATTAATTTAAAAACTGATATTAATGATTATGGATATGTTGAAGCTACTACAGGAGAAATTAGTCTTACCGATGCAAGTGTTAATAATTTAACTATAAGCGCGACAACTGGAAACATCCTTCTAACTGATGTAAGTGCTAATGGTAATATTATTGTTTCCTTAACTACTGGAAATATTAAGCTAACAAATGTTACAGCTAAAAATGTTGATTTATCATCAACAACTGGCGATATTACATTAAAAAACACAATAATTAGCGAAAGACTAAAAATAGAAACAACAACAGGCGATGTTAATCTAACTGATTCTGATGCTGGAACAATATATATTGAAACTACGACGGGTGATGTAAAAGGCACACTTTTAACTAGTAAAATATTTAGCGTCTATACAACCACTGGTTCAGTAAAAGTGCCTAACACTACCACCGGCGGACTTTGTGAGATAAGAACTACAACAGGCAGTGTTAACATTCAAATTAATTCCTAGCAAAAATGCCTATTATCTTGCATAAACGGGGTTAATTCCCCGTTTTTTGTCATTGTTATTTTATAAAAATAAGCAAGATAATAAGCAAGATAATAAGCAAGATGTATTGAACGCTTATGCCATATTTGATAAAATATAAGCATGAATAATTACACTCCGCCGTTTGAAATAACGACAGAAATGTTGGCGAAAGTTTCCACTATTATGGAAAAGATAGGTCAAATTACTTCGATTGGTAATCTTGATCGTTTTCCTATACTTAGAAAACAAAATAGAGTTAAATCAATTCATGCTAGTTGTTATATTGAGGCTAACTCGCTATCTTTAGATGAAGTTAATGACATTATTAATGGTGTTAATGTCATTGGCCCTAAAAAAGATATAACTGAAATCAAAAATGCAATAGCAGCATATGAGAAACTTGGTAAATTTGATCCACTTGTATTAAAAAACTTAAAAACAATTCATGGAATATTAGGGAAAGATATTATCAAACCAAGTGGTCAATTTAGGCCCAAAGATATTGGTGTTATAGATGAGCATGGTAATGTAGTTTTTATCGCCCCACCTGCTAAACAAGTAGATAATTTAATGACTCAACTTTTTAAGTGGACAAAAGACAATTACTCAAAAATCCACCCCTTAGTTTTATCTTCGGTTTTTCATTATGAATTTGTTTTTATCCATCCATTTGCTGATGGAAATGGAAGAATGGCACGTCTTTGGCAAACTGCATTACTTGGTAAGTGGAGACCTCTATTTTACTATTTGCCAGTTGAAAACTTTATTAAGAATAATCAACAAGCTTATTACAAAGCAATTAGTGATTCTCACTCTAGAGGTGATTCTAATATCTTTATAATTTTTACGTTAAAAATGATAGATAATGCTATTGATGAGTTAATTAAAGAATCAGTGTTAAATAAAGAAGAATCACCTTATATAAAGAGATTATTATCAGTTATGTCAAGTGGTGTTTATTACTCGGCTAATGAGATACTTTCTTTGCTAGGTTTAAAAAGTAAAGAGACGCTTCGAAAAAACTATTTAAATCCAGCAATTAAAAAAGGCTTAGTAACATTAGAATTTCCAAACAAACGGACATCTAAAAATCAGCGCTATAAGAAAATTTAGATTGCAAGCAAAAAAAAGTAAAAAAAAGTTGCAAAATATACGATTATCGTATATAGTGTCAATGGTAAATGTAACAATTTACTTACATAGTGAACTCGTAAGAGTGGGTAGCAACCCACTCTTTCTATTAAGAGGAGGCTTTATATGGATGTTCAATTGATTAAAAATGCTCTTGAACCAGTCATCGTAAAAGATGGTTATCTCTTGTCTAGTATTAAAATTGAAAGACAAGGTAAAGATACTTATCTACGAATCGAAATCGATGCTGAAGGTCGTTTTATAAGTCTAGATGAGATTATCTTAATGAGTGAAAAGCTTAGTGTCTTACTAGATTCAATTGTCGAAGATGATACGCCCTATATTCTTGATTGTAGTAGTGCGGGGGCTGAGAAAAAACTTAACATCGATAAACTAGCACCCTATCTTAATCACTATGTACGCGTAACACTAAAAGATCCAAAAAAGGGTGTAAATGCACTAGAAGGATATTTAGAAAATGAATCAATTGACTCGCTTATAATTCGCGTAAACTATAAAGGGCGAATAAAAAGCGAGACAATTCTAAAAACAAACATTAAACAAGTAAACTTAGCAATTAAAGTTTAGAAGGAACAAAATTATGGCAAGAAAGAAAACAAAAGAACCAACCAAACAAGAACTATTTGAACAAATTATGTTACTTTTTAAAGATGTCGCAGAAAAACGCAATCTTTTAGAAGATGTCGTTATTCAAGCATTCTTGGATGCTGTTAAAAAGACAGTTACCAAATTTTATGGCGGCGATGGCGACACTCCAGTTGATGTTGAAGTTACTCTAAATGAAGAAGAACATGAAATTCGTATTTATTACTTTAAAAACATTGTTTCTAAAGTTGAAGATGATGCTCTTGAGATTTCAGTTGAAGAAGTAGAAAAACTAGAAAATAAAGAAATTATTGATAATCGATTAGTCTTTGAAACGATTTTAGTTGAACAATTAAGCGAAGCACAAATGAAAAATGTCGATAATCAATGGAAAATGATTCTACGTGATTTAGAAAAAGAAAAATTAATCGCTAAATTTTCAACTAAAATCGGTGAACTCGTCACTGGACAAATTGAAAATATTTCTAAACGTACTGTAATGGTAAATTTAGGTGATATAAGTGTTCCGCTTGATGAAAGACGTCATACGATTAACAATGAAAAATTCGCAGATAAAGAATTAGTTCCCTTTGTTATTTTAGAAGTAGTTGGTACTCCGCGTGGTGCAAATATTATCATATCTCGTACAGATCCTTTATTTGTTCGCCGTTTAATGGAACGAGAAATTACCGAAATTTATGATGGTACTGTTTTAATTCGAAATATCGTCCGTGAACCTGGTGAAAGATGTAAAGTCGCTGTAGAAAGTACTGATATTAATGTTGATCCTGTTGGAGCATGTATTGGTCCAAGTGGATCAAGAATCCAAAAAGTTAGTGCTGAACTTGGTCCTGCAAATCGTAAAGAAAAAATTGATATTATTCCCTTTAATAATAATGCAGGCATTTATATTATGGATGCTTTCTTACCTGCTGAACCAATTGGTATTGAAGTAAACGAAGAAGAAAAGAAAGCACGCGTTGTTTTTCATATTGATGATAAAGGTAAAGCCTTAGGTCATAAGGGTGGGAATATTCGTATGGCAAGTGCTCTTACTGGTTATGAACTTGAAGTTTTTGAACAAGATGAAGCTAATGAACTAGGTATTGCTTATAAAAACCGTGAAACGCTTGTTTATGAACAAAATCTTCTTGAACAAGAGCGTGCTCACTTCCGCTTATTAGAACAACAAATTGAACGCGAAACTACTCGTGAAGAAGAAACTCTTGAAGTTGTAACTGAACCAGAATTAACTATTACTACACCTTCTTTTGAAGAATTATTAAAAGAAACTGAAGAAGAAAAAGCGCCAATTGTAGAAGAAGTTAAAGAAGAACCAGTTAAGGTTAAGAAAGTTAAAACAACAATTAGTCTTGCAGAACTTGAAGCGGAACTTGAAAAAGAAAAAGAAGCCGCTTCTAGACCAGCTCGAAAAGCACGAAGAAAGCAAGAAGAAAAAGTTGTTGAAAAAGAAGAAGAAAAGGTTGTCGAACAAGTCGGACCCAAAATGGATATCTATACTGAGGAAGAACTTGCGGAAATTGAAAGAATGGAAGCTGAACTTGCTCACGAAGAACATGAAGATGACTTCTATGATGATATTGATTACGATGAATTCGATGAATACTACGATAACTAAGAGGTAGTTTAACGTGAAAAAGCCAGTTATCCGCCGATGTGTCGTAACAAACAAACAATACGAAAAAAAGGATCTTCTTCGCGTTGTTAGAACTAAAGAAGGAGCTGTCGTTCTTGATACTGGTGGCCGCGTTTATGGGCGCGGAGCCTATATGGTTAAAAGTAAAGAGGCTCTTGAAATTGCAAGAAGGAAAAATAGTCTTGGTAAAGCCCTAGAAGTAGCGATCCCGGAAGAAATTTACGAGGAAATTGCACGATTAATCAATGAATAGTAGACTTATTAGTTTTCTAGAAATCTTAAAAAGAGGACGTCAAATTGCCTTTGGTCTAGATCGACTTAAAGATTTAAAAGCAAAAGACACTGCTCTAATTATTGTTCTTAGCTCTGCTAGTGAAAGAACAAAAAAGGAAGCAAGTAAGATTGCTAAAAGAAATGATGCTCCCCTATTAAAACTAAATAGTAGCGCACTATTTGAAAATGAAACAACCCGTCGATTAAGCGTTATTACCGTGTTAAATAAAAACGCTAATCAAAAAATATTTAGTCTTTTGAAAGAAGGTGATACATATGAGTGAAAAACCCCAAAACTATCCCAAGACACGCATAGCAAACACGGCTAAGCATAAAAAGAGTGATACCAATCCTTTTGTTAAAAATGGAAAGCTCTATTTTTATGGTCCGATGAAGTTGCCTGTTCTTGCAAAACTTTTAAAAGTTAACGAAACAGAAATCATTAAAAAGTTATTTCTTAAAGGCAAGATTGTAACGATCAATAATGATTTAACTAATGAACTAATTGCAGAAGTTTGTTTTGATTTTGACTTTGATTTCGAATTACTTGAAATCGAAGAAGATGACGATCTTTTTAACTTTAGTGCAATTAAAGATGATCCAAAAGATCTTGTACCCCGTTCTCCAGTTGTAACGATTATGGGTCATGTTGATCACGGCAAAACTACTTTAATTGATGCAATTAGAAAAAGTAATATTACTGCAACAGAAGCAGGTTTTATTACCCAAGCCATTGGTGCTTATCAGCGTGATGTAAATGGCTATAAAATTACATTTATTGATACACCTGGCCATGAAGCATTTACCGCGATGCGTAGCCGTGGTGCTAAAGTTACTGATATCGTTATTTTAGTTGTAGCAGCCGATGATGGCGTTATGCCTCAAACTAAAGAAGCAATCGACCACGCACGAGCAGCTAAGGTTCCAATTATCGTTGCTGTTAATAAAATTGATAAAGTCGGTGTAAATCCTGACAAAGTCAAAAATGAATTACTTGCCTA
>DAOSJI010000001.1:31379-71668 GCA_035367155.1 Bacilli bacterium
AAATTGATAAAGTCGGTGTAAATCCTGACAAAGTCAAAAATGAATTACTTGCCTATAATGTTATTAGTGAAGAATTCGGTGGTGATGTTATTTTCCAAGAAATCAGTGCAAAAACAGGTCAAAATCTTGAAAAATTACTTGATGCTATCATTGCAACTGCAGAAATGCTTGAACTTAAAGCTAATCCAAACCGTTATGCTTATGGCACTGTTTTAGAAGCTAGACTTGACCGAGGCGAAGGTCCTAAAGCAACGCTTTTAATTGAAAACGGCACTTTAACAAATAAAGATTTTGTTGTTGCAGGTTGTGCCTATGGTAAAGTTCGCCGAATGACTAACGAATACAATAAGATGCTTAAAGTTGCTGGTCCTGCTACACCAGTTCAAGTAATTGGTTTAAGTGAAGTACCAGAAGCAAGCGACCAATTTATGGCGTTTGAAACCGAAAAAGAAGCAAAAGAAATTGCAGAAAAACGTAAACAAGCCAAGATTTTAAGTGAACGTCAAGCAACAGGCGGTGTTAAACTTGGTGAAATTCATAAACAAATTAGTGATGATGAAATCATCGACGTTAATGTAATTATTAAAGCTGATAATAGCGGCTCAGCTGAAGCAGTTAAAGCAAGTTTAGAAAAGATCAATGTTAAAGGCGTTAATCTTAATGTTATTCGAGCAACAGCAGGAACCATCACTGAAAGTGATGTATTACTTGCAACTGCAAGTAATGCAGTTATTTTTGGCTTTAATGTTCGTCCTACTGCTAATGTTAGAGATATGGCAGAAAGAAGCGGGATAGAAATTAGACTTCATCGCATTATATATGCTCTTTTAGAAGAAACAGAAGCTGCAATGAAAGGTTTATTAAAACCTGAATTAGTTGAAAAAGTTACTGGTCAAGCTGAAGTTAGACAAACTTGGCAAGTGTCACGTCTTGGTACGATTGCTGGCTGTCGCGTTACAAGCGGGGTAGTTAAAAATGGTCAAAGTTGTCGCCTACTTCGTGATGGCGTTATTATTTATGAAGGTGAAATAGCCACGATGAAACATGGTCAAATTGATGCAAAAGAAACACATAAAGGTTATGAATGTGGAATGACTCTTAAAAACTACAATGACATCCATGAAGGCGATGTTATTGAAGGACACGAAATGGTAGAGGTTAAAACCGATGTCCAATAAATTAAAAAGAGTTGAATCTTTAATAATGCGTAACCTAAGTGAAATTATTTCGCTTAAAATGAAAAACCCATACTTGGGTTGGGTTAATATTAATGATGTAGAATTAACATCTGATTATAGTTACGCTAGAGTTTTTGTTACCTTTATTGGCGATGGACCTGTTCAAGATAAGATTAAAATCTTGACAGATGCAAAAGGTTTTCTTCGTAGTGAATTAGCTAAAACATTATCAATTAGAAAAACACCTGAGTTAATCTTCATATATGATGATAGTGAAGAAAAAGCAGCTCGGATTGAAGAAATACTTGCAAAAATAAAACAAGAAGAAGAGTAATAAAAAATGTGGCTAGTCATTAATTGATTAGCCACTTTTTATTTAATTACCTTTTTTAGCATGATTAGAGTTTTCTCTTCAATATTTTTTATATAACCAAGTTTATTAAATAAGTCTTCATATTCTTTACTTATAATTGCAGAAAGATATAGGGGTCTATTCGCACGGTAGAGTTTATTTTCGATTTCATTAATAAATAATGAGAGATGTTTTTGGCTAACCTTTGTTTTACTTACAAAAGAAGAAATGAGGTAGGAATTTGGTCCAACATTTGAATATGATAAAGTTGCAACCGGCTTTTCATTTCTAACCAAAAGAAATGCATTTTGCAAGTCAAGTGGTTGTTTTGCGTAGTTTTCATTAAGTAAGTCAATGAATTCTTTTGTAGTTTCATTTGTTTTAACGGGTTTAATATAAATGTTTTTTAGTAAAGGAATCTCAATCTTATCAAACCATAAATCAAATCCATTATCGTTTTCTAACATCCTTTTAAAGTTAGTCCTAGCTTCTGGATATTTTATGTATATATCATGTAAAAGAATTTTAATGTCTTCGCGGCGTGTTTTCTTTTCATTCGGACACGGATTTTCAAGAAGTGGTAGATTCTCTTCTTTTTGAACGCGTGAAATTGTACTTTCATCTAGTAATATAAACGGACGAATAAATGTAATCTCTACATTTTCAAGAAACATTTTAGGGGCAAAAGTTGCAAAGCGAGATCCCCCAATCATATTCATAAATAATGTTTCAAGTGCATCATCAATATGGTGAGCATAAGCAACTTTGTTAGCACCTTCTTTTTTTGCGGTTTGATTTATTGCAGCTTTTCTCATCCTAGAACAAATTGAACAAGGAAGATGGGGCAACTGTTGTCTATCTTGTTGAATTTGAAGAACTTTATAAATGTCAGAACTATCAATAATGTGCAATTTGTAGCCCTTTTCTGCAAAATAGGCCTCATATTTACTTGGATTGAAGTTAGGAAAGCCTAAATTCAACATAATTGGAATTATTTGGAAGTCTTTTTTTGCAAATTTTTGATATAAAACTAAAGCATGAAAAAGAACAATACTATCTTTACCACCACTGATGCCAATTGCGATTTTATCGCCATCACTAATGAGGTTATAGAGATTGTCAGCCTTTTTTACACTTGCAAGAGCTTTTCGTATTTGTTTCAAGTTAGTTTTCTCCGTTATGTTATATTATAATATAAGCGAGAGAAAATGGCGATGAATGGACTAATTTTAATTAATAAAGATAAAGGAATGACAAGCAGGTTAGTTGATAATAAAATTATGCGACATTTTAAAACTCGTCGCGTTGGTCATCTTGGTACTCTTGATCCTTTTGCAGAAGGTCTTTTAATAATCGCAATTAATGAAGGAACGAAAGTATTACCCTATTTAGAGGATGATACTAAAACATATATAGCAACTTTTGAGTTAGGTATTGAAACGAGCACTTTAGATAATACAAGTGAAGTAATTAAAAAAATGGAAGTGCCTAAGTTAACAAAAAGTGAAATTGAAGCCGCTTTAGTAAGCTTTTTAGGCGAAATAGATCAAACCCCTCCCCTAACAAGTGCTATAAAAGTTGATGGAGTACCACTTTATCGCTATGCTCATAAAGGAATAAAAAAAGAAGTTCCAAAAAGAAAAGTATATATACATAAAATCCATTTATTAAGTTATGAAGCACCTTTTTTAGAAATTGAAGTAACGACTGGAAAAGGTACATATATTCGTACATTGGGAAAAGATATTGCATTAAAACTTGGTACTATTGCAACAACTATTAAATTAGTAAGAACAAAAAACGGACAATTTAAAGTTGAAGATGCTCAAAAGATTGATGATATTAATAACTTAAGAATCATTCCTATTGATAAGGCACTTGGCCATTTAATTTTCATTGATGTTAATAAAACACAAAAAGAGGATATTAGAAACGGAAAAACAATCATGTTAGCTAGGCTCGAACCTTTGCTAGTAGCAATATATGAAGAAAAAGTACTAGCTATATTGGAGAGATCTGGTCCACAACTTTATAAAGTAAAAAGAGGATTTAATTTATGAAAATAATATCATTAGATTTAAAAAATATTGAACCATTAACAAAAGATACTGCCTTATGTCTTGGTACTTTTGATGGGGTACATTTAGGTCATCAAAAGTTAATTGAAAAAGCAAAAGAATTAACTAAAAATATTGCTGTTATGCTAATTATTCCTCCAATTTCAATGAAGGCGATAGAAACAAACAACTATCCGTTAACTTCTTTGACTGATCGGAAGAACATTTTTAAAAATCTTGGTGTGAAGACTCTTATTATTGCTACGTTAAATGATAAGTTTAAAGAGCTTGAACCTAAAGAATTTATTAATCAAGTTTTAAATAAGTTAAAACCACATTATGTAATTGTTGGAGAAGATTATCACTTCGGAAAGAAAGCACTTGGAGACGTTAAAACACTTCTTGATGCAAGTAAAGATTTTGAATTATATGCCGTTTCGCATGTTTTAACAAAAAACGGTTTAAAAGTTTCAACAACATTAATTCGTGAACTTTTAAAAAAAGGTGATTTAGAAGAAGCAACAATACTACTATCAAGGCCATATGAAGTAAAAGGTTTTGTTATTAAAGGACATGGACTTGGCAAGAAACTAGGTTATCCAACAGCAAATATTGAACTGCTTTTTAGTTATCAATTACCAAAGGACGGTGTATATTTTGTCGAAATAATTCTAAATAATATAAAATGTTATGGGATGGCAAATATTGGTCTAAGGCCTTCGGTCAATCCTCTTATTACTCCGCTTCTTGAAGTTCATATCTTTGATTTTAAAGAAGATATTTATAAAGAGGAACTTTCCATTAGATTTTTAAAATATATCCGCGAAGAAACAAAGCAAGAATCAATGGGAAAATTAATAAAACAATTACAAAAAGACGAAGAAGTATGTCGAAAATTAATTAAAGAAATGAGGTAATGAATATGGCAACAACTAAATTACATGAGAATGTTTATTCAATTGGGGTAAAAGATCCAAACCTAAGAGTTTTTGATATCGTAATGAAAACGACACACGGTACAACATATAACTCTTTTTTGGTTAAAACTAATAACAATAAAACAATAATTATCGACGGAGTTAAAGACGGATTTACTGAAGAATGGCTCGACAACATTAAAGAAATTACTCCTATTGATAAAATTGATGTTTTAATCGTAAATCATACTGAACCAGACCATAGTGGTTCAATTGAAGAACTACTCAAACTTAACTCAAATATCGAAGTTTATGGTTCGTTTTTAGCTATGGCGAATCTTGAAAATATCGTTAATATGCAATTTAAGAAAAATGTTGTTAAAGATCAAGATGTCGTTAAGTTTGATGACGTAACACTAAGATTTCTTATCGTACCTAATGTGCATTGGCCAGATACTATTATTACGTTTTACGAAGAAAGAGGAATTGCTTTTACCTGCGATTTTTTAGGTGAACATTTATGTAGCGATGCTCTCCTTCTTAGTGAGTTAAAAACCAAAGAAAATTATGATTATGCTTTCCAATATTATTATGATTCGATTATGAGTCCTTTTAAAAGAGAAACTCGAGAAGCACTAAGAAAGTTTACTGAACTTAATGTAAGGCAAGCCTTCCCTTCACATGGCCCATTAATTGATCAACCAAGCGATGTGTTAAAGGCTGTTAGAAAATACTCAACTTGGGCAATTACAAAAAGGAGAATTCGCCCTAAAATTACTATTGTTTATGTATCAAGCTATGGTTATACAGAAAAGATAGTAGAAGCGTTTAAAAATTATATTAACCGGCAAAATGTAGACTTATTTGTCTATGATATGCAGATTAGTCGTCTAAATGACGTCTTAGATGATATCGAAAATAGTGATGCTTTTATTGTTGGTTCACCAACATTTGTCGGTGATGCTCTTAAAGTAATATATGATGTTCTAAACTCCCTTAATCCTTTCATGGTTCAAGGTAAATATATGACTGCTTTTGGAAGTTATGGCTGGAGTGGAGAAGCTGTAGGTAACTTACTTGTTAGAGCAAAGCAACTTCGGATGAAAGTTGTTGATGAGGGTTTAAAAATTCGCTTAAAACCAAGTGAAGCTGAATTAGAAAAAGCAACTGAATTTATTAAAGAATTCGTCAAAGTTGTTAAAGATAATTTCCATATCTAAAAATAGCGAATTTTTATATATTTAACTTGCTTATAAGCAAGTGAATGATATAATAACAAAGGCGACTTATTCGCTGCTAATCGAATCCTCAACGTTTAGCGATGAATAAGTTATGAATTAAAAGGAGGAAACAAATATGGCATTATCAAAAGAACGCATTGCTGAAATCGTTAAAGAATTTGGTAAAAACGAAAAAGACACGGGTTCAACTGAAGTTCAAGTTGCACTCTTAACTGAACAAATCCGTGACTTAACCGCTCACATGAAAGTTCATAAACATGACTATCATAGTCAACGCGGTCTATTAAAAATGGTCGGACATCGTCGTAGTCTATTAGATTATCTTAGTCGTACTGACCGTGAAACGTACTTAGCATTAATCGAAAAACTAGGCTTACGTAAATAAGATTGGAAACTGTCAATTGCGACAGTTTTCCTTTTTAGGAAAATATAATATACGAGAAAAGAGGTAAAAAATGGCAAAAAAAGTATATGAACGCGACTTTTATGGCAAGAAACTTAGTATTGAAGTTGGTGAACTTGCCAAACAATCCGATGGTGCAGTTTTAGTTAGATTAAATGATACAGCTGTTTTAGTTACTGCAGTTGCAGGTTCTGCTCCAAAAGATTTAGATTATTTTCCACTTACTGTTTCATATAGCGAAAAACTATATGCAGTTGGTAAAATTCCAGGATCGTTCCTACGTCGCGAAGGTCGTGAAGGCGAACACGCTACCTTAACTGGTCGATTAATTGACCGTCCAATGCGCCCCCTATTTCCAGATGGATTTAGAAATGAAGTACAAATTATTAATACCGTTTTAAGCGTTGATTTAGACGCAACACCTGAAATGAGTTCCATGCTTGGTGCATCGCTTGCAGTTTCAATTAGTGATATCCCATTTGATGGTCCAGTCGCTGGTGTTTATGTTGGTCGTGTTGATGGTAAGTTAATTATTAACCCAACAATAGAAGAAAAAGAAAAAAGTGATATTGATTTAGCAGTAGCAGGCACTAAATATGCTATTAACATGGTTGAAGCTGGTGCGGCTGAAGTTACTGAAGAAGATATACTAGATGCTCTTCTTTTTGGTCATGAAGCAATTAAAGAACTTTGTGAATTCCAAGAAGAAATTATTAAAGAAGTAGGAGTACCAAAACGTGAATTCCAACTCTTTGTTCCAGATGAAGAAGTTGTTAAAGAATGTAATGACCTCTTTAACGAAAAATTAAAAGCTGCAATTAGTGTTTTTGATAAACTTGAACGAGAAGCTGCAATTAGTGCAGTTAAAGAAGAACTCGTTGCACATTTTAGCGAAAAAGAATATGAATCGGAAGCACTTAAAAATAAAACTATTGAAGATGTTAAAAATATTCATGAACAAATGGTGGCAGATGAAATTAGACGATTAATCACTGAAGAAAAGATTCGTCCAGATGGAAGAAAAGTTGATGAAATTCGTCTCCTTGATTGTCAAGTTGATCTACTCCCAAGAGTTCATGGCAGTGCACTTTTTACAAGAGGACAAACTCAAGTATTATCAACAGTAACGCTAGGTCCGAAAAGCGCCTCGCAAATTATTGAAAATTTAACTGACGAAGAAGAAAAACGCTTCATGCATCACTACAATTTCCCACCATTCTCGGTTGGCGATATTAAAAAAGTCGGTGGACCTGGACGTCGTGAAATTGGTCATGGTGCTTTAGGTGAACGTGCCCTAAGTTATGTAATTCCAAGTGAAGAAGAATTCCCTTATACTATTCGCTGCGTTAGTGAAGTTTTAGAAAGTAATGGCTCAAGTTCGCAGGCATCTATATGTGCTAGTAGTATGGCCCTTATGGCAGCTGGTGTTCCAATTAAAGATATGGTAACAGGTATTGCCATGGGTCTAATTACAAGTGGGCCGCTTGATGGAAAGCATCCATATACCATCCTAACTGATATTCAAGGTTTAGAAGATCACTTCGGTGATATGGACTTTAAAGTTGCTGGTACAAGTAAAGGTATTACCGCTTTACAAATGGATATTAAAGTTAAAGGTGTTAGCAAAGAAGTACTCCATGAAGCTCTAATGCAGGCCCTTAAAGCCCGTAATGAAATCCGTGCAGCTCAACTTGCTGCAATTGCAGAACCAAGAGAAGATGTTAGCAAGTGGGCTCCAAAGATGGATACCATGACTGTACCAGTTGATAAAATCCGTGAAGTTATCGGAACCGGCGGAAAAGTTATTAATAAAATCATTGAAGAATGTGATGATGTCAAAATCGATATTACTGATGATGGACATGTCGCAATTTATCATATGGATCGCGAGATGATCAATAAGGCCAAAACTCAAATCGAGAATATAATTCGCGAAGCTAAAATCGGTGAAGTTTTCGAGGGCGAAATCGTTCGTATCGAACCATATGGCGTTTTCGTAAATCTATTTGGTGAAGTTGATGGACTATGTCACGTATCAAGTCTTGCCTGGCATTATGTCGAAGATCCAAGCAAAATCTATCAACTTGGTGATAAATTAAAAGTTAAAGTTATCGAAATTGATGAAAAAGGCAAAGTCAAAGTTAGTCATCGTGAGTTTTTAGAAAAACCAGAAGATTACGAAGAACGTCCAAAACGTCAATTTAATAAAGATAATAACAAACGCCCAAGGCGTGATGAGAAACGTAATCGACGATAAAATAACTAAAAGCACCTTCGAAAATGGAAGGTGCTTTTTCTTTTTAATGCTTAATTTAGTAAAAAAACAACAAATTAGATAAAAAAGAGTGAAAACATTAAACAAATGCTCTCATTTTATGTATAATTTATTTGTAGAATTATGAAAGACGTTATTATAATTGGCGCTGGCGTAATCGGCGGTTTAATTGCAAGAGAATTGAGTCGTTATGAAGTTTCTTTTTTAATTGTGGATAAAGAAAATGATGTTGCTAATGGAACAACAATGGCTAACTCTGCTATTGTTCATAGCGGTTACGACCCAATACCTAATAGCAAAAAAGCATATTTTAACCGTAAGAGTGTACCGCTTTTTCCAAAACTTTGTGAACAATTAGATGTAGAACTTGATAACATTGGTTCTTTAACAGTAGCACTCTATGAAGAACAAT
Source organism: Bacilli bacterium (assembly GCA_035367155.1). Classification (GTDB taxonomy): domain Bacteria; phylum Bacillota_I; class Bacilli_A; order RFN20; family CAG-826; genus JAAYSA01. The sequence goes on from DAOSJI010000001.1 coordinate 40,215, forward strand.
TACCTCTTTTAGATAGTCTAGTAAAAAGAGCAAAAGAAAATGACGTTGAAGTTAAACTATTAAATAAAGAAGAAGTATTAGCGATAGAACCTAACTTAAATCCTGAAGTTTTAGCAGCTCTATATGCTAAGGATGCTGGTATTGTTAATCCTTTTCAATTAACTGTTCATGCGATTGAAAACGCTCTAGATAACGGCGGCGAACTTCTTTTAAATGCTGAAGTTCTAAAAATTAACAAAAAAGAAGGTCATTATGAAGTTGTTACTAGTAAAGGAATTCACTTAGCAAAAGTAGTAGTTAATGCAGCTGGCGTTCATTCTGATGATATCGCTAAAATGGTAGGAGATAATAGTTTTGAAATTACTCCAAGAAAAGGATCTTATTTTGTTATTGATAAATTGGCAGAACCACTAGTTAATCACGTTGTTTTTCCGCTTCCAAAAGGAGGTAGTAAAGGTATTTTAGTAACTCCTACAACAGCAGGAAATATTCTTATTGGTCCAACAAGTGAATATAGTAGCGATAAAACTGATATTGGAACAGATGCGCCAACGCTAAATAAAATAAGAGAAAGTGCTCTTACTTTAGTTCCTTCAATTCCTTTTAATAAAACGATTAGAACTTTTAGTGGCCTAAGAGCAACTCCAAATACAGGTGACTTTATTATTGAAGAAAGTAAAGTTGCACCTAACTTTATAAATGTAGCAGGAATTGAATCGCCTGGTTTAGCCTCAGCGCCTTATATAGGTATATATGTAGTAGAAGAGTTAATTGGAAAATTACTCCCCTTAAAAGAAAAGAAAAATTTTAATCCGAAAATTAAAAAGTATACTAAACCCAAATTATTAAATGAGGCCGAAATTGCAGAGTTACATAAAAAAGACCCACGTTTTGCAAGGATGATTTGTAACTGTGAACAAGTTTCAGAAGGTGAAATAATTGAAATTTTATCTAGAAGTGTTCCAGTTAATAGCATTAAAGCTGTTAAAAAAAGACTTCGGGCAGGCTTTGGAAAATGTCAAGGTGGATTTTGTCAAATTCATGTTATGAAAGTAATGGCGGATTTCTATAAAGTACCTTTATCAAAAATTGTTTTTGATGAAGAAGATAGTTATATTGTTTTGGATGATAAAGATGAAAGATAAGTATGATGTAATTGTAATTGGTGGCGGTGCCGCAGGGTGTGAAGCCGCGTTAGCAGCAAAAAATGCTGGTGTTAAAAATGTTTTAATCATTGAAAAGGAAAAACGCCTCGGCGGTATTTTAAATCAATGTGTTCATAATGGATTTGGACTTACTCATTTTGGCGAAGAATTAACAGGACCAGAATATGCTGAACGAGTTGCAGAAAATGTAGTAAAAGCTGGCATTGATGTTCTTTTAGAAGCAGAGGTTATAGAAATAACTGAAGGCTATGAAGTCAAATTTGCATCATACAATGAAGGAATTAAAACTGTTTCTACGACTGCACTAATTTTAGCAACAGGATCTTATGAACGAAATGCTGGTGCTATTCTCCTACCTGGAGAAAGACCACCAGGCATTTTAACTGCAGGGCAAGCTCAATTATTAATGAATGTTGAAGGTTATGCAGTCGGTAAACGTGTTTTTATTCTTGGAAGTGGTGATATTGGGCTAATTATGGCCCGTAGAATGACTCTAGAAGGAGCAAAAGTCTTAGGGGTAGCAGAAATTATGCCCTATAGTAACGGGCTTAACCGCAACATCGTTCAATGTTTGCAAGATTTTGATATTCCTCTTTACTTATCACATACCGTAAGTAATGTATATGGAAGAAAACACTTAGAAGGAATTACGATTTCTCGCGTTGATGAAAAATTTAATATTATTGAAGGTACAGAAATTTATTTTGAAGTTGATACGCTTTTACTTGCAGTTGGACTAATCCCTCTTACTTCACTTCTTGATAAATTAGGTGTTAAATTTAGTAAAAGTCGCAGTGCTGTTGTTGATGAGCGACTTGAAACCGAAAAGCCTGGTTTATTTATGTGTGGTAATAGTCTTCATATTCACGATTTAGCAGACGAAGCAAGCAAAGAGGGCGAATTAGCAGGGTTAATGGCAGCAAATTATGTTTTAAATAAGAATAAGAAAGCTGAACAAAAAGTAAAACTCTTACAAGTAAGTCCAAGTAATGGTGTAAATTATGTTATTCCTAACTTTGTTAATTATCCAAGTGAAGTTGATGAAATTACATTCCGTCTTCGCGTTAGTAAACCAATGCTTCGAAGCAAAATCTGTTTCTATGTTGATGATAAATTAATTAAAACTAAATTCTATCCTTTTTTAATTCCTAGTGAAATGACAACTATTACACTTAAGAAAGAAGAATTAATAGATGGAAAAAGTTTAACTTTAACCGCGGAGGAAATAAATGGCTAAAAAGACTCTTATTTGTATTGTATGCCCACGCGGATGTCATCTTGAAGTTGATGAAAATTTTAATGTGACAGGTAATTTTTGTAAACGAGGGATAGCCTACGCTAAAGAAGAGTTAACTACTCCAACACGAACACTTACAAGTACTGTCATTATTCGTGGAGGAGTTATCCCACGACTAAGCGTAAAAACATCTGCCCCAATTCCAAAAGAGAAAATATTCGAAGTTATGGAAGAAATTCGTCTTGTTAAATTAGAAGCTCCTATTAATGTTGGAGATATTATAATAAAAAATGTTGCAAATACTAATGTTGATATCGTTGCAACTCAAACAATTAATAAACAATAAACTTGAAAAATACGACAATTTTGATAAACTAATCTACGATTAGTCTTATTATCTAGATTAAGGAGAAATAAGAATGGGTGAAAAAATAAAATTTTTTGCTTTAGGTGGTCTTGATGAAAACGGCAAGAACATGTATATCGTTGAAGTTGACGATGATATTTTTGTTATTGAAGCAGGTTTAAAATATCCAGATTCAACTAGACCTGGAATCGATTTTATTATTCCTAATATTGACTATCTAAAAAACAATAAACAACGAGTTAGAGCATATATTATTTCTCATGGTCATGATGATCAATTTGGTGCTCTTCCATTTATTTATGATCAAGTTCCTGCCCCAATCTATGGAACTGAGGCTACTTTAATGATGCTTGTTCGCTTTACTAAAAAAGCAGGCCTAAAACGAGAATATAACTTAAATGTTATCGAACCAAGCTCTACTGTAAAAATTGCCAATCGTAATTTTGTCTTTTTCCAAACTACTCATAATGCGATGTATAGTGTTGGAGTTGCAATTGACACAACGCAAGGATATGTCGTTTACTCTAGCGATTTCATTGTTGAATATAATCCAAGTAATCGCTATAAACTTGAACTTAATGAAATCGCTAAAATTGCTGAGAAAAATGTTCTTTGTCTTCTTGCAGAAAGTATGGGCGCTGAAAGACCAGGTTATACCTCGCCTTCACATCGAATTACTCCTCATATTGACGGAGTAATTAGAGATGCAAAAGGGCGTGTCTTTATTTCTTTATACGATCAATCACCCTACAGCGTTGAAGAATTAGTCGCAGTAGCAAAAAAACATAACCGTAAAATAATGCTCTATAACGAAAGTGCTGATGATTATTTCCAAATGTTTAAAGAACATAATCTCCCTCTTTGTGAGCCTAATATGCTTATAAGTCGCGACGATTTATTTAGAGTTAACGAGAACACTTTAATTATTCTTCTTTTAAATAACGGGGAAGATCTTTTTGATGATATTAATGATCTAGCCTTAAGAAGAAATAAAGATAAACGTTTTGTTTTAAGCGAACATGATAACTTTATTATTGCTTGTCCTGCTCCTGCAACACTAGAAATTCAGGCCACAGAAACACTTGATAATCTCTATATTTCAGGTGCTCAAGTTCATAATGTATCTAGAAAACTCGTTAGTAATATGCATGCTCAAGAAGAAGACTTACGCATGCTTCTAGCACTTTTAAAACCTAAATACTATATTCCAATTAAAGGTAATTTCCGTCATCAAGAAGCAAATGCTAATGTAGCCTTAAAAGCAGGTCTAAATTATAATCATACGAATATTTTCCTTCTTGATAACGGTATTCCTGTCGTTTTTGAAAACGGCAAAGGAAAAACACTTTTTAAAGATGAAGACCGCATTATAAGTGGTGATTTAATGGTGGATGGAACCGGGATTGGCGATACAAATCGTGGCGTTTTAGAAGATCGACTTAATTTTAGTAGCGATGGCGTTATTGTTTTAGGCTTAATTTTCTCTATGCAAAAAAGAAAAATTGTCGCAGGTCCTGATGTGCAAATGAGAGGATTTGTTTATCTTCGAGACAGCGAATCGCTTTTAAAACAAGTTATTAAAATTTTCGTTGAAACTGTTGAGAAAAATTTACTAGAATCTGAAATTGATATGCAAAAAATTAGTGATGAAGTAAAAGATAAAGTTGAACGCTATATTTATCACGATACAAGAAGAAATCCCGTGATTATTCCCTTAATTCGTCCGCTTGATTAATTAATTAGTAAAAAAATTCACGCCCCTATTTTAGGGGCGTGTTTTTTTAATACTTTTTTCCTTTTACGTAATAATTTACGTAAAAAATAATGCTAAATAGAGTAATATTATGTATAATATTAGTAAGTATGAAAAAAGAAAAACAAAAGATAGAATTGAAGGAAAAAAGTAAACAAACATTTACGATGTTAAATGGGATTATTATAGCTCTTTTAGCAACGGTTGGTTTACTTAATCGTTCGATTGGTTCTTTTGTAACTTTTGTTTTCTATATTCTTTTTGGTAATGCATATGTTTTATTTTTCGGATATTTAATTTTATATGCCTTAGTTTTACTCTATTCAAGGGGAAGAAAAGTAAATAGACTTTTTCTTACATCACTTGGTTTAATTTTTATTCTACTAGGTGTCAGTGGACTATTTTTCTATAAAGAAGTTCCTCATCCAAGTTTTGCTGATATTAGTCTTCAAATAAAAACGATGGGTCCATTTAAAGATGCGATGACCACAAGTCGTCCTAATATTGTGGCTTCTTATCGTGGTGGCCTTTTTGGCGGACTCATCTACACCCTTTTATATTTGATGGTTCAAAAGGTAGCCTCGGTTGTAATTTTAGCTTTTATCATTTTTATTGGTTTTATCATTGTTATTTGGCCGCTGTTGAAACGGTTCTATTTATATGTTAAAGACTACATTAATGTATTACGAAAAAAGCAACAATTTTTTAATAAAGCTAGTCAAATTGCCCCTCAATCATCTAGTGAATCAAGGCTTTCTTCAAAACCAGAACCAATAAGCCGACCAACATATCAAGCGCCAACGAGCAATGTTACCGTTCCTCAAGTTAAAAGTATTTCTACTCCGACAGGTCTAAAACCTGTTTCTTTTGGTCAAACAGTTACTAAACAATCAATTGGATTATCTCCTGTTGCACAAAGTTTAGCAAAACAATCAACTCCAGAACCAAAACAAGAAAAAATGACACTTGAACGCCAAAGCGCTCCATCTTACAAAGATGAACTTAGGTTTAATCTTAATTTTAAAGTTGAAATGGAAGCTGAAACTCAACCAATAAAAGAGGAACCAATTATTCCTATAGTTAAAGAAACTTTAGATGAACCAATCTTAAAAGCGGCTCCTCCTATTCCAACACCAACTCCTGTTGTTGAACCAGTACATGTTGAGCCAATTTATGTTCCTGAAGAGGAAGAAGAAATTATTGTTAAACCAAGAGTTAGAAAACCGAAGGTAAAAACTACTTATACTTTCCCATCATCTGATTTATTAATTCCTGATGCAGATTTTGAAGATGATCGAACTAATGAAAGAGCAGCTGAAGAAGCACTTCAAGCACTTAATCAGCAATTTGCTAATCTTAATATTGGTGCCCAAGCCGTATCTTATACAATAGGTCCTTCAATTACTCGTTTTGATATTAGGATGAATGATGATGAATCAGTTAATACGATTAATAAATATATTCCGGACTTAAATATTCGTTTAGGTGGAATTCATGGTCGTTTTGAACAAGTTGTCGCAGGTAAAGATACATCTGGTTTTGAAATTCCAAATAAAAAGACCAAAATAGTTCGCTTTAGATCATGTTTTGAAAAACTTCCAAAACTAACAAAAAAGACTAAAATGATTGTTCCTTTTGGAATGGATATTTCAGGGGAAATTATTAACGGCAGTCTTGATGAATTCCCTCACCTTCTTGTCGCGGGTGCGACAGGAAGTGGTAAATCTATCTACATGCATTCAATTCTTTTAACTCTTATTATGCGCAATACGCCTGATGAATTACGTCTTTTAATTATTGACCCAAAAAGAGTTGAAATGGCTCGTTATGCTGATATGCCTCACTTACTTTGTCCAATCGTTAAAGAGCCAAAAGATGCAAAAGTTGCGCTTTATAAACTCGTTAATTTAATGGAAGAACGCTACTTAAAATTTGAAGAAACTGGTGCTAGTAAACTTAGTGAATATAATGAAATTGCTGAAGAAGAAGGCCTAGAACCAATGGCACGCATCGTTGTTGTTGTTGATGAGTATGCCGACTTAGTTGAAAGTGAAGGTGATATTTCTACACCGATTCTTCGTCTTGCACAAAAATCAAGAGCATGCGGCATTCACTTAATTATTAGTACTCAGCGGCCCTCAGTTAATATTATTACTGGTACGATTAAAGCTAACCTACCTACTAGAGTTGCTTTAATGGTTTCAAGTGCTACAGATAGTAAGACAATTTTAGGTCAAGGTGGTGCAGAAGATTTACTTGGCTACGGAGATATGTTAGTTGATTGTACGCAGCTATCTCGTAGTGGTTTTACTAGAATTCAAGGCGCCTTTGTTGAAGGAACTGAAATTAGATCAGTTGTTCGATTCTTAAAAGAAAATGTTGATGTTAACTACTATAGTGACTTCCTTGATTTAAGCGAACGAAGTAGCGGACCAGCGGGCTTAACAAGCGGTCTTGATGGTGGAGATGATCGCTACTTAGAAATAAAACAATGGGTTCTTACACAAGACCGTGTTTCCAAAAACAAGCTTTCAAACACCTTTAATATTGGTTTTAATCGTGCACTTAAAATTTATGATATGCTTCTAGCTGATGGAGTGATAGTTGAAACTGATGAAGCAAACTCAAGTAGAGGCGCAAAAGTTGTTATTGAAGAAAGTTCGCCAAGCGAACGAAGAATTGAACAATTCTACGAGTAGAAATAGCAAGGAGAAAAACATATGTTTTATGGTCAATTTAGTGCGATTTTGTTAAATTTATCCACAATTCGTATTGTTTTAAATAACGAAAAACATCGTGAAGAAGAACCGCGAATTATGATCTTAAAAAACAATGAACAATTAATAAAATTTAAACTCATTAATGTAGCTTTTCAATTTAGAACAAATATTTATGATTTAGAATTAGAAAAAGAGATCGAACTCGGAAATGATTACACTGTTTTCATAGAAAACTATGGTCGTAACCCATTAAATTTAAATAACTTACCTTATTTTGATGAATTTGATGATCTTTTTGCCTATGATGGACCTCTTGGTCCACAATATAAAGAAAGTGAAACAAGTTTTTATTTATGGGCTCCACTTGCAAGTAAAGTATGGCTAAAACATAAAAAACCACGGGCGAAAGATTGGACATACACTCTTATGGACCGATCTAAAAAAGGAGTTTATAAAGCGACTTTAAAAGGTAATCAAGACGGATTATTGTATCGCTTTATGGTGACCAATAGCGGTGTTGTTGAAGAGGTTACAGATCCTTATGGACTTAGTTCAACCGCTAATGCCGCGGAATCAGCCGTTATTAATTTAGCAAAATGTAAGGTGCCGCTAAATAATCATAAACTCCCACCTCTAAAGAGGATGAGTGATATGATTATTTACGAAACTAGCGTTCGTGATATGACTAGCGACCCCTTAACTAATGTTAAAAATCGTGGTACTTTTTTAGGGTTAATCGAAAAAGGTCGTAAATCTAAGCGAGGTGGACCAGTTGGGTTTGATTATTTAGTTGATTTAGGAGTTACTCATATTCAACTTTTACCAATTTATGATTTTAAAACTGTAAATGAACTTGATAAATGGAAAACATATAACTGGGGTTATGACCCGCAGCAATATTTTGTGCCCGAAGGTAGTTATTCTACAAAACCTAATGATCCATATAGTAGAATAATTGAATTAAAACAAATGGTCAGTGCCTTTCATAATGTAGGAATCCGTATTTCCATGGATGTTGTTTATAATCATGTTTATGATTATGATACGAGTGTATTTGAGCGAATTGTACCTAACTACTATTTCCGTAGAAGTGATGATGGGCGAATTTGTATGGGCTCAGGTTGTGGAAATGACTTAGCAACTGAACGACCAATGGTAAGACGCTTAATTATTGATTCTGCGCTTCATTTTGTTAAAACATACGGAATTGATGCTTTTAGAATGGACCTAATGGGTTTAATTGATATTGATACAGTAAAAGAACTCTATAAAAAAGCTAGAGAAATAAATCCTTCCTTTATGATTTATGGTGAAGGATGGAACATGCTAACAGGTTTAGATATGGAAGATTTAGCAAACATGAATAATGCTTTCCAATTACCCGAAATTGGTTTCTTTAATGATAGTTTTAGAGAAATTATAAAAGGAGGCTCTTTTGCTGATAAAATTCATGTTAAAGGCTACATTTTAGGTGCGAAAAACTATCGACACGGCTTTAAGTTTGCCTATCTTGGTTCAACACAAAATGAAACTTTTGAGCCTATATTCATTCATGCTGGTCAAAGCATCAATTATGTTGAATGCCATGATAACGGAACGCTAATTGATAAAATTATTGTTTCAAATAGTAATGAAGATCTAAATACAATGCTACGACGTTTGCAAATGGCAAACGCCGTAACAATGCTTTCCTTTGGAGTGCCATTTTTCCATCGCGGGCAAGAGATAGGTTTATCAAAGTATGGAGATATGAACTCTTATCGAAGTAGCGATAAGGTTAATCAATTCGCCTATGCACTTGCTAATAAGCGAGAAAGTTTTGTAGATTATTTTAAAGATTTAACTAAATTACGCCGTGAATGTGAATTTTTACGTGAAGAAGATCCTGCCATAATTAAAAAGATGGTTAAATTTATTGATCTTGACCACGGCGGAATTGCTATTAGTTATAAAAATATTGAAGAGCGCTCACCGTATCGCTTGTTTAATGTCTTTATAAATATTAGTAGCAATCCCTTATTTATAGCTCTAGAAGAACCACAAAAAACTATCTTTAATCAAAACGGCTATATTGAAGGGAAAGCAAATGATATAACACGGAATTTGATGGTTTCGCCTCATTCCGTCATTATTATGGGTTTACGAAAAGACGACGAACAACGCTCAATTTAACAGTTTAATTTCAACTTTAAGGAGGAAATTATATGTTATCTTCAGTTCTATTAATTGGGCGTCTTGGCAAATTAGTAAGTCCAACAGTTCGTGAAGTCCTTGTTGAAAGACCGCTTTACGAAAAAGAAAAAGAAACAAAAGTTATCGACCGCTACTTAACTGTTTATTGGTCTAAAAATCCTTATGCGACAATGTATAAAGCAAAAGATGGTTACCTTGTCGCAATCAAAGGACGCTTAACTGTTTGTAGCGAACTTGGAGTCTTAATTATTTGTGAAGCAATTGATTATTTAGATGATTATGTAAAGGAGTAAAAGATTATGTGGAAGTATATAGTATGGGTAATAAAGGTTGTACCAAGGGTCATATTTGATTATTTTGCTTGGATTCGCCGTTATGCCCGTCGACCAGAACGCTATCCACTTGAAGTTCGTTATGCAAAAGTAAGAGCTTTTTGTCTTCGCCTTTGTCGAAAGTTAGGCGTCAAGGTTAATGTTGTTAATCGGCCTATACAAGATCGAAGTGAAGTTCGCTACTACATTTGCAATCATGTTGGTTTTTTTGATCCCATTGTTTTAATTGCAACTTCACGAGAACCAATCTTTTTTGTCGCAAAAAAAGAGAGTAAAAAAATGCCATTTGTAGGAAAAATTCTAAAATGCATTGATGGAGTTTTTATTGATCGTGGCAATTTACGGCAAGAAATTCAAGCAATGAAAGTTCTTAGAAATCGCTTAGCTGATAAAAAAGGACACGTTTGTATTTATCCAGAAGGAACAAGAAATAAATCTTATACTGCACCTTTAGCAGATTTTAAACCAGGTGGATTTAAACCTGCTATTTCGAATTTGACTCCCATATATCCGATTGCTATTTGGGGTACACAATTTATTTTACAAAGTAAATTTCATCTAAAAGGCGGATATAATGTTTTACTTGTGTTCCTTCCAGAAATTAATTTAACATCAGAAGATGATACGATTAATATTGCAGCGAAAGCACAAGAAATAATGCAAGATAAAGTTAATAATCTTCGTAATTATTATTATGATGTTTATTTGAGAAATGATAAGCGTAATAGAGTTGGCAAATTTATTTCTAACTAATGCGTAAGCCTTTAGGGTAATGATTTTTAAGCATCCTACGGGATGCTTTTATTAAGCCTAAATTAATTCCATCATAACTTACAATATGAAACCCATCTTTAATATTATCTTTTTTTATAACATTACCACTTAGATAAACGTTTAATTCTTCCTCATTTAAGGAAATTGAATTTGTTGCATCTAAGAAGTGAGTTAAATGATGATGAGGAATGGTTTGTTTTCTTTGTTTATCAAAGAGCTTTACACCATATCGAAGGACAAATAAATCTTTAGTATCAAATGGAATATTTATTCCATAAATTCCAGTTTGATCTTCAAACTTATATAAGTTGATTTCATTATATTTAAATAAAGATAGTTTCTTTTTAGGAATAGTTGCTGTTTTTAATTCGCCAGGCTTTTTTATTAGACAAATAAAGTGACCATCACCTTCATATAAATGGGGGAACAGGTGAATGGCTTCTTTTAGTTTATCGTCTCTATAAAAAGAGGGGTCATTTGCAATATTTACTAGGATTATGTTGCGTTTTTTCTTGAGCTCAAAAATAACTTCCTCATTTTCTTCATAAGAAAAAGAGCAAGTTGAATATAGAAGAAGGCCACCTGGAGCAAGTGCATCATAGGCTGCTACGATTAATTCTTTTTGAAGTTTTGCAGCACTTAAAACTTTATTTAGGTGCCAATCCTCAATCATCCTATCATCTTTTCTAAACATGCCAGAACCACTACAAGGTGCGTCTAAAAGAATTTTAGTAAATGTGTTTGGATACTTTTCACAAATCTTAAGAGCACTTTCGTTAGTTACAATTACATTACCTAAACCCATTCTCTCGATATTACTAATTAAGACATTAGCTCTCTTTTTTGATATGTCATTTGCAAGAATAAGGCCTGATTTGTTGAGTTTTAAACTAGTTTGAATAGTTTTTCCTCCTGGTGCAGCACACATATCTAAGACAATATCATCTTGATCAATTGGAAGAAGACTAGCTACAAGCATCGCACTTAAATCTTGCAGATAATAGCAACCAGCATCAAAAAGCCAGTGTTTACCAGGACTAATTAAATTTGGATCATAGATGTAACCATTATTTATTAAGGGGTGCTTAGTCAAATTTGGAAAATATTTTAATAGTTTTTCGTGACTTATTTTATTTTCATTTCTAAGCAATCCATGTAATCTTGTTTTTGAAAAACTCTCAACAAGATTATTAATTGTTTCTATTGATAAATATTTTTTTAAGTGACTTTTAAAGATATCTTTCATCGTATGTAAAACTCACTAAATATTATATAATAATATTAATAGTATACAAAGGAGGAACGCTATGCGATTCGTAGATATAATAAGTAAAAAGCGCTACGGTGGAGCATTAACTGAAGAAGAAATTACTTTTTTTATTAAAGAATATGTAAAAGGTAGTATTCCTGATTATCAAGTTAGTGCTTTATTGATGGCAATCGTTTTTAATGGAATGAATTTAGAGGAAATCTCAGTATTGACTCGTGAAATGATGCATTCCGGTGATGTTATTGATTTAAGTGCGATTAAAGGAATAAAAGTTGATAAACATTCAACTGGAGGAGTTGGCGATAAAACATCGCTTGTTTTAGGCCCATTAGTTGCAAGTTTTGGTGTTCCAGTTGCCAAAATGAGTGGGCGTGGTTTAGGTCATACTGGAGGGACACTTGATAAACTTGAGTCAATTCCTGGCTTAACAATTGAACTTTCAGGTGAAAGATTTATAAATCAAGTAAATACAGTTGGATGTGCAATTATTGGTCAAACAGGTAATCTTGTTCCAGCTGATAAAAAATTATATGCACTTCGCGATGTTACAGCGACAGTTGAAAGTATCCCCCTTATTGCCTCATCAATTATGAGTAAAAAATTAGCATCAGGGAGTGACACAATCCTTCTAGATGTAAAATATGGAAGTGGTGCTTTTATGAAAACTCTTGAACAAGGAAGAGAATTAGCCCGACTTATGGTCAATATTGGTAATAGTTTAGGGCGTGACACACGTGCGATATTAACTAATATGGATCAACCACTTGGTCTAGCAATTGGTAATAATTTAGAAGTTAAAGAAGCGGTTGCAACACTTCACGGACATGGGCCACATGATTTTAGTGAGCTTTGTAAAAGAGCAGCAGCTATTATGCTTGAACAAGCTAAAGTCGTAAAAAACCAAAATGATGCCCTTATTTTAATTGAAGAAAAAATTAAAAGTGGTGAAGCTTTTGCTAAATTTAGAGAAATGGTTAAAGCTCAAGGCGGTGATTTAACTTATATTGATGATTTAACTAAATTTCCAGTAACTAAAAATATTATTCCTGTTTTATCAACTAAAGAAGGATATGTAGAACATATTGATAGCCTAGCTGTTGGTGTTGGTGGTATGAAACTTGGAGCTGGACGAGCCACCGTTGATGATGTACTTGATATGTCTGCTGGGATAATATTAAACAAAAAAGTTGGTGATTTTGTTAAAAAAGGTGAAACTCTAGCTACGCTTTACTCAAATAAAGAATCTAAAACTAATAATGAAGTTCTAAAAGAAGTTCACGATGCTTATTTAATTAGTAAAGAAAAAATCGGCACACCACCGATTATTTCTGATTATATTAAGTAATTAGTCTACTTTCTTTAGTTTTCTTAGACGCGCGACACTTGTCGTGCGTTTTATTTTTTGTAATCTTAGGTAATTTTGATTAAGTGATTGCTCCATTTTTGAATCAAAAGATGGTATGTAAAACTTTTCATCTTTTATTAAATTTGGTAGATATTGCATTTTCTCCCAAATATCTGGGCGATCATAAGGATAACGATCTTCCTCTTTGACATTTACTGGCGTTAAAACTAGATAATCAAGTGGAGGAAGTGGCATTTCTTCCGCTTTTCCGATAGCTTTATTAATAGCATTGTATGAAGCTTTTGATTTTGGCGATAATGCTAATTCACATACAGAAAAACCAAGCGGAATACTTGCTTCAGGGAAACCTACCTCTCTAGCAGTTTGAATTGCTTGATAACATCTATCAACTGCTGCAGGGTTGGCTAAACCGATATCTTCATATGCAGTAATAATTAAGCGTCTTGCAATTGATTCTAAGTCTCTAGCTGCAATTAAACGAGCCAGATAATAAAGAGCCGCATCTACATCTGAACCTCTAATTGACTTTTGTAGAGCACTTACTGCATCGTAGTGTCCTCCTTCATCTTTATCAATGATGTAATTGGGAACACGAGTAATTGAACTAACAGTTTCAACAGTAATTGGTGATTCTCTTTGTAATGAAAGAACTTCTAAAATATTGTAAGCAAACCTTAAATCACCATTAGAAATTTTTGCAATTGCTTCTAGAGCATCATCAGTGAATTCAGCTTTTTTATTTAATCCGTTATAAGCCTCAATTGCTCTTTTTAAACCAATGATAATTTCCTCATTAGTTAGCGGTTTTACTTCAAGTAGATGACAACGTGATCTAAGAGCAGGATTAAGTGCTAGATATGGGTTAGCAGTAGTAGCACCAATTAAGTAAATATCACCACTTTCGATGTGTGGTAGTAAAAGATCTTGTTTATCTTTATTTAGTCGATGTACCTCATCAAGAACAAGAACTAAGCGAGGATATAATTCTCTTAGGCTTAAAGCTTCTTCAATTTGTTTTTTGCTGCTTGTAACAGCATTTAATTTTACAATATGGGCATTTAATGAATTGCCATATGCTTCTGCAATCGTTGTTTTCCCACTTCCTGGTGGACCAAAAAGAATACAAGAAACTAGCATATCATTTTCAAGGCAATTACGTAAAAAACCACCTTCCCCAACAAGGTGTGGTTGTCCAATTATCCCATCAAGATGAGTTGGTCGCATACGATAAGCAAGTGGTGTAATCATACATTTAATATATCATTTTAGGTCCTTTTTTTCTATAATATATAGGAAAGGAACACTCAAAATGAGAGTCGTTATTCAAGTTGTAAAAGAAGCTAGTGTAAAAGTTGATGGTAAACTTCTAAATGAAATCGGTAAAGGCTATGTCCTTTTAGTAGGTTTTAAACCTGGTGATAATGAAGAAATAACTTGCAAAATCGCCTCTAAAATTACAAAACTGCGTCTTTTTGAAGATGAAAATGGTAAAACGAACTTAAGTTTAAAAGATGTAGATGGTGAAATTTTAAGTATTTCTCAATTCACACTATATGGAGATGTAAGAAAAGGAAATCGCCCTTCTTTTATTAATTCCTTAGAAGGTAGCAAAAGCAGTGAATTATACGATTTATTCAATTCTGAATTAGAAAATCTTGGTTTTAAGGTTAAAGCAGGACAATTCGGTGCAAAAATGGATATTAAACTTATTAACGAAGGTCCTTTTACTTTAATTGTTGATAGCGAGGAGCTTTATGGATAAGAAAATGCCTCGCGTGATGATTGGATTAAGTGGTGGAGTTGATAGTGCAGTTGCAGCATATCTTTTAAAAGAACAAGGCTACGATGTAATTGGTGGTTTTATGCGCAATTGGGATGCGATGGCTAGCGGTGATGTTGAGGGTAATCCAACCTTAAGCGATCCTCAATGCCCACAAGAAGTTGATTATGAAGATGCACAAAAAGTAGCAGATAAATTAGGAATCCCCTTACTTCGAGTTGATTTTATCAAAGAATATTGGGATGATGTTTTTACTTATTTTTTGGATGAATACAAAAAAGGCCGAACACCAAATCCAGACATTTTTTGCAACAAATATATTAAATTTGATAGGTTTTTAGAATGGTCAAAGGCACAAGGATGCGATTTAATAGCCACTGGTCATTACGCAAAAACTGTCGTTGAAAACGGGATTACACGTTTGCTTAAGCCTAGTGATAAAAACAAAGATCAAACATATTTTCTTAGTCAGTTAAATCAAGATCAAATCAAGACAACACTATTTCCTTTAAGTGATATTGATAAATCAAGAGTTCGCCAAATTGCAAAAAAACTTGGTCTTTCTGTTGCTTCAAAAAAAGATAGTACAGGTGTATGTTTTATTGGTGAAAGACATTTTAAACACTTTCTTCATAACTACATTCCAATGAAAAAAGGATCAATTGTTGATATTAATACAAAAAGACAAATTGGTATTCATGATGGAGTTTTCTACTATACAATTGGACAAAGACGCGGACTTGGTATTGGTGGTATAGCTGATTTTCCTGATGCTAAGGGATGGTATGTTTGTAAAAAGGATGTAGCGAAAAACATTCTTTTTGTAGCTTCTGATCCTGATGATGAGCATCTACTAAGTGATTCTGCCTTAATCAATCAACTTAACTGGAATAGTATTGAACCAAAAGAAGGGACGAAATTAAACGCCAAATTCCGTTATCGGCAAAAAGATTTACCAGTTATAATTGCAAAAAAACAAAATGGAGATGTCCTTCTTACATTTCCAAAACCATATAAAGCTCTTACTCCTGGACAAGCATGTGTTTTTTATGATGGCGATTATTGTCTAGGTGGAGGAATTATTGATAAAGTATTTTTTAAAGGTGAACAAATCAATTAAGTGTAATTTTTATTATGTGTTATAATAAAATTACAAATCGCATAGAAGACGAATTAATCAACCATTTATTAGCGACATTCGGACAGTGAAAGCGAATGAAAAATGATTAAAAGCCACTTCTTAGAGAGACTAATCATCTCCGTTAACTCGCGTTAAGAGAAAATTGAGTGCATTGTAAAATGAAAAAGGATGGTACCGCGGAATATTTCGTTCCTTAAAGTACCTTTTTTCATTTTTTGGAGGATTATATGAAGTATTTATCAAGTAATGAAATTCGTAGACTTTGGTTAGACTTTTTTATTAAAAAAGGTCATTTACAAATTCCAAGTGCAAGTCTTATTCCTGTTAATGATCCTACTTTACTTTGGATTAATAGTGGTGTTGCAGCCCTTAAGCAATATTTTGATGGAAGTAAGGCTCCGCAAAATCCACGTTTAACGAATGTGCAAAAAAGTATTAGAACAAATGATATTGAAAATGTTGGAAAAACAAGTAGACATCACACTTTTTTTGAGATGTTAGGTAATTTTTCAATTGGCGATTATTTTCGTAAAGAAGCAATAGCTTTTGCAATTGAAATTTTAACAAGCGAACAATATTTTGCAATGCCAATTGAAAAATTATATTTTACATATCATCCTAGTGATTTTGCAACTTATGAAGAATGGCAAAAACACGGTGTTAAAAAGGAAAATTTAATTGCACTTGAAGGAAATTATTGGGAAATCGGTGAAGGACCAAGTGGTCCTAATACAGAAGTATTCTTCGATCGCGGTCCAAAATTCGATCAAAAAGGACAAGGTGTTGAACTATTAAAAAAAGATATAGATAATGACCGTTATATTGAAATTTGGGGAATTGTTTTTTCACAATTTAATGCCGAAAAAGGCAAAAAACGTGAAGAATATAAAGAATTACCGAGCAAAAACATTGATACTGGTGCAGGTTTAGAAAGAATCGCTGCGATTCTTCAAGATAAGGAAACGAATTTTGAAACTGATCTATTTATGCCAATTATTGAAAAAGTTTCGACCCTTGCTAGTGTAAAATATGAAGATAATCTAGCAGCTTATCGTGTAATTAGTGATCATATACGTGCTGCAACATTTGCACTTAGTGAT
This sequence comes from Bacilli bacterium, assembly GCA_035367155.1. GTDB lineage: Bacteria > Bacillota_I > Bacilli_A > RFN20 > CAG-826 > JAAYSA01. Next base: position 57,414 of record DAOSJI010000001.1, read on the forward strand.
GGAGCAATGTTTTCTAATGAAGGAAGAGGCTATGTCTTACGCCGACTAGTTAGAAGAGCTATGCGATATGGTCGTCAAATTGGTATTGAAGAGACCTTCCTTTATAAATTGGTTGATGTTGTTGTCAAAATTTATGAAGATTTTTATACAAATTTAGTCAATAACAAAGAAAAAGTTAAACAATTAATTAAGGGTGAGGAAGAACGCTTTATTAAAACACTTCAAAACGGTGAACAATTATTGCGTAAAATAATTGCTACGGAAGGTAAAATTACCTCTGAAACTGCTTTTAAGCTATATGATACATATGGTTTCCCGCTTGATATAACAAAAGAAATTGCTCTTGAAGAAGGTGTTCCTTTTAACTTTGATGATTTTGAAAAACTTTTAGAAGAACAAAGAGAAAGAGCTAGAAAAGCAAGACAAGATGTAGACTCAATGCATAAACAAAGCGAAGACCTTTTAAAATTTGAAGAAAAAAGTAATTTCAATTACGATAAAATGACTTTAACATCTACAGTTATTGCTCTTTTTAAAGACGGCTCAAAAGTTGATGAATTAACTGAAAGTGGAGAAGTGATTTTAAAAGAAACACCATTTTATGCTGAAAGTGGCGGACAAATTAGTGATATAGGAGTAATGGAAAATAAATCAACTTTAGTCAATGTAAATTATGTTTTAAAAGCTCCACATGGCCAGCACTTACATCAAGTAGAAGTCCAATACGGGACATTAAAAGTTGGTGATAAATTAAATCTTAAAGTTGATGAAAAAAAGAGACTTCTAACAATGAGAAACCATAGTGCGACACACCTTCTTCAAAGTGCTCTAATTGAAGTACTTGGTGAAGAAATCACCCAACAAGGCAGTGCGGTCACTGATGAATATTTACGTTTTGACTTTAATTATGAAAATAAAGTAAGTGAAACTGATCTTCAATTAATTGAAGAAAAGGTTAATGAACATATTGCGAGTTCACTTAAAATGACTTGTACCCAAATGAACTTAAAAGAAGCAGTAGCTAAAGGTGCTAAGGCAATGTTTACCGAAAAATATGATAATGTTGTTCGCGTTGTTGGTTTTGGTGATGTTTCTCTTGAACTTTGTGGAGGAACTCACGTTAGTGATACCTCTGAAATTGGTAGTTTCATTATTTTAAGCGAACATAGTATAGCAGCAGGAATTCGTCGAATTGAAGCAACAACGAGTCTTAATGCGTATCGCGAAATTAAAAAACGCGAACAATTGGCAAAAAGAATGCAAAATGCTCTAGATGTTAATACATTAAGTGAAGCAAATGTTGCTTTAAAAACATTACAAACTAGAAAAAACGAGTTAGAAAAAGAAGTAGAAAGATTATCTGACCTTCAAGCAAATGTAGAAGTTAAAAATCTAATGAAAAACTTTGTAAAGATTAAAGATGTAAATTTCCTATTTAGTATTTTAAAAGATAAGTCACGAGCAGAATTAATTCGCCTCATTGATAAACTAAAAGTTAAACACGAAAATGGTGTTGTAGTTCTAATTGGAAGTGAGAATAACCAATTTCCAATTCTTGCCACTGTAGGTCCAGAAGCAATAAAAGAAGGCTATTCTGCTGGGGTTATTGTTAAAAATGTTGCTTTGTTCCTAGGTGGAAGTGGCGGAGGTCAAAAAGCATTTGCACAAGGAGCAGGAAAAGATTCATCTAAGTTTTCAAATGTTGAAGAATATCTTAAGGAGCTTTTATTTAATGAGTAGAATCCTTGGTTTAGACTTAGGCGAGACAACAATTGGAGTAGCAATCTCTAATAGTGAACAAACCCTTTCTCTTCCTTTAAAAACTATTAGATATTCTAAAGGAAATTATAAGAAAGGTCGTGAAGAAGTTATTAAACTTTGTAAAGAAGAAAAAATAACTAAAATTGTTCTTGGCTATCCTATTTCAATGGATGGAACAATAGGCCCAAGGGCAGAAAGTGTAATGCGATTTAAAAGCGATTTAGAAAAAGAAAGCCCTAATTTGTCGGTTTTTCTTCAAGATGAAAGACTCTCAACTCTTGAAGCAAAGGAACGACTTTTAGCAAGTGGCTTAAAACAAGATAAAATAAAAGAGCGAATTGATGAAGTCGCTGCTAGTGTTATATTAGAAAGTTATCTTAGGAGAAAGGAAAATACACGAAATGAAAACAGATGATAATTTAATTATTATTACCGATGAAGAAGGTAACGAATATGAATTAGAAATTTTATTTACCTATGAAAATGAAGAACGAAATGCCAAATATGTTTTCTTTTTTGATCCTGAAAATGAAGATGAGGTAATGTTTGCTCGCTATACCGATGATGGTCACCTAGAATATGTTGAAGACGAAGAAGAACAAAAAGAAGCCGAAGAAGTCTTTAACACATTTAACTTCGAAGAAGATAACAATTAAAAGAACATAAAAGTTAATATTCCAACAATTGCACCTAAAACAATAAGTAAAATTGGGTGCAATTGTTTTTTATTTAAGTATCGATAACCAAAATAAAGAAGAGCAAAATTGATTAACAATACGATGTTACGTAAATCAATAGGCTCATTAGGATTAATTAAAAAGCTTAGACCTGTTTTTAAAACTAGAGTTACACCTGCTGCTGCAATAAGTGCTACTACAACTGGTTGAATCCCGCGTAAACCTGCTCGAACAAACTTCTTTTCTAAAAATGAGTGGAAGAATTTAGCAATTAATAAAATGATAATAAAACTTGGTAAAGTAACACCAATTGTAGCAACTAGCGCACCTAAAAAGCCAGCTTGAGTAGTACCAACAAATGTAGCCATATTAACTGCAAATGGGCCAGGCGTCATCTCACTAATACCAATAAAGTTAATTAATTCGTCATAAGTAATCCAGCCTCTAGAAAGTGTTTCCATTTCAATTAGAGGAATCATTGCATATCCACCGCCAAAGGTAAATAAACCTACCTTAAAGAAAACATAAAAAAGAAGAAGTAAAGTTATTGCTAAACTCATTTCTTCCTCCCTTTTAAATAAGGAACAAGGCCGTATAAAACTAAGCCAAGTAACATCCCCATTATGATAAAGTAAATTGAACTTATTCTAATATTTAAAATTGAAAATACGATTTGAAGAATGAAAATAACAATTAACATTATGATTGAATATACATCAAACTTAATTGCTTTACCTATTCGCCATGCCGCATCAAGAATTAAAATTGCAACTGCTATTTTAATACCTTTAAATGCTGCGGCAATTAAAGGAAAAGAAAGTAAATCGCGGAAAAAATAACTAATTATTAAAATAATACAAAAGGATGGCAAAACCACGCCCAAAGTTGCAAAAAAGGCTCCTAAAAAGCCTCCAACACGATAGCCAACATAGGTGGAAGAATTAATTGCAATTGGACCTGGTGTACTTTCTGCAATTAAAATCATATCATTCATTTCTTGAGCTCGTAGCCATTTGTGTTTATTTACGACTTGATCCTGAATTAACGGGATCATTGCATAGCCACCACCAAAAGTAAAAAGACCTATTTTAAAAAATGTAATAAAAAGGGTCCATAATTGTTTTATTTTGCTAGTTTTAGGCATATTAAATTAATATTTCTATTTTTCTTTACAGTAAAATTCAAAGTACCATTGAGCAAAATTACGAAGTCCCGTACGTAAAGATGTTGCTGGTTTATAACCAAAGTCCCTTTCTAGTGGAGTTGTATCTGCATATGTAATAACGACATCGCCTTTTTGCATTGGAACTTTTTTCATATGTTGTTTATAGTTATAATCTTTTTCTAATACACCAGCTCGGACTAATTCTTCTTGGAGAATATTAACAAAATCAAGAAGATTTACAGGTTTACTATTGCCGATGTTATATAACTTATATGGTGGAATTGGTAAACCATCATCTCCATCTTTTTTAAGTGGTGGTCTTTTCATGACACGAATAACACCTTCAACAATATCATCAACATATGTAAAGTCGCGTTGACAATTTCCATAATTAAAAATTTCAATAGTTTCCTTTTTGATTAATTTATTTGTAAAACTAAAATAGGCCATATCAGGACGACCAAGCGGTCCATAAACAGTAAAAAAACGAAGACCGGTAGAGGGAATATTATAGAGTTTACTATAAGCATGGGCCATAAGTTCGTTACTTTTTTTAGTTGCAGCATATAAACTAACAGGGTTATCAACTTTATCTTCAACACTATAGGGGACTTTTGTGTTAGCACCATAGACACTGCTACTTGAAGCATAAACTAAGTGTTTAACCTGGTTATAGCGGCACGCTTCTAAGATATTAAACATTCCAACAAGATTAGCACTTACATAATCTTCTGGATGTGATATTGAGTGACGTACACCAGCTTGAGCCGCAAGATGGATAACATAGTCAAATTGATGGTCTTTAAATAATTTATCAATGAAAGTTTTATTAGAAATATCTCCCTTAATAAATGAAAAATTGCTTGAAGATGCAAGAAGTTTAAGGCGTTCATCTTTAAGTCGGACATCGTAATAATCGTTTAAATTATCGATTCCAATAACTTCATAATTTTCATTTTTTACTAATTCTTTACTTAAAAAGGCGCCGATAAATCCAGCGGCTCCTGTTACTAATATTTTATCCTTGTTATTTGTCATAATGTTTACCTAACCTTTATCAATAATAATATTATCAAATTAAATGTATCTTGTGAAATTAAAACTCAGTTTTAATTACTGACTTTTACCTTTATCATTGATACAATAAGGGCAGTAGTTTACTTCATTTAAGGGGGGGGTGAAATGATGGAAACAATTATTAGTGTTAATAATTTAGATAAAAGCTATGGAAAGCACCAAGTACTTTTTGATTTTAATCTTAAAGTTAAAAGAGGTGAATGTTTAGGTGTTGTTGGTCCTAACGGAGCAGGAAAAACAACGCTTTTAGAATGTATTGAAGGACTTAGAAAATGGCAAAAAGGCGAAATTATTATTGACGGCAGAACAATTGAGGAAAACCCTAAATATCTTAGAAGCATAATGGGAGTTCAGCTTCAATCTTCCTCTCTTCCAGATGAGATTAAAGTAAAAGAAGCGATTGAACTTTTCGCGGTTGAACATAATGTTTCTATAAATGAAAAGTTACTTGATGAACTTGATGTTGGAAATTTAGTAAATCAACAATACGGAAAACTTTCAACTGGGCAAAAAAGACGTCTCCATCTTTTACTTGCTATTCTTCATGATCCAGAAATCATTATTTTAGATGAGCCGACTGCTGGACTTGATGTTAACGCTAAATACCTCCTTTATTTAAAAATTAATCAACTTAAAGAAAGCGGAAAAACGATTTTATTAACTTCTCACGATATGTATGAGGTTGAAAATTTATGTGATCGAGTTGCGTTTCTTGAAAATGGTCGTGTTGGAAAAGAAATAACAAAAGATTCAATTCTAGATCAAGATAAACAAATAATTGTAGTTTCAACAAAAAAACAGAGTCTAAAAAATGTTGATATGATGTATTCAACATTAATAGAAGAAAAAGAGGCTGAACTATTTTTTGAATGTAGCAATATTAGTGCTTGCCTTAAAGAGCTTTTAGAACATCTTAACTCAAAGGATGATGAAATTATCGATTTATATATTAAAAAGAAGACAGTAGAAGAAGAGTTAACAAAAATGATGCGAGGTGAAGGAAAATGAAAACATTAAAAGCACTTTTTGTTAATTTAAAAATATATTATTTAATGACATTTAGAAATGTCTTCTTAGTTATTGCTCATTACTTATTGCCAATTCTATTTTATCTACTTTTTAGTGTCGTTTTTGTTGGAATTTCTCCTGATAATAAGATAACAATTATTGCAAGTATGACTGCTTTTGCTATTGCAATGAATAGCTATATTGGTCTACCAGGAAGCGTATCTCGCTATGCAGTTGGCGATATTAAAAGAGCCTATATTGCAGGAGGAATTAGCCTTTGGCGTGTTTTTATTTGTGCTGGGATTAGTAATTTTATTCACTCACTAATTACCTCATTAGTAATTTTATTTACAGCAGGGCCATTATTTGGTGCTACTTTTCCAAGCTCGATTCTATGGTTCCTTTTAGCACTTTTAATTAGTATTGTTCTTGCTACTTTAATTGGAGTAGCGATTGGTATGTTTTCTAAAAGCCGCAATGTCGCGACTCTACTTTCCCAAGTTGTCTTTCTTCCTTCTCTTTTTCTAAGTGGAGCGATGATTCCCCTTGATGTTCTACCAAAATTTCTTCAATATGTTACCTATATAATTCCCTTAAGACATAGCGTTACACTTTTAGGCGGCTATGATTTAGTTGCACTTTTAGTCTCACTTGGTTTTATAATTGTTTTAACTATCTTACTAGTAATTAGATATAAATTAATCACAAAAAGAGAGTAGATATTATCTTTTTGCTACTAACATTGGCACTAATAAAAAACTTTGTAGATAAATATATCTAATCTTGTTATAATACACATTGAAATGCGAGGTATTTATGGAAAATAACAAATTCGCCTTAACTGAACAAGGATATAAAATTTATAAAGATGAACTACAACACTTAATTACGGAAGTTCGTCCGCAAGTCTTAGAAGATATTGCTGCGGCTCGTGCATTTGGTGACCTAAGCGAAAACGCTGACTATGATGCAGCCCGTAACAAACAAAGTGAAGTTGAAAGTAGAATCGCTCAACTTGAACACATTTTAAATAACTGTTTTATTGAAGAGCTAGCGACAACAGCAGATGTCGTTTCGCTTGGTAACTTCGTTCAACTTCTCCGAGTTGAAGATCAAGTTAAAGTTACTTATCGAATTCTTGGTTCAGCGGAAGCTCGTCCCCTAGAAAATATTATTAGCAATAAATCTCCACTTGCTCTTGCAATTTTAGGCAAAAAAGTTGGTGATGTTGCTACAGTACGTGCTCCAAAGCCATATAATGTTGAAATTCTTCATATTTCTACAGAAGAAATTCGCTAGAAATTAGTGATATCTTTAAAAAAAGCGTTCTTTGAACGCTTTTTTTGTATATAAGTACGATTTGTCTAAATAAAGCCAATTTATTATTAGGAGGACAAATTATGTATAAAGCTATTATTGCTATTGTAATTGCAACAATTGTCGTTATATTTGCATTTACCCAAATCGACCCAAAAATCCCTAATGATTCACAAATTAGTGTTGTTGAAGGGGATTATAATTCAATCACCGTCAGCGGAGAAGTAAATAAACCAGGTACCTATGTTATGAAAGAAGGAGATACCATTGATGATTTAATCATGGAAGCAGGTGGTCCTACAAGTAATGCTGATGCTAGAGCATACTTTGAAAATACTCTTCTAGTCGCTGGAGTTTCCTATTACATAGCTCCAATTAAAGATTTAGATGATATCTGCGGAGAAGTAGAGTATGAAAAAGTAAATGTTAATACGGATGACCGCGATACGCTTATGAAAGTAAACGGAATTGGTACAGCTGTTGCAAGTGCGATAATTTCTTATCGCGAGGCAAATGGAAGTTTTACTTATTTAGAAGAGTTAATGAAAGTAAGCGGGATTGGTAATGCAACATTTGAAAAGATAAAGAACTACATCATTCTTAGATGAGTCCTTTAATTATCTTTTTAATAGTATGCTTAAGCATGGCGCTTCTTTATGTGCCTAGCTTAAGCATACTAATCGTAGTAATTTATGCGTTTTTGTTAATTAGAAAAAAGCATGACCTTTTAATTAAAGTCATTCTTTTTACGCTTCTAGCGTTTCTTTTTGCTTATGTAAAGTATTTACTCTCATTTACTCATTTAGATATGCCGTTTAGAGGACTTGTAATAATAAGCAAAAAGAATTATGCGATTATATGGTCTAAATTTCGTCTATTCTATCTAGAAGTTAAAAATAGTGACTTAGGAGTAGGTGATATTTTATATGTTAAAGGAGTAGTAAGTAGAGCACATTTTCAAACTTACGAAGGTGATTTTAATTTTACTAATTATTTAGCATCACTTGGTGTTCGTCAGATGATTAATAATGCTTACTACACGAAGATATTTTCTAATCCTCTTAATAGGTTAATTAAGGTAAAATTCGATGAATCAATTTATAACGATAATGCTTTAACATTGATTAAAATGTTTTTCTTTAATGAGCGTAATTATAATCATGAACTTGTTAAAAATGCTGTTAGTATTCAAGTAATCTTTCTTTTTGCTACTAGCGGAGTGCATTATAACTTCTTGGTCCGTATTTTAAAGTGGATCTTAAAGTTTTTCTTTAGCGAGAAACGAATTAGTTTAATTATTTGTCTTTTACTTTGTTTATTTACTATAAGTTTTCCTTTTCGCTTTACCTTTATTCGCCTTTTAGTTGTTAACTTACTTCTTTATTGGCGTTTAGTTAAGAAAAAAGATATTGCATATTTAGATTTACTTTGTTTTTCCGGAATATTTTTTCTTTTTCTAAATCCGTTTTTAATAACGCAGCCTAGTTTTTATTTAAGTTACGGACTTATGATATTAATGCAACTTTCTAGTGGTGCACTTTCATATTTAAAAAAATCATCAAGGTTTTTTGCTTCTAGTTTATTAATTTATATAGTTTTAATTCCGAGTCGCATTAACCAAAGCTATACTTTTTTAATTTTCGGTTACTTTTTTACAATGATTTTATCTCCGATTATATGTCTCTTTTTTACTATAAGTGGTTTTAGTGTTTTTATTATACCTTTACCAAAATTAGTTAACGGGTACGCCGATACTATTTTTACTCTTACTAGTTTTCTAAATAAAATTAATTTTGCAATGCCGATTGGAAAACTTACCCCAATATTTATTATTTGCTATTTTTCTTTATTAATTGCTCTAATTTATTTTATTGAAATAGGTCACCTTCCATTTAAAAGACTTACAACACTAGTGATTTTAGCTTTATTTGTTCTTCATCTTTTACCAATTAATAACCTATTTAGTGAAGAAGTAACTTTTATTAATGTAGGTCAAGGTGATGCAACGCTTCTTAGACAAGGCAATAAAGCCGTTTTAATTGATACAGGTGGCTTAACTTATAAAGATCTAGCAAGTGATGCGCTTATTCCCTATTTCAGGAGCCGGAAAATTAATAAACTAGAAGCGGTAATTATTACCCATGATGACTTTGATCATAACGGTGCTCTTCCTAACTTAAGAGCAAACTTTAAAATTGGAGAGATTATAAGTGATAAATCAGCCTTTCCTTACACATTTGCTAACACTAAAATTGAATACATATCTTGTGAAATTGATTCAAATGATGAAAATGAGAAATCCTTAGTTTTATACACGAAGATTTGTAATCTTACTTTTCTTTTTATGGGCGATGCATCAAGTAAAAATGAAGAAGAAATTATTCGAAACTATCCCTTTTTACGAGCGGATGTTCTTAAAGTTGGTCATCACGGATCTTCAACTTCAACTAGCGAAGCATTTTTAAAACATATTAGACCAAAAGAGGCTGTAATTTCATGCGGATATAAAAATTATTATAATCATCCAGCCCCTATTGTTTTAGATAGATTAACTAGATACCAAATTCGGATAAGAAGAACTGATTTAGAATCATCGATTTGCTACAAGTCTCTATCTTTTTCGTTTATAATATAGTCATGATTTATTTAATAGCAGGTAACGATGTTCTAGTTACGAATAAAAGAATCGAAACTATTATAAAAGACGAAATAGGTACGCCTGATGCTTTTAATGTAGAGCGTTATGACTGCCGCGAAGCTTCATTTGATGAAATAATCGAAAGCATTATGCTTTTACCTCTAGGAATTGCTAAAAAAGCAGTTGTTCTTGATTTTGCCCATTATTTTGAAAAAAGTAGCAAAGCAAAAGAAGAAAATTCAGAAGAAAAACAACTTTTTAATATTTTGCAAGAAAATTTACCTGAAATTGTTGTTATTTTTGTAGTTCGTGGAACTTCCATTGATAAGAAAATACCTCTTTTTCAATTAATAGAAGAAAAGGGTCAAGTTTATATCGCCTCCGATATTAGTGAACGTGATTGGCCGATTTTTATTAAACGCTACTTTGAAAAGCAAGGAGCTAAAATTAGTAAAGATGCAATTGATGAATTAATTACTCGTATTGGTGTCGATAGTCTTGCTTTTGTTTCAGAAGCAGATAAAATCCTCCTTTACACAAAAGATATAACAGTCGATGTTATAAAAGAGTTAGTAACTGAGCCCTTTGAAGAAAAACAATATGAATTAACAAATGCATTGGTAAATGAGGAAAAAGGCCGCGCACTTAAGATTTATCGCGATTTTATGGTCTTAAATGTTCAACCAGTTGGTTTAATTACGATGCTAGCAAATCAATTTCGTCTATATAGTCAAATATTTATTCTAAGTGAAAAAGGCTTAGGACAAAGCGAGATTGCTGAAACATTAAAAATTCATACTTATCGTGTTAAACTTGCACTTGATATGCGTGCTAAAATTACACTTGAAGAAATCTTTGATAAATTAGAAAAACTGCATGATCTAGATTTTAAAATAAAAAGCGGCCAGATTGATGGCGCTTATGGTTTAGAATTATTTATTATAAATTATTAAAAAAAGCATCTTGCGATGCTATTTTAATTCATTAACTGCTTTGGTAATGCTGCTTTTAATACGGGCGGCTTTATTTTTATGAATAACATTTTTTGTGACAGCTTTATCTACTAAAGAAACAGCGTCACGATAATGAGTGAGTGCTAGTTCTTTATCATTGGCTTCGACTGCATTACGTACTTTTTTGATAGCTGTTCTAACAGAAGATTTAAATGAAGCATTGCGATTGCGTGCTTTTTCGTTTGTCTTTACCCGTTTAATCATCGATTTGGTATTTGGCATGTGAATCTCCTTAACTAAATTTATTCCTTATTGATTATATCAAAACGGCAAAAAGTAAGCAATAAAATAACTTAAAACGGCATAAAACGCCTTTTTATTAATTTTATTTTTTTGTAATACTTTTATCTAATGTTACGATAAAAAATATTAAAGATGCGTTTATTATTTTTAAAAAAAGCGCAAGATATTTACCTTTAGATATAGGGTTAAATTTAGTATAATATTTACGTGATAAATATGAATAAAAGCAAAAGTATTAGAATCGTTTATTTAGGAACGCCAGAGATGAGCGCGGCTTTACTTGAAAAGCTAATTAATCTTGGGCTTAACATTGTTGGAGTTGTTGCTCAACCTGATAAACCCGTTGGTAGAAAACGGCTTGTTTTAGATGTTCCAACCAAAGTAGTAGCAAAAAAACATGGTATTCCTGTATTTCAACCTCATCGAATTAGAAGTGATTTTTCTTTTCTTAACGAAACGAAACCAGATCTAATTTTATGCTTTGCATACGGACAAATTATCCCTAATGAAGTAATAAATTATCCTAAATATGGTTGTCTAAATTATCATGGTTCGCTATTGCCAAAGTATCGTGGAGCTGCGCCAATTCAATATGCCTTAATGAATAATGATAAAGAAACTGGTGTTACATTAATGGAAATGGTTGAGAAAATGGATGCAGGTAGAATGTATGCAAAAAAGAAGTTTCCGATTGAATCAAAAGATGATTTTAGTACTCTTGCAAATAAAATGGTTGATGCAGCATTTGATCTTACAGTCGAAAGTTTAGAAAAATACCTTAACGGCGAGCTAGTTGGTGAAGAACAAAACGAAGAACTGGTAACATTTGCTCCAAGTATAAAACCTGAAGAAGAACAAGTTAGTGTTTTAGATGATATTGATGTAATTGTAGGTAAAGTAAGAGCACTATCTCCTTCGCCAGGTACGAAAATTAAAATGGATGAAGAAGAAATTAAATTATTTGAAGTTGAGATTGTGTCGCATGAAATATTGGCACCACTAGGATCAGTTATTCAAGCAAATAAGAGTGGATTTTACATTCAAGTTAATGGCGGAATCCTATCATTATTAAGGCTTCAAAGAGGAGGAAGAGTAATCTTATCCTATAAAGATTTCCTAAATGGCTTACAAGACCCAGAAACACGAGTTTTTAAGTAAAAGTTTATTACGAGTAAATAATTAGTAGTTAATTAGTAGATAATAAGTAAAGATGAAAAAGAAGATTAATCTAAGTGTTCATGAATTAGTTGATTTTGTTTTACGGTCAGGTGATATAGATGACCGAATTTTTAATCTTGCTTCAATGACAAGAGGTACTCATATTCATACATATTATCAACAACAGCAAAATGATGATTATAAATCTGAATATGCAGTAGAAGAAACTTTTAAAATTGGTAGCTTTGAAATTACTCTTCGCGGTTTTGCAGATGGTGTAATATTTAATAGCGGTAAAGTCATCGTTGAGGAAATAAAATCAACAAATATAGATCTTGATGAATTCTTTCTTTCAAATAGTAATTGGCATTTAGGTCAAGCGCAGTGTTATGCTCTTATGATTGCTCATGAATTAGATTTAGAGATTATCAATATACACCTCGTTTATATTAACCAACTCGATGAAGAAAAAAAGACTCATAAGTACAGCTTTTTTACTAAAGAATTAGAAGAAATAGTAATGGGTTTTTTATCGGGTTTTCTCTCTTTTTATGACAATGTTTATAATCACAAAAGATTACGAAATAAAAGTGCTAAAAACCTTCCTTTTCCTTTTGAAAATAAAAGAAATGGACAAGAGGAAATGCTTTTAGCAACAAAAGATATGCTTAAAAATGGTGGAATTACACTTATTGAAGCTCCTACTGGGATTGGTAAAACAATGGCAGTCTTATATCCTACTGCTAAAGAATTTTACCGCGAAAAATTAGAAAAAGTTTTCTATTTTACTGCTAAAGGAAGCACACAAAAAACCGTATATAATGCACTAGATTCTCTTATTAAAGCAGGATTACATACAAAAGGTGTATTTATAACTGCAAAAGAAAAAATATGTGTTAATGAAACTGTAGCTTGTAACCCAGAAGAATGTCCATATACAAAAAACTATTACGGAAAATTAAAAGATATTCTTTTTGAAATGATAAATAACGATGATTTATTTGATAAAGAGACTATCTTAAAATATGCTCTAAAACATGCTGTTTGTCCTTTTGAACTTCAACTTGATATCTCACTTTTTGTTGATTATATAGTTGGCGATTATAACTATTTATTTGATCCAAATGCTTATTTAAGACGCTTTTTTGATGATTATAATGACAATTATGTTTCTTTAATTGATGAAGCACATAATCTAGTAGAAAGGGTACGCGATAATTATAGTGTCCTCCTTGAATTTTACTCATTCTATACGGTTAAAAAGGAACTCCGTAGTTTTAGTAAAAGAAAATTTAAAACAACAATAAATAAAGTAATTGCCCAAGTTGAATTACTTAAAGAACTTACTCCTGAAGAAGAAGGATCAATTAATGAAGTTCTAGTTGAATTACATAAAGCGCTTATTTCTTTTAACAATGCTGCTCAAACATTTATTTATGAGTATACCGATCTTGTAAGTAAGACACTAAAAGATTTATATTTTGATGTATCTCGCTACTTAAAACTAAGTGAAATAAGTAGCGAAAATCTCGAAAGTTACGTGGTTTTTAAAGAAGGTATGTTACCTGCTCTTCGTATTTTATGTTTAGATCCAAGCTCCTATATTCGCGAAGGTTTACTAAAAACTCGTGGATCCCTTCTTTTTAGTGCGACACTAGGACCGCTCAATTTTTATAAAGATGTCCTTGGAATCGAAGAAAATGATACTGTTATAACTCTTCCTAACCCTTTTCCTAGGAAAAATTTACTTTTAATGATTGCAATCGATGTTGCGACAACATACAAAAAAAGAGAGGAAACATACGGAGAAGTAGCAGACTATATTTTAGCGGCGATCAGTGCAAAAGTTGGTAATTATCTTATTTATTGTCCAAGTTATGCTTATTTAGAAAATATTAAAAGTTATCTAGAAACAAAAGAGGATTATGATTTAGTCGTTCAAACGAAAGATATGAACGATGAAGAACGAGTGAAATTTCTAAATTCATTCGTTGAAAATCCTTCTAGGTCGCTACTAGGCTTAACTGTAATGGGAGGCATTTTTTCTGAAGGGATAGATCTACCTGATGATCGATTAATAGGTGTAATTATTATTGGAGTTGGTTTTCCTAGAATGGATGAAGATTTAGATCGGATTTATGCTGCTTATCGCCGAAGATATGAAGGGAAAGGCTTTGCATACACCTATATTAATCCTG
>DAOSJI010000001.1:71768-150593 GCA_035367155.1 Bacilli bacterium
GCTTATCGCCGAAGATATGAAGGGAAAGGCTTTGCATACACCTATATTAATCCTGGTATAAACCGTGTCCTTCAAGCAATGGGTCGTCTCATTAGAAGTGAAACCGATCGAGGCTTTGTCCTTCTTATTGATGAAAGGTACTTAGAAAACCCATATCGAACGATAATTCATAGCTATAACGGGCTAAGACACTATGTTGATAATCCCTCACATGTATATGAATTAACACATAAGTTTTTTGTTTCAATTGAAACAAGAGATAAAAAATGTGATAATGCTACTAACGAAAAAAAAGGAGGTCAATATGGCAACTAAACAAAAAAACATTCGTAACTTTTCAATAATTGCCCATATTGACCATGGAAAATCAACTCTAGCAGATCGTCTAATTGAGGCAACTGGTAGAGTTGAAAAGCGTTTAATGAAAGATCAACTTCTTGACACACTTTCCTTAGAAAGAGAACGTGGAATCACGATAAAATTAAACGCTGTTACACTTGAATATAAAGCAAAAGATGGTGAAACATACATTTTAAATCTAATTGATACTCCTGGGCATGTCGACTTTACTTATGAGGTAAGTAGAAGTCTTGCAGCATGTGAGGGTGCTCTTTTAGTTGTTGATGCTTCTCAAGGTGTAGAAGCTCAAACTCTTGCTAATGTATATTTAGCAGTTGATAATGATCTTTTTATTATTCCAATTATTAATAAGATTGACTTACCAAACGCAGATATTGGGCATGTCAAGAGTGAAATTCGTAATCGGATTGGTCTAGATGCTGAAGATGCAATTGAAATTTCAGCTAAAAACGCGATTAATATTGAAGCCGTTTTAGAGGCAATAGTTCGTGAGATTCCTCCACCAAGCGGAAACGCAAAGGCACCTTTGAAAGCACTTATTTTTGATAGTTACTATGATCAATATCGTGGTGTTATTGTTTTAGCTCGTATTAAAGAGGGCACGATTAAAGTTGGTGATGAGATTCTACTCATGTCAACAAATAAAAAGTACATTGTTACCGAACTAGGTGTAAGAACGCCTGAAGAAGAAAAACGTAATTCTCTTGAAGCAGGAGAAGTTGGTTTTATTGCCGCTCAAATTAAAGATATTCGTGATATTCATTCTGGAGAAACGATTACTTTAGCTTCCTCTCCCACAAGTGAGCCTCTTCCTGGTTATCGAAAGATTAACCCAATGGTTTTCTGCGGTTTGTATCCTACTGAAAGCAGTAAATACGGTGATCTGAAAGAAGCCTTAGAAAAATTAGCTCTTAATGATGCTAGTCTTCACTTTGAACCTGAAACTAGCCAAGCACTAGGTTTTGGCTTTAGATGCGGCTTTTTAGGTCTTTTACATATGGATGTTGTTCAAGAACGTCTTGAACGAGAATATGATTTAGATCTAATTTTGACTGCGCCGAGTGTTATTTATCATGTCTATTTAACAAGCGGCGAAAAACTAATAGTAGATAATCCTGCTAAACTTCCTAAAGTAATGCTAATTGATCGAATTGAAGAACCATTTGTTATTGCAGAAATTATGACTCCATCAGAATTTGTTGGTCCACTTATGGAGTTATGTCAGGATAAGCGAGGAATCTATGTTGCACTTGATCATTTTGATGATACAAGAATGATTTTAAAATATGAATTACCGCTTGCAGAAGTTGTTTATAATTTCTTTGATCGACTTAAGAGTGTTTCAAGAGGTTATGCTACGCTTGATTATACTTTTAGCGCATATCATGCTAGTAATTTAGTAAAAATGGACATATTACTAAACGGAGAAGTTGTCGATGCTCTTTCAACAATTGTCTATCGACCTACGGCATTTAATCGTGGAATTGCAATTTGTCGTAAACTTAAAAAGATTATTCCGCGCCAGCAATTTGAAGTACCAATTCAAGCGGCAATTAACAATAAAGTAATTGCTAGAACTGACATAAAAGCGGTTCGAAAAGACGTTTTAGCTAAGTGCTATGGGGGAGATATTACAAGAAAACGTAAACTTCTAGAAAAACAAAAAGAAGGAAAGAAACGAATGAAGATGGTTGGTAGTGTTGAAATACCACAAGAAGCATTTATGAGTGTTCTTTCTATTGATGATGAATAAAAAAACAAACATAGCAATCGGCGAATTAGTATATAATTAGTAATTAAATAGTTTTAACTGTAGAACTTTACCAATTTAATGGTAAAATAACTATGTATACGAGGTGAGAATATGAGAAGAGTTAATAGAGGAGAGTATTTTAGTAACGACAAATACGCGACTAAAAATCAGGTTACTCGAGAACTTGGTACCGCATTAATTAGTGACATATGGAACGAAATTTTAACATATCGTGCTCAATTTAAGACACTTTTAACTCTAAGAACGGTTGAAAAAAACCGTCTTAGTGTTGTTTTAACACCAAAAATTAGTGATAAAATTGCTCAGATTGAAAGAAGTTTAACGCGTCTCATGCGCGATTTTGCTCTTTTCTCACAAGATCATAACCAATTAACACAGCTTCGTGTTACTCAAGCAGAAGCCATCGTTTCGCAAATTGCAGACAAATATCAAATCCAAGTTGAACCACGCTTTTATGCTCAACTTGTTAGTGGCCATGTAAGTGCTATTAGTGCCCAAGAAATAATTCTTGTTAATTATCACCGTGCTCTTACTCACTTATTAAAAAACACAAATATTCCGCTTGATGTAAATTATGTTGAAGCATTAAGTGCCCTATTTAATGGTAATGATCAACATTTATATCGAAAAACAGAAACTGGCGTTTCTAAGGCCACAATTAATCCAATTCAACTCTTTGTACCTGTAAATCAAATTCATGATTCTTTAGATGATTTACTCGCCTTTATTCAATCAAGCAGTGCACCAATGTTTGTAAAGTTTGTCGCTGTTTATTACTATTTTGACTACATTAAACCCTTTGAATACTATAGCGAAGAACTTGCCGTTTTATTTGCTAAAGGTTTTCTACAAACGCATGATCTTCAAGAACTCGCGGTCTTTTTAAATCTAGAAACTGTTTTAGCTAAAAATTATGCACAAATTCAAGAAGTAATGTATGAAGTTAAAATGACGAATGACCTTACATATTTAGTTGATTATATGACTGATTTATGTGCTTTGATTATTGAAGAACTTAATGAATCAATCTTTCAAATTAAGCGTCGACCAATTATTGAAGAACAATATAGTCTTAAAGAAGAAAAAGCTGTCGAAGATCTTTTAAAAGAAGAGGCTCCACTTGAAATTACTGTTGCTAACGGAGAAAGTGCACCGTTAAAGCCGGAAGAATTAAAAGAACCTGACTTTGTTCCCTTTAAAGTGGCTGAAGATGTAAATCCAACTTATAAGGTTGAAGAACAAGTAAAAGATTTTAGTCCTGATGCACGGCAAAAAATTGAAACTAAACTAGAAATTGCAATTGAATCGCTCCCAGTTGGCTTAACCGAACATGACGCTCAAAAAATCGAACGACATTTAATGGAAATGGATCCAAGTTTATCTCGTGCGGAAGCCTATTTTTATGCCCGTCACTGTACAATGGGAAAATATTATACAATTTCGCAATTTAAAAACGAAATTGGCTGTGCATATGAGACAGCAAGAACTTCAATGGAACATCTAGCAGCAAGCGGATATTACCGTAAAGAAAAGTTTAAAAACAAATTCATTTACACACCAATCCGCCTAAAGAATAAATAGAAAGAGAGCATATTATGAATCCTTTTGTTATATTAATACTCATTATTCTCTTTTTTGGAGCAATCGCTCTCCTTGTTTTTCTTCTTCGTAAATTCGTACCAGGAATTAAAGAAAAAGATGGAGTTATTGATGAAGAAACAGCAGTTCATGAAGAACTACAACGTGTTTTAGAACCAATTGAGGATGAAGAAACACAAATCGAAATGGCTAAATTTCACGAAGAAGCCAATAAAAAAGATGAATAGTCTTTATGTTCATCTCCCTTTTTGTAAATCGCTTTGTCACTACTGTGATTTTATAAAATTTGTCTATCAAGAAAAATGGATTAAACCATACCTAGAAGCGCTCAAAAGAGATCTTGAGCGTTTTTTTCCTACTTCTTTAGCAACAATTTATCTAGGCGGCGGAACGCCAACTTGTCTAGAGCTAGAGGAACTTGAAAGTTTATTAGTTTTACTGAGTAAATATTCAAAAGGTGTTAAAGAATATACTTGCGAAGCAAATGTAGAAACTCTAACAAAAGAAAAATTACTTCTTTTACGCCGTTACGGCGTTAATCGCCTGAGTTTAGGAGTCCAAACCTTTAATGATGAAATATTAAAAAAAATCGGACGCCGTCATAGTAAAAAAGATGTATATCAGGCGATTAAATTAGCAAAAGAGGTAGGTTTTAAAAATATTAGTATTGATCTAATCTACGGGCTTCCTAAGCAAACTTTAGAAGATGTTAAGTGTGATTTAAAAGAGGCCACCAAACTAGATATCGAACATATTTCTTATTATTCACTTTTAATTTGTCCAAATACAGTTGCTCATCTTTCCTCATGGGAAGAAGCTGGTGAAGATAAAGAAGCAGCGATGTATGAATTAATTTTAAATACACTTGAAAAGAATGGATTTATGCGCTACGAAGTTAGTAATTTTTCTAAACCTGGTTTTGAATCACTTCATAATTTAACATATTGGGAAAATAGAGAATATTACGGGGTAGGGTATGGGGCAAGTGGTTACTTAAACCGTGTCCGCTATAGCATTGGCGGTAGTTTTTCATCTTATTTAAATGGAAAAGCAGAAATACAAGAAGAAATAATTGATGATGCTACATATCGAGATGAATATTTGATGCTAAACCTTAGATTAACTAAAGGCTTTTTATTAAGTGATTATGAAAATAAAATAAAAGAACCTTTTCCTCTTAATAGCCAAATAGTTACTAGATTAATAAGCGAAGGCTTTCTTAAAATAGAAAACGGGCGCGTATCATGCACGCGTGAAAGTTTAATAAAACTTGATTATATTCTTCGAAAAATCATTTAAATAAAAGAAAATAATTATTATTAGTTAAAACAAAGAAAGCGATGATAAAATCGCTTTTTTAGTTTTTTTATAACAAAAAGATAAAATTTTGCACTTTTTGGCACTTAAAGGTTGACACTGCCAAAACTATGAGTATAATAGAGTTAGCACTTAAAGTTAGCAAGTGCCAAAAAGGAGGTAAATGATGCAACTAAGAAGGCGAGAACTAATCTTAAAATATACGGTTGAACATTTTGTTAAGACCGCAGTTCCGGTTGGTTCAAATACTCTTTTAGAACATTTTAAACTTCCTTATAGCAGTGCGACAATTCGTGCTGAAATGAATGCGCTAGAAGAAGCAGGTTTTTTAGAAAAAACACATACTTCAAGTGGCAGAGTACCTAGTAGTAAAGGCTATGAGTATTACATCGAACATCTTCGCAGTAAGGAAATTGATGAAAACTTAAAGCGCCAAGTACAAACATTAATTGATGCAAAAACAAAATCAATTGATGAGGTAATTCGGGCAAGTTGTGAAATCCTTTCACATATGACGAATCTAGCTAGTGTTGTTCTTGGTCCAAGTGCTCAAGATGAAACACTAAAATCAATTCAAGTCGTCCCTCTTACCAATCGAAGCGCGACTGCAGTCTTTATTACCGATCAAGGCTATGTTGAACATAAGACATTTCTATTACCAGAGGAAACTTCCTTTAAAGATCTAGGTAAAGTAGTCGATACCTTTAACGAACGTCTTCAAGGTACTAAAATTTGTGATGTAATCGCAAAAATGGAGAATTTACGTCCGCTTTTAAGTGATTATGTTATTGAAACACAAGTAATCTATGATGCTTTTACGGAAGCCTTTGTTCGCTACGCAAAAGATCGGCTTAGTTTATACGGCAAAGAAAGTTTACTTGAACAACCAGAATTTATTAATGATGCTGAAAAGATTCGAAAACTTATCTCAATCCTTGATGATCCTGAGAAAATTAAAAATCTTGCCGCCCACGAAGGCGACTTTGCCATTAACATCGGTGAAGGTGAGGGCGAACTTAGTATCATTAGCTCAACATTTAAGATTCCAGGTCATAAAGAAGGGCAAATTGCCCTCGTGGGCCCTAAACGTATGGATTATGCTCTTGTCGTTAATGCTCTAGAATATGTGACCGACGCCTTAGAAACTTATTTTGAAAGAGAAAGTGAGATAAAAGATGAATAAAAACGAAGAACTAAAAACTAAAGAAGAAATACTAGAAGAAAAGTCTGAAGATGTAAAGCTTTCAAGAAAAGAAAAAAAGAAGTTATCAAAAGTTGAAGAACTAAAGCTTGAAGCAAAGATGTGGGAAGATAAATATTACCGTGCTCTTGCAGATATGGATAATACAAGAAAGCAAAACGAAAAAGATCGCGCGGACTTTCTTAAGTATCGTACGATGGGTTTTATTGATAATCTGCTTCTAGTTTTAGATGGATTCAATCATGCAATCTCAATTGAACAAGATGATCCAACAGTAAAAAACTACTTAATTGGTTTTACCTACATTTATAATCAATTAATTGAAATCTTAAAAGCTGAAGGCGTAAAAGAGATTAATCCTAAAGTTGGTCAACTCTTCGATGCAACTAAAATGCATGCGCTAGATGTAGAATTTAGCGATGACATAAAACCAAACCATATTATTAGAATTATCTCACGTGGTTATCTTCTCCACGATAGGATGATTAGACCTGCTAGAGTAGTCGTCGCGACTAATAAAAAAGAAGAAAATGAAAAGAAAGAAGAAGTTAACAATCTTGATGCCTAAGGCATTAAGAAAATATACATACAAAGGAGAAATATAGATTATGGCAAAAAAAGAAATTATTTTAGGAATTGACTTAGGGACAACAAACTCAGTCGTAAGTTATCGACAAGCTGATGGAAACATCAAAGTAATCCCTAATCCAGAAGGAAACAACATTACCCCTTCCGTCGTTGCTTTTAAAGCAGGCGGTGAAATTGTTGTCGGTGATGCTGCTAAGCGGCAAGCTGTTACTAACCCTGATACTGTATTAAGTATCAAACGCGATATGGGAACAAGCAAAAAAATACATATCGGCGTAACAAATAAAGATTATACCCCGCAAGAAATTAGTGCAAGAATCCTTGGTTATATGAAGGATTATGCCGAAAAGAACTTAGGGCAAAAAATTCAAAAAGCAGTTATTACTGTTCCAGCCTACTTTAACGATGCTCAACGTCAAGCAACAAAAGATGCTGGAGAAATTGCAGGGCTAGAAGTCGTTCGTATTATTAATGAACCAACCGCTGCTTCGCTAGCGTACGGCCTAGAAAACCATAAAGAAGAAAAAATCCTTGTCTTTGACTTAGGTGGCGGAACCTTTGACGTTTCAATTCTTGATATTGGTGATGGTACATTTGAAGTTATTAGTACTGCAGGAGACAATAAACTCGGCGGTGATGACTGGGATAATGTTATCGCTGATTGGATTAAAGCTGAAATTAAACGTGAACATAACATTGATCTAAACGATAAAATGGCTCTTCAACGTTTCCGTGATGCCGCAGAAAAGGCAAAAATCGAATTAAGCGGTCAACTTGAAACTACAATTACCCTCCCATTTATTGCAATGGGTAAAAATGGTCCAATTAGTTTTGAAACAAAACTTACAAGAGCTAAGTTCCAAGATATGACTAAACATCTTCTAAAGCGGACCGAAGCCCCCTTACTTCGTGCTCTTAGTGATGCTAAAATTAGTGCAAAAGACATTAACGAAGTTATCTTAATTGGTGGCTCGACAAGAATGCCAGCTGTCCAAGATGTCATAAAACGCTTAACAGGAAAAACACCTAATTTATCAGTTAACCCTGATGAAGCAGTTAGTATCGGAGCAGCTGTTCAAGGTGCAATTGTAGCAGGTGATGTTAAAGATGTCGTTCTTCTTGACGTAACACCTTTAACACTTGGAATCGAAACAATGGGCGAAATTATGACGCCATTAATTAATCGAAATACAACTATTCCTACTACAAAGAGTCAAATCTTTTCAACTGCAGCAGATAATCAACCTTCAGTAGATATTATGGTCTATCAAGGTGAACGTCCAATGGCACGCGATAATAAATTACTTGGTCATTTCCGTCTTGACGGTATTAAACCTGCTCGACGCGGACAACCTCGTATTGAAGTAACCTTTGATATTGACGTTAACGGTATTGTTAAAGTTAGTGCGAAAGATCTTGACACGCAAAAAGAACAACATATCACCATTTCAAATAGTTCAGGTTTATCACAATCTGAAATTGAAAGAATGGTTAAAGACGCTGAAGCTCATAAAGAAGCTGATGCTAAACGTAAAGAAGAAGTCGAACTTAAAAATAAGGCTGAACAATACATTTCAAGTATTGAAGAAAGTCTAGCTGAACAAGGCGATAAGATTGATGCGACACAAAAAGAACAAACAGAAAAACTTTTAGCTGAACTAAAAGAAGCTTTAGAAAAAGAAGACTACGATACCCTTCGTTCAAAAATTAGTGATCTAGAAAAAGCCGCTGAATTTATGGCTCAACAACAAGCTCAAAGCGGACAAACTAGCGGTAATGAAGCAGGCTACGATGAACCTAAAAATGATGATGTCGTTGATGCTGATTTTACCGAAACTGATAAAGAATAACGAATTTATGTTCGTTTTAAAAGGGGTGGCAATTGCCACCCCAAGTTAGAGAAAGGATGGAATTGTGGCAACTAAAAGAGATTATTATGACGTCTTAGGTGTAAGTCGAAACGCAACACAAGATCAAATTAAATCTTCTTATCGTAAACTTGCTAAAAAATATCACCCTGACATTAATAAAGAAAAAGGGGCTGAAGAAAAGTTTAAAGAAGTTCAAGAAGCTTATGATATTTTAAGTGATCCGCAGAAGAAACAAATGTATGACCAATTTGGTCATGCCGCCTTTGATCAAACTGCCGGCAGTGGTCCTTTCGGTGGCGGTGCAGGCGGCTTCCAAGATGTCGATCTTGGAGACATTTTCTCAAGTTTCTTTGGGGGAGGTAGAACAAGAAGACAGCCTACTGGTCCAGTAACAGGAAACGATGTAATTGCTAGAGTAAGGATTGATTTTATGGATGCAATTAAAGGGAAACGTATAAAATTCCCTCATACATACGATCAAATGTGTACTCATTGCCACGGGACTGGGGCTGAATCACCAAGCGATATTGAAACATGTTCAACGTGTAACGGCACTGGTGTAGTTAGTGCAACACAGCAAACCCTTTTTGGTACAATGCAAACACAAAAAACGTGTCCAACTTGTGGAGGAAGTGGTAAAACAATTAGAAATCGCTGTAGCAAATGTAATGGTGCAGGTTATAACCGTGTTAAGGTTGATTTAGATGTTAAGATTCCTGCTGGCATTAATACTGGTCAACAAATTCGCATTGTTGAAAAAGGTGAACGTGGCTATAATGGTGGTCCAAACGGCGACCTATACTTAGAAATCATCGTTAAACCACATAAATCGTTCGTTAGAAATGGTAACGATATTACGCTTACAATCCCACTTGATTTTGTCGATGCTGCCCTTGGAACAACTATAGAAGTACCGACTGTATACGGTAATGTTGAAGTTAAAATTCCTGCTGGAACCCAGCCAAGTACAAAACTAAGACTAAAAGGTAAAGGCGTTAATGGTCTTCGTGGTGGAACAGGTGATCAATATTTAGAATTTGATATTAAAACACCAGAAAACCTCTCAAAAGAACAACGCGAATTACTTGAACAATACAAAAAAATTGAACCTAAAGAAAAATCGCTCTTCCAGCGATTTAAGGACAGGTTCAAACGATAAAAACATTAAGAGGAACGCTCGTTCCTCTTTTTTAAATTTGTTTTAAGGATATACCTTAAAAACAAATGTTTTTATTGCTATAATTATTACTAAGGAGGTAAGTAATTATGGCAAAATGTCGAAATTGTCATTCAAATATAGATGCTGGCGTTAAAGTTTGTCCAGTTTGCGGAGAAATTAATCCTATAAGAACTAAAAAAGTTAGAACAGTCGATTTAACTCTAACTCTTGATCCACTTGAACCAGAACATAGCACATATAAACCTAAGAAGAAGTTAACTGCTAGCCTCCTATTTATAGCAGTTGGTTTTACTGGTGCGGCCTATTTTTACTTAAACGATCTAAAAAAAGGTTTAAGTTGGCTTGCAGGTCACGTTTTAATTCTTCTTGCTAGTATTGCTATGGCCTATATTCTAGGCGGTAAAAGTGCGATTTTATTAACTTTTTTAATTACTCTAGGAGTTTTATATGTATTAAATATCATCGTGGGTGTGCTTTTTTTAACTAAAAGTGACCTAAAAGATGGTAACGGAGAATTTTTGCAATAATGCAGCGCTATTTTGGAGAAGTTATTAAAGGTGAACTAACTTTAAGTAAAGATGATCAATTTCATCTTCTTAAAGTAATGCGTGCTAAAGTAGGTGAGCAGTTTGAACTAGTTAGTAAAGAGGGAAAAGTAGCAATTTATGAAGTTGTTTCTATCGAACCCTTTAAGAGCAAATTAGTAAAACTTTTAGATGAAGTAGATCCTAAAAAACCATATTTAAAGTTATATTATTGCCTTAGTAAGGGTAGTAAGGTTGATTTAGTAGTTCAAAAAGCAACTGAACTTGGAGTTGATGAGATTGTTCTCTTACTTAGTGAATATGTTGTTATTAGACTAGATAAGAAAAAAGAAGAAAAAAGATTAGACCGCTACAAACTAATTGCAAAAGAAGCAGCAGAACAATCAAAAAGAGTTTCAATTCCTCTTATTAGAGGTGTATATGAACTAAATTTAGCTACATTAAAAAAAGATGAATCAGATGTAAAAATTATCGCTTATGAAGGCGAAACGCCTTCAACTAAACCATTATTTGATGTTTTATTAAACGAGAAAAAAGCTGATTCTATAGCTGCTTTAATCGGACCGGAAGGTGGATTTAGTTCTAAAGAAGTAGAAATAGCTAAAGAAGCTGGCTTTCTTTCTATAAGTCTAGGGAAACGGATTTTACGAACGGAGACAGCTGCTATTCACTTGGTTGGTTTAATTAGTGCTCTAAAGGAGTGTCAATATGAAAATTTATGAAACATTAGAATCTAGACGCAATTATGATTACGTAAATAAAAGTAATGATTACCAATTTTTTCAACAAAATAGAAAGGTTTTATCGCCTTATCCTTTTTTCACGCGTCTTTATAACGCTAATGATGATTTTACAATCATTCAAGCTAATATCATTATTCAAGCTTTACTTAATAAACACGCGATTGAAGATGCTGCTCTTAATGCAGGTAAGAATCTAAAAGAAGTAGTTAATATTGCAAAGGAAGGTTTACCCTCAGTTAAGCAAGGAAATTCAAATATTTATGTTCCGCTTTATCTACAAACACACAACATAATCTACTCGGAAACGCCTGAAAAACTACTAACTTTCCCCTATTCTGACTTAGTTGACCATATCGGCGACTCTTTGATAGATACTTTTGAAGTTTATAATTATGCGCTGTATGAATCAAATTTTACAACGCTAATTTATCTAGACGGCGACATTACTTCTCGTGCTTACCTTCATTTTGACTTTCTAACAATCTTTATTATTAATAAGCAAGGAAGACTAGATACTAAAATTCCTTTATTTGATAAAAGAATTAAAAAGCCTGTTACTAATCATTTAGTAGATCGAGTTATGCCAGTTGTAAAAGCATATTACGCAGGTGATAAGAAGGCTTTCGTAAATGCTCTTCATAAAGAAAAACTTATTAGCGAACAACTTTACCGCCAGTTTATAAAAGGTCTTAAATGATGAAAAAGACCTATAAGATGGTATCTACTGGCTGTAAAGTTAATGCTTATGAACTAGATGCTATTGCAGAAAAATTAAATAGTGAGGGCTATCAAATGGCCCTTTTTGATGATGAAGTTGATGTATTAATAATTAATACATGTGCTGTAACTCATACTGCCGCTCAAAAATCTCGCCAAATTATAAGAAGAGAAATAAACAAACATCCTAATGCAATAAGTGTAGTAATGGGTTGCTATAGTCAAATAAATAAAAATATTATTAGTGATATTCCTAATATTTCTATTATTTTAGGAACATCCAATAGAGATAAAGTACTCGATTATATACGGTCTTTTAAACAAAACAAAGAGCAAATTGTTGCTCTTAGGGATAATCCTCGTCAGTTTGAATATGAAGAACTTGGAGCATGCGCAAAAACGCTTCATACTCGAGCATATTTAAAAATTCAAGACGGCTGCGATAATTTTTGTTCTTATTGTATTATTCCTCACGCAAGAGGTAAAAGTAGAAGTCGCTCATTTAATGAAGTTATAAAAGAAGCAAAAGAGTTAACTAATCTTGGTTATAAAGAAATTGTTCTAACGGGTATTAATACCGGCACTTATGGACAAGATATTGGCACAAATCTAACAGAGCTAATTAAAGAAATTATCTGCATATGTCCATCGCTTTATCGACTTCGAATTTCTTCAATTGAGGTTAATGAAGTTACGGAAGAACTAATTGCATTAGTTAGTAAAACACCAATGTTAGCAAAACATCTTCATATTCCACTTCAAAGTGGAAATGATGAAATATTAAACTTAATGAACCGTAAATATACTCTAGAACAATTTAAAAATAAGATTGATTTAATTCGAAAATATATGCCAGAAATTGCAATAACGACCGATGTTATAGTAGGTTTTCCAACCGAAACGGAAGAGCAATTCATTTCAACATATGAATTTATTAAGAAAATGAAGTTTTCTAATCTTCATGTCTTTCCCTATAGCCAAAGAAAAGGCACAAAAGCCGCGATTCTAAAAGGACAAATTGCACCTAACATTAAAAAAGAACGAGTTTCTAAACTTCTTGCTTTAGCTAATGAACTTAGTAACGATTATGCTTCTAAATTTTTAAATAAAGAAGTTGAAGTACTTATTGAATATTTTGATAAAAGTAAAAACGCCTATTTTGGTCACACCTCAAATTATTTACCGATTTATATAAAAAGTGATCAAAACATTAAACATAAGGTGATCAAAACACTCTATAAAATTTAGACAGTGTCGCAATAAATTAACCACATATAATGATTAGAATAACGATTTTTTGATAAAATGTCGTAATATTGTTGACAATGTATTTTCTAATGTTATAATACGATAGTATTATCACTAAGAGGAGGTAATTATTATGGCAGTTCCATTTAGAAAAGTTTCAAAAACTCGTAAAAGATTACGCCGTACACACTTCAAATTAACCGTTACTGGTTTAACAACTTGCACTAACTGTGGTGCTCTTATTCAATCACATAAAGTTTGTCCAAAATGTGGTTTTTATAAAGGCAAAGACGTTATGACAGTTGCAGTTGAAGAAAAAACCAAGGAAAAACCAAAAAGATCACTACGTAGAAAAGAAAAGATTACCAAAGAAGCAAAAGCTGCACCAAAAAAAGCAGCTCCAGCAGCCAAAAAAGTAGTCACTAAACAAAAAACTGGTGAATAGTAGATAAAGTTGAGTCAAACTCAACTTTTTTCTATAATAGTAATATGAAAAAACAAGAAAAAGAGACAAAACATGAAGTAAATGAAGGTTATGGAGGTGTTGATCCTTACGATTATCCAGATATTTTAAAAATTATTTTAAGTATCATTCTTCCTCCGTTAGCGCTTGTTTATATATTCGCGTTTGCAAAAAACAAACCATTTGCACGCAAATGGTATGTAATTGCAATGGTAGTTGGTTCAGCTCTTTACCTACTTATCATCGCCTTTATTCTTGTTAATCAAAAACCAATTCCAACGGAATTAAGTTTATAAATTATAGATTTAAGGAGGACAATCTATGAAATACAATAAATTAATTGATCACACCCTTTTAAAAGCTGATGCTACAGAAGAACAAATTAGAAAACTATGTGCTGAAGCAAAAGAACATAACTTTGCAAGTGTTTGTGTTAATCCTTGTTTTGTTCCGCTTGCTTCATATCTATTAGCTGATACTGATGTACTAGTTTGTACCGTTATTGGCTTCCCTCTTGGTGCTAATGCTACCGAAGCAAAGGTGATGGAAACCGATATTGCCATTCAAGATGGCGCAGAAGAAATCGACATGGTGCTTAATGTCTCACAACTTAAAGCTAAAAACGATTTATATGTTTTTAATGAAATTCTTCGCATTAAACAAATGTGCGGTGAATTAACATTAAAAGTTATCTTAGAAACGTGCCTTTTAACTCCTGAAGAAATTAAAAGAGCATGTGAAATCAGTGTTAAAGCTGGTGCAGATTTTGTAAAAACGAGTACAGGATTCTCTACTGGCGGCGCAACTGTTGAAGCTGTTAAATTAATGAGAGAAACAGTTGGGCCCCATGTTGGCGTTAAAGCAAGTGGTGGAGTCCGTACTAACGAAGATCTTAAAAAAATGGTCGCAGCAGGTGCTAATCGAATTGGTACAAGTTCAGGACCTGCGATTATCTAAAGTAGCAAAAAAGAGGAAATCGGCGCATAAAAGTGTTGCATTTCCCCTCTTATGCTTCTATAATACTAACGGAAACGCAAACTGCAAAGGAAGGAGTTGATTAACGATGCCAAAAATTACAGTTCGAGAAAACGAATCGCTAGAAGATAGCCTCAAACGTTTTAAGCGTCAAGTTAACAAAGCTGGAACCTTAGCAGAAGCAAGAAAACGTAAATATTACGTCAAGCCTGGCCTAGCTCGTAAACTTAAAGAAGAACAAGCACGGCGCAAACGTCGTAAAAGACGCTAAAAAATTAAAAAAATAGGAAAATCACGGAAATCCGTGATTTTTTATATAAAAACGAACAATTTCACATAAAGATGTCAATTTATTAATAGGGTGATATTATGCGTTACTTTATTAAACAAGATAAAAGCGAAACTTGTGGTGAAACTTGTCTTAAAATGTTGCTGGCCAATGTTAACCGTGATGAAAATTTCCTTTATCTCTCCTTTAATAAAAAGATAGACAATTTTTTAGACATTTGTGAAGTAAGTGAAAAGCACGGTTTATCATTTGAGGGTTTTAGGGCAGATGATAAGATTGCTTTTAGAAAAATAAAGGGACCATTAATCATCCAAATTGATGTCCAAAGCATGCTTCATTTTGTAGTATGTAAAAAAAGCGGCTATAAACGTTATCTCATCTTGGATCCTTCTAGGGGTCGCTATTTCCTTTCTGAGAAGCAGCTTTGGACATACTTTACAGGTCATTTTCTTAAAATTAGTGCTTATAATTCAACAAAGGCTCCAATTCCTGAAACATATAAAAAACGAAAATATTTTAATGCGATTGCTTCTTCAATTTTAAACCTTGTAATGGTCGTTTTTGGAGGAATTGGTTTATATTATAGTCATAGTGAGCAATACGCTTGGTTAGCCTTTTTATTTTTAATTTTAGCCTTTATTACGCATCTAGTTGAAAGGATTGTCTTATTCTATTTAATGAAGTGTTTTGATGATTATGTAATGAACCCTAAAATTCAATCACTTCGAGGTAATATAATTGAAAAACTAAAGGAAGTATATAGTTTAAAGGCGCCAATGTTTTCATATCCTCTAATTGTTTTTAGTCGTCTTTTAATTGCTCTAATTATTAGTCTTATATTTATATCAAATGATTGGCTTAATGCTCCGAATTTATTAATTGTGGTCTTACTTGTTTATTTAAAAAAGGAAGGATCACTATATTTAAAAGGTGAAGAATTAGCTCTAGATCATAACCTTCTTATAATCTCAAATTTATATAAAGCAAGAGAACCATTTCATAAAGAAATCGATAATATCAACAAGTTAAGTGCTAAATTAGCGACAAAAAAACTAATTCTTCATTATTTAGTTTATTTAGTTTTAATAATTCTTGTAGGTGCTCTAATGTATTTTAACCAAACCTACAGTCTTAACTATTTCCTTTTCCATTTCTTTGGTTATGTTTATTTTGTTGATTTAACTGATAAGCTTTTATCGCTTGATATTGAAAAAAGCAAGCAACGACAGGCAATAAGACATTATAACAACTTAAAATAACGCTTTTTTAAAGCGTAATAAGGATAATATGATAAAATAAAGTTGAGGTTTTTTGATGCAACTTGATTATCTAAATGAACTTGATCCTAGTTTTGATGAATTCGAAGGGTCTTTTAGTTATTATGCAAAAAAGGCACTAAAAATATTAGAAATTGATGATAATTTTATTGTTGAAGTTCAAATTGTTGATAATAAAACAATTAAAGACTTAAATAAAAATTATCGAAACAAAAACGAAGTAACTGATGTGCTATCTTTTGCTTTTGATGAACGAAGTGAAGATGAAGTAGCAATAATTTCTTCTATGCCACGCTTACTTGGAGTAATCATCATCAACGGAGAAAAAGCAATTGAACAGGCAAAAGAGTATGAACACCCTCTTAAAAGAGAAATGAAATTTCTTTTTATTCACGGCCTACTTCATTTACTTGGTTATGATCATGAAGATGAAGAAAGTGAAAAAGAAATGTTTTTATTACAAGATCAAATTATTGGAAGAAGGAGAACATGATGGATAAACAAAAATTAATTAAAGAAGCAATTAAGGCAATGGATAATGCTTATGTGCCTTATTCTAAATTTAAAGTCGGTGCGGCACTTTTAACTAAAGATGGCACAATATATCATGGTGCAAATATTGAAAATGCTGCTTATGGTTTAGCAATGTGTGGCGAAAGAAACGCCATTTATAATGCGTATAATCATGGCGTTAAAAAAGATGATATTGTCGCTCTTGCAATTATTGGTAATACGGCAAAACCAATTAGTCCTTGTGGTTCATGTCGGCAAGTAATAAGTGAATTACTTCCAAAAGAAGCACTTATTATTCTTACAAATATGAAAGGCGATATTTTAGAAGTAAATAAAGAAGATTTACTACCTTTTGCCTTTGATGATAGTGATCTATAAAAATGAAAAGTGGTTTTGTTTCAATCGTTGGACGACCTAATGCCGGTAAATCAACGATTCTAAATACTATTTTAGGCGAAAAAGTTGCAATAGTTACGCCTAAACCTCAAACAACAACCTCAGCGATTGTTGGTGTTTTTAATCGTGATAATCTTCAAATTGTTTTTGTTGACACTCCTGGTATTCATAAGCCCCATAAAGCATACGGCGAACTTATGAATAAAGCCTCATATAGTTCATTTCTTGATGCAGATGTATTAGTTTTAGTTGTTGATGCTAGTCTTCCCTTTGGAACAGGCGATAACTTAATTGTTGAACGCCTTCCAAAAGATAAACCATTAATTATTGTTTTTAATAAAATTGATCTAGCTCGCTTTGAGCAAGTAAAAGCCTTAAAAGAAAAATATCAAACTCTTTTTAGGGATGCGATTTTAATTGAAACAAGTGCCATTAGAAATTTTAATCTTGATGAAATTATTAATGAAATCGAAAAACTCTTACCAGAGGGTCCACAATATTATCCGTTAGATATGAAAACAATTTCTGATGAGGAGTTTATTATTAGTGAAATAATTAGAGAGAAAATTATTATGCTAACAAAACAAGAAATCCCCTATAGCGTAGCCGTAGTTGTGCTTCATATTGAAAATAAAGAGAACAAAAAGGAAGTTCTTGTTGATATTGTCACTGAAAAAGATAGTCAAAAAGGAATTATCATTGGAAAAGGCGGAAAACTTATTAAAAGGATCCGGCTTCAAAGCGAATATGATTTAAATAAACACTTTAGAATGCCTATTAAGCTTGAAATACTCGTTAGAGTAGAAGAAAATTGGCGAGATAATCCAAAATTAATAAAAAAATTAGGTTTAATGAAGTAATTAAAGATGGAAGTAATCGTAATTCGTTTAGTCCCATATAAAGAATATGATGTTATTGTTACTAGCTTATGTAGTGATGGTTTTTATTCTTTTAAGGCAAAGGGGCTTTTAAGACCAACTGCGAAACTATCCTCAATTATTACGATTGGTAATCTAATTAATATTGAAACAATTGATGCAAAAGGTGGGCCACTTGTAGTTGGGGCCAAGCCACTTTTAAATATGTCTAAATTGTTAAGTAATTTTGATAAGATTACTGTTTTAAATTATCTAGCTGAACTAACTCGACTAATTATTAAAGAAAACGAGGAAGCAAGATTAATTTATCCATTTTTTAAAAGTGCACTTTCATATATAGAAGAAGATAAATCTCCACTTGTAATCGCTACTATTTTTTCGCTACATCTTTTAAATATTTGTGGATATGAACAGAATTTCGCAAGTTGTCAAAGTTGTGGAACGCTTAAAAATCTTGCTGCAATTAACATTAAAGAAGGCGGATTGTTTTGTGTTTACTGCAAAAAAACAATTGATATTGAACTAGATGAAACAAATGTAAATGCTCTATATAATATATTTGTAAAAAAAGAAGGTGATTGGTTTTCTAATGAATTTAAAGAAAATCAAATGGCACCAATCTTGAGGACCATTATCGAATTTTTAAGCGATGTTTTTAGTTTGACTTTTCAAAGTTTACCACTTTTAAAACTAAGTTTTAATCTTTAAAAATAATATTAAAAATAGTACACTTATAATAGGTTGACAGAATAATTATGTTTAGACTATCATTTTATTTGATAGTTTATTTTTTAAGCGAGGAAATAATATGAAAAAGAAGCATGAATTCGAAACAATTGTGAATCATTTAATTACTTCTGGCTTTGTTTATCAAGGTTCTGAAATTTATGGTGGTTTATCTAATACATGGGATTATGGTCCCTTAGGTGTTGAACTTAAAACAAACATTAGAAATTTATGGTGGAAGAAGTTTGTACAAGAATCTCGCTACAATGTTGGAGTTGATGCTGCCATTTTAATGAATCCTGCTGTATGGAGAACAACGGGTCACGTAACAACATTTAATGATCCATTAATTGATTGTCGCAAATGTCGCATAAGACATCGAGCGGATCAACTTATTGAAGATCAATTTCCTGATGTTAAAGTAAGTGCAATGAATGATGAACAAATCTCAGTATTTATAAAAGAAAATAAAGTTAAATGTCCAAATTGCGGTGCCTCTGATTTTACAGATATTCGTAAGTTTAATTTGATGTTTAAAACACACATTGGCGTAACTGAAGATAATCAAAGTGAAGTTTATCTTCGTCCTGAAACTGCTCAAGGTGTATTTACAAACTTTAAAAATGTGCAACGTACGAGTAGAAAAAAGATTCCCTTTGGAATTGCTAATGTTGGAAAATCTTTTAGAAACGAGATAACGCCAGGCAATTTTATTTTTAGAACTAGAGAATTCACTCAAATGGAATTAGAGTTTTTCTGTGCTCCAGGTACTGATGATGAATGGTTTAAATATTGGAAAGATTTTTGCATTGATTTTGTGAAAAGTCTTGGTATTAATGAGGAAAACTTACGTTTTAGAGACCATGATAAGAATGAATTATCGTTTTATTCTAAAGCAACGACAGATATTGAATATTTGTTCCCCTTTGGATGGGGTGAAATATGGGGTATTGCTAATCGTACTGATTACGACTTAAGACGTCATATGGAAGAAAGTGGTGAAAATTTCGAATATTTAGATCCCGCGACTAACGAAAAGTATATTCCTTACTGCGTTGAACCATCAGTCGGCCTTGATCGATTATTATTAATGGTATTAACTGATGCCTATGATGTAGAAGAACTTGAAAATGATTCTCGCATTGTTATGCGGTTAAATCCGGTACTAGCACCATATACAATCGCTGTTTTACCACTTAGTAAGAAGCTTAATGATAAAGCTCTTGAACTTTTTGATGAATTAAGCAAACACTTCCGTGTTATTTATGATGATACGGGTAGTATTGGTAAACGTTATCGCCGTGAAGATGCGATTGGAACACCGTTCTGTGTAACAGTTGATTTTGACACATTAGAAGATAACACTGTTACAATTCGTGATCGTGACACGATGGATCAAATTAGATTACCAATTCATGAATTAATAGCGTATTTTGGTGATAAAGTATATTTTTAGTAGATTACTGGTTATTTAATAGTAAAGAAAGGGAGGCAATATGTTTGATGCAGCGCAAAGATTATTAGCAAGAATCGATATCGTTGATATTATTTCTCGTTTTATTCCTGTTAATAAAAAGGGTAACAACTATGTTGCACTTTGTCCTTTTCATGATGACACCAATCCTTCATTATCCATTAGTCCTGATAAACAGATTTTTAAATGTTTTGTCTGCGGTAAGGGCGGAAATGCTATTAACTTTGTAAGTGAATTTGAAAAGATTTCTTATTTTGAAGCTGCTAGAAGAATCGCTGATATGGTTAATTTTTCAGATCCTGCTTTTGAAAAAGAAAAATATGTATCACCGCAAGATGTAAAAAATGAACCTTTGTATAAAGCCTTAAATGATCTAACAACTTATTATGAATTTTGTTTACTTACAAAAGAAGGTGAAGAAGCAGTTAAGTATTTAGAAAACCGTAAAATAAACCAAGATATGCGAAAAAAATATAGAATTGGTCTTTCATCAATTTCAGGTAATGAAACGATAACTTATCTTTTAAATAAAGGTCATAGTATTAAAACAATAAAAGATATTGGAATTTTAGGAGGATCATTAGATAAACCTTTTGATGTCAATCAAGGTCGTATAATGTTCCCAATTCATGACCAAGAAGGAAGAGTTGTTGGCTTTAGCGGTCGAATTTATAAAAAAGGCGAAAAGACAGCTAAATATATGAACTCTCCAGAGACACCTGTTTTCCATAAAACTAGTATTTTATATAACTATCATAGGATTAAATCGATTGCTCGAAATACTGGTTATGTATATGTTTTAGAAGGATTTATGGATGTTTTCGCCTTAAATGAAGTTGGGATAGAATCTGTTGTTGCACTAATGGGCACTGCATTAACAAAAGATCATATTAATCTATTACGTATGTTAAATGCTGAAGTTCGTTTATGCCTTGATGGTGATGAAGCTGGACAAAGTGCTACTTTAGCAATGACAAAAGTGCTCGATAAGGCTAATCTAACCTATACAATCGTTGATAATAAAGATGATATGCGTGATCCTGATGATATCTTAAAAGCAGAAGGTAAAGAAGGATTACTGCGCTTTTTAAACAACCTAGTAGATAAAAGTACATTTACACTTAATTACTATTTAAAACATAATCCATTATCGAATTTAAAAGAAAGAAAGGACTTTGTTAATAGTCTTTTACCTACGATTGCCAATCTAAAATCAGCGCTTGATATCGATGATTATTTAAATAAACTCGTTAAAATAACTAATTTTGGTCGATCTACTTTAGAAGCTGAAGTTGCAGCTTATAAAAACCGGCTTGAACGTGATCAAAAATATGAAAGAGCAATAAAAGTTGATGATAGATTGCTACGCAAACGTGAAATATCAAAACTTCAACTAGCTGAGCAAACAATTTTATATCAAATGATTCATTTTCCTGAAGCTGTTAAATTTTATAACACAAATGTTAAAACGTTCATCAACGAATTTTATCAATATATTGCTCAATACTTAACAATTGTAAAAAAAGATGATGATGAACATGTATACGCTAATATATATAACTATTTAAATAGTAGTCTTTTAGAAGATGAACGAAAAAAATATTATCAAGATGAAGTAATGTATTTAGAAGAAAACGATAAAACAAAAACATTTAATCAAAATAAGCTTAATGATGCTCTTCGAGCAATTAATGAAGAAAAAGAATCATATAAAGCAAAAATTATTGAAGAAGAGGTTCTATCACAAACTAGTGATCCAATTGAAAAAGCAATTTTAGCGGAACATTTACGAAAACAACGTAAGGAACGCTTGAATAAAAAAGGAAAAGATCCAAAAGGAGGTTCTAACTGATGGCAAAAAAAGAAAAAAAGACTCTAAAAGAGCAAGAAGAACAATTAATGGATATTGAAGAAGAAACAGTTAAATTTGACGACGAAGATGAGGAAGATTTTGAAGTTCCTAACTTTGATGATGAAGAGGATGATAAGAACGAAATCCAAAAAATTAAAGATCGTCTTGTAAAACGAGGTAAAAAGAATGGTTATCTAGAACAAGATGAAATTTTTGATGCTTTTCGAAAATATAGTTTTGATGATGACGATTTAGATGAATTAGTTGAATTTTTCCAAAAAAAGAAAATCGACATTGTTACTGGTGAATTTGATGATGAAGATGATGAAGATATTGATGATGAAAACATCAGCGAAGAAGAAATTGAAAAGAAAATAAGCGAAACTACTGAAGAAGATGAAATGTTTGATGAAATGTTTGACTCAGAAGATGAAGAAGATGAACAAGTAGAAGAAATTAGTCAAGAAAAAATCAGACAACAACCACGTAATGATATTAATGTTAGTGATTCAGTAAAAATGTACCTTCGTCAAATTGGTAATTATGAACTTTTAAAACAAGATGAAGAACAAGCACTAGCTAAAGCCTATCATGAAGATGGTGATTTAAGTGCAAAAGATGAACTAATTAGCAGTAACTTACGTCTTGTTGTTAGTATTGCCAAACGCTATAGTCACGCTAATATGCAGTTTCTAGATTTAATCCAAGAAGGTAATATAGGTTTAATTAAGGCTGTCGAAAAGTTCGATTATAAGAAGGGTTATAAGTTTTCAACTTATGCTACTTGGTGGATTAGACAATCGATTACTAGAGCAATTGCAGATCAAGGCCGTTCAATTAGAATTCCTGTTCATATGGTTGAAACGATTAATAAAATTAGTCGTACTCAACGTAAATTAACGCAAGAACTTGGCCGAGAAGCAACACCCGAAGAAATAAGTAAAGCACTTGATGATGAAAAAATGACTCCAGCGAGAATTCGTGAAATTCAACAAATAGCGATGGAACCTGTGAGTCTTGAAACACCAATTGGGGAAGAAAACGACTCTCATTTAGGTGATTTTGTTGAAGATAAGGAAGTTGAAAGTCCAACCGAGTTCACAAGAACATCACTTTTAAATGATGAATTATACCAAGTTATGCAAGATTTAACTCCTCGTGAGGAACGTGTTTTACGCCTACGTTACGGTTTAGATGATAATAAACCTCGAACTCTTGAAGAAGTAGGCCGCGAATTTGGTGTTACTCGTGAGAGGATTAGACAAATTGAAGCAAAAGCGATTCGAAAACTACGTCATCCAAATCGTAGTCGTAGATTAGCAGATTATCATGAGAAAGATTAATGTTATCAAGACGTTTAAAAATTATTTCTCAATTTATTGAAACTGAAGATGTAGTTGGTGATATCGGAACCGACAGCGGTCAACTACCAATCTTTTTAGCATTGCATGGACATAAATATGTTTATGCAAGTGATAATAAAAAAGGTCCATTTGACAATTTAAATAAAAAAGTCAAAGAAGCAAACTTAGAAAAAGTTATTAAAACTGCTCTTCGAGATGGGCTAGATCGTTTACCTAAAAGAGTTAATACGCTTGTAATTGCTGGATTGGGCGGCGAACTTCTTTGTGAAATATTATCAAAAGGTCAACAAAAACTTGATAATATTAAAAAACTAATTCTTGCTCCTAATAACAACGAACCAAGTGTTCGTAAAATGCTATCATTTTTAGGATTTATGATTATTGATGAAGAAGTCGTAAAAGAAGGTCGTCATTTTTATGAAATTATTGTTGCAATCAATGCAGCTTGTCCAGTTTGCAACCTTGAAACTGAATTTGGCCCGATTAATATTCGTAAAAAAACTCCTGCTTTTAAAGAAAAATGGAAGAAAATCTATCTTAGAAACGTAGCTTTGCTTAAACAAGATGAATTACCTCCCCATCGAAGACTTGAGATAATTGCAGAACAAGAAAGGATAAAAAATATCTTATGATTGAAACAAGAAAATTACTTAGATACTTTGGAAAACTTTATCCAAAACGAATTGCGAAAGAAAATCATGACTTTGTAGGTTTAATGACTGGCAAGTTACCCGAGAAAATTGAAAGGATTGTCATTTGTTTAGATTTAGATCGCTCAATTATTGAAGAAGTTTTGGTTTTTAAACCAGATATTGTTTTTACCCATCATCCCTTTATTTATGGAACACGCTTTCAAGTCTTTAAAAAAGACGAAGATAAGAAAGAATTCGCTTTGTACTTAGATGAAATTAATCTTCCGGTTTATTCACTTCATACTAACTTTGATAGCGGAAAACAAGGTATGAACGATGCGCTGGCAGAAAGATTAGAATTAATTAATATTCGCCCCTTAGAAAATAATCCAATGGCAAGAGGTGGAGAGTTAAAAGAACCGTTTAAAATCGCTGAATTTGCTAGTTTTGCTACTAAAATTCTTAATGTTCCGTATGGTTTATTGATTGATAAAGGAGAGCAACTAATTAGATCAGTCGCAATTGTAGGCGGCGCAGGTAGTCGCTCCTGGAAGGTAGCAAAAGAAGAAGGTTATGACCTTTTTATTAGTGGTGATGTACCTCATTATGTAAGAAGAGATATTGAATTAGCTAACTATAATTATCTAGATTTACCACATGAAATCGAGAACATTTTTATGGAACAATTAAAAAAAGTGCTGTTAGACTTAGATCCAGCACTTAAAATCAAAACAATTACCCATGAAATGCCTCCAAAGGTAATTAGGGTTTAAAAACCTTCTAAAAAGTGGATAATTTCATCAACTAGATGAGGTGGAGTTGAAGCTCCACTTGAAATTCCTACATAAGTTACAGCTTTTAGGTCGTTGACATCAATGTCAGCGACCGTTTTTATTCTTTTTACAACACTATCTGGGTGAGTTAATTTAGCAATTTCAACTAACTTAGCAGTATTACTTGATTGATCACCGCCGACAATATAAATAAGATCAACTTCTCCGGGTATTTTCATTACAGCTTCTTGGCGTAGTCTTGTAGCATTACAAATCTCATCAACTATTCTTGCCCCAGGGATTCTTTGCATAATTCTTTGATGATATGATTGTATTTCAAAAATTGATAGAGTAGTTTGATTTATTACATAAGGTGATTCGTCAGTAATTTTTGAAAAATCAAAATCCTTATTATTTGTATATAAGAAGATGTTATTACTAATTGAAAGAGCAGCCTCAACTTCAGGGTGACCTTTTTTCCCTATATAAATAACCTGATGACCTTTTAAGAGGTTTTCCTTGATTTTATCTAGATTTAATTGAACCATTTTACAAGTAGCATCATGAACTATTAAGTTTCGTTCATGTGCTATTTTATTAAATTCAACAGGATGACCATGAGCCGTGAAAATAAGATGAGTTGATGGGTCAACATTCCTTAAAAAATCAATTAATTCACTCTTAAGTCCTTTTTTAGTAGATATTTGGTTATATTCAAGTAGTTTTGTGACTTCATCATTATGCACTAACATACCAACGACAACAATTTTCGCCTTAGGAAAATCATTCCTAACCTTTAATGCTAGATCAATTGCCCTTGTTACTCCAAAGCA
Source organism: Bacilli bacterium (assembly GCA_035367155.1). GTDB lineage: Bacteria > Bacillota_I > Bacilli_A > RFN20 > CAG-826 > JAAYSA01. The sequence continues at coordinate 97,357 of DAOSJI010000001.1, forward strand.
ATATCCTTGTGGTTTTGCAACAAATAATCTCATAGTCTTCCTCATGCATATAATAACACAAAAACACCATTTTATAGTATAATAACGGCTGAGGAAAAGATGGCGTTATTTAAGCAATTTAATTTAAAAACAGAACTTGTCGATGTTTTAGCTGAACTAGGTTATATAAATCTAGCACCAGTACAAGAAAAAGTGATTCCAATCGCTCTACGCGGTGAATCTCTTTTAGCACGTTCAGAAACTGGATCAGGTAAGACACATGCTTTTTTAGTTCCAATTTTAAATAAATTAAATGCTGATATAAATGAGGTTCAAGCAATAATCCTTGCTCCTACAAGAGAACTGGCTAAACAAATCTATGATTTTTCAACTGAAATTAATCTAAAATTTGGAAATTTCCGCATTTTACTTCTTGCTGGAGGTATTGAAAAGACTCGTAATATCGCACAAATGTCATTAGGTCCTCAACTTATAATCGCTACACCTGGTCGTTTAAAAGATATAGGATTTGTTAATAGCGTTATTACTCTTAGAACCGTAAAAACACTAGTATTAGATGAAGCTGATATGCTTATGGATTCAGGGTTTTTACCAATTGTAAATGAAATATTGCTTCAACTAGATAGTCCGCAAATAATGATTTTTTCTGCAACTATTCCTAAAACGCTAAATTCAATTATTGAACATTATGTTGGTTCTTCACATATTATCGAAATGAGTGATGTCTATCAAACTAGCGAACGTGTTAAACATCATTTAATCGATGTTCACCATCAAAATCGTTTTGAAATCGTTCGCGACTTTATAAAATGGCGTAATCCATATTTACTTTTAATTTTCTGCTCTGAAGTTGAAGAGGTTGATAATTTATTTAAATATTTAGTAAATAGCGGAATAAAATGTGGCATTTTACACGGTAATTTAACTCCTAGAGAACGAAAACAAATGCTTCGAAGAATTCGTAATGATGAATTTAGAATAATAGTTGCAAGTGATATTGCCGCTCGTGGGATAGATATTCCTAACATTAGCGATGTTCTTAATGTTAATTTCCCGCGAGATCACGCATTTTATTTCCATCGCGCAGGAAGAACAGGTCGTTTTGATCAAGAAGGAGATTGTTTTTCCTTTTATGATCACGATAGTTTAAAAACTGTTGAAAAACTTGAATCTCTTGGTGTAAGTTTTAATGTTTTACGGTTTAGTAATGGCACCTTTATTGAAACTGAAATTGAAAAACCAAAAACTAAACCAAAAACAGATTCACAAAAAGAACTTGATAATAAAATACAACGTACAATCGCAAGAACTCGCTCGAATGTTGTTAAACCAGGTTATAAAAAGAAAGTAAAACAAGCTGTCGATAAAGTTAAAAGACGTCATCGAAGAGAAATGATAAAAAAAGATATTCAACGACAAAGACGCGAAAAGTACAAGAAAGGATCTTAAAATGAATAAAGAATTAATTTTAGGCTGTCATGTATCTTTAAGTAGCCCAGATTATTATTTAGGTTCAGTTAATGAAGCACTCTCATACGGAGCGAATACTTTCATGATTTATACCGGCGCTCCGCAAAATAGTTATCGTTTACCTACTGAACGGCTAAATATTAATAAAGGTAAAGAAGCGCTTAAAAAAAGTGGCATGAATAGCGATCATATTATCGCTCATGCCCCGTACATTATTAATTTAGGTAATTCAGTTAATCCAAGTACCGCTGAACTAGCAGTCGATTTTTTAAAGAAAGAATTACAAAGAGTAGCTGACTTTGGTATTAAAACTCTTGTCCTTCATCCTGGTTCTCATGTTGGAGCAGGTGAAGAAGAAGGGATGAAACAAATAATCAAAGGGTTAAACGAAGTTTTAGCAAATGATCACAATGATGATGTAATAATTGCCCTTGAAACAATGGCAGGAAAAGGTAGTGAAATCGGCTATAAATTCGAACATATCCGTCATATCATCGACAATGTTGATAGACCAGAACGACTTGGTGTATGTTTAGATACCTGTCATATTAGTGATGCAGGATATGATGTAACAAAAGTTGATGAAATATTAAAAGAATTTGATGAAAAAATTGGCTTAGGGCGTTTAAAAGTCGTTCATATTAATGATAGTAAAAATGAACGAGGAGCAAGAAAAGACCGTCATGAAAATCTTGGCTATGGGACGATTGGCTTTGAAACAATTAGTAAATATGTTCATCATCCCTTACTAGCACATATCCCTAAAATATTAGAAACGCCATATTATGATAAAAAACCGCCTTATAAGGCGGAGATTGCTATGTTAAGAGCAAATCAATTTAATAAAAATTGGCGAGACTCTCTATAGAGGCTCGCCTTTTTCTAATGCTTTTTTAATGGCTTGAAAAGTTTCTTCACTAATATCGTGTTCAAACTTACAAGAATCTTCCTCAGCTATACGAGGGTCAACACCAAGCTTAATGAAAAACTCGGTTAAAACACGGTGTTTTTCATATATGTCTTCAGCGACTTTTCTTCCTTTTTTGGTTAGAAGAAGTTCGCCGTTAGGACCTTCTTTTAAAAAGCTTTTTGTTTTTAATTCATTTAAAGCTTGTGAAACAGTTGATTTTGCCTTTTTTGTTTCTTTGACAATATCAACAAATCGAACTGTTTCTTGTGTTTCTTTAAGGCGAAGTATTGTTTCTAAATACATCTCGCCGGATTCATAAATTTTCTTACTCACTTATACTCTTGCAACCTTATTATTTTGGTATTTTTGGTATAGGAAATATCCAACTACCGCTAAACCTAAGATAGCAAGAATAATAAATAATGTCCACCACCAACTACCGATTAGATAGATGAAACTTGAAATTACATAAGATACTACTAACCAGAATATTATTGTTCCTATGAATTGTTTTCTTGTTAATTCGGCCTTAGCAGTGGCTACTGCCGCCATACAAGGAATAGTAGTCATGTTAAAAACGATAAAAGAAAGTAAGGCAGGTAAGTTAATGTTAGTTAACTGAATCATCGCCGTTACACTATCGACATCGCTATCACCACCAATGGTAATTAGACCGGCTGCTGCTAAAGAAGCAGCAATTGTTCCAAATGTTCCAATTGCATTTTCTTTAGCAATTAAGCCTGTTACAGCTGCAGCGATAAAGACCCACCCGTATTTTGTAAGTTGGCTACCAAAACCTAAAGGAGTAAATAAAGGTCGTACTAATTGAGCAACATTCATTAAAATACTTTGTTCAATTTGGCTATCTTCTAAGAACTCCCAATTGAAACTAAAGTGAGCTAAAAACCATACTACAACTGAAGAAACAAGAATAATAGTAAAGGCTTTTTTAACAAAGTGTTTAGCCTTATCGTATAGATGTATAAATAATGCTTTTGCTTTTGGCAAACGATATGGCGGTAATTCCATAATAAATGGTGTAGTTTCACCTTTTAACATGGTTTTACGCATAATAATTGCAGTAATCATTGCTAAAACAACACCAATTGCATACATTGAAAAGACAATTATATCAACGTTTCCTACACCAAAATATTGGACGATTCCACCAGAAACCGCGAGTAGAATCGGAACTTTTGCACCGCAGCTAAAGAATGGAATAACTCTAATTGTTGCAACGCGCTCATGTTCGCTTTTTAGTGTTCTTGCATTAATCATTGCAGGAATTGAACAACCAAAGCCCATAAGCATTGGGATAATTGAGCGACCTGAAAGACCGAATTTTCGGAAAATACGATCTAAATTAAAGGCGACTCGAGCCATATAGCCAGTATCTTCAAGAAGGGAAATGAAGAAGTATAAAACAATAATTTGTGGTAAAAACGATAAAACAGCAAAGACACCTGCTAAGATACCATCAAATAGAAGGCCTCCAAGCCAAGCTGGCCCTTTATAAATACTTGCTAATCCATCTGAGATGCTATTACAAGCTAATTCTAATAGATTAAATAAAATTACACCTGGCGAATTTATACCCCCCTCACCAAATACACCTTCAAATGCAGTTCCAGGTAGAGTTACAAAATCTTCACCAAGAAGACCGCCAATAAAAAGGAAGTTTTCAGAAAATGTAAGATGGAAAATAATGAATACAATCGCTATAAAGATCGGAATACCGAATATACGATGTGTAAGAATTTTATCAGCTAAACCAGTACGGCTTAATTTACGTTTCTTTTTACTTGGTGTAGTTTCCTCTTTAGTGACAACGGAAACAACACCTTCTAAATTAGCAACAATCCATCGATATCTTGCATCCGCGATAAAAGCTTCTACATCATCATTAAAAGTAGTAGAAGTGAACTTGAAATCGCTGTTTTTAAGAAACTTCAGTGCTTCTGGATGCTTTTTTATTTCATATTCGTCATTTTCTAAAAGTTTAATAGCATGAAATAGAGGTTCAACGACTTCATTGCTACGGAAATTTTCTTCAAGCAAGTTAATCGTTTCACTAATTTCGCTATTTTCTAATACCGTTCGTGCTTTTCTTTTCTTTTTAGCGTTTTTTCTAACTGCTTCAATGAGTTCATTAATTCCTTCTTCACGAAGAGCAGAAATTGAAATAACTGGAACTCCTAAACGCTTTTCAAGTAATTTAACATCAATTTGCTTTCCACTTTTTTGAAGTTCATCACTCATATTAAGTGCTATAACAAGCGGAATATTAGTTTCTAATAGCTGAGTAGTTAAATATAAACTTCTCTCTAGCGTCGTTGAGTCAATGATATTAATAATAATGTCACAGTTTTTCCCTAATAAATAATCACGAGAAATAATTTCCTCGGTTGTATAGGGAGAAAGTGAGTAAATACCTGGTAAGTCAACGATTGAGATTGCTTCATTAGTTCGGTCTTTTCTATATAATCCCTCACGTTTTTCGACTGTTACACCAGGCCAGTTACCAACATGTGCACGAGCACCTGTAAGAATATTAAAAAGGGTCGTTTTACCGCTGTTTGGTTGACCCGCAAGTGCTACTTTAATCATTCTAAAACCTCCACTTCAACGAGAAGAGCTTCGTCTTTTCGTAATGAAAGATGATAACCACGAATTAAAATTTCGATTGGATCTCCAAGTGGAGCACACTTTAAAAGTGTAACTTCAATAGATGGAGTAACGCCCATATCAAAAAGTCTTTTACGAACGTGGCCTTCACCATGTACCGCCACTACGCGGCCTGTTTGATTGTACTTTAAATTGCATATAGTTTTCATAATGGTTCGCCTCACCGAACTAAAGATAGTATAAGAAAAGGTTGAACAGATGTCAACCAAATTTGTAAAGAAAATTTATAACAAAGTTATTTAAAAGATTCTATCTCTTTTTTTAGCCTTGTAAAGGCATCTTTTTCATCGATTGTATCGATGACGTGACCTTTTTTAAAAAGCACCCATTTCATTTTGCCACCTGCTAGACCAATATCAGCATGTTTTGCTTCACCTGGACCATTAACAGGACAGCCCATAACTGCGACAGTAATTTTTTTATTTGTATATTCTAGTAATTCAAGTACTTGACTAGCTACTTTTTTAACATCCACCTCAGTTCGTCCACATGTCGGACAACTAATAAGAGTTGGATAGTTTGGATATAGTCCAATATCATGAAGAAGTCTTTTACAAACTTTAATTTCTTCCTGTGGACTATCAGTTAAAGAAATACGAATCGTATCTCCGATTCCTTCAAGAAGAAGTGGCGAGAGGCCAGCGACACTGCGAATAACACCAACCTCTTTAGTTCCGGCCTCAGTAATGCCTAAATGAAGCGGATATTTAAATGTTTTACTAGCTAAGCGATAAGCTGCAATAGTTTCTTTAACATCACTTCCTTTTAAAGATAAAACAATGTCAGTAAAGCCCATATCTTCAATGATTTTAACGTGTTTTTTTGCACTATTAACAAGATGAATATGGGTGACTTTTTCGCCTTCTTTAATAATTTCTTTATCTAAAGATCCTGAATTAATACCGATGCGAATCGAAACATTAGCTTTTTTACAGGCATCTACTACTTGCTGAATTTTATCAATTGAACCAATATTACCGGGGTTAATACGAATTTTATCAGCACCATTTTCAATAGCAAGAAGTGCTAAACGATAATCAAAATGAATATCTGCAATTAGAGGAATAGAAACATGTTTTTTAATCTCTTTTAGTGCTAATGCGTCTTCTTTATCAACGATAGAAACACGCATTAAATCAGCTCCTAAACGAGCACAATCGTTAATTTGTTCACATATCTCGCTTACTTTACTAGTTTTAATATTACACATACTTTGAATTAAAACAGTATTTGTACCACCGATTGTAAGATTGCCGACTTTAATTTTATTTGTTTCAGTTCGTTTCATATCTTCTCCGATATTTCCATTTTATTATAGCATTTAATTGCTAAGATAATAATTCATCTTTATTCTAGTATTTAATTATTTTATGTGCTACAATACAAGCCGTATTAGTGGAGGTAGATAAATGCGTACTCGAATTATGTTAAGATGTACCGAATGTAACGAAGAAAATTATTTAAGTAGTAAAAATAAAAAGAACGTTCCAGATCGGCTTGAATTAAAAAAATATTGCCCACGTTGCAATAAAAACACTTTACATAGAGAAAAAAGATAAAGCTACGGCTTTATTTTTTTACAATATATAAATATTTATGGTTATTCATTTAACATTTCCACAAAATCTACAAGCTGCTAATTGTTATTTAGTCACTAGCAAAGAAGGAGTAATTGTAGTTGATCCAGGTTCAAAAGACCCTTCCCTTGCTAATATGATTAAAGAAAAATACGATAAAGTTATAGCAGTTTTAATTACACATGGCCACTTTGATCACTCAAAAGGTGCTAGTTTACTTCAAGCTACCTTTAATTGTCCCGTTTATGTTCATAAAGAAGATGAAGAATGGTTAACAAACCCTATAAAATATCAAAAAAGTCTCTTTTTTATGCAAATTGGTGAACCTCTTAAAGAAGGTCTAGTATCAATAAGTGATGGTGATGAACTTAAAATAGGTGATTTTACATTTGAAGTTATTCATACACCGTTTCATTCAAAAGGAAGTGTTTGTTATTTACTTAAAGAACATAATATTCTTTTTACCGGCGACACTCTTTTTAATGGAACTATAGGAAGAGTTGATCTAGTAACAAGTGAACCCGAAAAAATTTCTGAAAGTCTTAGTAAAATAAAAAAGCTAGATCCTAAGCTTCTAATTTATCCAGGCCATGGAGATAAACCAACTATTTTACGACACGAATTAGAGACCAATCCATACTTATTAATGTGATATTTGTTCTATTTGTTATAAATAACATATAATGATATAATTTTAATGAAAAAGAGGTGATAAAAAATGATTAACGTAACTGAATTAAGACCTGGCAATTATTTTATTGAAGCAGGCAATCTCTACAATGTACTAGATATTTTACTAAATAAAACTGCGATGAGAAAAATGGTCGCTAAATTAAAAGTAAAAAATGTACGTACAGGTGCAATTACTGAATTAACTTTCAACTCTGGTTATCAAATTGATCGTATTTCAATTAGTAAAAAGACAATGTCATATCTTTATGATGCTGGTGATGGTCTTGTTTTTATGAACAATGATACATTTGAACAAGTTGAAGTTCCAAAAACCATGCTTGAATGGGAAATGCAATTCCTTGTCGAAGGTCATGAAGTTGAAATTGCTTCATACGAAGGCGAACTTTTAGGTATAACCTTACCTGCTAAGGTTGCCCTAAAGATTACCGAATGTGATCCAGGTGTTCGTGGGAACACTGTTCAAAACGCAACTAAAGATGCAGTTTGCCAAACTGGTCTTCGTATACGTGTTCCATTATTTATTGAGGAAGGAGAAGTAGTTCTAGTAAGAACCGATAACGGCGCTTACGATGGACGAGCATAATTATGATTATTTTAATGTCTACTGGTGGAATTATTGGTATTGGCGTTGGAGCCTTAGTGCTAGGCTTAGTTCTTGGTTTCTTTATTTCTAGAAAAGTTTTCCAAGTTCAACTAAAGAAGAATCCGCCTATTTCAGAAAAACAAGTTCGTGCAATGCTTTCTGCTACTGGGCGTAAGCCAAGTGAAGCACAAGTGCGTGCTGTTATGCGCTCAATGAAGCAATAACTACATATTTAGTAAGAAAAAAATGCGACATTATTAATTAGTGTCGCTTTTTTATTACTTATTTTATTACTGACTAACTACCAATAAACTACTAAAAGATAACCAAACTATCTTAACCAAGTAATTTTTCGTTCGGTACCTTTAATAATTCGTTTAATATTTGACGAATGTAAAATGATTAATACCGCACATGTTAAAGCTAAGAAAAAAGGATACCACCAAGTTATATAAACAAGAGGATAAAATGTAATATTAGCTAGAGAGGGTATCATAACAACTAGACTCATGACAGAAATTGTTAATGAACCAGTAATACTTGAAAGAGAAACCATTTTTTTAAGTTTAAGAATAGTAACAAAAACAATAAATGCTACAAGAAAAACTAACCAGTTTGTTGCAAGAGCAAAACCAGCGATTCCGCTGACGGCTTTTCCGCCTCTAAACTTATGGAAAATTGGAAAACAATGACCAAGAGTAAGTGAAAAACAAGCAATATATATGGTGAAATTAGGATTTACAAGATCTCCTAATGAAGTAAAACGAAGGATTAAAGTCAGAGCCCAGTGAAATATTACCATCTTTAAAATATCGATAATAATAACAGCAGCACCAGCTTTTTTTCCTAAGATACGGCCAGCATTTGTCCCACCTGCATTACCTGAACCATGATCGCGTATATCAACTTTATAAAAAATGCGCCCAATTAAAATAGATGTTGAAACAGATCCGATTAAATAACCGCATATAATCGCACCAAATATAATTAAGACGCTATATAAAGTTTCCATTTTTGCCTCATTTTTCTAGTTTTGGACTTTGTCCTTAAATACTATATCACAAATGAGTTAATTCTCCACTTATATGAAAAAACATTTTTAAAAGTGCTAATTAAAAAGTATAATGAAAATGCGATTTCAAAATCGGGCTTAAAGTTTTATAAAACTTTGGTATAATAAGATACGAAATTATGTAAAGGATAATTTGATATGACTGATAAATTAAAAAACACCACATATACTGCTGATTCTATTGATGTTTTAGAAGGTTTAGAAGGCGTAAGAAAACGCCCTGCAATGTATATTGGTTCAACAAACACAGCTGGCTTACATCAACTTGTTTGGGAAGTTGTCGATAACTCAGTTGATGAAGCAATGAATGGACACGGAGATAAAATTTCAGTCACTATTCATAAAGATGGATCAATTAGCGTTCAAGATGATGGACGTGGTATTCCAACAGGAATTAATAAAAAAACCGGCTTACCAGCGGTACATTTGATTTTTACAACGCTTCATGCTGGTGGAAAATTTTCTGAAAGCTCTTATAAAACAAGTGCTGGTCTTCATGGCGTAGGAGCTGCTGTTACTAATGCGCTAAGTGAATGGCTTGATGTAACCGTTTGGCGCGAAGGGAAAGTTCATCATTTACGTTATGAAAATGGTGGAAAGCTTGTACAACCTCTTGAAATTATTGGTAATACAAATAGAACTGGTACCCTTGTTACTTTTAAACCAGATCCTGAAATTTTTAAAACTGTTGAATTTAAGTGGGATACAATTACATCACACCTTCAAGAACGTGCGTTTCTTTTAAAGAAAGTTAATTTCTTTATTAAAGATGAACGAACTGGCCTAGAAGAAAAATTCTATTATGAAAATGGACTTTTTGAATACATGGAAATCATAAATCAAAATAAAAAGCCCATAAGTTCGGTTATTTATTTTGAAGAAATAGTTGATGTCACTGGCATTAATCGTGCTAATTTTAAAATGGAAATTGAAATAGCGATGCAATATTGTATCGAGGACTATAGTGAAACGGTGCTTTCTTATGTAAATAATGTAAGAACAAAAGATGGCGGTACTCATGAAACCGGTTTTAGAACAGGTCTTACTCGATGTGTAAACGATTTTGCAACAGAAAATAATTTACTGCGCGGAAAACAAAAACTTGAAGGAAGTGATATCCGGGAAGGATTAACTGCAATTATTTCGCTTCGAATTCCTGAAGAACCAACTGAATTTGAAGGTCAAACTAAAGGAAAATTAGGAACCCCAGAAGCCTTTAGTGCACTAAATAACTTTATCTACAATAAATTAACATACTACCTTCATGAAAATCGTGAATTTACAGTTGCTTTAGTAAAAAAATGTACTGATGCTCAAGCTGCTAGACTTGCAGCAAGAAAAGCAAAAGAAACATTAAGAAAAACAAAAAAACCGCGAAATGAGATGATTTTAAGCGGCAAATTAACACCTGCTCAAAGTAAAGACTACTCACGAAACGAACTCTTTATCGTTGAAGGTGATAGCGCAGGTGGTACCGCGCGCAGTGGTCGTGATCGTGAATTTCAGGCTATTTTACCGCTTCGTGGAAAACCGCTTAATACTGATACAAATACTGTTGAAAAAATGTTAAAAAATGAAGAGTTTGCTACCCTTATTAACACAATTGGTGCAGGCTTTGGTAAAGACTTTGATATTAGTGAATCGCGTTATGGAAAAATCATTATTATGACTGACGCTGATACTGATGGTGCCCATATTCAAACTCTCTTATTAACATTTTTCTATCATTATATGACACCTTTATTAAAAGCAGGTATGATTTATTTAGCAGCCCCACCCCTATATCGAGTTTATAAATATCAAAAAGGTGAACTTGTTTATCGCTATGCCTGGGATGATAAAACCCTAGAAGAAGCCAAACAAGAAATAGGTGCTAACTATAAAATTAATCGCTATAAAGGGTTAGGAGAAATGAACGCTGAACAACTTTGGGATACAACAATGAATCCTGAAAATCGTAGTTTGATTCGTGTAAATATTGAAGATCCACTCCTAGTTGCGATGAGAGTTCGTGTTCTTATGGGTAAAGATCCATCAGTTAGAAGAAAATGGATTGAAGAAAACATTGACTTTAACGCATACGATGAATTCATAGAAGAGGTTAGATAAAATGAGTAAGAAAACTAAAAAAACAACTAAAAAAGTTGTTAAACAACCTCAAATCGAAGAACATATCATCGAAATGCCAATGGAAGAAATCATGGGTGATCGTTTTGGCTTATATGCTAAAGAGGTCATCCAAAATAGAGCAATTCCTGATGTTAGAGACGGGCTAAAACCAGTTCAAAGACGGATTGTTTATTGTATGTATGATGAAGGAAACGTCCATACAAAGCCAACTCGCAAGTGCGCCCATTCCGTCGGGGCGGTTATGGGCCGCTATCACCCACACGGTGATAGTTCAATTTATGAAGCACTTGCGCGTCTATCTCAACCTTGGAACCTCCGTTATCCTTTAATTGATTTTCAAGGTAATAATGGTTCAATTGATGGGGATGCACCGGCTTCATATCGTTATACCGAAGCTAGACTTAATGAACTAAGTGAATTATTAATACGAGACATTGATAAAAACACCGTTGATAAACAACTTACTTTTGATGATGTTGATCTTGAGCCCGTTGTTTTACCGTCTCGCTTTCCTAATTTACTTTTAAATGGTTCGCAAGGTATTGCAGTAGCAGTTGCAACCGAAATTCCTCCTCATAACATGAAAGAAGTTGTCGAGGCAATTATTTATCGAATCACACATAAAAAGGCAACTATTGAAGATTTACGTGAATTTATTAAAGGTCCAGATTTCCCAACCGGCGGGATTGTTTATAAAAGTGACGGCCTAGATAAGATTTATACAACAGGCCGCGGAAGAATTGAAATTGAAGCAAGATGGGAAATTGTTAATGAAGATAATCTGCAAAAAATGGTCATAACTGAAATTCCCTATCAAGTTAATAAATCAATTATTCTTCGAGATATAGGTAATATTATCGAAAAGAAAGCAATCGATGGTCTTTTAGAACTTCGCGATGAAAGCGACCGTAAAGGTTTACGAATTGTCGTTGACTTAAGAAAAGACGCCAATAGCGAAGTTATCACTGAATATCTACTTAATAAGACGCTTCTTAGAACTAGTTATAACGCTAATGTTGTTGCGATTGCAGATAATAGACCCCAAACCCTAAATTTACTTCAAATTGTTGATTACTATATTGACCATCAAGTCGAAGTTATTAGACGAAGAAGCGAATTTGATCTAGAACGGCTCTTAAAAAGGCTTCATATCGTCGATGGTTTAATGAAAGCTATCAGTATTTTAGATGATGTTGTAAAACTAATTCGTAAAAGTAAAGATAAAGCCAACGCTAAAGAAAATTTAATTGTAGCTTTTGATTTTACAGCTGAGCAAGCAGAAGCAATTTTAACGATGCAGTTATATCGATTAAGTAATACTGATATTACAACGTTAGTTAATGAAAAAGATAGCATCGAAAAAGAAATTAGTAATTTACGTGAGATATTAGCAAATGAAAATGCCCTTAACCGCGTTTTGATTAACGACTTAAAAGAAATTAGTAAAAAATTTGGTGATGATCGTCGTACCTCAATTAAGGAACGAGGCGAAATTATTGAAATTGATAAACGCGACTTAATTGCAGATGAAGATGTTATGATTGCAATTACGCGAGATGGCTACTTAAAGCGAAGTTCAATGCGCTCATATGTATCAAGTGGAGAAAATGCTCTACCTGGAATTAAAAGCGGTGATCTTCTTGTAATGGCAGATGAAGCAAATAATAAAGATACGATTATTGTATTTACTAATAAAGGGAATTATTGCTATATCCCTGTATATACAATTCATGAAGGTCGCTGGAAAGATGAGGGCAAACACTTAAATTATATTGTTACTTTAAGTCCTGATGAAAAACTAATAAAAGCCTTTGTAATCAAAGAATTCCGTGATGATCTCTACTTTACAATGGTTACTGGTAAAGGACGAATTAAACGTAGTTTGATTAGTGAATTTACCGCGATTCGTTTCTCTAGACCGCTTATTTGTATTCGCTTAAGTAAGGGTGATTATCTTGTTGATGTTGTTGCAACAAGCGGAAATAGTGATCTAGTCGTCGTTACTAGAAATGGAAGCGCTAGTTATTATAATGAAAACGAAGTTAGCCCACTTAGTTTAAAAGCAGCTGGCGTTAAAGCTATATCACGACTTAAAAATGATGCAATTATTGGTCTAGTTTCAGTTCATCCAGGCGAAAAGATTCGTCTTGGAATTCTAACTAATAAAGGTCATGTCCGGCTTGTAGATGTTAATCATCTTGAAATAACAGCACGTCTAGGCAAAATGCAGTATGTTATGCGCTCATTTAAAAGCGATGTTCATAATATTGTTGGAGTTCTTGCAATTGATAAAACACTTGAAGATAGTCTTATTGCCTACAATCTAACGGATAATAATAACCTTGTTCCAGTCGTTATTGATGATGTTAAACTAACCTCAACAGATAAATACGCTAAACAAAATATTGATCAACTTGGAAAAGGTGAAGTTTTTGTAGGACTCTACCGTATGTTAGTTAGAACGATAAGTTCAGACACTAAAGCACATGAACCTGTAATTCAAACAGAAGTTGCGACAATTAAAACAATAGAAAAATCAACTAAACGTAAAGAAGTTGAATACGAACAAATGTCAATTTTTGACATTTTAGAAGACGATTAAACTTAAAATATTATATATTTAATATTACATATCATGTATTATTTTAAAGAACAAAAAGTTCTTTAAGTTTAATTTTGTCTTCATATACTATAAAATAGTAATGAGGAATTAATATGTCAAGATATACCCCAACTTATCATGCTCAATCAGTATATGAAATTCCGCCTGCTTTTTATAAAAAAATCGGCGTTAAGAACATTATTATTGATCTTGATAACACCCTAGATTCTTATCGCTCACTTTCTCCTAGTGAGCGAGCGATTAACTTAATCGCTAGTTTAAAAAATGCCGGCTTCAATGTCATAATTGTAACAAACAATAAAAAAAGACGTGTTGAAGGTTATGCTAATGAATTGGAAGTTAACTTTCTTTATTCGGCTAGAAAACCATTTGCCTTTAAATTCAATAAATTATTTGAAAAACATGGGCTTAAAAAAGAAGAAACAATTTTAATCGGTGATCAACTTATTACTGATGTTAGAGCAAGTAAGCGAGTAGGAATTCGCTCGATTCTAACTGAGAAAATTGTTAAAGAAGATCAATGGACAACGCACTTTAACCGTCTATTTGATCGACCAATAAGAAAAAAGTTAGCAAAACAACATAAATTACGTAATTGGAGGGAAGATTATGAATGAAAATGTAAAAAAAGCTAAACGATGCTATGGATGTGGAGCAGCACTTCAGACCGTTGATGAAAATTTAGAAGGCTATGTACCTGAAAATCTTTTCAATGAACGGGATGTCCTTTTATGTCAGCGCTGTTTTAAGTTAAGAAATTATAACGAAGACACCCCTATAGAACCAGTAATTAGTGAAGATTTCTTTAAATTACTTGAGCAAGCGCAAGCAAGTAATGCCCTTTTTGTTTATGTTGTTGATCTTTTTAACTTTGAAGCTAGTTTTAATCGCGAAATTAATAAGGCTTTACAAAAGTCAGATGTTATTCTTTTTGGTACTAAAAGAGACTTATTACCAAAATCGGTAAAAGATGAAAAACTTATTGAATTTTTAAAAGAAAGAGCAGAAGCGGCTTCTTTAAAAGTTCGTGAAATATTTATTACAAGTGCGACCAAAAACTTTAATTTAAAAGAAATTTTACCACGTTTACAAGACTATGGATTCAAGCGCAATATTTATGTTATTGGCTCAGTTAGTAGCGGTAAAAGTTCACTTATTAACGCCTTTTTAAAGGTTTATAAAAATGAAACATCACACTATATTACAACAAGTATTTATCCAAATACGACGTTAAAAGTAATTGAAATCCCTCTTGATGAGAAAGTTTCAATTTTTGATACGCCTGGCCTAGCAATCAGCAATAGCATGCTTGGTCTTATGGAGCGAGAAGTAATTAGAGATATTGTTCCACGAACAGAAGTAAAGCCACGCGTTTATCAATTATTGCCTCAGCAAAGCTTATTAATTGGTGGAATTGCTAGGATCGATTTTCTAAGTGGGTCTAGAACTTCATTTACATTATATGTTTCTAACGATGTTAAGGTAATAAGAACTCAGCTACGTTGGGCAAATCAAACATTTGCTAATTTGATTAAATATAAAAAGATTCGACCAATCTCGAAAAAAATTAAATCAATTGCTGATTTAGATGCTTTTGATATTCTTGTTGGGGAAGGTCAAAAATGTGACATTTCATGGACTGGTTTAGGTTGGGTTTCTTTTAAAGAAAATAACCAAAAGATTCGAGTTTATGCTCCTCAAGGGGTCTCGATCGCTCATAATAAGAGTAAAATTTAGAGGATTCTATGTTAACAAAAGAACAAGTTAAGTTTTTAAAAAAAGAAGCTCAAAAACTAGACACTCATTATCAAATTGGTAAAAACCTTATTGGTCCTAATCAAATTGAATTAATTGATAATGGTTTACGTGCACGGGAGTTAATAAAAATTACTATTCAAAAAAGTGCAGTTGATGAGATACCTAAAATCATCGAACATTTAACACTTGTTTTAAACTGCGAACTAGTTGAAAAAAGAGGTCATGTAATCACTCTATTTCGTCAAAATCTTTTAAATCCGAGGTATAAATTACCAAAATGAAACGAATAATCTTCGGTGGCTCTTTTGACCCGATTCATCGTGGTCATTTTCTAATGGCAAAAAGAGCTAAAGAAGAACTAAATGCGGATATTGTTGAATTTGTTATTGCACCATCTTCTAGATGGAAAAAAATGAACGCTAATGAAGAACATCGTCTTAATATGATGAAAAAAGCTCTTCATGACATCCCTTGGGCTCATATTTCAATAGTTGAACTTAAGAAGAAGTCAAAAACAAACTACACTTTTGATACATTAGAAATATTAAAAAGTAAGCATCCTAAAGATGAATTTGCCCTTTTAATAGGTAGCGATCAAGCTAATCAATTCGATAAATGGTATAAACCTGATGAAATTGCTGCTTTAGCAGAAGTAGTTGTTTATCTTCGTGAAGATTACCCTCTTAACGAAGAGAATAAAAAGCGCTTTAGAATGCGTGTAATTAAGGGCGAAACCTTTAATGTCTCATCAAGTGCGATTAGATCACTAAATTCCTTAGATACTAAAGAAGAAGTCGTTGATTATATAGTAAAAAATAGACTATATTTTATGAAAATTGTTTCTAAGTTCATTGGAGAGAAGCGAATTTCGCACTCTTTTGAAGTTGCAAAATTAGCTCGTAAAATCGCTGTTTCTAACAATTTAGATGCTGAAAAAGCTTTTGTAGCTGGCCTTCTTCATGATATTGGCAAAGAAGTAGCCCCTAATCGCCAAACTGCCATTATGAATAAGTATTATCCTGAATATGTTCATTTATACCGGTGGATTCATCATCAATTTCTTGGAGAGTATATTGCAAAGACGACATTTAATATTACTGATGAGGAATTATTAACTGCTATTAAGTTTCATGCTACTGGAACGACAAACATGTCACCTTTAGCAATGATTTTATATTCAGCAGATAAAATTGAACCAACAAGAGGTTTTGATTCCCGTGATTTAATAGAGGCATGCTTAAAAGATTATGAGTCTGGCTTCATAATTGTCTTACAAGCAAACAAAGAATTTTTGCTTAGTAAAAAACTAGACATTCACAACGAACTTACAAAAGCATGTATGGAACAATATTTAGATTAGTTAATATTCCAACTAACAATTTGAAGAAGTTTTGCACTAGGCGAAACTTTTTTCTTTATCTTAAAAACGATTGTAGTTATCAACGCTTGATAGAAGGAAAATATTTTATTCTCTATTATATAAGGAGGTTATTTCTTTCTTATTATAATTATTTGGTGAGAATAACTAATTTTCCGAATATATAGTTAGTTGTAATAATACATATTATGTTAACGGATAGTAGTATTTTACGATGTTATGTTTGTTTTTCTTAAAAAGACATATTAACCAACAATCTAAGTAACTGTTTTTAAATGCTTGAAAAGTGGGTTTATCCACAGTTTTCCACAACTTACGAACTACTTATAAACTACTAATTAACTACTTTTTGTAGTTCTTCGTTTAATTAATATAGTTTGTTTCGAAGTAATTTAAAATAACTTTCGATTATTATTTCCATTTGCTTTTCAGTTAAGATTGCTACTGGAACACGGTTTGGCCGTTGGTCTTCAGGAACATTTTCAAGACCAATTAATGCTTTTGCGTAAATGCGAACTTTATCAATTGCTCTTATTTGACTAATTAAAGCAATGCTCTCATAGTTACTAAATCGCCACTGTAGATTACCGATATTTATTCTCCAACTACTATCTTTAATGTCTGTATCACGAATACTAACCAATGGACAAACTAATGCCGTTTGTGTTTTCTCATTGGAATTATGAAGAATTACTCCATAGTGTCGCCCTTTTAGTTCAGCGCCAACGCTTCCGCCATAGTCGATTTCAAAGACATCACCTTGCCTTAAATCGTACTGAAGTTCATTATTAATTAAAAAACGTTCATAACGAACACAGTTAGCGAGCCAATCATTGATTGCTTCAAGGGTATCACTAGATAGTAATTCTTTTGGTTTTTCATTGCTTTCTTGCCTAATTTTAGCAAAACGACGCTTATTATCGCGCCGTTTATGATCGTTATTATAATAGTTCATAATTTTCTCTCAACCTCCTTATAATCAATAAATTGAAGGTTATTTGAGAAATCGTATCATATTATGTTTTTTTGAAAAATTTCTTAGTTAAATATATTGCAATATCTATCATACCAACGAGGAAAATTGCTATTAGTGTATATGCGAACATTTCTTTATATAATATATCTTCCTGGGCTAAACGTAGGGCAAATCCTAAACCATAAATAGATCTATTACCCGATATGATTTCTGACATGATCATAACCTTCATACCAAGACCTAAGCTTTGTACAAAGCCTAGTTTAATCATTGGCGATGCTAAGGGTATTTTAACCTTAAATAATGACTTAAATTCATTGTCACCGTCTACTTTAAGAGCGTCACATATTGTTTGATCTATATTTGTAAGGCCAGAAACAACTGCCTCATAAATAAGAGGAAAAATCAATAATATTGTTACATATATTGGAGCATATTGGAACTTAGTAATCGATATTAGAATTAAGATTATACTTGCAGTGGGTATTGTTCGTAGAGTTACGACTAACGGCTTTAAAAAAGCACGAACATGACTAGAAATACCGCTTAAAATGCCAAATATTAGCCCAAATAGTAATGAAATTACTAAGGCGATAAATAGTCTTAGAAGCGTTGAACCAATATGAAAATATGTATCTTTTTGCCCTAAAAGAATAAATAAAGTTTTAAAAGCATCTATAGGATGCGGAATAATAGGGCTATTAGCTATTAAAGATATAAAAAACCATAAAAAGAAAATAAATACTATGCCTGCTATAGTCATAATAAGTTTGTTGTAGTTTTCCAAAAATACTTTAATTTTCTTCATCGTCTACTTATAAAAAGATGCATAAATGCTACTAGGATATGGAGTTTCGCCCATATAAACATTAAAAGCATCAATATCTATTTCACCAATCGTTAAACCAAGTAAATTATCATTATCTAATTGCATCGCTTTTAAAATTGGGGCTGTAATACCAAAACGGGCCTTTTGTGCATTAAGATCACCAAATTCATTAAGTGCACTAATGGCTAGATTTGGATCATTTATTAAATTATCAATATTTTCATCATAAAGGGTGAAAAAAACATCGAGTTCTTCTTTATGTGTTTCATAAGTTTTATTACGGACGAAAATTCCTGCTTGAGGAAAGCCGTTTAAGTTCGACAAATTATGCCATTCTTCCTGTAAATCAATTATGCGATTTAATTTACCTTTTGTAGGATATTCATCATTTGTATTTAATGTAGCAAATAATAAGGGTTGGGCCATTAATACATAATCAATTTCTTCTTGATTATATAGTCCTGTTTTTAAAACCGAACCTGCTTCAGTAACGCTGTTAACATAATACAATGTCTTAATATCAGGAAATGTTTTAGTTAAGACCTTATTTGTAATCGCATTTGGGCTTCCAAATGTTACGACTTTATCTAAAGTAGTTGGATATGCATCCATTTCCTTATTAATACCTACAAGATGTAAATTTCCTTTTGTGATTATTCTAGCAAGCTTAAAAGGAGCACTATTTGTGATTATTTGATTAATTCCCCTCGTATGATCAATTATTATTACATCGTATTCATTTGTTAAAAATTGAGATTCTATGATGGAAATATTACTATTAGTTACAAAATTTGGATCATTTGCATGACTGTACAAGGTTATTGATGGTGCACCTACCGGAGAGAGTAAATGCGGCTTAAATGTAGTATTAATTGGTGCTCTATTTGTACTACAACTAACTAATAGGGTAAATAGAGGTATTAAAAAGCGAATTTTTCGCATTATTTATCCTCTAATATTTCTAAAACTGGTGTACCAATCATATGTGGAGCCATCTTAATGTTAAAGTTAGCTAAAATAGTTGCCCCAATATCTGCAAACGCTGTACGGTTTTCTAATGTGGAGCCGTTTTTAAAACGTTTACTATATGCTATAAAAGGTACCATTTCGCGTGTATGATCGGTTCCGTGCCAGGTAGGATCATTTCCATGATCAGCAGTAACAATAATTAAATCATCTTTGCTACTAACTTCAATTAAATCTTTTAGTTGTTTATCAAAGGTTTCTAGAGCATTTGCATATCCTTTTGGATCACGTCGATGGCCATATTCACTATCAAATTCAACTAAGTTAGTAAAAATAATACCTTCATAGGTTGCTTCTTTTAACTCTTGAATGGTTTTGTTCATTCCTTCAATGTTTGATTTTGTTTTTATTGTCTTTGTTACACCGCTATTGTTGAAAATGTCAGAAATTTTTCCAATACAACTAACAGTAAACCCACTCTTTTCTAATAAATTCATTGCAGTATCTTTCGGTGGACTTAATGCTAAATCGTGTCGGTTTGGTGTTCTAGCAAAATTATCCTTTGATGTTCCAATATATGGTCTTGCGATGATTCTACCAACTAAATATTCTGGTTTCATACATATTTCTCGAGCGATTTCGCAAACGCGGTATAACTCTTGAAGACCAGTTACTTCTTCATGAGCGGCAATTTGAAGAACAGAATCAGCTGATGTATAAACGATTAGGCTATTATCGCGCATTTGTTCTTCACCAAGTTCTTTAAGAATTTCGGTACCGCTAGCAGCTTTGTTGCCAATAACTTTATAACCAGTTTTTTCCTCTAATTCATCGATAAGTTCTTGTGGAAAGCCAGTTTCAGTAAAGGTAATAAATGGTGAAGTTGTTAAAATTCCCATCATTTCCCAGTGGCCAGTCATTGTGTCTTTTCCCTTACTTGCTTCAAGCAATTTAGCCGCATAACTTGAAGGATGTTTGCTTGTAGGTGGAACGCCTTTAACATCTGTTAAATTGCCAATACCTAAGGATTGAAGAGTAGGTAAATTTAGTCCCCCAACAGCAGCAGCGGTATTAGCTAGTGTATTTGCACCATCATCGTTATATTTAGCAGCATCTGGCATTGATCCAACACCAACACTATCGATAACGACAATGACAATTCTTTTAAAATTTTTCATATTTCTACCTCCCTAATATTATATATTAGTCCTCACCTATTGCCAACTTATAGGCACTTTTCACTCTTTGACGTGAAACATGAGTATAAATTTGAGTAGTTGACAAGTTTTCATGACCTAATAGTTTTTGAAGTGTATTTATTGCCATACCTTGGTCTAAAAGGTGAGTAGCGAAAGAATGTCGCAAGGTATGTGGTGATATATTCTCTTCTATACCGACTTTTTTAGCATAAAACTTAATTCGTTTAAAGAAAAATTGTCTTGTGAATGGTTCACCTTTGTCATTTATAAAAACAATATTAGTTTTTCTTGCGAATCGATTTTTTACTCTGACTTCTTGTAGATATTTGTTTAGATATTCAGCAGCAAATTCTCCGTATGGAATGATACGTTCCTTGCCGCCTTTACCACGTATTTTTAATAAAGGAAAAGCTTCGTTTTTTAATAAATTACTAAATTTTAAGACCATAAGTTCACTTACACGAAGGCCGCTTGCATACATAATTTCTAACATAGCACGATCTCTAATACCTCCATCTGTTGTTAAATCAGGAGCATTAAGTAAATCTTCAACTTGCTCAATTGAAAGATAAACAGGTTGTCTTTTGGGGATTTTCGGTTTTATCACATTTGTAAAAGTGCCCTTAACTTCGCCTTCTAGCTCTAAAAACCTTAAGAAATTCATAACACTACTTACACGACGATTAATTGTAGATGCTGACTTTCCTTCTTGAGATTGTAATGCTACGAAATCATTTACAATGAATTCGTTATATTCTAATGTATCGTTTAGTTCAAAGTAACTATTAAATATTACTAAATCATTTATATAGGCTTGAATTGTATCATTTGAAAGCCCACGTTCGATTGTTAAATAGTCTTGATATTTATTTATTGCTTCACTTATATTCATATAAAAAACTCCTAACTTTATACTAATATTCTACTTTTTCTCTTTTTTTATATCAGAAAGACGTTTAAAAATCTTTTTATCAAACTTAGAATTAAACTCATCAATTAATCTTATAGTCGCTGATTGTTCAACCGGTTCTTCTACATCAAAAAGCGAAAGTTGTACATTTCTTATAACTACTTTATCAATATTTTGAAGAGCTACTCCTACTAATCGAATTGCTTCTCCATCATAATTTTGATCAAAAAGCATCATAGCACGACCAAATATTAATGAAAAACTATTAAATGGTTCATCGTAGGTTTTAGCATGTGTTGTTGTTTTAAAGTTGCTTTTTCTTATTGTAATTTGAAGCGTGACACCCTTTTTTTCTTGTTCTTGAGCTCTTTCACTTACTTCTAAAGATAGAGTTCTAAACATTGCTTCAATTTGCTTATAATCGCTCGTATCATCGTAAAAAGTTCTAGATGCTCCTATTGATTTAGGATCATCAGCCTCGCTTACTACTTCATCATTTCCTTGTCCATGTACCCAAGCATAAATTGTATCGTAAAACTTTCCTAATCTTTCCTTAACTCTTGGATCATTAGTATTTGCTAAATCACCAATTGTATTAATATTTAGTTTTTTTAAGACAGGTGCTGTTTTAACTCCTATCCCAAACATTTCTTCAATCTTTAGTGGCCACAATTTCTTTTTTATGTCTCTTCTTCTAATAATTGTGATTCCACGTGGTTTTTTCATGTTGCTTGCCATTTTAGCTAAAAACTTTGTTGGTGCAACTCCAATCGAACAAAGTAGTTTAGTTTGTTCATACAACTTATTTTGTAAGTCTTTTAAGTAAGAAATAGGATTAGTTACATTTTTCATAGCCTCGCTCATATCAACAAAACATTCATCTATACTTGCGACCTCTACTTTTGATGAATATCCACGTAGAAAGGTAACAAATTGATGAGAAAGGCGTTCATAATATTCAAAATCGACAGGAACGATAATAACATTTGGATCTAATTGTCTTGCCATATAAATTGGCATCGCTGATTTTATTCCCTTAGCTCGTGCTTCATAAGAGGCAGTTGAAACAATCCCTCGCTTTGAAAAACCACCCACGACAAGAGATTTCCCTTTATATTCTGGGTTTCTAATGACTTCTGCGGTAGCAAAGAAGGCATTTAAATCAACGTGCATAATAATTTTAGCCATAAATAAAACCATTCATATTATAAACTATAATTGAATGGCTGTTAACATAATATAGTTAGAATTAGAGACTATTTTTAATTAGCGAAATAAGACTTTCAATATCTAAGCCAGTTATTTTATATTGATCACTAACAGAAGCATGCGTAATATTTTGTCGTGGGATTGCTCTTGTAATAATTTGTCCTTTAAAACCGTTATTATTTAACGTAGCGACAAGATTATTTACAAAGCCGTATGATGTTGCATAAGGATCGATAATAATTACCTTCTTATAATGGTTTAATTTAGCAATTACATCTAAATCAAAAGGTGTCTGGAAAACAGCATTAATTAAGGTGATATTAATATTTTCTTTATATAGTTCTTCTTTAATCTTTTCAAAATGAGGCCCATAACTTACAAGGGCAACTTCACTTCTATTTTCTTCTTTTATGAGCCATTTACCAACTTCAAAAGCATCACCATTTAAAGAGTTGCTACTAATTTTACTGATTCTTTCGCGCGGATAACGAATAAAGAAAGGTCCGCCTTTATGGTTTAGTGATGTATAGACTAGTTTTTTAGCGAGTTCAGGTGTAGAAGCCATTGCTATTATTACATTTGGAATACCAATAAAAGCTGCCTGATCAAAAATTCCTTGATGTGTTGACCCATCAGCGCCAATAAGCCCAGCACGATCAACTAAAATTGTAGTAGCTAGATTCATCCTTGCTAAATCATGAACAACTTGATCAAATGAACGTTGTAAAAAAGTAGAATAAATTGATATTATGGGGTGTTTTCCGCTTAAAGCAAGACCACTTGATAATGTGACGGCATGTTCTTCAGCGATACCTACATCAATTGAACGACCAGGAAACTTTTTAAAAACTTCATCTAATTCCGAACCTTTTAAAGTAGCAGGATTTATTAAAAGAACATCTTTATTTTCTTCCATTATTTTTTCAACGATATCAGCATACAATTTTGACCAAGTGATCAAGGATTCATGGTTGTTTTTTAATAACCCTGTCTCAACATGAAAAGGTGCAATTCCATGCCAACTACCTTCTCTGTCGGTTTCAGCGGGTTTATATCCTTTACCTTTAGTTGTTTTAACATGAACAATGGTTGATTTTTGTTGTTTTTTGGCGAGTTGAAGCGCTTTATCTAGTTTTTTATAGTTATGCCCATCAACTAATCCAATATAGGCTAGTCCCATTTGCTCAAAGATATTATGAGATATTAAGTGACGAGCAAACCAGTCTTTAATGTACCATGCTATGCGGTAAAAAAAGTATCCAACTCTTGATTTAAACATTAATCTTTTAAATCGCGATTTCGATTTGATGTAACGTGGTGATATCTTCCAACGTCTAAACATCTTTGTTAAGGCACCAGTTGGTGGTGTAATTGACATTTCATTATCATTAAGAACGATAATAACTTTATTATTGCGATGAGCTATATCGTTTAGTGCTTCAAAAGCTAGTCCGTTACTAATCGAGGCATCACCAATCAAAGCAACAACATGATATTTTTCACCGTTTAAATCGCGAGCTATTGCCATTCCTTGTGCTGCGCTTAGTGAAGTTGATGAATGACCTGCTTCAAAGTGATCATATGATGATTCACTTCGTTTTTGGAAACCACTTACACCATCTTTGGTTCTTAAACCTTCGAGTTTGCGCCCTGTTAAAATTTTATATGTATAAGATTGATGGCCGACATCAAAAAGTAACTTATCTTCGTTAAAATCAAATGCTCTATTTAGGGCAATGGTTAAGCTTATCGAACCTAAATTACTACTTAAGTGGCCACCATATTTTGAGACTTGTTCTATTATTTCATCTCTAATTTGACTTTCGAGCATTTCAAGTTCATCTTTTGTTAAAGTAGCAACAAAATGAGGATCACTAATCCTTGTTAAGTCAAATGGTTCAATAATTTTCTTTCTTTTCTTACACATATAAATTACTTATAATCTACTAATATATTACTAATAATATACTTTGTTGCTATTTTTTATCACTTTCTATTGCTTCAATCTTGATTTTAGTTTCTTCTAGTTCTTTATTAATCATTGAAAGTAAAGCAAAACCTTCTTCATATAATTCGACACCACTTGAAAGCTCAACATTTGCATTTTCAAGTAGTTCAAGAATTTCTTCTAGTCTTTCCATCTTTTTTTCGATGGTCCAACCTTTAAATTTTTCATCATACATGGTCTTTAATCTCCTCTACTTTAACTAATATTTTTCCATCTTTTAGAGTAGCAACTAACATATCATCTCTACTAATTTCTTTAATTGATGTGATGATATAGCCACTTTTGTCAGAAAGCATACTATAACCACGTTCTAAAACTTTTAAGGGTGATAGAGCTTCTAGTTTTGCAAAAGCACTATTAGCGAATTCCCACTTTTTATTATAGCAGTTTTTAATGCTTTTACTGAGTGAAGACGCTTTTTCACTTAAATAGTGTTTCGTATGTAAATAATATGCGTTATATGCGGCTTTTAAACGTATTCTTAGGTCGTTTACTTTACGTTCTTTAATTGCATAAAGTTCGCCTTTTCGCTTAAAAATAGGTCTGTTTGCTAAAAGGTTATATTTATTTAGTAATATATTGTATTTGTTTTTGATGTCTTTTGTAAGACGCTTTTCAATTTCAATTAAAGATTGAATTATATTTGTTTTATTTGGAACAGCCGCTTCAGCTGCTGCGGTAGGTGTACTTACACGTAAGTCAGCAAGAAAATCTAGCAATGTAAAATCGATTTCGTGCCCAACTGCACTAATGATAGGAACTTTTCTATTTGATAGAAGCATAATTAACTCTTCATCATTAAAGGCCCATAGATCATCGCTACTTCCACCTCCTCTAGCAATTATTAATACATCTAATGAATACTCTAAAGAACGATTATAAGCGGCTATTAGGCTTTTTGGTGCAGTTTCGCCCTGAACAATCGCGGGAAAATAATAAATCGTAACAAGCGGATATCTTAATGTAATATTTTCTTTAATATCAGCCCATGCTGCACTATCTTTTCCACAAATTACTCCGATGTTACGTGGATATTTTTTTAGGGGTAATTTTTTTGATTCGTCAAATATACCAAGTTTTTCTAGTTTTTCTTTTAACTTTTTTAAAGCAAGAAGTTTTTGACCTTCACCAAAAAGGATCACATTTGAGCCAATAAGTTGATAGGTCCCACTTTTTTCATAAAGAGTTACTTCTCCGGTTACGATAATGTCGTCGCCATCTTTAAGAGGAAAATTAAGCGAGGCAATACCTTGATAGAAAAGAACGACCTGGATTCGTGCATCATCTTCATCTTTTAATGTAAAGTAATGTGCTGATTTATATTTACTATAATTAAGTACTTCTCCACGTACATTCACTCTTTTTAGAAAAGGATTATTAGCAAAAGTTAAACGCACATACTCATTTAGTTCTCTAACAAGTAGGTAATCACGCTCTTTCATCAACTAAAACCTCATCTAAAATGGCATTTACGAATTTATACTCATCTCCAACAACATAACGTTTTGTTAATTTAATTGCTACATTAATAACAATCCGTTTATCAACATTTCCAATATAGAAATAATGAGTATAACTCATTAACAAAATCGCTTGAATTACGCGATTTAAACGGTGAAATTTCCATTTCACAAGTTTAGGTGTAATCTCATTAATTATCTTATCTATATTTATAAGTGTTTTTATTGTAAGTTCTTTTAAAAAGATGGGTACTTCATCAATCGGGATACCGCTGATTGTTTCAATTAACTCTTCAACATCAAAAACAACATCAGCATTAACATACGACAGCGCACTATAAATAATAGCTAAGCCGATTTCTTGTTGTTGGTTTCGAGTAATTTTCATATAACAAGCCTCGAGAAAATATTACCATAATTATGGTAAAACTTCTATTATTCTTCACTTTTTTCTCGTAAGTGAGGATATTGTTTATTTATTGTAATAACATTTGCATAACTAAATAAAGCAACAAAGGAAGCAGATATTATTACTATATGAATGGCAATACTAGTTAAATATGAACTTCGATTAGTAAATGGGTGTGAAAAAGGTATAAAAGCAAGAATTGTATCTACTAAATAAAGACTAATTACTGCTAAAAGCGCCCATAACCTAGCTCTTTTTGCATACATTGTTAAAAAAGCATAAATAGCACTTACCGCGGCAGATAATAAAATCACAATAATATTAAAACTAGTTGTTAAACCTATACTTTTATATATTAGACTAAATAAAAGTTCGAGCGTTTTATAACCAAGGGCAAAATTAGGTGTTTGCTTTAAAACAAACATGCTATTACCAAGTAAATTCATAATAGCCCCCCACAATAAAAAAAGAACGGTTTTATTGAATAAACCGACAAACATATTATGTGTTTTTATGGGCGATTTTTCGCGTTTTCGCCGCTTCAATTAATCTCCTTTTTTTCAGCGAATCCTGCTACAACAACATCAATTTTAAAAGGAATCATTTCTGTCATCATCGCAAGAGCATTACTAACATTATCTTGAATCGCAAGACAAACTTCATCTACAGGAGCGCCTTTAACTAAAATGACATGAATTTTAACATTAACTAAACCGTTACGAATACTACAAGAAATTGGTTTATGTAGTTTAAAAGTAGCGGAAACTGGATCTAAAAGAATTGCACCTTGAACTTGGTTGGTTGCAATACCTGCAATTTGATCAAATACAAAATGAGAAATTCCCATATTGCCATTTCGAGTGTAATTTTGAATATAAACGTATTCAGCCATATTTATTCCTTCTTTATTATTATAAAGAAATTGTACCACATTTACAATAAACAAAAACCGTTTTGGACTCAAAACGGCTTGTTGTTAAGTTAAGAATAATTTATTCCTTAACTTCGACTTCTTTTTTATCTTCTTCTACAGCTTCTTTCGCTATTTCTTCTTTAACTTCTTTCTCTACTTCTTCCTTAACTATTTCCTTAGTTTCCTTCTCAGCTTCTTCCTTAACTACTTCGTTAGTTTCCTTTTTAGCTTCTTCCTTAACGTCTTTTTTTACTTCTTTCTTAACTCCAAGAATTTCCCTAACTTTATTAGCTAGGGCTTCAGGTGTATATTCTAAAGATTCTAAAACATCTTTCATTGGGGCACTTAAACCAAAACGATTGATTGTAAAGGTATGTTTTGCAAATTCATGCCAGCCAAATGGAGAAAGTAGTTCAATAGCTATTCGTTTATTATAATCTTTGCCTAAAACTTCATTAATATAGTCTTCATCTTGAGTTTTAAATACTTCCATACTTGGAAGAGAAACAACTCGAACATCAATCTTATCTTTAAGAAGTTCTTCTTTAGCTTTTAAGGCAAGACTAACTTCGCTTCCTGTTGCAATAAGGGTAAAATCTAGTTTTTTAACTTCTTTACTAATAACATAGCCACCTTTACTTGCATCATTATAATTTGAACCAACTAAAGTTGGTAAGTTTTGACGGCTCAATATTAGTGCTGTAGGTGTTTTCTTACTTAGAATCGCTTGTTTCCATGCTGTAGCAGTTTCTCTAGCATCTGCTGGACGCCAGACATTTACATTAGGTATTGCTCGAAGCATCGCAAGTTGTTCAATTGGTTGATGTGTAGGTCCATCTTCACCAAGAGCGACAGTGTCATGACTAAATAAATAAATAGCAGGAACTTTTGAAAGAGCAGCAACGCGAATTGCATTTTTCATATAATCACTAAATACGAGGAATGTACCTACATATGTTCTAAGTCCGCCGTGAAGTAGCATACCGTTTTGGATTGCAGCCATTGCAGCTTCTCGAATACCAAAGTTAATATTTCGTCCACCGCGATTTTCTGGAGTAAAATCAGTCCCGCTAAGTCCGCTGATTTTGGTCATTACTGAACTAGCAACGTCTGCTGATCCTCCCATAAGAAAGGGAACTTCGTTATGAACCATATTTAAAATTGTGCCACTTGTTTTTCTTGTTGATTCATTAAATCCATCCGTATATTCAGGAATTTCATCAAAAATAAGCTCGTGACTATTATCAGAAAATGCGGCCATAAATGCTTTATAAGCGCGGTTATTACTATTTTCTAGATTAGCAATCTTATCATCCCAATCTTTTTGAGCCCTTTTAGCACGTTCGCCAAATGTCGAGGCAAACTCGCTATAAACTTCATTAGGAATTTCAAAAGGAGCATAGGGATAATTATATGTACCTTTTGCATATGAACCATCATCTTGACCAAGTGGGCTACCGTGTACTGCACTTGTGCCAGCTTTTCTTGAACCTTGGCCAATAATAGTTGAAACAATAATTAGCGTTGGTTTTTGTTTTGAGCGACGTGCTCTAGCAATTTTACGCGTTAAATCTTTTACATTATTGCCGTTTTTAACGACTAAAACATTCCATCCACTTGCTTGAAAACGTTTTTTAACATCTTCGCTAAAAGATAAATCAAGAGGTCCATCAAGAGTGACTTTGTTAGCATCATAGAAAACGATTAACCTTTTTAGTTTTTGATGACCTGCAAAAGAAATTGCTTCTTGTGAGATACCTTCTTGAAGACAACCATCACCAACTAAACAATATGTATAATGCCCAAAAAATGGCACTTCAGGATGTTGAGCTCGAATTGCCTCTTCTGCTAGAGCCATCCCAACAGCTTGGGCTAAACCTTGACCAAGTGGGCCAGTTGTTGCATCAACGCCAGGAGTATCAGTTACTTCTGGGTGACCAGGAGTAATTGAATTTAATTGACGGAATGCTTTTAAGTCATCCATCGTGATATTATAGCCTGCAAGATGAAGTGTCGAATAAAGTAGAGCACTTGCATGACCAGCACTTAAAACAAAACGATCGCGATTAACCCAGTCTGGTTTTTCAGGATTAGCAACAAGATATTTTGTAAAAAGTGTGTATAGAATCGGCGCACTTCCAATCGCCATTCCAGGGTGACCACTGTTAGCTTTGTTTGTTACATCAATAACAAGAGCACGTATTGCATTAACTGAAAGTGGTGCTTGTAAAATTGGTTTTGACATATCTATTCCTCCTTTAGATGTATGTTTTTATTCTTTAATCTTGATGTGTAATTCATCAAGTTGTTCTTTAGTTACTGGTCCTGGTTCTTCACTCATTGGACAAACTGCTGCAACATTTTTAGGGAAAGCAATAACATCGCGAATGTTATCAGTACCGCTAATAATCATCGTTAAGCGATCAAGACCAAAAGCAATTCCTCCATGAGGTGGGGTACCATATTTTAGTGCTTCAATAAAATAGCCGAATGTATTAGCGATTTCTTCTTCGCTCATACCAAGAATATTAAAGATTTTTGCTTGTAAATCTTGATCATAAATTCTCATTGAGCCACCGCCAGCTTCATTACCGTTAATAACAATGTCATAAGCTTGCGATAGAACCTTTTCTGGTTCAGTGTCCAATAGATGAAGATGTTCATCAAGAGGCATCGTAAATTGATGGTGTTCGCTAACAAATTTACCTGTTTCGCTATCTTTACTAAATAGAGGGAAGCGATAAACCCATAAAAGATCAAATGTTCCAGGCTCAATTAGATTAAGTTGCTTGGCAAAATGGAGTCTAATTGCACCTAAAGCTGTTAAAACATCTCGTTTTACGTTGCTAAAAGCAACGATAAGAAGATCATCTTCTTTTAAGTTAAGTAACTTAACGAGATCGCTTTTTTCCTTATCTGTTAATAGTTTTGCAAGTGAGCCACTAAAGTCACCATCATTAAATTTAAGATTTCCAACACTACGGATGTTGTATTTTTGTGAAATTAAGTTTAGTTCATCAAGAGCTTTTCTTGAGGTAGCTTTTGCTACACCTGGAACAACAATCGTATTAATAAAAGCATGATCTTTAAATAAATTAGCACTTGATGAGGCTAAAACGGACTTAATATCACGAATTTTAAGTTCAAATCTTGTATCTGGTTTATCTGAACCATAATTTTCCATTGCATCTTTATAAGAAAGGCGTCTAAGTGGAAGTTTCACTTCATATGATGCTACTTTCTTAAAGATATGATGGAGTAGTCCTTCCATTATATCTAGGAATTCATCCATTGTTAGAAAACTTGCTTCAATATCAATTTGTGTAAAATCTGGTTGACGGTCAGCCCGTAAATCCTCATCACGGAAACAGCGGGCAATTTGATAATAACGTTCAAAACCAGCAATCATTAAAAGTTGTTTGTATGTTTGAGGGCTTTGCGGTAGAGCATAAAATGATCCTTTATGTAGTCTTGAAGGAACTAAAAAATCACGAGCACCGCCTGGTGTTGATTTAGTTAAAATTGGTGTTTCAATTTCTAAAAAATCAAGATTATCTAAATATTCCCTCGTAGCTTTTGTAATTGCTGCTCTTGTACGCATATGTTTTTGCATGTTTGGCCGTCTTAAGTCTAAATAACGATATTTTAAGCGGACTTCTTCAAGAGCGTCGGTAGTTTCTGCAATGATTAGAGGTGGAGTTTTAGCTCTACTTAAAACTACTACTTTTTCACCTTTAATTTCTACTTCTCCAGTAGCAAGTAAGGGGTTAGCTACATCTTTTTTACTAACAACACCTTCAACTTGAATTACATATTCATTACGAATATCAGGTACTTCAATTTCTTCACTTGCTAAGATAACTTGGATAATCCCAGTTTTATCACGTAAATCGATAAAAACTAGCGAACCTAAGTTCCTTTTTTTACTTACCCATCCGACAACTTTAACATGTTTTCCAACATCTTTAACGCGGAGAGTACCATTATATATTGAGCGATATTCCATTAGTTTAACTCCGTTTCTTCTTCATCTTTTGCTTTTTCATATTGAGCATTAAAAATATTGTCAACTGTCATAAAAACTTCATTTACTGGTACTTCAATTTGTTCTTCAGTTTCAAGATTTTTAATACCAACGACTCCTTTACTCATTTCATTTTCGCCTAGAATTACAGCGACTAGTGCATTATCTTTAGCAGCTTTTTTAAAGAGTCGTTTAAATGATTTATCTTCATAATTAATATCAGTTCTATAACCGCCACTTCTAAAAACATTAGCAATTAAAAAGGCAAAATCACGAGCCTTTTCGCCACTTGTAATAATAGAAATGTCGATTTTATATGGATTATCTTGAATAAGTTCTTCATCTTTTAAAACATTAAAGATACGGTCAATACCTAAAGCAAAGCCAACTCCTTCAAGCTCAGGACCATCGAGTTCTTTTACGAGCCTATCATAGTGACCGCCTCCGCCTAGAGCACCGTAGTCTAAACCAGATTCAGATTCGTAAGCATATTCAAAAATGGTTCCGCTGTAATAATCTAGTCCGCGAACTAGTTGTTCCTCTATTACAAAGGGAATTTCGTGTTGCTTTAGTAATTCAAGCACTTTTTCAAAGTGATTTTTAGCATGTTCACTTAAATAATCATTTATACTTGGTGCTTTTTTGGCGATTTCTTGATCGCTTGGTACTTTACAATCCAAAATTCTAAGTGGATTAGTTTCGTAGCGATTTTTACAATCTGGACACATGTTTTTTAGATGTGAAGCAAAGTAATCTTTTAATGCGATGCGATATTTTTCTCTCGTTTCATTATCACCTAAATTGTTGATTTTAAGTGTTAATTTATCAAATCCCATTGCTTGAAGTAGTTTATAACCTAAGATAATAACTTCAACATCTTCATATGGAGTTGTTACACCAATTGATTCAACACCAAATTGATTAAATTGGCGATAGCGGCCAAGTTGAGGCCTTTCATATCTAAACATTGGCCCCAAATAGCTGATTTTAAGTGGTAAATCGTGTGTTGCATAGAGTTTATTGCTAATAACACTACGAACAATACCTGCTGTTCCTTCTGGTCTTAGGGTCATTGAACGTTTACCCTTATCGGTAAATGTATACATTTCTTTTGTTACGATATCGGTTGTATCACCAACACCTCTAGCAAATAATTCAGTAGATTCAAAAATTGGTGTTCGTAAGGGACGAAAACCGTAACAAGTTGCAAAAGCACCACATAGCATCTCTATTTCTTCAAATAGACGAGCTTCATCAAATATAATGTCATGTGTTCCTTTTGGGCTATTAATCATCTTTTTCCTCCTTGATTTAAAGTAGTTTTTAAGGACGACGTTAGCCGCGGTACCACCTTAATTCGTAATTTATACGCACTTTATAACTTTTTCGCAGTTAACGATTAATAATGCCTCCCTAGTGTCTAAAATAATTTACCACTTAGGTCTTTTCATCATCCAGACCCTTTCTAAAAAGTAAATAAATGATTTCTAGTTCCTCGGCTAATATGATTATAGACTTTTATGTCTATAATAGCAATTATGAGGAGAGAAACTTTTTTCAATTTTAAAAAATTAAAAAAAGTAGCCTAATTTATAAACTACTTTTTATTTACTATAAATCAACTTAATAACTACTAATTAATTACTTTATCGCTAATTTTAGTTTAAAACTCGTGAAATGTTATAAACAGACTTAACATTTAGTATCACGGCAAAGATGTTGTTTAACTGTTCTAAGTTGGTAACTAAAATTGTTGCATTAATTGTAGTAGTTCTTGTCGTAGGATGATAGTTAGCCTTAATTGAAGATAAAGATATCTTATGTTGGAAGAAACTATTCATAATATCGACTAGTAATTGATCGCGGTCTGTTGCTTTTATTTGAATATCAACTGGATAAATATTATCTGGAGCATAAGGATTCCAAGTCACTTCAGTTAATCGTGCTTTACTTTCTTTAATATTAGGACAATCAACTCGATGAACTGTTATACCTTTACCTCGTGTAATATAGCCAACTATTTCATCACCTGGAATTGGTGTACAGCAATTACCAAGAGTAACTGCAACACTACCTGCACCAGCAACTAAGACAGGATTCTTATTATCGCTTGTTAAACGATCTTTATCTTTTAAAAGCCGTGTACGATCAACTTTTCGCTCGATTTTTAAGAAATCACATATTTGACCAGGGTTAACATTTTTATTACATACTAAAATAAGTAGGTCATCAAAGGAATCGACATTAAAATGTTTTAATACTGCAGGAGTATTAACCTTTTCAATCATTTCTTGTTCATTAAAACCACGTTCTTTAAAACCATCAACTAATGATTGATGACCTTTAGCAATCTTATTATCTCGCATAAGTTCAGCGTTTTTCCGTTGCAAGAATTTACGGATATTTGATTTTGCATTATTTGTAACTACAAGATTGAGCCATCCTTCATTAGGACCTAATGAGTTTTTACTAGTTCTGATTTCAACAATATCACCAGTTTTAAGCTGTGTTGAAAGGGGAACTAGGTTATTATTAACTAATGCACCTACACAAGAATCACCTACTCCTGTATGAATTTTATAGGCAAAATCTAGAGGTGTTGCACCTTGGGGTAATTCGATTACTTTACCCTTTGGAGTAAAGCAATAAACGGATGTTTCAAAAATTTCTTTAGTTAAGGTATCAACATATTCTTTAGCATCCCCACTTAAATCGCGTGAAACACCAACAAAATCACGGAACCAATGAAGTTTCTCTTCGATTTCAAGTTGTTCTCTTTCTGGGTTGTAATTAGTACCTTCTTTATAGGCCCAGTGAGCCGCTACCCCGCCTTCAGCGATTTTATCCATTTCTTCAGTTCTTATTTGAACTTCAAGAGAATCACCCGCACCAGAAAAGATTGTTGTATGTAAACTTTGATACATATTTGATTTAGGGACAGCGATATAATCTTTAAAGCGACCAGGAACTGGTCGATAAGTCGCGTGAATTATACCTAATATTTCATAGCAGTTCAATTCAGTTTTTGTAATAATTCGAAGGGCCATAATATCGTAGATATGGTCGAATTCGTAATTTTTTTGTTGCATTTTCTTATAAATTGAGAAAATTGATTTAACGCGAAACTTCATATCAAAGGGAATATTATTTTGGAAAATAATATCCGCAATTCGCTTTGTGACATCCATTAATGATTTTTGAAGATTACCAGATCGCGTTTGAAGTAATTCAATTATTTCATGATAACCATCAGGATCAATATATTTTAAGGCGAGATCTTCCATCTCGCTTTTAATGCTATTCATCCCTAAGCGAGATGCAATTGGTGCAAAAACTTCCATTGTTTCTTTTGCTATAACAAGTTGTCGTTCAGTAGATAAATAATCAAGTGTCCTCATATTATGGAGACGGTCGGCAAGTTTAATAATAATTACGCGAATGTCTTTAGCCATTCCAAGGAATATTTTGCGGTGATCTTCATAAACAAAGTCACTATCATCGATTCTACGGCTTAATTTTAAGCGTTGAATCTTAGTTAAGGAATCAACGATGGTCGCAACATCATCGCCCCAGCGAGCTTTAATTTCGCTTATTTTAACATCTGTATCTTCTACTACATCATGAAGAAGAGCAGCAATAATTGTACTAGGACCGGCTTGAAGTTCGCTTACAATATAGGCAACCTCAATAAGATGATAAATATAATCTTCGCCTGATTTTCGCTTTTGCCCTCCGTGATGAAGTTTAGCAAACTCATAGGCTTCTTCAATTCTTTTGCGGTCTTCCTTATTTTTAATATATTGAAAAAACACTTCTTGAAGTTCTTCAAAAGAGTGAAGGACAACTGGTGATTTACTTTGTTTTGTTTCGCTAGTTTTACTCATTATAAATACCTATTTTAAGTATATCAAATTATACATAATTTGTATAAAAAAAGAGCCTTTCGAGAAGAAAGGCTCTAGTTTTAAGAGTTAATAATTATTAGTATAATACAATAACTATTTTAAGAATATAGTTAGTATAGCCAGTATTTACTTTATCAATTTTAACGAAACGAACATTATCGGTTTCAGCATATTCAGTAGTCATTGCTGAGTGAGGATCATTATATTTAGCTCCATCACCAATTTGTTGTGTTCCTTGTTCATAAGCAGTTGTATTACCAGCTGAAATGTCCATTTGACCTTGGTAACGTCCACCTGCCCAATGTAATTCAACACGTTTTACCGCGCTTGGTAATTCAGTTGTATTTGCAAGTGATCCACTTACTCCATCTTTAGTACGGCATTGAATTTCGCCATTTGAACTTAGATAAAGTTGTACATATGACCATGAAACTGTTCCAATTTCTGCTGTACCATCTTGATAAGTAGCTACTAAGCCAAGTAATTCCGCAGTTACTTCGTGTTTTGCTTCAACTGGAGCAACGACATTAACTGGAATTGTGTCTTCAAAGCCACCACCAGTAACGGTAATGTTAGCAGTACCA
This sequence comes from Bacilli bacterium, assembly GCA_035367155.1. Taxonomy (GTDB): domain Bacteria; phylum Bacillota_I; class Bacilli_A; order RFN20; family CAG-826; genus JAAYSA01. The sequence continues at coordinate 133,628 of DAOSJI010000001.1, forward strand.
ACTGCAATACCACTTACTAAACCAGTAGCATTAACAGTTGCAACCTCTTCAGCATCTGAAGTATATGTTAATTCATCTGGTAAGTTAGCAGTAGCAGGAACTGGAGCAACTGTAAGTTGTTTAGTTCCGCCGACTTCAACATCTCCATCAATTGTAAGTTCTAATCCTGTTAGATTTGGAACTTCACCAGGAGTAACGGTAATTGCATCACTATGGTGAACTACAAGTTGAGGGATATTATACCAACCTAAAACTGTTGGATGCTTAAAGTCTACAGTATCAACTGGTTTTAAGCCGTTAAGTTTAGCATTAATTGCTGCTAGATCAGCAATATCAGCATTTTCACGTAAATTAATAGTTTTTTCAGGATCAGCAACAAATTTAAAGGTTAATGTTGGCGTTGCTTCTGGTGTAACAGAAATTTGTGTAACTGGATTTAGACCTAGTACATTAACTAAAACGTTTTGATCTTTTACACCTAGTGTAGCAACGTTTTCTGCTGTAATTGATAAGGCACCTTGAGCAGCACCATCACCTAAAACGGTAAGGTTTTCAACACCAGTTAATTGTTTCATACCTTTATAATCTCCAAAAGTTCCGCTTAAGGAGACTTCATCGCCAACTTTCGCTTCGCCTAAAACTGCATCAGCAACACGGTAAAGATAAAGTGCTCTAACTTCTTCACCTTCTGTTTGTTGGATAGTAACATTATTATTGCTCCATTGGCTATTGTGGGTTGTGGATGTAATAACACCTTTAACATGGACTAAATCACCAAGAGATACGGTTCCTGCTGCCAATCTTTCATGGAATGCAAATAGCGTTTCATGTTCGATTGCACCTGGTTCTCCGCCATCGGTTAATTCAGTAAATTCATCAGCATGAGTAATCATAAATTGATATGTACCATTGTTCATACCAATAATACCAGTGAAGGTTAAGGTATCCATTGAGTCAATACCATCTTCATCAACTGCAGCTAATTTATCTGCAAGTGCTTGCATATCTTCTACTGGAAGATAATAGTGAGCATAGCCACCAAGATTAACTTCATTTAAGGCAATGGTCATATTGCTAGCACTGCCTGGTGTAATTGTGCCACTTACAAAGTTAGCACCTGGAATCTTAACTAGTTTGCTGTCTTTGCCGACTAAATCTTCTTGAGCGACTGAGGTTAGGACTTCTGGTTCAACTGGTGTACCAGCTTTTTTGCTAACAACTTCAGCGTCTGATAATTGATGTAAACCTTTATATGGTTTGTAGTAACCATGAATTGTTAGTTCATCACCAATTTCTCCGAAACTATCGATATCATCTGGACTAACACCATAGATACCAATTGCTTCATCACCATCTTGAATGGTTAAAACATATGCTGCTGCATCGTTGATTTTCGCACCAAGATACTTCTTAGTTAGAACACCTCTCGTCCAACATTCGATAGCATTTTCGACTGTGCCTTCATCATTTAATGGAGTATCACGAAGGTCAGCAATTGTTCTTAGGTCTAATTCTTCTGATGTATCTTCTGAACCATCGCTAACTGGGATTGTTGGGATGTCATCAGAAGATGATGGATCAGATGTTGCAGGTGGTGTTTTTGTACAACCTACAAGAAACAAACCTAAAAGTGGTAGTAATATAAGTTTTTTCTTCATTATTTCCTCCTTTTATCTACTACAATTAGATTATAACACATACCAAAAAAAAGTAATAATGAAAATGATAAAGCATTTTATAATATAAAATGGTGATGATATGAGGATATTTTAAAGGATTTAAGTTTTTATATTTTTAGAATAAAAAAACGCGCACGCCCGCGCATATGTGCGCGCTTAATGTGCGCGTCAATAAAATATTACTATGCTAATTCTTCGATTTCATCAATAATGAATTGGAGATTTTTTGTATTTCTAAATTCATTAATTCCAAGATGACCAACAAGTGTTAAATTAGCGACACTATGAACATGGTCATAAGAAAAATTAAAGCCAACTATTTTAATGCTATTTGTAATATTTGTAATTATATGAAGCCCGTTTTTTGTAAAAGTAAGTTTATTTGGATCAATACTATCAATTTTAAAATAAGGTCTTTCAAAACCTTGACCATAAGGGCCAAGAGCTTCATAAACTTCATAGTTTTCCCAAGTTAGATCAGAAATTGAGATTGGAATAGTCTTCTATTTTTGTTCTACGAAGCGATATTCTTCTGCAAGTGAGACAAAAGCATCACGAAATGCAGGTAGATCTTTAATATCAAGCGAACATCCCCCAGCACATTCATGTCCTCCATAGGTAAGTAGATAGTCTTTTAATTGCGTAAAAGCTTTAACAATTGAAAAACCAGGTTTACTTCTTGCACTTCCTTTTAAAATGTTAGGTTTTTTACTATCGGGCGTAAAAACGATTGTTACTTTATCGTAACTATTTAAGTATCTAGCGGCAATTAAACCAATTAAACCTTCTTTTTCGTTAGTATTTGCAACAATTGCGGGAAGAGATAAATCGACATCAGGCGTTTTTAAGAAAGCATCGCTCATTGTCTTTTTTCTTGCTTCGTTTACATCTAAAATCCAAGCATAAATTTCATTAATTCTTGTTTTATTATCGGTTGTTAAATATTCAACTAACACATTTATTTCTTCATTTTGACACATTCGTCCAATGGCGTTTAGTTTTGGAGCAATTCGCATCGCAATTATTTCTTCATCAACAAAATCGCCTTCTGCTAATTTAGCTAGAGCATAATAGTGATTTTCATTAATAAATTTTAAACCAAGGCGAACAATATCGCGATTATATGAAACTAAAGGCATCATATCGCTAATGGTAGCAATTGCTGCTAGAGTAGCTAGATATTCATCATCTTTTTCTAATAAGGCGACTGCAAGCATATAGGCAACATAGGCTCCGCAGGAAACAGTTTCACCGTACTTACTAAAAAGTGGGTGCATAATTGCGTATGCATTAGGAACTTCTTTAATTACCTCATGATGATCGGTAATAATAACATCAATTCCTGCCTTATTTGCAACTTCTATTGCTTCATTTTGTGAAATACCGTTATCAACCGTAATAATAAGATTATAGTTTTGAGACGCGTATTTATTTACTCGCTCAATCGTTAACCCATACCCATCCTTATAGCGAGACGGTAAATAAAAATCAACAGGATAACCAAGCATCATAAAAGTCTTTTTTAAAATTGAGGTCGCCATGATGCCATCACAATCATAGTCGCCGTAGATAATTATTTTTTCGCCGTTTTCTATAGCAAATTTAATTCTATTAACAATTTTACCGATATCTTTAAAGTTAGTGTATGAGGGTAGCAAACTAAAAGATGGAGCGACACAAAGACGCTCATAATCATCTTTTGAAAGATTAAAATAGTTTAATAGTTTATCTAAAAAGGTCATAATCTAAATTAAAAAGGCTACATAAAGTAGCCTCAATTTAACTAATTAATCGTTAATTCCAATAAAGATTGCTTCTTCTGGTTCAGCACTCTTTTTACGGCTACTTGTTTTAACGCTTGCGCGATGTTTAGCACGTTTACTTTGCCATTTTGGTTTTGGAAGTTGTATTTTTGCAATTCGAGCATAAAGTTTAGAAAATGCCGTCAATGTTGGATTTAATAAGCGAGTTAAAACTACTGTTGCAATTAAAATACCTAGAAGAGCACTAGCATAAACAAAAGCAGTTTTAAGTGGACCAATACCAACAAAGTTAAGGAATGTAAGTCCGAGTAAAACCATTAAAGCATAGTTTGGACTCATACTCATAGTAAGAGCACGTTCAGTAAGTTCTTCATTTGTAAAGTCACGGTATAGTGGGTCATCATGAAGTTCTTTCTCACTTTGATAGACACTAAGAGCATAAAGAGCACTTATTAGGGTTGCAACTAATACGCCAACTGCTGCCATAGGTGGAACTGTAATTCTAGTAACCATAAAGAAAAGCAAGGTTATTAGACTTGAACTAGCACCTAAAACAAAGAATGTACTTGCTCTACTAATTCCGTGACGGAATAGCATATAAAGCGTTGTAACTCCTAAAGTAATTAGGGCAATTAAGCCAACACGATAAGTATTAGGAACAAGGTTAAGTTTAGTAACAGGGTTAACACTAACAAGAGCATCAGCATCAACTTCAGTTGCTAAGTTATAAAGGGCATCACTTAAGGTTGAGCCGGTATTTACATCACCGTTAAAGTCGGTATAGCTAACAATTTCATCACCATTAAAGTGACCATTTAAATTGTAGATATAGTAAACATATTCAAAGGTAATTTGGCTTTCACCGATTTCTTCTACTTTATTGTAGTCGTGAGTTTCATAAAGAGGGGTATCACCTTCAAGTTTAATTTGTAATACCTTATCTTGGTATTTAATACGTTTTAAAATTTCATATGGTGATTTATCTTCACTAGATGTAGATAAGTTACTATTTTTTTCTACACGGAAATAAATTCTTGTTGTATCATGCGTTGATTTTGTTAATTCAAGTGGAGTTTTATTAATGCCTGCAAAAACACTAAGTAATATGATAGAAGCTAGAGAAAGTGCTCCTACAATACCACCAGTTAATTTTGCTTTTTTACTTGGTTTAGATTCAACAAAACGACCAAAATATGTTGGTTTTTCGTCTTTTCTAACATCAGGAACGAGTGTTGCATTAATGTTATAAATTTTATAGTTATCTTGCGTTGAAGTATTATTTGCAAGCAAATATAGCGTAACTGCGTTATGAAGTAAAACAGTAATTGCTGCAACTGGAGCACTAAACATGACCATAGTAGCAAAACTAGTTAATGAGGCTCCGCCGAAGAAATAAGCAATAACGCCTAGAGCAAGAAAAACAACCATAGCATCTAGAGTTAAGAATGTTGATTTTTTAATAGCTTCGCCGTGAGCCTTTTTAAAGGTTCTTCCGCGATATACTTCTTGACGGAAACGGTGGAAATAAACAACGCTACTAAATAAAGCTAAACCACCTGCAAGAAGTAAGCCAATTAAAGCACCTGTTGAAAATTCGACCATGACTAAATTAAAGATAATTAGTGTGCCAAAAACAGTTAATAAGAGTGAACTAATTGCACTTAAAGCAGGTAAGCGATACATAACAACTAAAACAATACTAAGTATGACAGTTGCTACGATTAGAGCAATAAAAGTTCTTGACATTGCAATATGTTCTCTAGCACCTAATGTAAGTAAGCTTTCTACAGTTGGTGGATATATAGTATTAACACCGATACTTTCGATTTTATAAGCGGTTTTACCAGCATTAAAAACATTAACCATGTAACGAGCAACATCGGTTGCTTCTTTAATTTCAGCCGTTGTATAACTACTTGTATCTTGTCTATCTGGAAGTTGAGAAGCTACTGCAATTTCGGTTTCTTCTTCATTCCACCACATTTGACGGTAGTCAAAAGACAAGAAAACTTTTTTCTTAGTTTCGTTATTTGATTCTCTTTCAGCATAAACATCTTTTTCAGGATCATAGTCACTCCAAACGACAATAATTGCATCTTCAACAATTTGAGCAACACTTTCACCTTCGTTAAGTGTTTGTTTTTCTTCTTGAATTTTTTGCGCGACTTGAACGATTTTCGTCTTAAACATTACAGGATCACTAAGAGGAATAACAATAAATGGGTGTGGTCCTCGATATTCTATTCGAGCTTTAATATCATTAAATATTTCATGATCTTCTAAAATAGCATCAGTTTCGTCTTGAGCTGCAACGCGAACTGTAAAATTGGCATCATAGTTAAGAAGTGCACGTAAACGACTATATTCGCGTTCAGTTTTTAGAGTTGCATTAACACGAACAATCGTATTTCCTTCCGTTGCTATTTGATATTCAGATACACCGAAGGTATCCATTCGCTCTTTCATCATCGCAGCGACTTCTTCAGCTGCGCCTTCTTTTAGCGTTTCATCTCCTCCGTCTTCGGTTTCTTTATTACTAACTTCATAAATAAATTCTCGTCCTGCAGCATATTCAAGGTTGGAATTCATTTCTCTAATTGGTTTTGCAATGTTTAGACCAACCCCAAGAATGAGGGTAAAGACGAGTGTAAGATAAGCAATTAATCGACGCATAGTATTCCTCCAATAATGTTTTAATAAATAAAACGACGAAATTATATCGCCTTAATAGAATACTATTAAGCAACTTGATTTTCAAGAAAATATAATTAAAAATTGAAAAGTTTTAAAAATGACGAGTTTTTCTCGTCATTTATTAGTAATATTTTACCTTTTATTTATTTTCCTATGTTGTTTTCTATTATTTCAGTTTCTAAGACATTTTCACTTAATTGTTTAACTTTTCGATGTTCTCTAATTTTTTTAGCACTGAGTTTAAAAAGAAATTGAATGCCAAAAACGATGATACCACCTAAGCTAAAAGCAAACATGTAAACAAGTGTATAGATAAAACCAGAAATTAATGGTAAATTTATTCGCTCCTGAAGCCAAAACCGAATATCACCTAAGATAGGCATATGTCTTGAACCTTGATAGGGGCTAATAAAGAATAAATCAACATTTCCTGGACCAGTTTTATTTGGATCAATAAGATGGAAAAAGATATTTAGAACTTGTGCTCCAATCATAAAACAAAATAATACAATTAAAGCGCTAAGATAGTCTTTAATTTTTGTGCCCATTCCTAAGTAGGTTGCAGTATAAACACCTGCTACAACCATTAGGCCGTGCCACATCATTGTATGAACACAAATTGAGATTTGTGATGTAAAAACATCACCACCGACAATCATTACACTAATACCTGCAACTAAAGCAAATATCCCAGTAAAACTATATAAAGCCCTTTGAATTTTCTTATTTTTTACAAATGGACCAAAAAGGAAAACATAAAGTGGCACACTACAAAATTGATAAGGAAAACCATACCAATGATAACCAGTGAATATTTCAAGGAAAAATATTTGTTTAAATATCTCAATTAAGAGTAAAGAAACACCCAATTTAAAGATTGTATAATCGTTCTTATTTAGGCGTCCCCATAAATAATGTCGATCATCTTTTCTATCTAAATGATGCGCACGATAACCATAGTAGATTGCACCACCTGCTGTGACTAATATTGCAAGTATATGAAATGGTGAGTATGTAATAGCAACCGTTGCAGATCTTCCTGCTAAGTAGCTTTCGCTCCAAGTCCATCTCATACCAATAATGGTCATATAAATCGGTGGAATTAAAACAATAATCCATGCAAAAATATCACATAATAATGGATGTTTATTTTGGTGTCGAAATATTTCTTTTAATACTATTAAGACTAATAAAATTACACTAGATATGGCTGTAACAGTCCAGCCGATGGCATTACTCATAATAATTACCTCGTAGATAAATTTTAACTCAACCCATTTTTCTTTGCAACATTAGGTCATTTTTTAAGCCGATTTAGATGATTTAACCCCTTTTTTGTAAGGGTTCTGCCTCTTTTTGTTCTTTCAATAAAGCCGATTTGAAGTAAGTATGATTCATATATTTCTTCTACATTTTCTTTTTCTTCATCTAGAAGAGCGCTTAATGTTTCAATACCTACAGGACCTCCATTAAAGCGTTCTTTTAAGATGACTAAATATTGCCTTTCATATTCAACTAAACCAGCTTCATCAACATCAAGTGAATTAAGCATTATTTTGACTCGATCAATTTGAATTATTTGTTCATTAAAAAAAGTTGCAAAATCTCGTACTCTTTTATAGTATCGATTAGCTAATCTAGGATTATTTCTGCTTTTTTTCGCTAATTCAAAAGCTGCTTCATGCGTAATAGGATGTTTAAATACACGAGCACTTCTTAAAATAAGTTCCATAATTTCTTTAGTAGAATATGATGCTAATTTAGCATTAATTCCAAAGCGATTTCTTAGTGGTGCACTAAGTAAACTAGGTTTTGTTGTAGCTCCAATTAATGTAAATGGGGGTAAAGTTATATCAACAACTTTTCCTCCTTGTTCTCGACCTATTAATAGAGCAATACGATAATCTTCCATTGCACTATAGAGAACTTCTTCTACAGTTTTTGGAATTCGATGAATCTCATCGATAAAGACAACATCACCGGCTTCAACACTTGTTAAACACGCAATTAGATCACCACTTCTTTCTAATGATGGTCCGCTAATCGTCCTTATATTTACTCCCATTTCATTAGCGACTATATAGGCTAAAGTAGTCTTTCCAATACCTGGTGGACCAAAAAAAAGAATATGATCTAGCACTTCTTGCCTTTCTTTTGCAGCGTTTATATAAATTTTTAAATTTTGTTTTAATGCTTTTTGACCAATATATTCATCTAGTCTTTTAGGTCTTAGCGATAAGTCATCCTCTTCTTTAAAATAAAAACTCTTTCTTGCTAATATTGACTTATCGCTCATTATTTAATACCTCTAACATATTTATTATCAATTCTTCTAAATCATTAATTTTGAGTTGTTCTATTTTTTTATATGCTTCTTTTATTTCGCTTTTTAGATAGCCAAGTTTAGATAAAGCAATAAAAGCATCTTCAACAATTGGTAAATTTACTAGTTTTTGATGCTTACTTTGTTTTTTATTAAAATGATGAAACAAATCTTCTAAATTTGTTTTTCTAATACCTTTTAGGTTAGTAAAAAAAGCATGATTTTCATTATTAATTGCTTCAATTAAATCAATTAAAGAAGCATAAGATAAGATTTTATGTGCGGTTTTTATTCCAATACCATTAATTTTTAATAGTTCAACAAAAAAATGTCTTTCGTTTTCTTCTTTAAAGGCAAAGACATATTCTTTTTCGTTATAAAAAATTTTATAAATAAAAAGTGTTGTCTCTTCGTTTAATATGTATTCTTTACTTCGAACAATAATAAAACGAAAAACAACGCTACTAAGAGAAAAATATAAATAAGGGTCACTAACTTTGACTACTTGCCCTTTTAGGGCATAAATCATTTAGAAATCATTAAATAAAAAATAATAAAACCTAAAATTAAAATCGCACTTATAAGAGCAGCAATACTTGCTTTGTCTAATTTAGGTCTATTTTTCATCGCTTTTTCCTAATATATGGTTCAGGTTGAGGAATTGGAACACGTTTATGTTCACTCACACGATGAAGATAGGTGATGCGCTCTTTAGAAGCAAGAGGAATATCTTGCCCTAATAAGAAATTGTCAAGATGTTCGTAAGTTACGCCTAATTCTTTTTCATCATCTTGATCTTTAAAAAGTCCTGCACTTGGACGTTTACTAATAAAATGTTGTGGAACACCTAAAATACGAGCGACTTCTTTTACTTCTCTTTTCGTTAAATGGATAAGTGTATGAATATCAAAAGCTCCATCACCCCATTTAGTAAAATAGCCTGTATAGTTTTCACTTAGATTATCAGTACCTAAAACTAGCTTATTCATCGACTGACCTAAAGCATATAATGTCACCATTCTTAAACGCACTTTAACATTGGATTTGCTTAATTCAGTAAGGTTTTGCTTAGTTTGCGCTTCATATGTTTTAACTAACTCTTGATATGTTTTTGATAAATCAACACAGGCAAAAGGAATCTTTTCCTCTTCTAAATATACTCTAGCATCACTAATATCTTTAGGATCACTTTCTATATCAATTACAAGACAAAAGAGTTTATCTCCAATAGCTTTTTTTGCAATTTTTGCCACAACAGCACTATCTAGTCCGCCACTAACTCCTAAAATGTAACCATTAAATGGACGGGCATATTCTTTTAAAAACGAAACTAAATAATCAACATACTTTTCTAAACTCATTTTGTTATCTCCTATCTAATATATTCAAATTCAAAATCTTCTAAAAAGACACGGTCCCCATCTTCAAGACCTAATCGTTCAAGTTCTTCATCAACACCAATATCACGGAGAAATTTAAGAAGACTAAGCAGAGCTTCATCAGTACTTAAATTAAAGCGATGATATTGCGCTACAACTTTTTCACCTACAATACGATATTCGTGTTCGCTTAATCTAATAACTTTAAAGATTGGTTCTTCTTTTTCCATTTCACTAGCTTTATATATTTTATATGTTTCTTCCTCTTCTAGAGGGATAAAACTAACTGGAGGTATTTTTTCTAATTGGTCTGCTAGAGCATATACTAACTCATCAATTCCTTCATGAAGAAGGCTTGAAACTGGATAAACTTTAATACTAGGATATTTTTTGTTAAATTTAGCTAATTTTTTCTTACTATGTTCTGTTTCAAATTTTGTTGCAATAACAATTTGTGCTCTTTCTATTAAGTGATAGCCATAAGCTTTAAGTTCATCTTGAAGGAGCTCGTAATCTTTAACTGGATCACTATCACTTTCAAAATCAAGAACTAAAGCAAGTAAGCGACATCTTTCAATATGTTGTAAAAATTGAATCCCTAAGCCTTTACCTTGACTTGCACCCTCAATTAATCCAGGAAGATCAGCAACAACAAAGGATCGACGATCTTTTGTTATCGTTACGCCAAGTTGCGGCGTTAAAGTCGTAAAAGGATAATCTGCTATTTCAGGTTTAGCGTTAGAAATAACACTTAAAAGCGTACTTTTACCAACATTTGGCATACCTACAAAGCCAACATCAGCAAGGAGTTTAAGCTCAAGTGTTAATCGATGTCTTTCTCCTTTTTCACCATTTTCAGCAATTCGTGGTGCTTTTCTTGTTGATGTTCTAAAAGCAGCATTGCCGCGTCCTCCGCGACCACCTTTAGCAAGGAGTACTTCTTTTCCTACTTCATCTAAATCAGCAAGAAGCTTATTTGTATCAGTTAGATAAACAAGAGTACCAACGGGAACTTCAACAATTAAATCTTCACCTTTTCGTCCAAAAGAATTTTTAGATCCACCATTCACGCCGTTTTCTGCTTTAAGTACCTTGTTAAAACGAAAATTGCTTAATGTTGAAACATTAGTAGTTGCACGAAAATAAATTGATCCTCCGCGACCACCATTACCACCATTTGGTCCACCAAAAGGAACATATTTTTCGCGACGGAATGAAATCATTCCGTTGCCGCCGTCACCGGCTTGCAGTTCAACATTAGCTTTATCTATAAACATTATTTTTTATTTTCCTTTATAGATTCAATAATAAAGAAAGGTCTTTTTTGTGATTCAATGAATGTTTTTCCTACATAGATTGCGATTAATCCTAAAGCAAACATTAAGAAAGTACCAACTAATAATATCATATTTATAATTAGCCAAAGAGGATGATTTACTCCTACTAGAAGGCTATTATTAAATAAATTAATTAAAAATAACACGAGTTCAGTGACAAATGATAAGCCAGTCATAATGGCTAGAAAAACTGCTAATTTTAAAGGCCAATAAACTGGTTTAATTGTCGTTGAGATAATCGAATTAAAAGCAAGATCAAACATTGAAGCAAAGTTATAATGTGATTCACCTTTTGGTCGTTTTGGTCTAGCAAAAACAACTTCGCCAGTTTTATAGCCAACATATGGGACTTGTACACGGAAAACGCGGCTTGATTCAGTTAGTTTTACGACTTCATCACATACTCTTCGACTAATTAAGCGGAAATGACCTACATTTTGTGGAACTTTTACTTTTCCAGAAATGCGGTCTAGCACTTTATAAAACTTATTTGCGGTATAGCGTTTAATAAATGTGTCTTCTTTTCGACTTGCTCTTCTTGCATTAACAACATCATAGCCTTTGGCAAAAAGTTTAAGCATGCCACTTATTACTTCAGGCGGATCTTGAAGATCAGCATCAATTGGAATAACTGCATCACCACTAGCGACGCTTAGACCTGCTGCAACTGCACTTTCATGACCAAAATTACGCGATAAGTTAACAACGCGAAGCATAGGATATTTTTTCATTGCCTTATATAGAAGATTAAGCGTTTCATCCTTACTTCCATCATTAACTGCGACAATTTCAAATTCATAATCTTTTTCTTTTTTTATGACTTCCATCAATGTACTTAAAAAAAGCTCGACCATTGCTTCTTCATTGTACATTGGGACTACAATTGAAACTTTTTTCATAATTACCTCAACTTTGATTATATATTAAAGTATAAAAAAAGACCACAATATGTGGTCTTCTAGCCACTTAATCTTTAATGCTCCATTACATAAATAAAAGCATAATAGAAGCAACAATATAGTAAGTTAAAATTGCGATAATATCTGCTAGAGTCGTTAAAATTGGTCCAGATGCATTGTCTGAATCCATATCTCTTTTTGCAAAGAAAATTGGTAAAAGTGTACCAAGTAAACCAGAAATAAACATTCCAGAAAATAAGGCAAATGCGACAGTTAAGCCAAGTTTTGCAGGATGAATGATAACACCCGCACTATTTACTTGTTTGGTAATAAAAGAAAATAGAGCTACTATTCCAAAACCAACTAGCGCACTTATTAGACAATTAAAGATAATAATTAAGAGTTCCTTTTTTAAAAATTTACGGCGATCATCTTTACTTGAAAGTTCATCACGATGAATACCTAAAATTGTAACTGCAAGATTTTGTGTCCCAATATTTCCTGCCATATCAAGTACTAAAGGTTGAAATAGCACAAGAGCAAAAACTTCACTTAACGTTAACTCAAAAGCAGGCACCATGATAAAAAGAAAAGCAATTAAGATATTTAAAATCGTAGTAATTAACAACCAAGGAAGACGTTTTTTACTTCGCTCAAAGCCTGAGTATGATTCATCATGCTTAGGTAGAAAAGCTAAACGATTATATAATTCATCATAATTGTTAATTAGTTGTTCTAAGACGTCGTCTGCAGTAATAATACCAAGTAAATAGCCTTGATGATCAACGACAGGAAGTGAAGTTAGGTCATAGTTTTTAACGATTTCAATCGCCTCTTTTATCGTATGGCTACTATAAACAAAATGATATTCGCTATTCATAAGTTCGCTAATTTCATCATCAGCGCGAGCAATAATTAAATCTTTTAGGGCTAAAACACCAACAAGTTTCTCTTCTTCATCAATAACATAAATATTATCGATAAAATCATCTTCTTTTACATTGTTAAAGATATATGAGGTTGCCTTTTTTACAGTCGTATCAACATTAATTGTTAAAAATTGCGTTGTCATAATAGAAGGGGCAGTATCGCTAGAGTAAATTAGTAAGTCTTTAATAATATTTGCTCTATCTACTGAGACAAAGCTTAGTACATTTTCTTGTTCTTCCTCATCAAAATAGGAGATAAATTCTTTTAGTTCATCTACTTCTAGATTATTTAAAATTTGTGTTTTTCTTTCTTTAGGTAGCATTTTAAAAGTTTCAATTTGTTGATGTTTACTAAGACGAGAAAACACCTCACTTGAACGCTTAACACCAATTAAATTAAAAACACGAAGTTGTTCTTTACTATCAAGTTCACTAAAAACTTCTGCAATATCATAAGCTTGCATACTTTTAAGCTCTTTTTTAAGGGCATAGTTTGATTTTTTAAAGTCTAAATTCATCATAACATCCCCACTTTCAAAAGTATTAAAGTAGCTAGCCCAAAATAAACAAGCGTTGAGAAAAAGTCGATAATTGTTGTAATAAAAGGTCCACTTGCAACAGCAGGATCAACCTTAATTAACTTAAAAAAGTGCGGTATTGCAATTGAAAGTAAACTTACAAGCGAAACAACAATTACAAGTGAGCCTCCAATAATTGAGGCAAAAATAAGAGCAACTTGAAGCCTAGAAAAGTTTTGAGCACTTTCAGGAAGACCAAGTTGAAGGAAATAAACAAATAAAAATGAAAGCACAAATGTAATAAAGCCAAGTAAAAGACTCGTAATTAAGTTAGAGACGAATTCTTTACCAACTTCTTTTTTACTCATTTTACCTTCATTGGTAATCGATTTTAGGGCTACAGCAAGCGTCTGAGTTGCAACATTTCCTGGAGAGGAAAGCATTAAAGGTTGGAAAAAGGCTAAAATTGCTATTCCGCTGATGCTTGCAACCATAAAATCAGAAAAAGTCATCAGTGGAATCGAAATAAACATAAGGATAATGAGCCAAGGAAGCCGTTTTAGGGCAGTTTTTAGCCAAGAATCTCGCTTATTAGTTGATGGCAAGGCAGCTAGTTTTTCAAAGTCCTCTTCTGCCTCATGAGTAGCAATATCGATAATATCATCAAGAGTTAATATCCCAATTAATTTATTATCTTTATCGGTAACTGGAAGTTCATAAAGTTCATAGTTTTTCATATCATAAACAGCTTCTGTAACTGGAGAATTATCAATAACTTTAGGAATATCGATCATGATTTCTTCTATTGTTTTAGGGCTTCTAGCCTTTACTAGTGTTTTTAGGTTAACTGCTCCAAGATAATGACCCTCATTATCAACAACAAAAAGAAGATTAATACTTTCAGCATCATCAGCTTGTTTAATTAGACTTGTTGTAGCCTCTTTAACATCCATTTCTTTCGTAAGCGAAACATAATCATTAGAAATATAGGCACCTACAACATCATCATCGTAGGTGATGATTTTGCTAACATCTTCTTTATCAATAAGAGATTTAATAATCTGGTCGCGTAGTTTACTATCTTCATAGGATTGAAGAATATCAACCGTATCATCAACATTCATCTCATTAAAAATAGCAATTTGTTTTTTACTATCAAATGTTGCTAAAAGTCTAGCAGCATCTCCATGTTCAAGATAGGCGACAATTTCTGCTGTTTGTTCTAAATTTAGATTATTAAAAAGAACATTAATCTCTTCAACAGACAATGTTTCTAGACTTTTAGCAATATCAAAAGCATGGAACTGTTCGAGTTCTTTTTGAAAAGTTCTTTTACTTAGTTTCTTTGCTAATAAGTCCTTTAACATCAATGTTTCTCCTTTTTTATAATCTAGATACGAATATCCTTTTTTATTTTACCTTATTAGGTTAATAAAACCTAATTTGGTAAAAAAAGAATCGCCGGTTAGCGATTCTTTTGTTTCGTTAATTTTTAACGTTACTTAAAAGGGTAAACGCTAACGCGCTTTCTACTTTTGCCAAGACGTTCATATTTAACGACGCCATCAACAAGGGCAAAGATGGTGTCATCGCTACCGCGTTTTGCATTAATGCCTGGATAAATTCGCATACCGCGTTGGCGATATAAAATTGAACCTGCTGTTGCAAATTGGCCGTCAGCTTTTTTAGCACCTAAACGGCGACCACGTGAGTCACGGCCGTTTTTAGTACTTCCAACTCCTTTTTTCGAGGCAAAGAGTTGTAAATCTAAGATATATCGTAATGTTTTCATAATTCTCTTAACTACCTTTCTTTTATTTTTATGTAACTACCATATGTTTGCTCGATTGTACGAAGACTTGTTAGCATCGTATTTATAACTATTTCATCATGAGCATTCATTTTTGGGGCTACTAGAAGGAGGCTAATTTCTCCTTCATTGATCACGATTTTAAAGTCGTGATGATTTTCTAGTGCATTTAGAGCACCGATTGTTACTGCACTTACGGCAGCACAGACGAGATCTTGTCCTTTTGGAGCGTAATTGGCATGGCCTTTAACTTCCACATAACCAATTTGATCTCCTCTTTTTTCAATAATTACCGTAATCATTATCCGTTAATCGTGGAAATTTCCACTAACGTATATGGTTGTCGGTGACCAAGCATTCTTTTTTGGTTGGTCTTAGCTTTGTATGTGAAGACTTTAATTTTTTTGCCTTTGCCATGTTTTACAACATTTGCTGTAACGGTAGCACCTTTTAGATATGGTGTACCAACTTTGGCTTTAGCTTTTTCGCTTCCGATTAAAAGGACTTTATCAAAGGTATGAGTTTTTCCTTCTTCGGTTTCAAGCTTTTCAACAAATACTTTATCTCCAACGGCGACATGAACTTGTTTTCCACCAGTTTCGATAATAGCGTACATATGAATACCTCCTCGTTTATATTCACTATCGACTCGCTTTTAAGGTGAGAATATCTACTTAAACCTTTTTAATGCGGTTGTAGCTCGTGAGGCGACAACGTGTGTACTATATCACACTTTTGTATGTAATACAACAAGCAAAATTCACTTTTTTTGCTAAATTATTATAATTTAGTCTTTATTTATTGTTGATAAGACTATTTTCTGCAAAGGAAAAATAGCGAAAAGCCCCAATAATTACATGATCTAGCAAGGTTATGTCGTGTTTTACTAGTGCTTTATTTAGCTCAATTGTAGCTTCAATATCACTGGTTGAAGGAACAACATTTCCACTTGGATGATTATGAACTAATATAACGTTTATTGCATTATAAATTAGTACTCTTCTTACAATTTCTTTTAAGTCAATTTCAAAACCCTCACTTGTTCCTAAATAGAGAACTTCTTCTTTAATTATTTCCCTTTTTTGATTTAGCATAAGCAAATAAAGATGTTCTTTTTCTGCTTTAGAAAGTTCGTGTTGATAAAGTGAGAGGATATCGCTACTTGCGTTAATCCTTAAGGGCTTATTTTTTGCATCTTTTTCAATGCGCGACGCAAGATTAAAAGCTGCAATTAGCATCAAGGACCTTGTATCACTTAAACCTTTAGTTTTAATTTTTTTTGGCTCATTAATCCTACTTAAATTATAAAGTCCTTGATGCTCTTTAAGTAAATTTTTAGCGATTGTAAGGGCGTTATAGTTCTTAATGCCGCTACTAATTAGAATCGCTAAAATTTCTTCATCGCTTAAAGCGTTAATGCCATAGCGAAGAGCTTTTTCACGGGGGCGATTTAAAAGGGGAAGATCTTTAATTCGTTTACTTCCACTCAAACTTATAGCCACCTGGAAGTTGAGCTTTTCCAGTCTCACTTAAGAATAGTTTATAGATGATAACTGAGACAATAGCAATTGCTAAAATTGCCATTACTGCTCCTAGGGTAATTGCTTCACCACCTACAACATTACTTAATTCTAG
>DAOSJI010000001.1:150693-154851 GCA_035367155.1 Bacilli bacterium
ATAAGTTCGTTAGGTGCGAGTTTATTTTGGCTCTTAAAGTGACGAACTTCTTTAATTAATTCAATTAATGTTAAAACCTCTTCTTCAACTTTTTTATTTACTCTTCCTTTAGAGGTTGGATAGCTCTCAAGCATAATTGAATCTAAGTGTGTTGGAAGATTAAGATAAAGTTCTTCGCTAATAAAAGGTGTAAATGGATAAATCATTAAGATGACTGCTTTTAAAACATGAACAAGTACATCAAATGGTGTCGTATTATTTGGATCTTCTTTAAGTAATACTTTACTTATTTCAATATAGTTACTACAGAAATCATCATAAACAAAGTGATATAAATATTCACTTGCTAAACCAAATTGATAGCGGTCCATTTGCCGTGTTACTTGGCGAATTGTAACATTAAGACGATCGAGGATAAATTTTGAGGTTGGATGAAGTTTTTTTTCATCAATCTTACTAACTTTATAATCACTTGGAAGGATGCTAAATATATAGCGAGCAGCATTCCAAATCTTATTTAAATAAGCTGAAGCATGACTTACTTTTTCATGGGAAAAACGAATGTCTTGTCCTGGGGTTGAACCCGTTGCAAGAAAATAGCGAAGCGCATCGCAGCCATATTCTTCAATAACATCCATTGGATCAACGCCGTTACCAAGAGATTTTGACATTTTACGACCAATTTCATCACGTACTAAGCCATGAATTACGCAATCTTTAAAAGGCACTTGTTTCGTAAATTCTAAGGATTGAAAAATCATTCGACTAGCCCAGAAGAAAATAATATCGTAGCCTGTAACCATAACATCAAGCGGGAAATAGCGCCCTAAATCACTTGTTTTATTGGGCCAACCTAGGGTTGTAAAGGGCCAAAGAGCACTACTAAACCAAGTATCTAGAACATCTTCATCTTGGATATAGTTTTCGATGTCTTTAGGTGGTGTCTCACTTACAAGAATTTCTCCAGTTATCTTATTTGTATAGGCAGGAATTGGATGACCCCACCAAAGTTGACGAGAGATACACCAATCTTCTGCGTTTTCCATCCAGCGAATAAAGACTTTATTAAAGCGAGGTGGGAAAAACTTAACAGCCTTATCACTTGCTTGATTTTTTAGCGCCCGCTTAGCTAAAGGAGACATCTTAATAAACCACTGTTTTGATAAATAGGGTTCAATAATTGCATCACTTCTTTCGCTATGACCAACTGAATGAGTAATTGTTTCTTTTTTAGTAAATAAATTTAACTCTTTCATTTTGGCTAAGAGTTTTTTACGACATTCAAAGCGGTCAAGTCCCCTAAATTCAAGTGCTCTATCGTTCATCGTGCCATCTTTTGCAATACAATTCGGCATCTCAAGATTGTATTTAACGCCAATTGTAAAGTCGTTTGGGTCATGAGCAGGCGTACATTTCATTACACCAGTTCCAAAAGAGGGATCAACATAATCATCAGTAATAAGAGGTATTTTTTCGCCGTTAACAGGATTAATAAACATCTTACCAACATAATCCTTGTAACGTTTATCTTTTTTATTTACGACTAAACAAACATCTGCAAACATTGTTTCTGGACGAGTCGTAGCAACTTCTAAATAAAATGAACTATTTTCAAGATAATATTTAAAATAATAAAAATTTCCTTTAATTTCTTTATGGATTACTTCCATATTAGAAAGAGCAGTCGTTAGTTTTGGATCCCAGTTTATAATCCGGACTCCTTGATAAATTAGGCCCTTATTATATAAATCAACAAATACCTTATTTACAGCCTTATTAATATCTTTATCGAGGGTGAATTTTTCTTTTGTATAATCAAGCATTAAGCCCATTACTTCCCATTGATCTCGAATGTGATCAGCGTGTCGATGCTTCCAGTTCCACGCTTCCTCTAAGAAGGCTTCACGGCCTAAATCAAAGCGTGTTAAGCCTCTTTCTTTATAAAGTGCTTCTTCTACTTTAATTTGGGTAGCAATACCAGCATGATCCATCCCAGGAAGCCAAAGAACATCATATCCTTGCGCCTTTTTATAGCGGGCTAAAATATCTTGATAAGTTGTATCAAGCGCATGACCTAGATGAAGAACACCGGTAACATTAGGTGGGGGTAAAACAAGCGAATAAGGCTTTTTAGTTTTATCTCCTGCCGTAAAATAGCCCTTCTTTTTCCACTCTTTATATTTACCAGCTTCTACACTTTTATGCTCATAAGCTTTCTTAAGTGCCATAACTACCTCCTAAAAATAAAAAAACACGCATCATAAGGACGAATTACCGCGGTACCACCTTAATTCACTTGCGTGCACTCAACTCTATTAACGCTAGAAACGAGGGTTTCCCCTATTGCTCCGTTACGACCTTCATCATTCTTTTTTCTGCCTTCTTTCACTCTCAAGGTTCGCTATTAGATTAGTAATGATTACTCCTTAACTTCAACGCTAATTCATTTTATCTTATATTTACTCTTTAGTAAATGAAAAAGAGGCCAGAGCCTCTTATTTAATGATTTGCTTATTTATTAATAATTACTGCCAAACAGTTGGAACACCATTTACATAACGCCAGTGATAACCATCATTATTTTGCGTTTCGCTATACCAATAAATAGTAGCAAAGCAACCTAGCGACCAATTTTCATCCCAACCACTAGGCTTAGAGGTGGCTTCAGCAAAAATACTAGTTAGCGAAGAATCACCAATAAAAATTGATGTTTCAATAGTAGTTACGCTACTTGGAATAATAATTGAAGTTAAAGAGGTACATAAAGCAAAAGCAAATTCTTCAATTTTTTTGACGCTAGAAGGTATTTCAATTGAAGCAAGTTCAGTAGCCCCTGTAAAAGCACCTCTAGCAATTGTAGTTACGCTAGTAGGTATAACACTATTTTTACAGCCTACAATTAGTTTAAGCGATGCTTTTTCAATTATTGCATTAGAATCATCGCGCGAATCATAAATTGGATTATTATCTTCAACCACAATTGAAGCAAGTTTACTAGTACCAGAAAAGGCACCATTACCAATTGAAACTACTAATTTAGGAATAAAAATTGCTTCAAGTTGAACACATGAAGAAAAACAAAATTCGCCAATTTTAACTAAATTAGAAGGTAGAGTAATTGTAGTAAGTCTAGTACAGCTTATAAAGGCGTTTTTTTCAAAAACGACTATATCATCGTGAAGATTTACTGTCGTTAGATTAGTACAGCCTTGGAAAGTACCTTCTCTAATTACGTTAGTTGAGGTGGGAATAGTAATACTTGTTAGCATATGGCATCCGCGGAATGCTTCCATACCAATTGAGGTAATATTATCGTGTAAATAGACATTTTGAAGTGTCTTACAATTAAGCAATAATTGATTTGGAAGTTCGCTAATGTTAGCAGCAATTGCGATTTCGCCTAAACCAATACAATCTTTAAATGCTGCTTCACCAAGAAAAACAATACTTGTTGATAAATGGATATCATTAAGTAAAGAACAGCCTTCGAATGCGTTATTTTTAATTTTGGTTACGCTGCTTGGAAGAACAATTTTAGTAATTGAAGCTCTATCTTTAAAGGCACCGCTTCCAATTGCTCTAACTTGTAGGCCTTCATGGGTAGAGGGCACAGTTACAATACTAGCATTCCCGTGATAGCGAACTACTTCTAGACCTCCATCCCCATCACTTCCATAAACAAATCCATCATTTTCACTAAAACTATGCGGAGTGTATTTAGCCGTATAAGTTGCATTATCTTCGACAGGAATAACCTCAGGATCCCAACCATTAAAGGTATAGTAAAATTCATTATCATCTGGACGACTTGGAGTTACTCCATCATAACTTGGTATTGTTCCGTAAGGTACATTTTCATCGGTTTCAAGTGTTATACCGTTATAGTTTTTCCATCTAACCGTATATTTTCTTATTGTTTCAGTGTAAGTTGCAGTATAGGTAACATCTTCTGTTACTGTTGCAATTTCTGGCGACCAACCAGCAAAACGATACTTAAATTCTGCCGTATTGCTTCTTGATGGTTCAATCCCATCATAAGAGGGCATTATTCCTTCTTTTACGAAGCGATCTTTTTCTAGGATTGTTCCATCATAATCTTTCCAAATAACCGTATAGTATGGTAGTATTCTGCAGCCAGATAAAAACGGAATACTCATT
>DAOSJI010000002.1:0-116979 GCA_035367155.1 Bacilli bacterium
GCTCCAACAAGTGGTGCAACACTAGCTATGCAAATCTTCATTGGCTCAACTGGACAAGTTAGAGGAAATCAATCAGGAGCAGCAAATTTCAGTTTACGAAATACTAGTGAATATCCTGGTTATATTAGAAAAATCACATTAACAGTTACTGGCGGAACTCTTACATCATCTACTTCAAGGAGTGTTGTTTCTTTAGGTGATTTACCGTTTTCAGGCGATTATGTAGATACCACTGGCGCTTTTACAGCTGATGTTATTGGTGCTAGTCAAGCTTCATTAACATGGACTATTCCGACAGGTACAAATTAGCGATATTTTAAATTGCATAGTCTACAAACTTCTGGAAACGCTCTTGCTGCTGCCGCTGACGCGATTCAAATTGATTATGAAGAAGTTGCTCCACCAGTTTTTGGTACACTCGATAAGATAACATTAGACACTACTTCAGTAAAAACAGACTATATCGTCGGTAATACATATACTAGCGAAGGATTAATTGTTGTTGCTCACGACACTGACGGAAACTTTAAATCTGTTACTAATTTTACAACAGATTATGATGCTGTAGTATTTACTAACGCACACGCAGGAACGAAAGTTGTTACGGTTTCATATAGTGAAGGTGGTATTACTAAAACTGCCACGTATAATATTGAGGTCACTATTCCTACGATGTTAGATGCAGTTACTGCTACATCAAGTTTACAATTTGGTGCAACATATGCTCTTGCTGATCCCGTAACTGGAAATGCAATGAATACTACTGTTTCTAATTTCTTTGGTGCATATGGTGCTGTATTTGTTAGTAACTCTTTAGCAGTTGAAGATCAAACACAATTATTCACTTTAGAAATTGGTAATCAAGCAAACTCTTTTGCTTTTAAATTAGTAAATGGTCCTAATGCTGATAAATACATTCAATTAGGTACAGATGCTAATTATTTAACAACAAAAACAACCATTGATGATAAATCATCTTGGACAATTTCTATCGCTGAAGGAGTTACAACTATAACTAGTGTTGCTTTCCCAAATCGCTCAATTAAATATAATTCTACCGATCCGCGTTTTGCAACATATAAATCTGGACAAAATGATGTAACATTATTTGTTCAAACTTCAACAATCTCTGATGCTACAGCAGTTAACCGACTTGTCACTGAAATAAATACTGGTCGGGGCAACAGTGCTTTTGAACAATGTGGACACTTGGTAGAAGTATTTGATGGAGCATACAATCAATTATCAGCTGCTGGTAAAACACTATTTAACGAATCGGCTGATGCTGATATTGTTGCTGCAAGAAATCGTCTTCTTTATATGAAAGCATGGGTTGCTGCTAATACTCCCGCTCCATTTGCTGGAACTATTATGAACAATTTCACAACAAGTGCAATTATAGTTATTAGTCTACTTGGCATCAGTATTATCGCTGTTTACTACTTCTTTATTAAAAAGAAACGCTACATCTAAGCGATATTAAAATCCGATATTAATAAGGCTCCGACACGGAGCCTTATTTTTATACTAACTTACTAATTTGATTATCATCATTTAAATAATGTTATGGTAGATAAAGTCACCGAATTATATCTTTAAAAACCGGAACTTTTCGGTTTTTAATTTATTCTATTTATATGATAAGATATAAAACATATAGTATTTAATACTATCTAAATTCTTTTAAAGGAGGGGGTAATTATGAATATCCTTAATAAAAGAAAAGTAACACTATTTGCAATATTAACACTTACTTTATCGCTTGGTGTTACCTCTAAAGGTAGAATAAATAAAAAACCTTTAGAAGAAAGTAGTGTTGTTACTAAAACCGCTTTAGTAAATAAACCACTAGCTAAATCTCCAGGCGCTAATGTTGTTACTTTAACAGTTTATAATCCTACTGTTGTTATTCCAGGCGGACAAATTCCACAAGGAGCAGGGGTTAACTTTAATAGTACGAGTAACCTGGACAGCGGAAAAAGATTAGATGCTACTTATAAACAAACATTAAAAGTTACATCACCTAATGAAATTCACTTAACAAATCTTACTTTATTAATGAAAAGTGAAGTATCTAGCGGAGCAGGTAGTCTTAAATATTCTTTTGATAACATTACCTATACTGATATTATTCCAACCGCTACGCCGTTTAATGATCCTTTGTGGTACGGAGCATGGTCTACAACCTATGTTGATGTAGTTAAGCCACTTGATTTACTTGTACAAGGTGATATTTATTTTGAAATTGAAGCATCTTCTGATGCACTATACAATGAAAAGTTTTCCTTCACTTGGGATTATACTATTCCACCTTTAACTGGCTTAACGATGAATAAATCATCCACTTCCATCGTAAGAACATATTCTGAACAACTAAGCGTTACACCAAATCCAGAAGGCGCGAGTTCAAGTGTAACTTGGTCTACTTCTAATGCAAGTGTTGCTACTGTATCTGCTGATGGTTTAGTTACTGGGGTTGATGGCGGTGATGCAATAATTACTGCTACTTCTACTGTTAATACTTCTATTAAAACTACATGTCAAGTAACTGTAACACCACACCTACCAGGGTATAAAAAAATCACTAATGATAGCGAATTACGATTTGGTGCAACTTACACATTTGCTAAATTTGACACATTAGATGCTGCTAAATTTGATGATTCCTTAACATATATTCCTCAATATAGTGCAACTGCAAGCCCTTCTGGCGGAATGAGTGTTGAAGGTCAAGCATTAAGGTTAGTTTTAGAACCTAGTAGCACTCCTTATCTTTATTCTTTTAGAGTTGTTGGTACTAATAAATATTTAAGTGGACCCACTGACCTAATAAATCATATCCATTTTGCTGAAACTAAAGGTACTCCTCAAACAACTCTAAAAGTAAGTCGTGAAGATATTGGTACTGAGGTGTATAATGATTCACAATATTTTTTACGCCATGATCCTTCAAAACCAGGGTTTGGTTATTTTGAAAATGATCAAATTGCTGGTACTACACAAATTTCTATTTATGTAGATTTAACTACTGTTAATTCTATTAACGAAGCAACTACTTTTGCAAATGAAGTTATGTATGGTTTTGGTTTTGAAGCTGAACACATCTGTGAAGCTAGACTAGAAATACTACAAGCTGCATACGATATGATGACTTCTTCAGGAAAAAATGAGTTTGATACTAATACTGATGAACTGTTTGTAAATGCAAGAGCACGCCTTGCTTATATGGAGGCTTGGGTAACATTAAACTCAGGTTCTCCTCTTTCAATTGCAAATAACACTAATACAACGATATTTGCTCTTGTTGTTATTAGTGTTTTAGGAGTAAGCGTCACATTTGCATATTTCTATCTAAATAAAAAAAAAAAATATAATTAAATCGTATCTAAATAATTAAATAAACCGGGCAAAACCCGGTTTATTTTTACAAAACAACCTTTAATTGCAAAAAGTTGTTTTAAAAATGGTTATGTGAATAACTAATAATATCATTGTAGCAATGTTAAATATTTTCAATATAAATTAACTCTTTAAATTATCTATTGTTACAAGGCTTTAATTATTTATTATCCTTTTTTTAGTTTACCTTATAAAAAATGCATTTGATTATAATAGACACATCTATTATAATTGACGCGTATATTAGAATTTTTTGAGGGGGTATTTATGAAGAAAAAATATAAAATATCATTAATACTATTAACAACTCTTTTTGGAGTTTCAATGTTTGCAGGTGTTAAACAAAACCAAAAAATTAACACCGCTAAAGCTGCTCCTAGCCTAATTATTGCTTATGATTTTATAGGTGGCGGCTCTTCTACAAAAGACAATTACGATGTTGGACCAGTTACTTCTAACATTAATCATGGAGTTAGTCCTTCAGGCCCTGGCACATCACCTTTTACTGGTTGGTATTCTCGTCATGATTTGGCCGATGCAACCTATATTGGTAGTGATATGCCGTTTATTTCTGCTCCTTTAACAAGTGACACCTGGCCTTCACTTAAATTAGAGCAACTAATAAGGTTTAATTTAGAAAAAATTATTTTCCGTGGATTAGAAGGTGGCGGTGAAGCTGGTTATGACACTAGATTAGGTGATTTAGTTATTCAAAGTTCTCCTGATGAAGTTAATTGGACGACTAAATTGTCTATTCCTTCAAGTGAATGGAATAATGGCGCAGCATCACTAGAAATTTCTATTGATATTACATCGGGATCATATTTTCGATTTGGTTTACTAATAAATGAATTCGCAACTGCGAATCCTCCTACATATTATGGGCCTCTTACAACCTTAAAACTAACGGGTTTAGATTTTTGGGGCACTTGGCCTCCTAATTGTACGGGCCTAACAAAATCAGGCACGTTAGCAAAAACATATTATTTTCATGGCGAGGAGTTTGATCCTACTGGCTTAACTTTTACTGCTAGTTTATCAGATGGTACTACTGCTGATGTTACAAGTTCCGTTACTTATTCTCCTTCACCTTTAACTTTTGGTACTACTACAGTTACTGCAACCTATGTTTGTCCAGTTTCAGATTGTACTTTTAACATCGATATAAGCGGCATAACCGTTAACCCTAATAGTAAAGTTACTTACACTGTAAGTGCTCAAAACTTACTAGTTGTGTCTGGGCTAGCTCCAGATGGTTCTTCTTTTACATTTGAATCAACCTCAGTTGATGCTGATGGAAGAAGACTTGGATTAGGCGATCATCAACTATTCTCTTTCCAAGGCTTTCAAAATATTAAACTTAGAAACATAATTTTTAGTGTTAAAACAAACGGAACAAGCGGCGCTGCCGGAGTTAGATATTCCATGGGAGATGATCGCATGATTAAGGAATTTATACCTGTTTCTTCTTTAAATTCTATGAGTTGGGTAAATAATTTCCCGACAAATTATGTTAATAAATCATTACAATTTATGAATTTTTTCGTGCATGCAGATAATTTTGATATACGCATCTTTTGTAGTGAAGGCGATGTTTATGTTGAAAGTATAACGCTAATTTGGTTTGAAAATGTACCTACTGCTACACCTATAAATATAAAAATTAGTCCTAATGTTAGCCATAAGTTTAGTGTTAATAATCCTGTTCAACTATATATTATTCCTGAGCCTGCTAATGCGTGTCCTGATGTTACTTGGTCATCAAGTAATCCAGATGATGTTAGTATATCTTCTACAGGCGTAATTACATCACATACTCCTAATGCTTGGGCATCAATTACTGCTACTTCAACACTAGATCCATCAGTAACTACCGAAATTTTTATAACTTCACATGATGTTAAATATAATAAGGTAGAAAGTGGTCCTGTTGGGTTACTTGGTGGTGAATATACTATTGGTGCTATGGGAAGCGTAGCAATGACCTCGTATACAGACTATTCCTTATACGCTAAAGGTATCCAAGGGCATATCGCAGAATATTCAGTCAATAAAAAAACAATTACTACTGATGGCGGTAAGTTATTTAGTTTCCGAATATTCCCTGGAGCAAATGCACCAACTTTCGATTTTAGACATGATGTAGATGGAGATCTAGACACAGGTGGATTTAGACCTGACTTATTTATGTATACAGTTGATATTTCAAATATTAATTACGGCTTAGGCTTAAATGAATATATGGAAAATGGCCGTGGTACTTGGTCAATTGAATTTGATGCAAATGGAAACGCAATTATATCCACTGTACGTGACACTACAACATACTACATTCGCTATCGAGATGATATTAATATGTTCGTAAAATCAAGTTCTCCTACTGCCTATAGCGATATTCAACTTTTCAAAAACGAAAACTGCAGTATGTATGATGAAGCTTTTACGTTTGCAAATGAAGTTAATCGTGGCATGGGAAGCTATGCTGAGGGTAATTGTCCTGCAGCTTTTGAATACCTAGAAAGCTACTACGATTTATTATCACCTGAAGCGAAAAATTACTTTGATACTACTAATGATCTTGGAATATTAGATGCTAGAGAAAGATATTACTATTTACAAGCTTGGGTAGCTCAAAATCAAGGTACACCACTTTATAAATCAATGGAAAACTCTACTGCTCTAATTGCTATTATTTTTATTCCTTTAATTGGAATTACTACTATTGGTCTATATTATTTAGCAACAAAGAAAAGACGGCTAAATTAGACTAGATTAATTAATTTAAAACGAGGCTACAAAATGTGGCCTCGTTTTTAATAACGTAAATAATTGATTATTATTACGTTATTTTATATAATCTAAAAAGCAATTGAAAGGAGCTAGGATATGAACAAGAAACAAAATTTATTCTTTTTTCTAAAGTCTCTTATAAATAATGATACTGCTGTAATGGGCGGTAGAACAAAAAAATGGTGGACAGCTTTAATTCTTTATTTTGTAAGTATTTTTATTGCTGTTATTCCTACAATGATTAGTGTAGGTAAAACTAAAGGTAGTGCTATTTTTACTGGTGATCAATTCCATAGTGATGTAGCGATGATGAAATTTAATGAATCACTTGCAACTAACGATGTTGATCTTGTTTTCGAAGATAGTGCCGCTGGACCGATTTTGACAAATCCAAGTGCAAATTACGCACTTACATTTGATAAAACACTTGAAATATCTGACGAAGCAAGTGTTACTTTTAACTTCCCTTATTACACCTTTGCTAGAACAGAAACATATACTATCGAAAATAGCGATGGTACTACTACTGAAGAAACTAAAGTAACTGAACATCTTCGAGTTTACTATGTTGCAAGTGTAGATGGTTTTGTTTTCCACGGCGGAAAACATCTTACACCTGAAGTCTATCTTGCTAATTATTTAGCAAAAGCTAAAAGCACCGAAGAAAAAATCGTTTCGCACTTTATCTTAGGTAAAAACGGTATTACGATAAGAATTTATAACCCAACTAAAGCAACTGAGGGGAAAAATGTAGAACGTTCATATAACGGTGTTTATAAAAAAGTTCCTGTTGGTCTTAATATTAAAAACTTTTATTTAAAAGATAAAGATGGAAACCCGCTTGATAATACTGCTATGACATTTAAAAGTGAAGTTCTTGCTTCATGGGCTAATTTAGTTGATATTGCTTATGGTCCAGTTAAGGTTAATCTTTTCTTTGCGCAATCTGGCTTAAGCTTACTTGTTTACGCTGTTATTAGTGCCTTTATTGGTTTAGTTATCTTCTTATCAACAAGAGGAAAAAATAATCCAAATCGTTCGATTACCTTTAAAGAATCAATGCAAATTGGTTGCTGGCTCTTATTATCGCCTGCTCTTATTACTTTAGTTGTTGGTTCGTTCTTACCTCAATATGCCGCACTAATCTATGTAGCTACTCTTGGTATGCGCTCAGTCTGGCTTACAATGAAGTCACTTAGACCCGTTCAACCTGCTAAGTAAAATCTATTAGTTTAGTAAAAAAGGCTAGCAATTTGCTAGCCTTTTCTTTTGAACAAATCTTTTATATTATATTTTATATTTCGAGCGAATTCTTTAAAATCGTTATCTTCGTTTATAAACTTTAGATAATGATAGGCAACATCAAAACCACTTGCTTCATAAGCGTTTATTGTTCTAGCATTTGAATTAACTTCTAATACAAGATAGTTACCTGCTTCATCTTTTATTAAATCGACACCTGCATAAACACATTGAGTTGCCTTTGCGGCTTTAACGGCAACTTCTTCCATCTTTTTATCAAGAAAAACCTCGCTCATTACTCCGCCTTGATTAACATTACTACGGAAATCATCTTTATTTTCTCTTTTTACTGCTAACACCGCTTTTCCATTAATTACATAAACACGGTAATCAGTGCCTTTTTCATAATCAATATATGTTTGAGCAAGTAAGGGGCGATCTCCAACTTTTAATAATAGCTGTTTTAACTCTTCTATATCATTAACCAAATATACTTGTTCTCCAAATGAGCCAAAACGTTCTTTTATAACAAGTGGAAAACCAAGCAAAACTAATGAAGGCATAATTTCATCTAAATATTGATTAATGTTTTCATTATAAGTTAGCGAAAAAACAAAAGTATTAGGCGTTTTAACTTTAGAAGCCTTAAGAGCTTGATATGTTAAACCCTTGTCGTCACAAAGTGCAATTGCTCTAGATGAGTTATATATTTTAATCCCTTTTTCTTCAATTAACCGTGCTAAATAGATGTCTTTGTCCCAAAATAGGCAGAAATCAACATTTTTATTTTCTTCTAAATATTTAATTACATTAGTTGCTTTAACTTCAGTAAGTTTAAAGTTTTTAAGTCGATTCGCGGCAAAAAGAAAAGAATCTACTTGTTTTCGAAACCTGGGACTTGTTTGTGTAATATTAGTTACAATAATGCCTTGCTTCATAATTAATCACCGTAATCACATCCTCGTGATTTATCTTCTACCTCTAAACCTAACTCAATCATAATATCCGCAAGCTCAACATAAATATAATCATCTTCATCTAAAAGAGGGTCTTCAAAATCACCTGTAAAGATAACTCGCTTATGCTCGTCAACTTTACAAAGCATCACACTAATTACATCTGCTATTGCGTTAGGGAAGCGTTCTTCTAGGCGTTTAAGTTGTGTATAAAACCATGGTTCAATGTAAAAATAACCTTCGTTATATCTAAAACCTTTAATGAAAGGATACAAAGGATGTGGGTATGGTTCTAAATTTTTAAATTCAATATAACTCATATTTTTCACCTCTATTATGATAACATATATTTGTTAGTGTTTGCTTAAGCAAACAAATAGGGGGACAAATATGATTACTATTAAAAATGTTACAAAAATATACGGCAAAGATTTTAAAGCCGTTGATAACATGAATCTTGTTATTAATGATAACGAGATTTTTGGTTTTCTTGGACCTAATGGAGCAGGAAAAACGACTACTATTAAAATGATCTGCGGCATCACACCCATTAGCGAAGGTGAAATTTTTGTTAATGAACATTCAATTGCTAAAAACCCATTAGAAGCAAAATCATCTATAGGCTATGTTCCAGATGATCCTAATATTTTAATGCGTCTAACGGGTTACGAATATCTTAATTTTATTGGTTCTATTTATAAGGTTGAACCATTCCTACTTAAAGAAAGAATTGAAAAATATGCTAAAACCTTTGATTTATATGATGATTTAAATGATAGAATTGAAAACTATAGTCACGGAATGAAGCAAAAACTTCTTGTTATTGGCGTTCTTGTCCATAATCCGAAGAATTGGGTTTTAGATGAACCAATGACTGGTCTAGATCCTCGTAGTTCGTTTAAATTAAAGGAAATGATGCGCGCGCACGCGGATGAGGGAAACACTGTTTTGTTCTCTACTCACGTTTTAGCGGTCGCTGAGCAACTTTGTGATCGAATTGGAATTATCAATAAAGGCAAGCTTGTCTTCGTAGGAACCGTCCAGGAGCTTCGTAAAATGCGGCAATCAGGCGAATCACTTGAACATATTTTCTTGGAGTTAACTGAAAATGCGTAATATTATAGCTCTTTCAAAAGTAATGCTTTTAAATAAGCTTGGTTCGCTTCTAGGAAGCAAAAAAAAGAAAAAGGCCAAGCGAGAAGGTTCCTCTACGCTTGTTCGCTCGATTATTATGTTAGTAGTTCTTTTCCTTTTAATGTTTGCTTCATTTTTCTTTATTGCAAATACATTAGGGAAATTAGCTAAACAAGCTGACTTTTTATTAGAACTTGGGGAAGTGCTAAGTCTAGCTTTTATTGTTATTATCATTCTTTTTTCTATTACATTTGTATATAGTACTTTTTTTACTGCCAAAGATAATGATTTATGGCTACCAATGCCTATTAAAACAAGTGAAATTTTTGTAGCACGTTTTATATCATGTATGGCTACTATCTACTACATTGAGTTAGTTAGTATTATGCCTTTTTTACTCGGCTTTACCGTTGGGGCTAAACTTCCGTTTGAAGCAATTCTAGGTCAAATTATTTATATTGTTTTTCTACCTATTCCAATAATTGCGGTCTTCTTTATGTTTACTCTACTTATATCTAATTTCTTTGATTTTCAACGTCACCGAAAATTTTTTGATGGTTTAATGTTTGCAATAATTATAATTGGTTCTCTTTCCTTTTCAGTTTTAATGTCAATTGGCGGGGAAAGGATTGGCTCATTAACTGAGGAAATCCAATTAGCAGAAGATCCAACTGCCCTTTTAGAAGGTTTAAAAGTACAGTTTTCAACTATTTCAAATGCTATTAGTTGGAGTTTATTTATTACATTCTTTTCTAGATATATGTTTGTTGGTGGTCTTTGGGCTGTTATTGGTCCATTACTTATGGCTATAGCTGGTATTTTGTTATTCTTTTTAGCAGTGCTTTTTTCAAGAAAAAGTTATACTCGTGTTTTGTATGCACCTAGTGCTCCTGCTAAAAAGAAAAGTGTTAAGAAAACAAAACACAAAGCATTGAAACGAAATCAGCATCCAGTTTGGGTCATTTTTGTTCGAGATTTAAAGAATGTGGTGCGTTCAACGACTTATTTATTTAATGTGCTTTTTGCACCTTTGATAGCACTTTTGGCGATGACTATTTCAATGGTTATCTCTTTTGTAGCTAGCGGTGATCCTAATATGGATGTTAGTAATGCGCCTTCTTTTTCTAATATGGCTTTAACTAATTATCCTGCTTTAACATTTATTATTTTGATTTCGTTAATTAATTTTTTAAACGCGATGAACTTTACTAGCGGTACCTCATTTACTAGAGAGGGTAGTCATATTAGTGTAATTAAAAGTTATCCAATAAAATTAAGACATTTATTATATGGAAAATTAATCTTAGGAACTTCATTTTCTGCGGTTATATATTTTATTATATTATTAACATTCTTTATTATTGCAGGTGGTCCTTTCTATTTATTTGTTATTTTCCTATTATGTGGAATCGTTACTATAATCGCTCTAAATTATATTAGTATTTTCTTTGATTTACGTTTTCCATATTTAAACTGGACAACAGAACTTCAAGCAGTAAAGCAAAACAAAAACATTATTTTCAATATGTTAATTGGCTTTGGTGTTTTATTAATAAATATTATTTATTTACTTATTATTATCTTCGCCAATTTACCTTTATATGCTGCTATTTTAATGGTCGTTATTACCTTTGGGGCAATAATTGCCGGTTTTGAAATTCATATTAACAAAAAAGGTTATGCTCTTTTAGATTATTTACAGGTATAAAATTCACTAAATTTTTAAAAGACTGCTTGGTTAGCAGTCTTTTTTGATTTATTTTACTTTCTGCTAAAGTGAACCGCCGCTAATAGCGCGATGTTGCCTTGCTGCTTTTACTTTAATGTTATTTAAGTTAATGTTTTTGCTCTCTGCTACTTTTATAAATGTATTTAGTGCTAATTCCTTAGTGTTTGCTTCTTCACTTAAATGTGCTAAAACAACTTCTTTTGTACGATTTCCAATCATTTGGCATAAATAATTTGCACTATCTTCATTAGAAAGATGGCCGTTATCGCTTAAAATTCTCATTTTAAGTTCAAAGGGACGATCAGTATCTAAAAGTAACTCAGGATCATGATTTGATTCAAAAATATAGTAGGTCGCATTACTTGCTTGTTTAATGTTGTATTCACTCAAATATCCTGTATCTGTTATATAAACAAGTTTATCTTCTTCATCCTCAATAATAAAACCAACTGTATTATTAGCATCATGACTTAATGGAATTACTTTTATTTTAAATCCTACTATCTCTAATTCATCATAGGGATTAATTTCATTAATAGAAAATGTAGGTGCTACTTCTTTTGTTGCATATAATGCTAGTTCATCAAGTTTTGCAAACGGTTTAAAGTGGTCACCATGATTATGAGTATAAAAAATAGCATCAACATCATCAAGGCTGATGTTAAAGGGCCTAGCCCTTTTTTCAAATTGAGTTAGGGTAATACCTAAATCAATTAGAATGATGCCATTTTTGCTACGTAAAATTGTAGCGTTTCCTTTAGATCCACTTGCAAGAACTATATATTCCATTATTGTGGGGACTCGGTTCCTCTTTGCATTTCCCTAATACGAACTTGAAGTGTTTTATCTGGGTTACTAATTAAGAATGAGGATTTAAAAAACACAAGAGTTTCAATTCCGGTTTGACCATTTCTATTTTTAGCAATATAGATATCAATAATTGATGGTGATAGGAATTTACCTGTTTTATCGTTAGTTTCTTGTTCTTTTGTTTCTTCATAATAGGCATAATATCGTGCTTTTTCTTTTTTAAGTGTCTTGTTCATTAAATAGACATCTTCTCTATTTAAAAGCATGACAACGTCAGCGTCTTGTTCAATTGAGCCTGATTCACGAAGGTCACTTAAAATAGGAACTTTGTTATCACGGTCTTCAACTCCGCGATTTAGCTGAGCTAAACATACAACAGTTACTTCTAGACTTCTAGCTAATTCTTTTAATTGTTGCGTTATCTTTTGGATTTCAAGTTGACGGCTTTCTTGTTTACCAGTTGTAGTAATAAGTCCTAGATAGTCAATAAAGATAACAGATAAATCTGGTTGTTCGTTTTTAAGTTTTCGAGCTTTAATAATTAGGTCATTAATATTGATATTAGAAGTATCATCAATATATATCCTTCTTGTTCTTAATGTATTTATTGCTTCGCTAACTTTAATTCGTTCGTTTTTATCTAGGGTATTTCTTTGAATTTTATCACTTCTAACATTTGCTGCCATCGCAACAAGACGAAGCATTAAAAGATGTGAATTCATTTCACAACTAAAGAAACCTACAACATGTTGATGGTGAGGATCTTGAGCAACATTAAGGGCTAAGTTAAGAGCAAAAGCAGTTTTTCCCATACTAGGACGTGCTGCAACAATAACTAGATCACCCTTTTGAAAACCATGCGTAAGGTTATTTAACCCTGCATATCCGGTGTTAACACCAGTTAAGGTGCCTGTACCAGATTCTTTCATCGCTTCCATTTTACTAATAAATTCTTTACCAATATCTTGAAGACTCTTAAAATCTGCTATTCGTCTTTCTTGTGCTACTTCGTTGATTCTATTACTTAATTGACCAACGAAATCGTTAATATTATCAATATCGTTTCGACGATATCGATTAATAGCCTCATCAATTACACTATATAGGACTCTAAGGAGCGATTGATCGTTAATTTGTTTAATATAGTCATCTAATGAACTATATAAAAAAGAAAGATTAGCAAGTTCAT
The DNA here is from genome assembly GCA_035367155.1 of Bacilli bacterium. GTDB lineage: Bacteria > Bacillota_I > Bacilli_A > RFN20 > CAG-826 > JAAYSA01. The sequence goes on from DAOSJI010000002.1 coordinate 13,250, forward strand.
TAAGATATTCAAAACCTCCAACTCGTTCTAGGGCACCCATCCTTGTTAACTCTGTAGTAAGCGTAACAAGATCAATAGTTGTTTTTTGTTCTCTTAAATTAAGCATTGCTTTAAAAATTGAGCGATGATCATTTCCATCATTTGGAAAACTCTCAAGGGTTAACTTTTGAAATGCGGCATCTTGCGCCGTTTCGCTATCGAGCATTAATCCTAGAACTCCACGTTCTGCTTCTGGAGCACTTGGAACTTTTAGTGTTGAATCGATAAAACGAAAAGGAAGATGGTTAAACATTGTGCTTTTATTTCTTGCCATATTTATTCCTTTCTTTCTAATTTTACTTTTAATGTACCAACAACATTTTTATAAAGTTCAATTTGAACTGTTGATTCTCCTAATACACTAAGAGGTTTAAAATCAATAAATTTCCGACGATTAACTTCGATACCATATTCATCCATTAATTGTTTTTCTATATCTTTTGCGGTTACTGCGCCGAAAACCTTTAGGTTTTCACCGACATTAACCTTGAAAATGCAGTATATTTTTTTAAATTTCTCAGCAGTTTTGAGGGCATCTGCTTTCTTTTTTTCTTCACTTATAGCACGATCTTTTTGTTGTTGAGCGAGAATTTCCTTACTCTTATCAGTATATGCTACTGCTAGTCCACGAGGAATAAGAAAATTTTGTGCATAGCCTACTGCTACTTCTACTACATCATCTTTTTTACCTACTTTTTTTACATCTTTTAATAAAATTACTTTCATTAAGATTACCTCGCTTTCTAGTCACGTTTTCTTGATGTTAATAAATGCTGTTCAATTGTATCTCGAAGCATCATCTCTACTTCAGATAATGTTTTTCCTTTAAAGGAAGCCGCAGCACTAGCTTGATGACCGCCTCCTCCAAGTTTTTCTAAAATGAGTTGAACACTAATTGTTCCATCACTTCGCCCACTGATTTTAGCTTCTTTTGCTTTTGTATAACCAATAACAAAAGCTGCGTTAACGCCTTTAACTCTCATACATTGATTTGCAACTTTAGCAAGCGTAGCAGATTCGATAATATCGCTTTCTTCAGCTTTGGCAACGACAACACCATAAGTAATCGTTTCCATTGAACTCATTATCTTTGTAATTAATGTATACTCCTCATATTCATCTTTTAAAAATTCATCAGCGATTGTAACATCTGCCCCAAACTCTTCCAGAATCATGGCTGCTAAAAATGTTCTTGAACCAGTTGTATTACTTCTAAAATGATTAGTATCTAAGTAAATACCTGCAAGCATCACAGTAGCAGTTTTCATATCAAGTTTAAATTCTGGTGTATTTCCGTAATACATTAATTCTGTCACCATTTCACATGTTGAACTTGCACTTGTTTCAATATAATCGTAAATACGATTATCAATAAATTCATCAGTTCGACGATGGTGATCAATAATGATAACGCGGTCAACTCGTTCAAGAAGCTTTTGGTCCATAACCATGGATGGTCTAGATACGTCTGCAACAATAAGAAGCGTTTTAGAGTTGACTAAACTATTTTCCCCTTTTTGTGAAGCTATATCTTGTGAAGAAATAAATAATTTACTCATTTCATCTTTATTAAATGATGAAGTAATTGCTGATTTAGTTTTTAATTCAGTTAAGTTAGGATTATAAATTACTTTAGCAGGTTCAAACGCTTTTCCATCAACTGCTCTACTTTTTACATAGTCTGCTAGTGCTTTTAGACCAAGACATGCACCAAGTGCATCTAAATCCATTTGCGTATGTCCCATAATTAAAACATTACTTGCATCACGAATATGTGAAAATAATGTGTCTGCATAAAGTCTAATTGAAGTTCTATTACGTCGTTCTGCTGCAACTGAAGCTCCTCCAATATATTCGTTTTCCTCACCATATTTTGAGATAACAACTTGGTCGCCTCCACGAGCAACAGCAGTTTCAATAGCTTGAACTGCAATATCAGATAACCTCATAACATCAGGAAAATTATAAGCAACTGACATAGACAGTGTAAGTTTAGTTTCTCGGTTTTCTTCTCTTTCTCGAATTGTTTGAAGAATTGAAAACTTATCTTCTCGTAATTTTAAATATGAATCATAATTCATAACTAGGATAAAGGCATCGTCTCTATATTTACGAACTAAAATACCAAATCTTCGACAATAATCGAAAACTTGCGAGGTTATAATCGCAGTCATTGGATTAGAAATTTCTCGATTCGCAACAGCATCTGTAAAGTTATCAATCATTATAATGCCAACAACGGGGGCTTGTTTTTCATGTTGATCAAACATAAATTCGAGTTCAGTAATATCTTTAAAGATAAAAAGACCAGCATCTGATAAATACTTGACTTCATAGTTTCTAGAATCAATTTCTAATTTTATCGTGTCATCTATATTGTCTTCTAGCGCTTCACTTACTTGAACTAATTTTTCTAAATCAGGTTGCCAAGTTAGAATGTTTCTATCTAAAACGAAAATTTTTCTTTCGCGGAATAAATCACTAGTCCAAAGTATGTTGAAATTTTTATCAACAACGACTAAACCAATCATACCGAAACTATAAGCTTCTTTTACGTCTCCTCCGATGACTTGTAATGATTTAATATCACTTTTTGCTCGTATTTTACTAAGTCTACTGACAATAACCCAAACAAACATGATATTTAAAATAATCATAACCGTAGCAGCAATTAAAACATGGTTAATTGTAAAATAATTTCTTATTCCCTCATTGCCCAATAAATACAAAAGTGCTAATGCAATTAAAATAAGAATTTCGGACATAAGTAACAAAATTGTCGCTATCCGCATTTTTCGAATGGATTTGATCATAAGTTCACCTCGATTATCTTTTTAATTATACACTAAAAAAGGTATCATATACCTTTTATTATATAAAATTAATGTTTTTCAAAATGATATTTTTTAAAATAATTACCCCAAATTTGCAAAATTAATCATGTTTTTGCAGCGTTTAACTCATAATTGGTCAAAATAAGATTAATTTTTTTGTAACTTTTTTTCCTTATAATTTAGACGCAAGTAATTGATTAGATAGTAACTATTGTTCCAAAGACCAAAAACAAATACTACATAAATAACAAGATAAATACTATACTTAATGCCAACAATTTCCATTACATCATTACCTGGCATAAAAAATAGGGGGTCTTTTTCAATATCAGATACGATTAAAAATATTCCATAAGAAAATAATAATGTTATAAGAATCATTTCTATCCAAATGGGTTCTTTGCTTCTTTTGTATCTAAAATCAGTTTTTCCAAGAGTCATAACAAGAATTGATCCAATTAATAGTAATGTATGTGTTGTAATTGAATACACTTCCTCAAAACGGATAATATTTTTAAACCCTGCTTCTGGATAAGCAAAGAAAACAATTGCAGGTAATAAAGAAACCATTGCAGTGTAATTATAAAACGATTTTCGATTAATAAACGGACTTATCATGAGTGTCCAGCAACCAAGAGCACACCAAGGTCTAGGTAATAAAATATAAAATACATGATGCCAATCAACTTGGCCGCTTTCTAACATATAATTACTGTTAATTAAATTTATAATTCTTCTTGTTACTTCAAAAGAAATAATAACTGAGGCAATTACTATTAAAACTATCCATTTAGTTTTTTCGCTTTTATTTCTAAAAATAAGGGTTATCGCAATTACTGCAGCAATTGCTAGTATTAAAGTTACGATATGTAACCATCCCCAGGGTAGTGATTTTACTTCAAATCCTTCTGGGGTCTTTGAAAACATCCAATCTTTAAATGTCATTTTTTTACTCTACTTAACTAAAAAAGACATGGAAATCCATGTCTTTTTATAATATTTCTTAATCTTTGAAATATGGTAATAAGGCCATAAAGCGTGCTCTTTTAATAGCAACAGCTAATTCACGTTGATATTTCGCACTTGTGCCAGTCATACGACGTGATGCAATTTTGCCATGTGAGGTAACGAACTTACTTAGCAATTCTACATCTTTATAGTCGATATGTTTAATATTATTCTTTTTAAAATAACACACTTTTCGGCGTGATTTTTGTTTTCTATAAACCATCAATAATTCCTCTTTCTACTAAAATGGTAAATCGTCTTCAGTTGGAGTTTCTTCTTGATAGCCTTGTTCATCAGGTTCATAACCGCCTGTTTCTTCCCCTGCATTTTTTGGTTCTAAGAATACTACTTGATCAGCGATTACTTCAATAACTTGTCCTCTTGAACCATCACGACGATCATACGATCTTTGTTCTAATCTGCCATCAACACCGACTAAACTACCTTTTTTCATAAATTTGGCTACATTTTCAGCAGTTTGATTCCAACATACTACATTAAAGAAGCTAGCTGTCCTTTCTTGATCACGGCTGAAACGATTATCAACTGCGATTGTAAAGTTTGTAACAGCAACTCCACTTTGTGTTCGACGTAATTCTGGGTCACGAGTTAATCGACCCACTAGTGTAACTCTATTTAGCATAATGTATGCCTCCTTTTATTTTTCGACAACAGTTAGATGACGAATGACGTTCGCATTAATTTTGCTTAAGCGTTCAAATTCTTTAATCGCTTCGTTGTCAGCAGTAACTTTAACAACAACATAATAACCTTTTAGAATGTCATTAATTGGATAAGCAAATGGACGAACACCCCATTCATCAACATTAAGGATTTCGCCACCACGGGTTGTAATAATTCCGTGAAGGTTTTCCATTTCTGCTTTCCGTTCTTCTTCTGAAAGATCGGCTGTTAAAATGTACATAATTTCGTACTTTCTCATAAGCGTACCTCCCTCTGGACTAATTTTTTGGCTATTTTTCTAAATAGCAGAGAGTATATCACATAGTGATATAGCATTAGAATTATATTACATTACATTTTAAATGTAAATAATTAATGCTTTTCGCTTCAATTTGTTGCCTATATATAAATTGGCAAAAATGAAGCGATAAATGTTTATTTATCTCGCATCGTAGGGAATAATATGACTTCCCGTATTGATGTTTGATTTAAAAGTAACATGACTAGGCGATCAATACCAATGCCAATACCGCCTGCTGGTGGCATGCCATATTCTAGTGCTTCCACAAAGTCCTCATCCATATCACTAGCTTCTTCATCACCAAGTTTTTTAGCCTCTAATTGAGCTTCAAATCTTTTTGTTTGATCAATAGGATTGTTTAGTTCGCTAAAGGCGTTTGCGATTTCATTTCCGTTAACAAAAAGTTCAAATCTATCGGCAAATCGTGGGTCTTTACTCATTTTAGCAAGTGGAGATATTTCTTTAGGATGACCATAAACAAATGTTGGTTGAACAAGTTTGTCCTCACAATATTCTTCAAAGAAAGCATTAATAATATGACCAACACCAGTCCAATGTTTTTCAATTTTGATCTTATGTTCTTTAGCTAAATTAACAGCATCTTCAAAACTCATTTCTTTTCTAAAGTCAATGCCGGTTTCTTCTTTTACTAAATCTACCATATGAACTCTACGGAACGGACTACCAACATCTATAACGACATCTCCCCAGGGGAGTTTTGTAGTTTCAATAACTGTTACTGCTAAGTGACGTATTAATGATTCACAAAGTTCAAACATATCTTCTATATCAGCATATGCCTGATAAGCTTCTACAGTAGTAAATTCTGGGTTATGGCGAGTGTCCATGCCTTCATTTCTAAACAAACGTCCTATTTCATAAACACGTTCAATTCCTCCGACTAGAAGACGTTTTAGTGGTAGTTCTGTCGCAATTCTTAAATAAAAATCACGATTTAGAGTATTATGATGTGTAATAAATGGCCTAGCTGATGCTCCGCCTAAGACACTATTTAGCATACTAGTTTCAACTTCAACAAAACCTCTACCATCTAAGAATTTTTGCATTTCTCTAATTATCTTTGGTCGTGTTAAAGCGATATGACGCGATTCTTCATTCATTATTAAATCTACATATCTACGACGATATCTTTCTTCTACATCTGTTAAACCATGAAACTTTTCGGGGAGTGGGCGAAGTGCTTTTGTTAAATGAACATATTGTGTAACCTTAACAGTAATTTCATCAGTTTTAGTTCTCATTATTGTTCCTTTAACGCCAACGATATCTCCAATGTCTGCTAATTTAAAAATGTCATAATTTTGTTCACCAACACTTTTGATTTGAATAAAAGCTTGTATTTGCCCAGCTTGATCTTGAATGGTAAAAAAACTTGCTTTTCCCATCCTACGAATTAACATTATTCGCCCAGCAGTTATTACTTCAATAGCAGCTTCTTCAAGTTGTTCCCTATCCAAGTTGGCTGCCTTTTCTTTTATAGAAGCACTATTATCAGTTCTAACAAAACGCCCACCGAATGGATCAACATTTAATTCTTTTAATTTTGCTAATTTTTCAAATCGAAATTGTTCTTGTTCTGTTCTTTCTTTTTTCATAATTTACAACCTCGCACTATCTATAATACTAAACAATTAATTGTTTATAAAGTGTCTTTTATTTATAAAAGGCAATTTATTGCCTTATTTTATATCAAAATCTTGTTTAATTTTTCTTATTAAATCCAAAACATTATTTAATGTTCTACAATTTTGGGTTAATTCAACTCTATATTTCTTTAAACCTGGAAATCCTTTTAAAAAATGTGGCCCAATTCCACGTAAACAACTAACTGCAGTTATTTCGCCCTTTTCTTCTACCAATAAATGTGCAAACTGTTCTAAATAAACTAACTGGTTTTTAAGTGTGGTGGCTGACAGTGTTTCGCCCGTTTTAAAGTATTGATCAATTTGTCTAATTAAATGAGGATTGCCTAGACCTCCCCTTGCAACCATGACTCCGTCAGCTTTAGTTATTTTTAGAGCGTTTATAGCGTCCTCTAAAGTATAAATGTCACCGCTGATTAGAAGTGGAATTTGCACTAAATCCCCCAAATTTGCGGCCAAATCATATCTTGCTTTAAATTTATACATTTGTTTTGCTGTTCGAAGATGTACTGCTATTAAACTTACACCTGTTTTTTCAATTTTAGGGAGAAGATCTTGAAAGTTAATACTATTTTCATCCCAACCAATGCGGATTTTTACACTAACTGGTTTAGAACTTACTTTAACAACCTCTTCAAGCATTGAAAGAAGTTCCTCTTCTTTTTTAAGCCAAGCGGCTCCGCCATTATTACGAGTAACTTTTGGCATTGGACAAGCAAGGTTAATATCTAAAATATCGTATTTATAATCACTGCTTTCTAATTTTTCAACCGATTTAATTAATTGTTCTTTTTTTCCACCAAATATCTGTAAAGCTAAAGGACGTACATCATACTTATGTGGTAAATACTTTGTTGTCTCTTTATTGTTATAGAGATAGCCAGCATCACTAACCATTTCCGTATAAAAAAGACCAGCACCAAAAGGAGCCATAAACTTGCGATATGCATAACTAGTAAAGCCAGCCATCGGCGCAAGTGCAACTTTACTTTTTATTTCAATTTTTCCTACTTTATACATTGAAAGAAAAGAGGCGTTTATGCCTCTTCTTTTTCTCCTTTTTTACTTGGTTTCTCTTTTTCAACTTTTGTCTCTTTTGGCGGCTCTTCAGTTAAAATAACCTCTTTTTGCTGCTCTTTTTGAGCATTACTATTAAAACCATCCAAACTTCTATGTTTTAAAAGATAATCTATTTCTTCGGCATTGATAGTTTCTTTTTCTAGCAATGTTTCTGCAATTAAAATTAAATCTTCTTTATGTTTTAAAAGAGTTTTACGAGCTAAATCGTGAGCATCTGAAACAATTTTTCGTATTTCATTATCAATTGCTAAGGCAACTTCTTGAGAAAAGTTCTTTTGAACCGATGTGTAATCTCGCCCTAAAAATACTGAACCAGTGTCTTTTTCATATTGAATTGGACCAAGCGAGCTCATTCCATATTCTGTTACCATTGCACGAGCAATTCTTGTTGCCATTTCAATATCGTTGTGAGCACCTGTAGAAACATCATCAAAGAATATTTCTTCACTTACACGACCTGCAAGATAACCAATAATACGTGCAGTTAATTCGTTTTTAGTTAATAAGAAGCGGTCTTCTTCTGGTGTCATCAGCACATGACCTCCTGTACGGCCGCGCGGAATGATTGTAATCTTTTGAACTTTATCAGCATTTTTATTATAAATACCAATTATTGCATGCCCTGCTTCATGGTAAGCTACGGTTCTACGTTCTTTTTCGTTCATCCCTACACTGTCACGAGCAGGCCCCGCAATTCGTCGATCAATAGCTTCATCAATATCATAAATGTCAATTTCTTTTTTATTTAGACGTACAGCAAGAATAGCAGCATCATTTAAAATACTTTCAATATCAGCTCCAGAAAAGCCAACTGTTCTTTTAGCAAGTTGATCAAAATCAACTAACGAACTAATTTTCTTTCCCCTAGCGTGAACAGCAAATATTGCAGCTCTTCCTTTTCTATCAGGAAGACTAACGGTAATTTTACGGTCAAAACGACCCGCGCGTAATAAAGCAGGGTCAAGAACATCATCTCGGTTTGTAGCCGCAATAACAATAACACCAGAATTGTCGCTAAATCCATCCATTTCAACAAGTAATTGGTTGAGTGTTTGTTCTCGTTCGTCATTACCTCCACCCATACCAGTTCCACGTTGTCTACCAACTGCATCTAATTCATCAATAAAAACTATACAAGGTGCGTTCTTTTTAGCTTGGCGGAACATATCTCTAACACGACCCGCACCAACTCCAACAAACATTTCTACAAAATCAGATCCGGATATTGAATAAAATGGCACGCCTGCTTCGCCAGCAACTGCTTTAGCAAGAAGGGTTTTACCAGTGCCTGGAGGGCCTACTAATAAGATGCCGTTTGGAATTTTAGCGCCAAATTGCGTGTATTTTTTAGGTTGTTTTAGATAATCGACAATTTCTGCCATCTCTTGCTTTTCAGCATCACAGCCTGCAACATCCTTAAATGTTTTTGTTCTTTTGGATTCAAGGCGTGCTCTTGAGCGATTGAAATCCATCGCCTTTTGATTGGTTGCATTTGCCCCGCTAACCAAGCGAGTCATTATAAATACAACTATAATTGTTACAGCAACAAGTGTAAGAATGGTTGGTCCCCATGCTTCCCAGAATGTAGGTTTTGTTAAATCTACTTGATACCATCTTTCAATAGTAGCTTCAGCATTTAACATATTGAAAATCACATTATCGTAATTTTCTCGTCCAATTTCAGCGACAAAATGTTCACCATTTGAAGTCATCCCGTTAATAATAACAAGTTCGGGACTTGTTTTAGTTGTAACTTCAACGATGTCGTGATCAAGTATCCATTGTTGTAGCGAAATATAATCTAATTGGTGGATATCGTTTCGTTGTCCAAAGAAAGTAAAATAAACAATAACTCCTATAAGGATAACTAATAGAATATATGGTAAGAAAAATTTAAAAGACGATGTTTTATTAGTGTTAGGGTTAGGCTTTTTAGGTTGATTCTGTTTGTTCATAAATAATATGCTCCTTGGTTATTAATCAATTAGTTATAAATGCTATTCTAAATTATACTTTGTATAAAGTATATTATCAAATTATTAGAACTTTGACACGACAATTTACATAAAAATTATATTTTTAATGTAATTTCTATTTTATCAGCGGGTTTTTTTACATAATTTTCTCTATATCTAGGTACATAAACAACCTTGTCGTTTTTATTTACAAAAATAGGCCAACTATTTCTAAAATATAACGGTAATTTCATATCAACTAACATTCGAGAAATCTTTTTTTTGTAATTTGCTATTGTGTATTCATCTTTTGACTGAAACGACCTAATAGTAAGTGGAAAATCATTTCTAGTTATGTTGGTGTTTCCAAAATCTTTAGAAAAATCTATTTTCAAGTGTTCAAAAATTAAAAGATCGGGTTTATCCATAATTATTTCAAACTTGTCCTTTTTCTTTTGATTAGCGACAAAAAAGCAATCGTATGCTTTTATAAAATAGTGGGCTTCAGCAATTTTTATACAAGCGTTTGGCTTACTACTTTTTAGAATTTGGATAATGTTATTAGCTTTATTTTCGCTATATGACAATGGAATATCATGTTTAAGAAAAAGCATATAAAGAAATCCATAAAGCTCTTTTTCCGAAAGCGAGAAAATTTGTTTTAAATTATAAATATTACTTGTCCATAAAATTGATTCTAGTTTTGATATTAGAGATTCATTTTCATTATTTCGTTTTTTCATTTCTTGAATGATTGACTTTTTTTCATCAATACTCATTTTATCAATATGGTCTTGTCTAATTCGATTCCTTAAGTACTTGCGACTTTTATTAGATTGATCAATGCCATAAGGTACATCATTGTTCTTGCAATAATTTAATAATTCTTCCTTCGTATAATGCAATAAAGGACGACATACTCTAGCCCCATAAATAATTACATTTTCTTTTAAACCTAAATAAAAGACCTTGGTTTTGCGGCTTTTTTGCATTAAATATGTTTCAATATTGTCGTCCAAATGATGTGCTACAAGAACTTCGTCAAAACTATATTCTTCCTGAATTTTCGCAAAAAAACGATACCTAATTTCTCTAGCTTTGTTTTGAAAGTTTCCTTTAATTCTTGTTCCTTCTACAACATAGTCATAGAAGTCAATGCTTTGATCTTGAGAGATTTTCTTTAAAGTTTCATGTTCGTAGTCACTATTTTTACCTCTCATTTTGTAATTCACATGAGCAACCGCGAAATTGTAACCTTCTTTTTGGAGAATATCAAATAAAGCCATAGAATCAGGACCAAAACTACATGCTAATAAATATTTTTTGTTTTTGTCTAAATTAATATTCATTCTTTTGCCTTTCAATTAATTTATAACTGTCCTCAGGATTTTTTTGTATTTCACGTTCATTGATATTAATTACTTCCACTTTAATAATAGAAGACCCAAGTTTAATTTCAATGGTGTCACCAATATCTACACTCGTTGAAGGCTTAGCTATTTTCCCATTAATTTTTGCAAATCCAGCATTAATTACTTCTTTAGATATGGTTCGCCTTTTTATTATTCTAGAAATTTTTAAATATTTATCGATTCTCATTTTTACTCTCTTCTATCAAATCAATTATTTCGTCAATAACCCTTTCATATACATCAAACCACCCTTTAATTTTATTAATTTTAATAACGAAGTAGTTTTTTTCATTAATTAATCTTAAGTATGTGGCTAAACTTGAAAGTTTTTTTACTAAATTTGTTATTGATCTTTGTATTTTATTAAAAGAAGTGCCAAGTGTTATTAATATAAAATTATTTACTTCATTAATCTCCTTTATATACTTTGAATTACTTTCAATTTTTATATCAATAGCTTTTTTTCTAAATAATGTCTCAACTTCCTCAGGTAATCTACCATAAACATCTCTAGTCTTGTTTTTAAGATTTTCTAAATCGCTAATTGATTTAATTTCTTTAATTTCTTGATATATTTCTATTTTATCCGATTTTCCAACATACTGTGTTGGTATATAAGCATCAATGTTTAACAAATTAGTAATTTTGATATCTTGCTTTTCTTTCTTTCCATATTTTTTTTGTTTAATCGCATCATTAATCATTTTAAAGTACATGTCAATACCGACCGAATCTATAAAACCTGCTTGTTCTTTTCCTAAAATATCACCTGCTCCACGAATCATTAAATCTCTTTGGGCTATTTTATATCCACTACCTAACTGAGCGAAATCTTGAATAGCTTTTAACCTTTTTCTTCCCGTTTCTGTTATTTTTCCCGGAGTATACAACAAAAAAGCATAAGCTATTCTATTGCTTCGCCCTACCCTACCTTTAATTTGATAAAGTTGTGCCAAACCAAAATTAGCTGCCTCATCAACAATTATTAAATTTGCGTTACTTACATCTATCCCATTTTCAATAATTGATGTACACACTAGAACATCTATTTTGCCATCATAAAAATTAATCATAACATCTTCGATATCTTCTTTTTCCATTTTGCTATGAACGACGGCCACGCGTGCACTTTTAACTAATTTCTCCAATTTTCGAGCAACTGTATTAATGGTAGTGATTCTATTATGTAGAAAAAACACTTGTCCTTTCCTTTGTAATTCTCTTTCAATCAATTCCTTTATAACTGGTTCTCTTTTAGGGATTACATAAGTTTGAATGGGCATTCGTTCATGAGGCGCAGTATTTATTTGCGATAAGCCTCTAATACCAACAAGCGCCATTTGTAATGTTCGTGGAATTGGTGTAGCACTTAGCGTTAAAATATCTACATTATGCTTTAAACTTTTAATCTTTTCTTTTTGAATCACTCCGAACCGTTGTTCTTCATCAACTATTAATAAACCTAAATTATCATAATTTATGTCATCACTTAAAAGTCTATGAGTTCCAATAATAAAATGAATTTTGCCGTCATTTATGGCCTCAATTGTCGATTTTTGATCTCTTTCTTTTATTAATCGTGATAATATCCCAATATTAACACCAAAACCATTAAATCTGTTAGTAGCGACTTCGTAGTGCTGTCTTGCTAATAACGTAGTAGGACATAACATAGCAACCATTTTTCCAGAGTTTATAGCCTTAAATGCCGCCCTAAATGCTATTTCGGTTTTCCCAAAACCTACATCCCCACATAAAAGTCTTTCCATCGGAATTTCTTTTTGCATATCTTCTTTAATTTCTTCAAGTGCCATTAGTTGATCAGTAGTCAATTCATATGGAAATCTACTTTCGAATTCGTGTTGAAAATAATCATCTTCAGGAAATGAAAACCCTGCAATTTGCGCCCGCTTTGCTTGATTATCAATTAAAAAGTCTGTAATTTCATCGATTCGTTCCTGAATTTTTCTCTTCGTTTTTGACCATTCTTTTCCATTTAAACTATTTAGTTTGGGAACAGCCCCTTCTCTACCAGCGTATTTTCGTACAAGTTGAAACTGCTCCAGCGGAGTATAAAGTTCCTCTTTGCCTCTATACGCAATGTGAAGAAAATCTCTATGAACACCATCTATTAAAATAGTTTTTATATCTAAAAATTTCCCAATCCCATGATATTCATGAACTACATAATCGCCTGGTTCTAGTTGTTCATAATTTTGTAAAATGGTTGCGGAGCGAAACCTACCAACAAATCTTGATTCATGACGATTTGATTGGAAAATTTCTTTGCTAGTAATAACAGCAATTTTTTCTTCCTCTAGCTCAAAACCAATTGCTATGGGGGCAAAAGTAATTGTGATTTTGTCTTTTAAAATTACAGGTTCCTTAACTAAAGTGCTTGGTAGATTTTTATCAATTAATATTTTTTCGATTGTTTTATATTGAGCTTCATTATCAAGTGATATTAATATTGAAAATGACTTGTTTTTGTAATAATCAATAGCGTTTAGTAGGGTTTCATGATCATTGACAGCAACGCTGAGTGAATTCAAACGAAAGTAAAAGTCTCTTTCGCTTTTAGCGAATTCGTTTATTTCTATGACATGTTTCCCTTTTGATAAAAGAGCCTCTTCATTATGATAATATTCCAATCCATTTATCGTTTGATTGTTAGAAACCAACTCATCAAAATATTCTTTTGCTTCCCATTTTAATAAATTAATCGACTCCATTATTTGATTTTTATTAATTAATACAATTGTTGAGTCTTGAACGTAATCTAATAATGTTGCATTTATAGAAGAGCACAAAGATGCGTATTGATATGCAACCTGAGTTCCTTCCCGATTTCTCAATTGTTCTATATCAAAATTAACATTTTGTCTTAATGTTTCTATATCATCCTGAACTAAACTAAAATTCGTTTTATCAATTGTCTCATGGATCTTCTTTTCAATTTCTAATAAATCCACATCTGTATAAATAATTTCATTGGCGGGAAGAATTAGAAGATTTTCCAATTCATTAACCGATCTTTGCGTCGAAATGTCGAATGTCGAAATACTTTGAATTTGATCATAAAAAGTATCAATTCGAACCGGATTTGCATAATTAACACTGAAAATGTCGATTATTTCCCCTCTAATTGCATATTGAAATGATTGATTAATTTTATTTACACGTTGATACCCTAAAGTAGAAAGCGAGTCATTAATTTCATCAATAATTACATTATCACCTTTTTTTAATGACAATATTGCGTTAGCAAAATTTTTCTTATTCGGTAATCTTCTTATTGTTCCAGAGGCGTTGGTGATGATTATTCTTTTTTTTCCATCTAGGAGCTTATACAATACATAAATTCTTTGTGCTTCTAAATCTTTACTGGCTGCGATAGCATCAGCCCTTAGTAAATCATCATGTGGAAATAACAAGCATTCTTCTTCTTTTAGAAAGTTTAAAATAAACGTATAAATTTTTTGTGCTGTATACAAATTATTAGTAACGATAACATAGTTTTCATTCTTCTTTTTAAACGCTGCCCCTACCAATAGTGCTGTTCCTACATCTTCCCCAATAACAAAAGAGCCCTTTTTATTCAAGAAGGGGGGTAGTGCGGTGTTTTTTTGTAACTCTGACAATAGATTATTCAGGTTTTATCACTTCCTCTTTTTCTTTGCATTGTTTTGTATTAAATTTTGACATAGCTTTTTCAAAACCAAAATCTAAAGCATGGAAGATTGCGTTTTTCGCTTCTTCTATTGCAATTTCTAATAATTTTTCTTCTTCTTTTGTCGGTTTGTTCAACACATGCTCAACACTATTAAATTGGGGTTGTCCTATACCAATTCTTAGACGTTTAATTTCATTGTTTCCAGTAAGATCTATAATGTTTTGCATACCTTTTTGCCCACCAGAGCTTCCACCTGTACGAAGCCTTATTTGTCCGGTAGAAAGAGCCATATCATCGTAAACAATTAAAATGTCTTCATTCTCAATTTTATAAAAGTTTTTAATTTGAACAACGGCTTCGCCGCTAAGATTCATATATGTGGTAGGCTTAAATAAAATAACTTCTTCGTTGTTATACAAAAATTTAGCAAACAAACCTTTAAAATCTTTTTTATCCACATCAATTTTAACTTTTTCTGATATGGCATCAATAACTCTGTACCCAATGTTGTGGCGAGTTTTTTCGTACTTTTTTCCAGGGTTTCCTAAACCTACAATTAATTTCATTTTTTCCTCTTAGATATTATATCACAGTGTATTTTATCAAAAAAATGTTTATACTATAAACAAGGACTAATTATGAAACGTTTTTTTAAACTCTTTTTACAAGGAATTGTTATGGGGTTCGCATTAATCACTGCGATTGGTGGCGGTACCATTGCAGTTTTAATGGGAATTTATGATGATATGGTTTTTGCAGTTGCAGACTTTACTAAAAATCCAAAAAAATCTATTTCATTCTTAGGACCTATACTACTTGGAGTATTTGTTGGAGTTGCCGCTCTAATCTATCCAATTAAGCTCTTTCTAGAATTCGCTCCTTTCGTTGCAACTTCACTTTTCGTAGGTCTAACTCTCGGTGGTTTAAATGTTTTTAGAGAAACCACACATAAAAAAGGCAACGCCTTGAACATAATCTTATTAATCCTCGGTTTTTTATTGGTAGCAGGTATTGGAATCATTTCTTGGTTCAACTCATCTGCTAGCACATTAGACATTGGTTTTGCAGGAAATATTATCTTTTTGGCTATTATAGGTTTCTTTGCTAGCTCTGCATTAGTAGCACCAGGAATTTCAGGAACACTCTTCCTTCTATCAATTGGTTATTTTAATTATCTGCTTGATCTTGCTAAAAAAGTCTTACTCTTTGAACAAACGAATTGGTGGATGAATTTTGGTTTGCTTGCTAGTTTTGGCATTGGTTTATTAGTTGGCTTTTTTATAATTTCAAAATTATTTAAATATTTATTAACTAAACATCGGACAGCGACATATTTTACGATCCTTGGTTGGATTATTGGGTCGATGGTTATTTGTTACTTTAATGGTGATATTAAAACTGCATATTTATCGTTAAATGGTTTTGAAGTTTGGACCTTAGTTTTTTCGTTATTAGCGTTAATAATAGGTGCTTTAATTTCATTTTTCCTTTTAAAATTCGTTAGCAAAAAGGAAGAACAATCATTAGTGTTAGAAAAAGATGATGATACGGAGAGTTTAGATAATGCAATGGGAAATTGAATTTTTAAGATGGTTAATAGAAAATTTACATAATCCTTTATTCGACTGGTTTATGCATGGACTTACTTTTTTGGGTGAAGTTGCCTGGATATATTTTTTAGTTTCTTTTGTTTTCTTGTTTTTCAAAAAGACAAGAAAAACCGGCATCGCATGTATTGCTGCCTTAATATTAATTGCGGGTTTTAATTTATTTGTATTTAAATATATTTTTAAAAGGATTAGACCTTTTAGAGAGGATAACTTTTTGTACGATTATGTAATTGCTCGATTTAAAAACAATAATATGTTCAATACTTATCCAAGTGAAACGTCATATTCTTTTATGTCTGGTCATACATTATCAGCTTTTTTGTTCGCGACTATTGTTTCTATTTATCACAAAAGAACTTTAATACCTAATATGATTATTGCCTCCTTAATGTCATTTACCCGACTATATTATCCGTTCCATTATCCAACCGATGTTATTGCAGGCGTTCTTACTGGTGTGGCTTTTGGTACCTTAACTGTATTGGTAGCCAATAAATTAGAAATAAAAATTAAAAAAACAATTATAAGTAGAAAAAATCGTAAATTGGAGTCAATAGAAAAATAATTATGCGCCTTGATAAATTTTTGGCAAATTTAAAAATCGGTTCTAGAAAAGAAGTAAAAAGCTTAATTAGAAACGGCAAAATAAGTGTAAATGATAAAGTAGTTACAATTGATAATTTCAAAATTAACCCTGAAATTGATAGGGTTTTTTTAGAAAACGAAGAGGTTTTTTATAAAAAATATTATTATTTTTTAATGAATAAACCTTCAGGTTATATTTGTGCCAATAAAGATAATTTACATAAAACAGTATTTGATTTAGATGATAGATTATCCCTATATGATTGTCATACAGTCGGAAGGCTTGATAAAGATACAACTGGAGTACTTTTATTAACAAATAATGGTAAACTTTCACACAATTTAATTAGTCCAAAAAAAGAAATCGAGAAAGTATATATTCTTAAAACTATTTTTCCACTTAAACAAGAATATGTTCTAAAAATCAAAAATGGTTTAACTTTAAACGACGGCTATAAGTGTAAATCTGCAACTTTTGAAATTATAGATGAATTTACAGGTAGGTTAACATTGACGGAAGGAAAATTTCATCAAGTAAAAAGGATGTTTATAGCCTTAAATAACGAGGTAGTTTCGCTTCATAGGGAACGTTTCCATACTTTAACGTGTGAGAATTTACCTACTGGCAAAACTAGACAATTAACTGTTGAAGAAGAAAAGTCCTTATATAGTTAATTAATTCTCTTTGAAAAGAGAATCAAATCTACTATAATTTACATTGAATAACTACAATAGAAGGGAGAAAATATGCCACGAACAAAAGACGCAAATACACGAATTAGAAATAGACGAAGAACCTCTATCATTCAAGCTGCAATTCGTTGTTTTGCAAGGATGCCTTATAACGAAGTTACTATATCGCTAATCGCACGTGAAGCTAAATGTGGTCATAGTCTTATTTATCATTATTTTAGTGGTATAAGGGATATTCATTTAGCCGTTTACGAATATATGTTTCCTTATTTTGAAGAAACTTTGGCTTTTTTTGATGAACCTGATGTTAATCCCGACATTAAATTCATTGGTGTAATTAGCTTTTTGGTTGATTCATTAAGAGAGTCAACTAAATATGCATATTATTTACAGACAATTATACAAACTCGACACTTAGTTATCGAATTTAAAGATCAATTTGAAGGATTTGCGGTTCACACTAGAATTGTGCGACTAATTGAAAATGCCCAAAAAATGGGTAGAATTATTCCAATGGAACCTCTTCGAATTATGGAACATATTTTTCTTGTTTTTCGTGGTATCGCAAGTGAAATCATTTTTGATCCCAAAAAAACACGTTACACGTATACTGCTTCAATGATTTACTTGCCGTTTTTAGTAAAACAACCAGATGCTTAAAATATATCGTTATTTAAAGCCCTTGTGGTGGAAAATTGCTATATCACTAACATTTGTATTTTTACAAGCTTTTTTACAATTGTTACTTCCTCCATATATTCAAAGAATTACAGAAGAATACATTACTTCTCCTTTATATACTGGTACATCTGAACAAGTTAGAACCTTACTATTATATGGGGCTGAAATGATTGGAATATCCTTTGCGGTTTTGGCTGCTGCTATATGTCAAGGATTAATAAACATGCACATTTCAGCATCCTTTGCTGCAATTTTGAGGCAAAAATTATTTTATAAATTACAAAGTCTTTCAGTAAATGAACAACATCAGTTTGGTGCTGCTAGTTTGTTAACTCGCTTTAACAACGATGTTAGAATGTTGCAATTTTATGTTGTTATGTCATTTAGGGTTTTAACTTTTGCCCCTACGTTTTTAATAATTGGAATAATTAGAATTGCCCAAATAGACCCAATGTATCTACTAGTAATTGGAGCAATTATTCCAATAATTATAATAATGTTTACATTTGTATTTATTAGGGCAAAACCTTTGTTCTCATTAATGCAAGAGCGAGTTGACTATCTAACACTTTTGATGCGAGAAGGTCTTACTGGTGTTAGAGTTATTCGAGCATTTAACCAACAACAAAGAGAAAATCGTTATTATGATGAAGCAAACAGTAATTTAGTAGAGTTACAAAAGAAAATAGGCTATACATTCTTTTGGCTATCACCAATTGTTCAAATTTTATTTAATTTAACTTATATCGCAGTATTTATCATTGGTTTCTTTTTAATTGATCAAATGTTTGCTACGTCTGAAATAATACACACATTTGGTAATTCGCTTGTCGTTAGTCAATATGTTAGTCATGTCATGCGTTCATTTATGATGCTTACTTTTGTATTCTTTAATATCCCTAGAGCCTCTACTGCTGCAAAAAGAATTAATGCTGTACTTGGTGTAGATCCCGAACTAAAAGATCCTGAAAATCCAATTGATGCAAATGTAGTTAAGAATTTAGGTGTGGTTGAATTTAAAAATGTAACATTCAAATATAATTCTTCCGCAGATCCAATATTAAAGAACATCAGTTTTACCACTAAACCAGGTAAAGTTACGGCAATTATCGGTTCAACTGGTTCTGGAAAATCATCAATTATCAATTTAATTCCAAGATTTTTTGAAGTAACTGATGGCGAAGTATTAGTTGATGGTGTAAATGTTAAAAATTATAGACAAAAAGATTTACGTAACCGTTTAGCATTTATTCCCCAACAGAGTGTCCTTTTTAGTGGAACTATAAGAGACAATATTAAATTTGGCAATGATGAAGCGACGGACGAAGAAATTATTGAGGCGTTAAAAGTTGCGCAAGCATATGATTTTGTATGTGAGAGCAAAGAAGGACTTGATACAATAGTTGCTCAAGCAGGCAAAAACTTTTCGGGTGGTCAAAAACAACGTCTCGCTATAGCTCGTGCACTTATTCGAAAATCAAAAATATATGTTTTCGATGATTCTTTTAGTGCTTTAGACTTCAAAACTGATGTGAAACTTCGTTACGCATTAAAAAAATATGCTGCTGATTCCACAATTATTATTGTTGCACAAAGAATTAACTCTATTTTAGATGCAGATCAAATTATGGTTCTTGATAATGGGAAAATTGTTGGGCTTGGTAACCATCAATCTCTATTAGAAAGTTGCCCAGTTTATAAAGAAATAGTTATTTCTCAACTCGATCAAGACGAAATTACAAAGACTAAATTCATTGCAAAACAGGCGTGTATTGAAGGAGGTGAAGCATAATGAAGAAAAATAAATCACCTAAAAAAGATTATAAATTTTTCGCTTCCTTTGCTCGTTTATTAAAACAGTTTAATCCTTCTTTATTTATACTTGGATTTATAACAATATCAATTGTTGTTGTGCTTTCTATTCTCTCTCCTGTTTATTTGCGCGACATAATTAACAAAGTTTCCGCTAATTTTCACATCAATCCTTATTTAATAGTAGATGAAGCAGGACGAGTGAGTGTGTTATGGCCTAAATTGATAGGTGCTTTCGCAATTATCATTGGATTTTATATTGGAATTTCAGTTATTCGCATGATATCTAGTGTTATTTTAATTAGAGTTTCTGCTGCATATACATATAAACTACGAAAAGAATTTAGACTTAAAATTGATCGTCTACCACTTTCATATTTAGATAAATTCACTCACGGTGAATTATTATCACGAGGAACCAATGATATCGACGCAATTGCTGAATCACTCAATAATATAATATTTGAAATTATTTATGCTTTCTTAATGTTTTTCTCGGTTTTAATTGCAATGTTTATTGTTGAATGGAGACTTGCTTTGATTGCCGTTGCAACAATACCTCTTCAATTTGCTATTACTATCATTATTGGTAAATCATCTCAGAAAAAATACCGCGCTTTTCAAAAAAAGACTGGAGAAATGACGTCTTTATTAGAAGAAAACATTAGTGGTTTTGAAGTTGTTAAATTATACTCTCAAGAAGAAAAAGCAATTGAGAAATTCGATAAATTAAATAAAGAAATGTATAGATCTAATTTTCAATCTAACTTTCTAAGTATGCTTATTTGGCCTTCACTTCGATTTGTAGGAAATATTGGTTTTGTTGCTGTTTGTGTTGTTGGCGGCATCATTAACGATTTAGGAGGAATTTTAGCCTTTATTACCTTCCTTAACTTATTTAATGAGCCTTTCCAAATGTTAGGTGAAATATCATCTACCATCCAAACTACATTTGCTGGTGCTGAGAGATTATTCTCTTTTATGGATGCTCCAGAAGAAACAGAGACTGAATCTTCTATTGAAATAAAAAAAGATGATGTTCGTGGAAAGTTTAGTTTTGAGAATGTGAAGTTTTCATATAGCCAAGATACCGAATTAATTACTAACATGAATTTAGAAATAAATCCAGGTGACATAGTTGCTATCGTAGGCCCTACGGGTGCAGGTAAAACCACTTTAGTTAATTTAATTATGAGATTCTATGAAATAAATGGGGGCAGTATAAAACTTGATAATATCGACATTCGCGATTTGACTCGTCAAGCGTTAAGAAGCTCCATAGGAATGGTTCTTCAAGATACATGGCTTTTTGAAGGATCGATAAAAAACAATATCCGCTATGGCAGAACTGATGCTACTGATGAAGAAATAATTGAAGCGGCTAAGGCTGCAAGAGCACACCACTTTATTAGTACACTTCCTGGTGGTTATGATTTTGTTTTAACTGAAAATGGAGATAATGTTTCACAAGGTCAACGTCAATTAATTACAATTGCACGTGCTATTATTTCTAAACCAAAAATACTCATTTTAGATGAAGCTACTAGTAGTGTTGATACAAGAACAGAACAAGCAATTCAAGAAGTAATGAACGAAATAATGAAAGGGCGTACAACCTTTATTATTGCTCATAGACTTTCTACAATTAAAAAAGCTAAAAACATTATTGTTATGAGTCATGGCGATATCGTTGAAACTGGTAACCATCAAGAATTACTTGATGCTAATGGTTTCTATGCTCAATTATACAACGCACAATTTTTAGGCACAGCTAGCGCTTTAGACGAAACATAAAATACCTTATTTTTGTAAAAACCACACTCGTTTTGTGTGGTTTTTTTATTATTTTGGTATATTTCTGACTCTTTTATATATTTTAGATAATCGAGGATATAGTTTTAAATAGACTTTATTATATAAATATTCGTATTTTTGATTAGCTATAGAATTTGGATAAAATTCATCTTTTACATGGACCATGTTTCTTGTCGCTTCACAATAAGAATTAAACACACCTTTTGCCACGAACACCGCAAGAGCAACACCTAAAGATGCAGTTTCATAAGTTTGAATTCTCTTTACTGGAACATTAAAAATATCAGCAGTGATCTGACAAATAACATCACTTTGTGATCCGCCGCCGGAAAGTCTAATTTCTTTAATTTTTGTTCTTTGCTTTTTCTCAATTCCTTCAAGCCCTTCTCTAAGAGCATAGGCCACACCTTCAATTATCGCCCTATATATATGTAATCTTGTATGAACATCGCTGAAGCCTACAATAGAACCTCGAACTTCTGGTCTTTTTAAGCCTTGTCCCCAATAGGGTTGAAGAACTAATCCATTAGACCCAGGTTCTATTTCACTAACTTTCTTGTTTAATATTTCTTCAGCACTTAGTTTTAAAAGATCCGCTTCTAATGTTTCAGTTGAACCAAACTCTTGTAAGAACCAACTTACCATCCAATAACCACGATAAATTTGTACTTCTAATTGATATAAATTTGGAATGGGTGCTGCATAGGCTGGCAAAAATGTTTCTGGTTCAATATATCTAGGATTGCTTACTTCAACACAACTAGCTGTTCCATAGGAAATTGAGGCCATATCACTACGAACACAGCCCGTTCCTATAGTTTCACATCCTTTGTCTGTTCCAGTTGCGATAAGTTCTAAACCTTCAGGAATTCCTGTTTCTTCAGATATCTTTTTAGAAATAACACCAATTATCTCACCTTGTTTGATAAGTTTACATAATTTTGTTTTTGGTATTTCGTAAATGTTTTTTAAAGCCCCATCTCTATACCAAACTTGTTTTTTAAAGTTAATTGGAAAATGACCCGTTTGGTTTGCAGGACTATCTGCTAAATTACCTGTCAATCTATACATCAAATATGTTGAAATGTTTACATAATAGGCTGTTTTATTCCAAACTTCAGGTTCGTTTTCTTGTATCCAAATCGCTGGAGTCCTTAATTTATTGTAAATGACAGTTTTAGTCATGCCTGCAATTCCAAAAACTATTCTTTTCCAAAAAGGCATTGGTTTAAGTTTACTGGGTTGTCGTTGATCTAACCATAAAATTAATGGTCGAAGTGGTTCATAGTTTTCATCAAGAAGAACGGGAGAGTCTCTAAATGTTGTAACACCTAACGCAATAACTTTGCTTAAAATAGCACCATGCTTTTCCTTTAAAGCAAGAGTTGCCTTTTTCATACATTCCCAATAATAAGAAACATGTTGTTCTGCCCAATTAGGTTTAATAGAAAAATAAGGTTGTTCATACTTAACTTGTTCAAAAGCACAAGTATTACCTTTGCTATCAAATATCATCGCTCTGACAGATTGAGTACCAAAATCAATAGTTAAAACATATTTATCTTCATTCATATTATTTCCTCAAAATACATTTTATCATATATAAATATATTTATTGTCCTTGCTAAATGTTGTCCGTTATTATGTGTGTGCATGTGTGATATAATTTAAGAAATAAAACGAAGCGAGGTTATCTCTATGAAGAAAAACCAACGAATATTTCTATACATTACAAGTTTCTTAGCTGGTCTATCAATTATGGCTGTCGAAATTGGTGCTTCTCGACTTTTAGCACCTTTTTTTAGTAGTAGTCAAATTGTTTGGACAATCATAATTGGCGTCATTATGATCGCTATGGCCTTAGGCAATTTTTTGGGCGGTAAACTAGCAGATAAACGACCTGAACCAAAATATTTATTTTTTAGATTAATTATTGCAGCTACATGGGTAGCATTGATACCTCTTGTCGGCAAATATATTATCACTGGAATTGCACTGTTATTTGCTTTAATCATAAAATCAAATTATTTAATTATCAGTGCATTTTTCGCCTGTTTAATACTATTTGGCTTTCCTTTGATGCTCCTTGGAACTACAACTCCATCTCTTACTCGTTACTGTATTAGCACTCACGAAGAAAGTGGAAAAATTGTTGGAACAATAAGTGCATTAAATACCGTTGGTAGTATTATTGGTACCTTTACACCAACATTTCTTACTATTCCTTATTTAGGAACTGCAGGAAGTTTTCTTTTATTTGCAAGCATACTCTTAGTACTTAGTATTACCTACTTTATTATTTATTTTGTTGAACAAAAAAAGAAAGGTGGTCCCACACCTCCTAAAAAAGAAATAATAACAGACTCTGTTACGACATCTCTTTGTGTTCTTTTATTTATTTTATCAAGTATTTTTGGAAGCCGAGGAAGAGTTGCGTTCTGGGATAAAACCATCCTTTATGAAGGTGAATCTTTATATAATTATCTTCGCGTTTATGAAAGCGAAAATGGCGATATTCATCTTTCAACACATGTTTTAATAGGTGTCCAAAGCACAAAATTCAAAAATGAAGGCTTGCGTAATCATTATCATGATTATGCTCTGATTGCAAATTATCTTGTAGAACCACAAGATGGCAAACTTGATGTTCTTACTTTAGGTCTTGGCACGGGTACATATCCAAGTCAACAACACCATTACTTTAAAGAGACTGTAAACGTAACTGGTGTGGAAATTGACGGCAAAATTGTTGATTTAGCTTATGAGTTTTTTGAATTACCTGCTGAGGTTGAAACACATGTTGATGATGGTCGTCACTTCCTAGTTAATGGCACTGGTAAAGATAAAAAATACGATATTATTCTTTGTGATGCTTATCAAGATATAACCATTCCTTTCCATATGGCAACAAAGGAATTTTTCAAAATTACAAAGGATCACCTTGAGCCAAACGGGGTTGTCATTATTAACATGAACATGTTTAGCGACAAACCAGGTTCGATAAATGATTATCTTTGTGATACTGCAGCACTTCACTTTAAATCACTCTATAGTGTTGTTGCATCATCAAATAAATTATTATTTGCAAGCGATAACGAAAACATGATTTCTTTAGCAGAGCAACAAATTGGCACGGAACCTAATGTTTATGTTCAAAATTTTATGTCACTAGTTTTACCAAAATTAGAAGTTTATACACCTGGTAATTATATTCTTACTGATGATAAATCACCTGTTGAACTTTTAGGAATGCGTATTATTGATGATATCATTCAAGAAGAGCTCGAATATTATCGTAAACTTCTTCGTGAAAAAGGTCTTAAAGGCCTATTAGAATCGTTGCTTTCAGTTTAATAAAATGGTAAAAAACTACATTTTATAGTATTTTTATTATTTTATAATAAACTGTGGTATTATATAACCGTTAGTGTTAAACTACTTAGCAAATTTATAGAGGAGGAAAAATGGCAAACAAAAAGTATGTTTATCAATTTAAAGATTCACATGGTTTAGGCAAAGAACTCCTAGGAGGTAAGGGTGCTGGCTTAGCTGAAATGACCTATGTTGGTATTCCAATTCCACCAGGATTTACTGTCTCAACCGAAGCTTGTAATTTATATTACAACTCTGGGAAAAAACTTCCCAAAAATGTAGTCGACGAAATTTTAAATGCTGTCGAAGTACTTGAAAAAGATACAGGGAAAAAGTTAGGCGGAAAGAAAAATCCTTTATTATTATCCGTCCGTAGTGGTGCCCGTGTTTCAATGCCTGGTATGATGGATACCATTTTAAACCTTGGTTTAAATGATGATACCGCTAAAACGATGGTTGAAGAAACAAATAATCCACGTTTTGTCGCTGACTGCTATCGTCGTTTTATCTTAATGTATACCAACGTTGTTAAAGGTAAATCACGCGAAGCAATGGATAAAATGTTGGACGATCTAAAGAAAGCAAAGGGTGCAAAACTAGATACCGATTTAACAGCTGAAGATTTAAACAAGTTAGTCAAAGACTATAAGGCATATTATCTTAAAGTTGTTGGAGAACCATTCCCACACGATCCAAAAGTTCAACTACTTGAAGCAGTAACCGCTGTTTTCCGTAGCTGGGATAACGAAAGAGCTAACATTTACCGCAAAATGCACCACATTCCATATGAATGGGGTACCGCAGTTAATGTTCAAACAATGGTTTTTGGTAATAAAGGTGAAACTTCTGGAACTGGTGTTGCCTTTACACGTTCACCAGCAACTGGAGACAATCACGTATTTGCCGAATACTTACCAAATGCTCAAGGCGAAGACGTTGTAGCAGGTATTAGAACCCCATTACATATTGATTGGTTAGAAGAAAACATGCCAGAAGTTTATAGGCAATTTGCAGAAACCATCGATAAAATGGAGCATTATTATAAAGATATGCAAGATATAGAATTCACTGTTGAAGATGGTGTTCTCTATTTCTTACAAACTAGAAGCGGCAAGCGCACAGCTCAAGCAGCTCTTAAAATTGCATGCGATTTATTAGATGAAGGAACAATCAACGAAGAGGAAGCTCTTCTTCTTATTGATCCAAGTTCTTTAACCACATTACTTCTACCAAGTTTTGATGAATCAGAACTTAAAAAAGTTACACCTATCGCTGAAGGTTTACCAGCTTCGCCTGGTGCTGCAACTGGAAAATTAGTTTTTGATGCAGACGAAGCAGCGAAAAGACATGCTGCAGGTGAAACTGTTATTCTTGTTCGTCAAGAAACTTCTCCAGAAGACCTCGCTGGCATGGTTGCAGCTGAAGGTATTTTAACAATGCGTGGTGGTATGACAAGTCACGCTGCTGTTGTTGCTCGCGGTATGGGAAAATGTTGTATTGTTGGCGCAAATGCAATTCAAGTTGATGAAAAAGCTCATACAATGAAAGTTGGCAATAAAACCTATAGCACAAATGATGTAATTAGTATCAATGGTTCAACAGGTCTAGTCTATGAAGGCGAAATAAAGAAAGTCGAACCACAAATGACAGGCAATTTTGGCCGTGTTATGAAATTAGCTGACAAGCATCGTCGCCTTGGCATAAGAACAAATGCTGATGCACCAGCTGAAGCAAAACAAGCAAAAGCTTTTGGTGCTGAAGGTATTGGTCTTTGCCGTACTGAACATATGTTCTTTGATGCAGATCGCATTTTCCATGTACGTAAAATGATTTTAAGCGATAACGTTAAAGATCGAGAAGATTCATTAAATGCAATTCTTCCACATCAAGAAAATGACTTCTACGAGTTATTCCTTGCAATGGATGGACTACCAGTAACGGTTCGTTTACTTGATCCACCTTTACATGAATTCTTACCACAAGAAGAACATTTAATCGTTGATTTAGCAAAAGCACTAAAAACTGATGTTAAAGACTTAAAAGCTAGAATTAATGCTTTACACGAATTCAACCCAATGATGGGTCATCGCGGAGTTCGTTTAACTATTACTTATCCTGAAATTTGTCGTATGCAAACTACAGCAATTATCAATGCTGCGTTACGTGCACAAAAGAAATTAGGAAAATCTATTGATGCTGAAATTATGGTTCCATTAATTTTTGGTGCTGAAGAACTAAGATTTGTTAAAGTTGTTATAAAAGAAACTGCTGATAAATTAATTAAAGAAAGTGGACAAAAACTTGAATACCATGTTGGTACAATGATGGAAATACCACGCGCCTGTTTATTAGCTGATGAAGTCGCAAAAGAAGCTGCTTTCTTCAGTTTTGGAACTAACGACTTGACACAAATGTCATTTGGCTTTAGCCGTGATGATGCAACCAAGTTCCTTCCAGACTACTATGAAACTAGAATTCTCCAACAAGATCCATTTGCTACGATCGACCAAAAAGGTGTTGGCCAATTAGTCCGTAAGGCAGTTAAAGACGGTAAAGCTGCTAACAAAAAGCTTCTAGTTGGTATTTGTGGTGAACATGGTGGTGATCCTCGCTCAATCGAATTCTTTGATGCAGCCGGATTGGACTATGTTAGCTGTTCTCCATTCCGTGTACCAGTTGCTAGATTAGCCGCTGCACACGCTGCGATTAAACACAAAAAATAAGTAATTAACTTTGTTTTTGTACAAAAAAAGCCGATTTTGTCGGCTTTTTTCTTTTATATAATGTTGGTTATTTTTTATCTTTTATGTCTTTTGCTCTTTGGCGAATAACATTAGCGTATTTCTCTTTATTAATTTGTCTTTCTCGCGCAATCGCGAAATCATCTTCTCCAACATCTTTATTAATAGTTGATCCAGCAGCAATAAATGCTCCATCTTTTATTGTCACAGGTGCAATAATAGTTGTACCACTACCAACGAAAACGTTTTTTCCAATATGAGTAACAAACTTATTATACCCGTCATAATTAGCTGTTATAGTGCCACATCCTATATTGGCGTTTTCTTCAACAATAGTGTCTCCCAAATATGTTAAATGAGCACATTTAGCACCATCTGCAAATTTAACGTTTTTAAATTCTACGAAATTACCAATTCTTGTACCATTTCCTATTACACATTCTCCACGCATTCTTGCCATTGGCCCTATAGTATTTTTATTACCTATTTTTGCTCCAACAATATGGGAAGAAATAATAACATTGTTTTCTCCAACTTCTGTATTCTCAAGATGAGTAGAACCAGTGATTCTATTATTAATACCTATTTTAGTTTTGCCAAGTAAATGTACTCCGGCACCAATATATGTATCTTGTCCAATCTCGACATAAGGTCCAATATATGTATTTTGTGGGTCTTCTAGTGAAACTCCGTTCAACATATGTTTAGTATTAATTCTTTTTCTCATTAAACTCTCTGCTTCTGCAAGTTGGGCTCTATCGTTTGTTCCAAGCATTTCAGAAGAGTCCTCTAAAGTATAGGCAGTAACTTTATATCCTTGTTTAATGAAAAGTGAAATTGTATCAGTTAAATATAATTCACCTTGTTTATTATCAGTGTTTAAATTTTTAAGTTGCTCAAATAATTTTTTATTGTTAAAAAGATATGTCCCAGCATTTACTTCTTTAATTAATTTCTCTTTTTCATTTGCATCTTTTTGTTCAACAATTTTAATAACAAAACCTCTTTCATCACGTATAATACGTCCATAACCAAAATTTGAGGCCGGTTTTGCAGTTAAAATCGTTAAATCTGCATTGTTTTCTTTATGATGAGCTATCATTGCTTCTAGCGATTCTTTACGAAGAAGTGGTACATCTCCAGAAAGAACAAAAGTCGAACCTTCACATTTCTCTAAGATGGGTGCTGCTTGCATAACAGCATGTCCTGTCCCTTTTTGTTCTCTTTGCCAAACTGTTTTAGCTCTTTTTTCAACAATTTTTTTGGTGTATTCCCCGCCAAATCCTATTACAACAATTGTCTCTCCATTAATTAAATCT
The DNA here is from genome assembly GCA_035367155.1 of Bacilli bacterium. GTDB lineage: Bacteria > Bacillota_I > Bacilli_A > RFN20 > CAG-826 > JAAYSA01. The sequence goes on from DAOSJI010000002.1 coordinate 42,528, forward strand.
TCAACAGAGTCAATCACATAATTAACCAAAGGTTCATCTAATAAGGGATAACCAACCTTTGATATTTCATTGTTTAATGATCGCATTCTTGTCCCTTTTCCTGCGGCCAGGATAATAGCATTTAATTTCATATTATTTCCTCTTTTCGTATTTTACTTCAGTAGTAATCGTTTGATAACCTTTGTTTTGATATTTTTCTTTTAATTGATTTATTTTATCTATATTTTTACTCATCACAAAAATTGTACTACCTGATCCAGACATAAGAACAACTTCACAATTTTCTTTTAAGAGCTCATTTTTAAGTATTTCAATGTTAGGTTCAATTTTAAATGCCGCTCTTTCAAGACTATTATACACTCGTTCTCCTAAAGATGATAAATCATCTTTGTTATAAGCTTCAATAACTTCATCAAAGTTTCCGTGATCCCCGCCAACAAAACCATACATTTCGTAGGCCTTTTTTGTATTTATGCCCTCTTTTGGTTTAACTAAAAGCACTTGTGCTTTAATTGATTTAATAGGTGTTACTTTTTCTCCAATTCCTTCTACTATTGCGGTTTTGTTTGTTAAGAAAAACGGAACATCAGCTCCAACTTGTTTAGCTATACATAGTTTATCTTTATATTCTAAATTTAAATGTAATAACTCATTAACGACATTAATTGTGGTGGCGGCATTACTACTTCCACCACCCAAGCCAGATTGTATGGGTATATGTTTTTTTATTTTTATATTAATACCCTCATTAAACTTATATAATGATCTCATTAATTCGATGGTTTTATATATTATGTTCTCGTTATTTGCTATTTTTGGTCCAATTATTGTCTCAATTATAGTTTTACCACTATTATTAATAATAAATTCCATCTCATCATGTAATTCTAACGGTAACATTATCATTTTTAATTCATGATAACCATCTTCTCTTTTTTTAATAATATCTAACGTTAGATTAATTTTGCTGTAACTTTTTCTTTTCATTTTTTTCTCGTCTTGTTTAGCATTATATCAAATAATAATTGTATTTCATCTATGTTTAATGTTTCGGGTCTTCTTGATGGTAATATTTTAACCATATTTAATTTTCTTTCAGCCTCTTTTTTGTCTTTTGTTATTGCACTAAGGTTGTTTAAAATCGTTTTTCTTCTTTCCTTGAATAACAATTTCACAAATTCATAAAACGTTTTCCTATCATTTTGTGAAACAGTTTTTTTACAAACAAAGACACTTACACAAGAAGATATTTTTGGTTGTGGATAAAAATTCTCCTTATTTATAACCTTAAAAATTTCTAAATTACCCAAACTAGAAATTAATACTGAGATTGGTCCATATTCTTTGCTTCCTGGTTTAGATAATAACCTATCAATAAAATCCTTTTGTGTCATAAATACAAACTTATCTAGCTTGTTACTTTCTAGTAAAACTTTTTCTATGATTGGCGTTGTAATATTATAAGGCAAATTAGAAACGATATTTATATTCTCTTTGATTTTGTTAAGAGGGTATTTTAAAAAGTCAGAGTGCAAAATCGTTATATTATTTACTTTTTCGGCTTCTTTTTTTAGATATTCAGCAAAACCTCTATCGATTTCGATTGCTAAAACCTTTTTATTGTTTTGTGCTAATTTTTTTGTTAGTGCTCCAAGCCCTGGTCCAATCTCAATAACATAATCTTGATTTTTTACAAGACTAGTAATATTTTCAGCTATTTCTTCATTAATAAGAAAGTTTTGACCTAAATTTTTATTAGGAGCTAAGTTTAAATCATTTAGAAGTTGTTTTGTATCTTTTAATTTCATTTTAAAATTTCAATAATTTGACTTTTTGTTATTTGTAGCGCATTTAGTCTTTTTAAAAATGTTTTTGTTGTAAGTTTTCTTCCTAAATTGAAAGTTTTACAAACATGTTCTCTTAATTTATTACTGTTTTCACCACTTAAGTTTAATTCAATAAGATCAATCATAGTTAATTTATTATGGTTGGTGTCTCCTTTTACAAGATAAGGGTTTATAGTTTTTAATAGTGTTTCTTTACTACAATGAGCTAGACCTAAATCGTCTTTTTTTATACAATCTTTTTTGTTTAAGTTAATTATTGTAGCTTTCGGAATTTCTTTTTTTATTTTCAAAGCTATTTTTTCTCCTGCTTGATCTGGATCGGTCAGTACTAAAATTGGATATAACTTCGAGAGTTCTTTGTAATAATTTATAGTTTCACGTGAAACATAAGAACCGCCTGTTACTTCTACAATACAATGGAGAATTGTATTTACAAGTGCTGCATCTGTTGGCCCTTCTACAATAATTACATTACTTACTTTTCTCATTTATTGTTTCACGTGAAATAGTTTTTTAGCGTTTTCTGTTGTTGTTTTTCCAATTGAATTTATTGTTTCATTTCTTAAGGTTGCAATCTCTTTTGCAATTAATGGAAGAAATTCACTGGTATTTAGCTTTCCTCTATGCGGATGAGGCGCAAGATAAGGACTATCTGTTTCAATTAGAAGCTTGTCCTTTGGAACAACAAGAGCTACCTTTTTAGGTTCCTTTGCATTTAAAAAAGTTACTGGTCCACCTAAAGAAATATAAAGTCCTAATTCAACAAAAGACATTACCATTTCAGCAGAACCGCTGTAACAATGCATTACCCCACCAAGTTTTGGAATATTTGTTTTTAAAACTTCATATGTTTTTTGTGTTGCTTCCCTCATATGCACAATAATTGGAAGCTTTGCCTCGTTTGCTATTTGTATTTGTTTAATAAACCATTCTTCCTGTTTCTTTTGGACTCCAACGTCTTTGTCCCAATAAAAATCTAGACCAATTTCCCCAATAGCCACTACCTTAGGTTCAGATAATAACGTTTTTAATTTCTCTAAATCACCTTTATTCGCTTTTTTTACATCACTTGGATGAATTCCAACCGCTGCGTAAACTCCTTCATGTTTTTGAGCAATCTTAATTGCATCTTTACTACTTTTTATATCCCAACCTACAATAACAAAAAAAGTAACACCTTTTTGACGTGATCTAGTTAGAATATCATCAATATTATTTATTAGTTTTTTATCATTTAAATGGCAGTGCGTATCAAAGAACATCTTATTTACCTACACAAAAGCGAGAAAAAATCTCATCTGTTAAATCGTTATCATTATGTTCGCCTAAAATTTCAAGAATTGCATTATATGCTCCGTGAAGATTAACGCTAATTAAATCAACTGGAAAATCTTCTTCAGCGTCTCTTTTAGCTAGTTTTAAATATTCTCTGACTTTTTCTAATAATCCTAATTGTCGTGCATTATTTAAACTTGGTCTAAAATAGCTTTTTTCTTCAATGCCAAAAAGACTAATTATTTTTTCTTCTAGTACTGAAACATCTTTTTGAATAGCAGAAACATATATTGCATCTTTTTTATCATCTAATTTTAAATCTGCTTTATTATGAACGATAAGTCTTTTTTTATCTTTTGTCATCTCTAATAAATCTTCATCTTCTTTTGTTAATTTTTCGCTGGCATCTAATACCAAAAGAACTAAGTCGGCGTCTTCAATAGTCTTTTTAGCTTTATGAATGCCGATGTTTTCTACTCTATCTTGAGATTCTCTAATTCCAGCGGTATCAAATAAGTGAAGTGTTATTCCTTTTACATTGACACTACCTTCAACAATGTCCCTAGTTGTGCCTGCAATATCAGTGACAATCGCTTTTTCTTCTTGAAGAAAAGCATTTAAAAGAGAAGACTTACCTACATTAGGTTTGCCAACAATAGCAACATTAATACCTTCTTTAATAATTTTGCCTTGATTTCCTTCATTAATTAACTTTGCAATATCAAGGTTAATTTTGTCAATTGCGCTTATAATCATCTCTTTGTTTGCTTGTTCGATATCTTCATATTCAGGATAATCGATGTTTACTTCAATCAAACTTAACAGATCAGCGATTTTCTCTTTTATAGGTTGAATAATAGCACTCGCTTCACCAGAAAGGGAAAGAAGAGCTAAGTTTTTAGCCTCTTTTGTTGTTGCGTTTATCATGTCATTAATCGCTTCGGCTTGAATAAGGTCTATTTTATTATTTGCATAAGCTCTTGCACTAAATTCTCCATTTAATGCAATTCTCGCACCAAACCCAAGAAGAATCTCAATTATCTCATTAGTAATAAGTGGAGATCCATGAGTAATAATTTCAACTACATCCTCGCCCGTAAATGATTGTGGTCCTTTGTATGCAAGAAGAACAACTTCGTCTATATTCTTTCCATCTATCCTAATCTTTCCAAAAAAACTTGTTCTTTTTGTAACTTTGGTCAAATCACTAGTAAATATTTTACTAACATGTGAAAAAGCATCGCTTCCGGAAACGCGAATGATAGCTAAAGCACTTTTAATTGGGGCAGTTGCAACTGCTACTATCGTATCTAACATAGCATTAATATTTTATCATATATTGTCTTTTTCTTTTTCTATTATGGTCATAAGATAAAAAAAGACCATCATTTTATGATGGTTCGTAAACTTTTTAAACTAAATGCTTTTTAAATGATTAATCTTTGATCCTTTAGGACTAATTGATACAAAATAGCGATTTTGCTCTTTATCCTTTATTTCATATGTATCGGCATCAGCACTTATCTCTTTTAATAGTTTAATAGTGACGCCTAGACCTAGCCTTTTTATTTCCGCTTCTTTTTTAGTCCAAATTTTATAGAAATAATCTTTGTTTTTTAAATATCTTTCTAATTCCTCATCGTTTAAAATTCTTCTTGCGAGTTTATTATTATCCTTTTTAGCAATATATTCAATGTCAACTCCAACATCTTCATTAGATAGAACTACAACTACAAAATTTAAGGAGTGGGAAATATTGAAAAATAGATTTTTTATTCTTGGTTTTTTATATTTGTTATACTCAATTTTGATGTTTTCCACGGCAAAACCGCTGTCTTTTAAAATATCTGCTAATAAATACCAGCTAAAAAAACTTCTTTTAAATTGTTCGCTGTCTTTATATTTTTTAGCCTCACTTAAAAAGTTTGTTGGCATTCTTTTTTTATAAAATTCAACTTCTAAACTAGATATATCAAGAACATAAACCTTGGTCATTCAGATAATACTTTCTTTATGTAATTTGTTACTTTTTCAACTTGATAGGATGTTTTTTTACCAAATATACACTCATTACAAAAATGTTCACAGTTATTTTTTAAAATATTATAATTTCCTTCCCCTAGTTTACTTAAGGCACAAGCTATAATTTCTTCATTGCTCCTTTTTTCTTTTAGTTCTTGCTTAGAGAATACTTTCACTTCAAGAAATTCAACTAAAAAATCTTTTAAAGGAGATCTCATGACCACAATATCTTTTTTTAGGGTAAAAGCATCAGAAGGTAAACCAAATTGAACGACCTCACCGTTTCCAATATAGATACCATGGTGATGAATTTCTCCTACTTTAGTTCTAATATGTGCACCTGGATATGGATCAATAAGCTCCCATTTTTCCATTATTTCCTTCTTTCAATAATATAATCTACAACATCTTCAATGGTTTTAAATGTGTTAAAGGTTACCTCGCTCATATCTACACCATATAATTCTTCAATCGCAATAGCTAAATAAATAACACCAACTGAATTGATACCTAAATCAGTTGTAATATTATTTTCTAAAGTAACATTTTCAACATTCATTCCATTGGGAATTACTAAATTAAATACTTTTTTTAGCTCATCTAGTACTTGTTGCTTCTGTTCTCTACTCATTTTATTTTTCTTTCTGGTCTAATAATTTTTAAACTTGGTGTTCTTGCAAAGTCTTCAGTTCTTATGACTACTTTATTAATTTTTTCATATGAGTCGAGAGACTTATTAACTTTGTCAATCTTTTGTTCGAAAAATTGTTGTAAATTTTCTATATTTTTACCGGCTAAAGCACGTTGTCGCGGTAATAACTCAGCTACTAATATTGTTACTCCATTTTCATTTGTTTCATCATAAACTAGAGAATCTTGAACTTCTTCAAGTTCATTGATTTTATTTTCAATATAAGCAGGCGATACGTTTTCTCCGTTTGGTAAAACAATTATTTCTTTAATACGTCCAGTTATATATAAGAAACCCTCTTCATCAATATGAACAAGGTCTCCAGTTCTAAAATAACCTTCTTCATCAAATGCTTTTTTATTTTCTTCCTCATCGTTATAGTATTTAATCATTAAATTATCGCCTTTAATACGTAATTCATTATCGACTATCTTGTATTGTTGATTGGGATAAAATTTTCCAATTGATCTAGGTTTATATGTTGGTTCAGGGTTTCCAGAAACGAGGTTTGCAGATTCTGTTAATCCATATCCTGGACAGAAGTGAATTCCTAATTTATTAAATTCAAGTGTTAGATAAGGCGAGACATGAGCGCCTCCAGCAATTACTACTTTTAAATTATTACCTAATATACCCATTCCAACTTCTTTAGAAAGTTTGAGGAATATTTCTGCTAAAGCAGGAACTAAAACTAAAATAGTTGGATTAGCGATTTTAATTGTTTTAAATAATTGCTTCATGTCCGGAGTTGTATAAACCTTACTTCCTGTATAAAGCCCAGTAAGTAAGTTTCTTATAAGGCCAAACACGTGCGTAAAAGGAATTAAAGAAACATATACTTGATCAAACGGCTCTTTTAGTCCAAGTGCTCCATTCCAAACACCAGTTAGAAGTGCTTTATGAGACAAAATAGCACCTTTATGTTTGCCTGTCGTTCCGCTTGTTAAAACAATACATGCAGGATCATCCGTTTTTATAGAAGAAGAAAAAGATGTTAGTTTCTTTTCAAATTTTTCGATTTTAATAAACTTAATGTTTGGTAACTTTTCTTTTGTTAATTCCACGACATTTTCCAGCTCTTTTGCGTAAAACAAGGCTTTAATATTGTATTTAAGCATCGAATAATAAAGTGCCGTATCGTTTAGTTGTTGTGGAAATAGCGTTGCAACTGCACCATACGCCATAGTACCTAAACTTGCTTTAACAAAGTCGTAATTGTTTGGTGCAAAAACACCTACATTTTCTTTTTCGTTAATATCGTTTTCTTTTAACTTAAAAGCAATTACAAGTGCATCATCATAAATTTGGTTATATGTGATTTCTTGTTCATCAACAACACCAATTTTGTCGCCATATTTTTTTATATGTTCCATAAAAAGTGGCATCGTTTTAATTCTTACTAAGTTAGAAAATGTCTTTTCATCAGTAAATTGTTTAAAATATTGCGTTTGTTTCATTTAAGGGTCCTCCTAATTCTTATCATAATATTCTGCTAGTTCAAGTTCAATTTCTTTTAACTTATTTACACAGTTGTTAATCTCATCAATCGTTGGAAATTCTTTTTTAATATGGTCCTTTACATAGAACTTTGGACCAAAAACTGCTTTTTGACGATGGTACCATTTTTTCTTCTTTTTATAATACATCGGTAATATTGGAGCGTTAGCAAATAAAGACATTAAAATTACACCGCTTTTGTAATCAGATCCATTTTTATCATGTCGATTTATTTCGCCTTCAGGAAAAATAGCTACTAAGTGTCCTCTATTTATTCTATCTTGAATTTCTTTAAAAGTTTTCAAAGAAGGATTATCTTTATTAATAGATATAACGCGCGACTTTGTCATTAGCCATCCTCTAACTTTATCTTCATATAGATGCTCTGTTGCAACATAGCTAATTCTTCTGAACCAAAAAGCCACACCGATTTTAAAAATATCTGTGTAACTAATGTGATTGGCTGAAATAATATACTCACCCTTAAACAAGCCTTTTCGTTTTGTCTTATAATATATTCGTTTGGGCCAAAAAACAAAAATAAGTGGCCATCCAAAAAACCATTTGACAAAATCATAAAAGAACATCTTATAATCGAAGATTTTTACAAATTTTGATACTTTTTTATTACTATCTTTTATCTTTTTCATCGAGCTTCTTTCCTAATGAAATAATATAGTTCCTAACATAATTTGTTAAGCGTTCAACGTTTTCTTTTTCGCTTAAAGAGTGATCATATAATTCCGTTAAATAAATTTTTTCACCAATTATACAACTCGTATAACCCTTTTTCTTAAACTTCTTATTGTGATAAACAGGTACTATTGGTGCTCCAGATTCCAAGGCTATATAGACAAAACTTGGTGTAAAAGGAAGTAGGTCCATCTCATGTTCTAATGGAAATCTTGCTTCTGGGAAAATAAGCAATTTTTGTTTCTTATTCAATGCGTTTACTGCTTTGCTCATAAAAGTAAAATCATAGGCATCTCTTTCAACCTTTATTCCACCAATCGCTCTTGCTAGAAAATTAAAGGCTTTGTTGTAGTGAAAAAGCGCTTCACCTATTAATGGTCGTAAATTTGATTGATAAAACACAAAAAGATAAAGAGCGAAATCATATACATAAAAATGATTTGAAACAACAATCGCTTTTCCTTTAATTCGTCGCCCTTGGGATTTTCTGTTTTCGTAATATACTTTACGACGCCTAAAATAAAACAAGGATGGTATATATCCCGTGATGCGAAGAAACCATTGAACAAACTTATACATTATAAATCTTGGCTACTTTGTTTAGTTTAATCTGCATAACAATGTAGGAAACAATATTTAGCCCAAACACTGCTAAAACAGCGTATAAAACACTAAAGTCCTTCATTTCAATATTTTGTTTTTTGCATTCCTCATATAGAGCTTTGCTATTTAAATAAACAACATAAGCATAATAAGGAGGAAGTAAAATAGATAAAATGTAATGAATTAGTTTGGTCTTTTTTGTATTAAAAACATTAATTTTATTTATAATGCCATATCGCCATATCGCACCAAACAAGGTTCCCGATAAAACAAATAAGGCAATACTAACAGGAAGAACTTCCTCTTCAATAACGGGTTCTTTTGCTTCATGAAAGAGGTGTTTATTTTCTTCGTATTCTTTTTCTAGGCCCAAAGCTTTTGAAACTTTTTTAGGGGTATAGTTTCTTGGCATCCTAAACGCTAGCATAAAACCAAGAAAACAGAAAACAGAAACAATAACTGGAACAAGTATCCAAGATAAGTTATGCACTGATGCTTCACTTGCTCCAAATAATACAGCGGCTTTTTCAACATTTTCTGCCCAAACAACACCGCTTTTCTCTTTTGAGATAAAAAGCATCTTAATAGATTCATAAACTAGACCACCTGCTATTGCTCCGACAATAGAAGAAGTAACAGCTTGGGCTGCAAAATACATAGCAGAGTGGTTTCTTTTTGTTAATTTTTCTTCAACTGAAGAGATTTGTGCAGGAATTAAGTAGGGCATCATAAAAAACGAACCAATCGCCCATGATCCTATAACTCCTCCTACACAGCCAATAATCATTTGAAGGGTGACATTATTTTCGCCCATTACAAAACGGCTAGCTAAAACAAAAGAAAGAATACAAACAGAAAAGCTAATTAAGCATGTTTGGTACGCAAATCTAATACCTTTTCGATCCTTTACTTTATTAAATAGATATAACATTATTGGCACTGGTGCAAAGGCACAAGTATTTAAAATCGCCATTTGTCCTCCGTCCATTCCCATACCACCATCAATTAAGGTATTCATTGAGACAAGGAACATTTGTAGGCCAAAAAATGTACAACAATTAACCGCTAACCATCTTAAGAAAATTCTGTTAGTAAATGTAAGTTTAATACTTTCAATAATTCCAACTTTTTCTTCTTCCGCTAAAGGAGTAATATCATATCCTTCTTCAATCAATTTTTGTTCATGTTTATCACCTTCTTTAATCATAAAAACAGGAATTAACATTGTTAGCATAAGTGGAACAAGAATAAAAACCAATTTATCAATTCTAATATTTAAAGCTTTCAATAGTAACGGCACTAAAGCATATGTTAGTACATAAGAGATTGTATCGAAAAAAGCTTTGTAACTTGAAACTTTTGTTCTTTGTTTTTCATTAATACATACTGTGGATAAACTTCCATAAAAAGCAATTAAACTCATTGTATAAGCTGCAAAGAAGATTAATGCCATTATAGTAATCCAAATGGTATTTATAATCTGATTTGTTTCTATGTTTTCTGTATTACCAATAGGTATCCACATTAAAACATAAGTAAGAACCATCGGAATAAAACTAACAAGAATAGGAATTCTGCGTCGTCCCCATTTTGTTCTTAGCCCATCTGTTAGGGCTGCTAGCGGAATATCAATAATTCCATCAAACATCTTTGCCAACGCCCATAAAATTGGAAATATCGCAGGCAAGATTAAAGGTATCGTCGTGATTGCTTGTAGCGATCCTTCCGAAAGTGCAGCAGGATTAATCGCATCCGTAAAGTAAGCACCTAAAATAACCATCAATAAATTTGGACCAAACCCTGAAGCTGCATAAAGTATCTCCTTCCAAGGCTTGTTTAATAAGACAAATTTCTTTTTTGGTTTTTCGTTTTGCATAACCATTTCCTTACTCATATTTCTATCCCTTCTTTCTATTTCTTAAAATATAATTACTAAGTTTCCTTACTGTATCTAAATTACCATCTTCATTAAGATTAAAATCAACATTATATTTTATTTTTAGTCGCATAAGTAGGGTAATATAATCTAAACTTGATGCTCCTAAATCAAAAATTAAATGAGAATTAAGTCGAATCTCTTTTTTGTCCTTATTTAAAATTTCGACAATTATTTCAATGATCTCTGTTGTTATTAATTGATTTAATTCCTCTGTTGTTAAATCGTTTGTTTTAAAGTCATGAAGTGTTATTAACTCTACATTTCCTGCTTCAATTGAATGTTTTAAGATTGTTCTACTTACTTTTATTGCTTGAGGAGGTGCGATACGATCAAATGTTATATAGACTTTTTCAATATAATATTTGTTTTGTTGTAATCGCTCTAGATTCTTTTCTATTTCAGCGATTACTTCACTTTTCATTAATTCATGAAAATTATCATCTAGTTCAACAATTAGTGCTAAATACTGCGTGGTGTTTTCTTTAATGCCTATAACTGAAAAGCGATTAATCAACTTAAAAGCTAGTGCTTTTTCAATCATGTCTGGATTGTTTTTCTCTCCGTTTGAAGAAACGACAATATCGTCTTCTCGTCCTAAAAGAAAATAATGATTTCTGTTTTTAGTAGAGATATCTTTAGTATTAAACCAAGTAGAAGGTGTAATTTCTTTAGTTCCTTCTTTTGAAATCGTTTTATATGCAAGGGAGGTTCCTTTTACAAATAAAATTTTATCTTCTATTTTGTATGATACGGATTCAAAAGGACTTCCAATTGAAGCTTTAATTCTTTTGTTTGCTCTTAATCTTAATTCTACAGAGGTTATCCCGATTTCACTCATTCCGTATCCATTAAATAAAGGATATCCAATTGCATTAATTATTCTAATTGCCTCTGGACTAATATAACTTCCGCCCGTAATAAGGAATGTTAGACTATCTCCAAATAATTTAGTTTGTATTTCTTTAAACATCCGTTTAGCAAGTCTAATGCCGAAACGTGGAAATATTGATTGAATAAAAAGACTAAAAGAAACTGCTCTATCAAAGCGTTTTTTAGTCTTTTTCCCTCTTTTATCAAGCTCTTTGTTGATTTCCTTATGAACCCCATGCCAAAGAAGAGGAACTGCAAAAAGATGTGTAACTTTATGTCTTTTAATTGTATTTAGAATTGTATCGGTTGAATAATCTTTTAAAAAGACAAAAGTTCTACTAAAAAAAGCAAACCAAAAATACATCGCAATAAGACCAAAAACATGATAAAAAGGTAAAAAGGCTAAATGTTTTAATTCTCCGTTATAATGAGTCATTATTAGTTTGTTTTTTCTAATAATTCCTTTAGTATCAAGAATTTGTTGAGCAATATTTAGTCCTTTATATACAGACTTTAACATTTAATGTTGTCGCACTTGAAGTAAGGGCTATCTCGTTTTCCCACGAGAAATCGTCAATAGATTTATTAGTTGATTCAAGGTGAATTTTTTCAATATTTATTTCATTTTCTACTAAATTAACATCTTTGTCTGAAATAATTGTCTTAACTTTAAGAAGTTCGATGACATCTTTGTTTAAAGAGGGGCCTAGTTTAACGTTAAAAAGCACTGGTTTATAACCTGCCATAAGAAGACCCCAAAAAGAAAAAATCCATTCTTTCCGGTTTTCCATCATTAGTCCTACATAACTACCTTTTTCTAAAGTAATATGTTTACTAAAATAGTTTCCCATTTGTATGGACAATTCTTTTGCTTCTTTATAAGTTATTTTATGAATCTTATAATCGTTTAAATATTCACAAAATGTGTTTTCTTCTTGATAATGAATGCATTGAAAAATGTCTTTAAAAGATTGTTTAGAATTTTGAAGCAATTCTATACGTTTATTAACAATCTTTAATAGTTTTCTCATATTAAGTCTGGACACCTTTCAATGTTGTTTTTTTACTACTCGTTTGAAAGGGGTTCATCGACACTTATAGTAATTCTTCGGTTGTAGCCTGTTCCAGTTGACTCAGTTTTAATACCTTTTATCCTTCCCAAAGCGTTATGAACTGCTCGACGTTCATCTGCTGTCATTGGATCAAGTGTAACTGGTTTTTTTGTTTTAATTACATTTCGGGCTAATCTTTTTGCATGACTAGTAATCTTTCGATATTTATCACTTTTATAGTCATTAATATCGAGTAAAATTCGGACTCGTTTTTTAAATTTTCGCATTGCAGCGATTTTAACAAGTTCATTTAATGCTGCTAAAGTGCGCCCGTTTTTACCAATTAATATTGAATTGTGATTTGTTTCAATTTCTAATATAATAACATCATCATTAAGTGATGGTTTAATATGAGGATCTTCGACAAATAAACTAATAATGCGATTTAGATAGTCGACAACATAGTTTACAATGTCGCTTGTTTCATAAACTTCAATTTCAACTTTTTTGCTAAAAAGTCGTTTTTCCTCTAAAAGGATTTCGTAACTTAAGTCTTCAATAGGAATTCCTAAATCGTTACTAGCTTCCTCTAAAACTTGTTCTAATGTTTTTCCTTTATATGTTTTCATGCTTTTTTCTTCTTTCTATTCATAATTGCATCAACAATTAATGTTTGTGCAATCGAAATAAGTGCACCTGCTAACCAATAAATTCCCATTGCAGCAGGTAGCGTCCAAGACATAACAATAATCATAATAAACATAACATTCATCATCATCTTGGATTGAGATTGTTGTTTTTCTGCAGCAGGATTTTTTCCTAAACGAACAACTTCCTTCTTAGTACGTTTCTTATTTATCCAAGTTGAAAGTCTGCTTGAAATAAATTGACTAATACCCATGATTAAGAATAAAACTACCGCTGTCCACCAGCCAGCAGAGAAAAAGTTTTTCGTCATTGTTGCACCTAGTTGAGCACTTAAGTCGAGCCCTAAAACAGAGTCACTTGTTAAAATAGCACTGCCATTCATTGCCCCCCAAACTGCAATAAAGACTGGAAATTGCACAATTAACATCAAAATTGAGCCCATTGGATTAATTTTGTGTTTCTTATAAAGCGCCATTTGAGCTTGTGCAAGAGCTTGTTTTTCATATTTATTAGTATCTGAATTTGGATACTTTTGTTGAAGCTTTGCTAGTTCTGGTTGAAGCGCACTCATTTTTTGAGTTCCAATTGTGGTTTTAAGTGTAGCTAAAACTAAAATCCCTCTAACGATTAACGTCGTTAAAAGAATTGCGCCGACTTGTCCCCAGCCGCCAGCTCCAAATGCAATAGTTAAAACTTCAACTAATGCAGCAACCGGATAAACTAATAACCCTTCAATCAGGCCTTTTTGCCAAGCATACTTCCATGATTTAGCACTTACTAATGACTTACTAGTGCCTGTTCCGTATTCACCTTCATGAAGAGTAATACAACTTCGCTTTTGATTTGCGATTGTCATCATGCTTTTTTCATAAAAATTATTAAAATCTTTATCTGGTACATTTTCAATTCCTAGTTCAAGCCCGAGTTGATGAACCCAAATCTTCCAGTTAGCCATTAACTCAGATCCATATCCAACGGTTGTTGAATCTTTTACGCCTAAAAATTTATAAAAACCAAATTCTTTAAAAGATTTGTATTTTACATCTGGCGTTATTGTTTCTGGATTTTCAAGACTCATGCCTTGGGTTTTGTCTGGATGAGCTTCCTTATATTTTGGAAAAGCCAATTTAAATGTTTCCTCATCGATTCTTTCCCAAAAGTCCATACTTGGTGTGACATAACCTTTGTTTTTTGCATCATTTACAAGTTTTTGGACATGATCGTTTAAAACTGCGATTTCAGTGTTATCTTCTAATACCATTCTTGTTAGGCCTGGATCGTAGGTAAACATTAAGTGTGCTTTATCTTCTGGACTACAAAAGTTAGCAGTACAAGAAGTAAGCAAGACTAGCCCCATAGCTAGCGCAGACCATCTAATTATTTTCTTTTTGCGATTATTCATATTTATCTCCTAGTTTTGACATTGCGGTCTTTAGAATTTGCTCGTTTTCCTCAAACGATTTTACTAGAAAGCTTTTTTTAACGACCAAAATGACATCTAGAGGCATTTTAAATGAAATATTGTTTCTAATAATTGCCCTTACTTGTCTTTTAGTTTTATTACGACCTACAGCATTAGCAAGTTTACTGCTTAGTGCGATTCCAACGCGAAGATGTTTTAGTTCGTTTGGAAGATAATAGATACTTGCTGTTTCCGTTCTTAAGAGGGCGCCTTCATTAATGATGGTATTAAATTCATTATTTTTTAAAACTCGGTATTTTCGCTTCATCATTTACCCTCGTTATAAGAAAAGCACCGGCAAAGCCGGCTTTTTCTTATGCTGATAAGACTTTGCGTCCTTTAGCCCGGCGGGCTTTTAAAATTTTGCGTCCACCTGGAGTTGCCATTCTGGCTCTAAATCCGTGGTTTCGACTTCGTTTGATTTTACTTGGTTGATATGTTCTTTTCATTTCTATTTCACTCCTATCAATTAACCTTTCGGTTTTCGTCTTTAATTCTATGATAACAACCTATATAAAGTCAAACACTTATTATAAATAAGCGTTTATTTCTATATAAGGTTATAAAAATTTGCATTTTTTGTATTTAACGACAAAAAAAGCATAAAAAATGAAAAGAATCTTTTTATTTCAATCTTTCTTATGTTATTTTTTTCTTATTTTATGCTTATTTTATTTTGTCCACAGTTAATTGGATTGCACTTATTAACATCGGTGGATAAATACTTATTTCGTTATTTATAATCGTAATTTTATTATGTGGATAAAATGTTAATTTCAACTTTTTATTATTAGTTTATCCTCTTTTTCCCCGTTGATAAAGCTTTTCCCCACAATTGTCCACATTGTAATTTTGTTAATTCTGTGGAAAAGCCGTACTTAAACGGTTAATTTTACATTCCTTTTGTGGACAAATAATTTTAGATCAAATTTATCGTTTTTCTTTACTGTTATTATGGTAGAATTTCATTAGTAGATAGGAGGCACCTTTATGCCTAAGTCCATTTCCGAGATTACCCTCATATGGGATAGGGTACTAGACAGATTAAAGACTCATGTAACTGAAAAACATGTTTATGATACTTTTTTTCAAAGTAGTTACGTGCATACAATTATTGATAATACACTTATTATTGTTACAAATAGTAATTTATCAAAAACGATGCTCTCAACAACATATGCTCAAACAATTAAAGATGTTGTAAACGAAGTCACACAGTCTAATTATGATCTTAAATTCATCACAAAAGATGAAATTCCCACTACTAAGGAAGCATCTTTTATTAATAAACCCACTTTCTTTGCTAACGCCAAGATTGTTCAACACTTGACTTTTGATAACTTTATCGTTGGAGATACAAGTAACTTACAAGCTTTCCAAGCATCGCTTATGATTGCTTCAAATCCAGGTAAACTTTATAATCCTTTATTTATTTATAGTGCCTCAGGTCTTGGGAAAACTCACCTTCTACATGCAATTGGTAATTATGTAAAAGATAATTCTCCTTCCTTGCGCGTTCTTTATATATCTGCTGATGATTTCGTTGATGAATTTATTAAATTCGCTAAAGGAGACAAGGAAAACGAATCAATGAAAGACTACTTTAAGTCTATTGATGTTCTTTTAGTTGATGATGTTCAATTTTTAGCTGAAAAACCAAAAACAGAAGAAATGTTTTTTCACATCTTTAACAATCTAGTCAACGCTAATAAGCAAATTGTTTTAACAAGTGACCGTCATCCTAGCGAATTAAAAGGCTTAGAATCGCGCTTAGTAAGCCGTTTTTCTCAAGGTTTACAAATCAATATTACCGTTCCTGATCTTAAAACTTGTGAAGAAATTCTTCGTGCTAAAATTAGTGCTAATAACCTTGATGTTCGTGATTTTGATGATGATGTTATTACCTTTTTTGCCGAAAAATTTGGTAGCAATGTCCGTGAACTTGAAGGTTCGCTTAATCGTTTATTATTTTATGTAACAACGATTAAAAAAACAAAACGCGTTACGATGGACATTGCTCTAGAAAGTGTTCAATCGCTAATTAGTATTTACGATGCTAAAACAAAATTAACAGAATCTAAAGTAGTAGCAGTAGTTGCTGATTATTACAACCTAACAAGCTCTCAACTTACTGGAAGAAACAGGAACAGCCAAATAGCTATGGCACGTCATATCGCGATGCATCTTGTTCGTGAACTTATGGATCTTCCTTTTGCAAGAGTGGGAAAAGTGTTTGGAAGAGACCACACAACTGTGATAAGTGCAGTCGATAAAGTGGAAAAATTACTAAAGTCCGATCAAGAACTTTCAAAAGCACTTGAAGATCTTAAAACTAGATTAGTTTAAAAGGTTTTATGTAATAAAGTTAGCCAAAACTGCACTGGATTGTGCTAAACTAGATAAAGAGTAATCTAACTAAATTTATGGGTTTTATCCCCTAAATCCACAGCCCTTATTATTATCATTAACTTAATGGAGGAATATACAATATGAAATTAAAAATAAATCGTGATCACCTTCTTCGTGGTATCACTCTAGCTACTAGAAGCGTTCCTACTAAGTCTGCTAATCCTTTGTTTGTAAATGTCTTACTTGAAGCAAACGAAAAAGGCTTAACTATGCTTGGTTCAAGTGGAGATCTAACTATTCAAACACTAATCCCAATTAGAGTTAACGAATTAGAAGTTCTTCGAGTCTATGCTGAAGGAAAAGCCCTTGTAAATGCTAAACTTTTAAATGAAATTATCCGTCACTTAGAAGGAAGTGAAGTTGATATCGAAGTAATTGATCAAACACTACTTCAAGTTAGTGATGGACGAAGTGAATTTAACTTAAACTCCATTAAACCAAGTGATTATCCGGATTTTGACTTAGAACATGATGGCGTTCGTTTTGCTATTGATCGCCAACTATTTGTTAAACTAGTTGATCAGACTGCGTTTGCAGCTTCAACAAAAGAAAATCGACCGATTTTAACTGCAGTTCATTTAAACGCAAAAAATGGCCATCTTGTCGCTGCAGCAACCGATACTGCTCGTCTTGCAAGAAAACAAGTTGAACTAAAAGATAATGTGACATTTTTTGCTAATGTACCTGCTAAAACGATGCAAGATATTGCTAGAATCGTTGAAGAAACAAGAGTTGAAGAAATAGAAATCTCAGTTAGTGATAAAAAGATTCTCTTTGAATTTGATGGAACTTTTATCGCAAGTCGATTAGTTGGCGGTGATTATCCTTCAACAAAAGAAATTGTTTTAAAAACCTATAATTCGTTTTTAGAAGCTAATGCAAATGAGTTAATCAAAGCTATGGAAAGAGTATCGCTACTAAGTAGTGAACGAGAAAGAATAGTTCGTTTATCAATGAGTGAAAATCTTGTTCAAGTTAGTAGTTCAAGTCCAAACGCAGGAAGAGCTAGCGAAACAGTCCCAACATGTCGCTACAGCGGTGAACCTCTTTCAATTCACTTTAATGTTGGTTATGTTACCGCAGCAATTAGAGCATGTGGAAGCGATGATGTCCACATTGAATTTACAGGCGAATTAAAACCCTTTGAAGTTAAAAACATAGAAGATGATACCCAAACGCAAATAATCACGCCTACACGCACTTTTATCGACAAATAAAGCAAAATAAATCAAAGTCATCTAAGGGAATATTTATATATTCCCTTTTTTAGTTAGTTTTGATATAATTAACATAGAAACTTTTATAAGGTTTTTTTATGAAAAAAGAAGATACAAAAACTACTGATTTTACATTAGGTCAATTTCTTAAAAAACATAACTTCGTTGCCTCTGGTGGAGCAGCAAAGTTGTTTTTGTTAGAAAATGACGTTTTAGTTAACGGCGAGCTCGAAAGAAGACGAGGACGAAAACTAAAAGAAGGTGATGTTGTTTCGGTAGATGGAAAGAAAGTGAGCGTTAAACTTGATCATCACAAGTGTACGACTCCTTAATTTTCGTAATTATGTCGATGAAGAAGTGCAGTTTGTTAAAGGGCTTAATGTTATTGAAGGTCCTAACGGTGCTGGAAAGACAAATATTGTAGAAGCACTGCACTTAGCATCACTTGGTAAATCGTTTCGCGTAACTGAATCAAAAAACTTGATTAAAAACGGTGAAGAAAAAGCACGAATTATCCTAACGCTTGTAAAACCAACAAAAAACGAAATCGATATTACGCTAAAGGGAAACCAAAAGTATATTCTTGTAAACGGAAAACCTCTTCCAAAAGTTTCAATGCTCAACGAGTATCTCCATACTCTTGTCTTCTCACCAAGCGATATTACGTTTTTTGAAACCTCGCCTTTAACTAGAAGGGATTACCTTGATGAACAAATAAGTTATTTTGACAAAACTTATCTAGATGTTAGGAAAGATTATGAAAAAATCGTAAAAGCTCGCAATGAAAATTTAAAAAGTGAGCAATTTGACGATAAACTTCATGAAGTCTATACGCAAAAATTCGTAACTTTAGGATTAGAAATCACAAGAAAAAGAGAGATTTATATCAAAAAACTTGAAAACGCACTTTCTAATTCGATAAATGAGATGACAAAAAAACGAATTCCTCTACGGCTGGAATATCAAAATAGTCTTAAAAGCCGTAGTAGTGAAGAAGAAAACGTTAAAGCACTCTTAGCCCTTAAAGAGAGAGAAAAAGTTCTAGGAGTAAGCCTAAAAGGCCCTCATCGTGATGATTTAGTTGCCTTCATTGGTCCTAACAAGGTTGCAACACATGCCTCTCAAGGACAAAAGAGACTACTTGCAATAGCTCTTAAAGTAGCACCTTACGATTTAATCGAAAACTATCACGAAAAACCAGTTGTAATTCTTGATGATGTACTAAGTGAACTTGACAAAGATCACCAAGAACAACTGCTAGACTACATTAAAAAATTTAAACAAGTATTCATTACAACAACGAAATATGCTTTAAACGCTCATGCCATTTATGAGGTTAAAGCAAATCATATTAGTAGGAGGATCGAGTAATGGAAAATAAAGAGAAAATCTATGCAGGCGACGATTTAGCTAATCACATTGAAAAAGCAGACGCATCGTATACCGCACACAACATTCAAGTTCTAGAAGGATTAGAAGCTGTTCGAAAACGTCCAGGAATGTATATAGGGACAACAAGCGAAGCTGGTCTCCATCACCTTGTTTGGGAAATCGTCGATAACGCAATTGACGAAGCTTTAGCAGGGTTTTGTGATGAAATTGTCGTGTCTTTACATAGAGACGGTTCGGTTTCGGTAACAGATAATGGCAGAGGTATGCCGGTTGATGTTGTTGAAAAGACAGGTAAAAGTGCTGTTGAAACAATTTTTACCGTTCTTCACGCAGGTGGTAAATTTGGTGAAGGCGATGTCTATAAGGTTAGTGGTGGTCTCCACGGCGTTGGTGCAGCTGTTGTTAATGCACTAAGTGAATGGCTGGAAGTTAACGTTTATAAAGATGGCGGTGAATACTTTTTACGTTTTGAAAAGGGCGGTCATACTGTTGGAGAAATTGTTCGTGTTGGTGAAGCAAAACAAAACGGCACAAAAGTAACTTTTAAACCAGACCCACTCGTATTCCTTGATACACAAACATTTAATTACCAAACAATTTGTGAACGATTAAAACAAATGGCGTTTTTAAATCGTGGTATAAAAATCAAGATTAAAGATCTTCGTGGCGAAGAAGTAAAAAAAGAAACTTTTTATTATGAAGGCGGAATTATTCAATATGTTCAAGATATTAACAAAGGAAAAACCCCGATTCAAGAAAGTGTTATTTACTGTGAAGGTAGCGAAGAAATTGAATTTAATGGTAGAAAAGCTCATGTAATTATTGAAACTGCCATGCAATATACAACGAGTTACAATAATTACCTTTATACATTCTGTAATAATATTAATACGCGTGAAGGCGGCATGCATGAAGCCGGCTTTAAAATGGCAATTAACCGCGAAATTAATAAATATGCAAGAATGATAAAAGCTCTTAAAGATGGCGATGAAAACTTTTCAACAGAGGACGTTTTAGAAGGATTGACCGCGATTGTGTCGGTAAAACATCCAAACCCCCAATACGAAGGACAAACAAAAAGTAAGTTAGGAAATAGTGAAGTTCGTCGAATCACAAGCCAAATTGTAGGCGACCAATTAGCGCGCTTTTTACTTGAAAACCCAAATGAAGCAAAAGCGATAATTGATAAAATCAAACTCGCGGCAGAAGCCCGCGTCGCGGCCAGAATGGCCCGCGAAACAGTTCGAAGAAAAGACGGGCTAGATTTTACTACATTACCAGGGAAATTAGCTGATTGTTCAAGTAGACATCCTGAAGAATGTGAACTGTTTATTGTTGAAGGTAATTCAGCCGGAGGTTCAGCAAAAAATGGCCGCAATAGAGAAACACAAGCCATTTTACCGCTTCGAGGAAAAATTCTTAATGTTCAAAAAGCACAAGAAAAGCGAATATATGAAAATGCTGAAATTGGAAACCTAATTCAAGCAATTGGAGCAGGAATTGACGAGGAATTTGATGTTAGTAAGATTAGATATCATAAAGTAATTATTATGACAGACGCTGACGTTGACGGCAGTCATATTAGAGTACTTTTACTTACTTTCTTTAATAGATTTATGAGACCTTTAATTGAGCATGGTCATGTATATATTGCGCAACCGCCACTTTATAAGATCGAATATCGAGGAAAGCAATATTATTGCTATAATGATGCACAACTTGAAGAAACACGTGCTCAACTTGATTTAAGACCAGGATATCCAATTCAAAGATATAAAGGTCTTGGGGAAATGGATGCTGTACAACTTCGTGATACAACAATGGATCCAAAGACAAGAAAACTTCTTAAAGTTACAATTGATGATGTTGTAGTAGCAGATCAAGTATTTGAAGATTTAATGGGCGAAAACGTTGAGCCTCGCCGAGATTTCATTAACGAAAACGCGCTATTTGTGCGTAATTTAGACATTTAGGAGGTAATGACAATGAGTGAAGAAAGAAAAGATTTACAAGAAATAACAGTTGAACCCGGCATTGAAGCAGGCATTCAAGATGTTGAAATTTCTAAAGAAGTTAGGAGCTCATTTCTTGACTATGCGATGAGTGTCATTGTTAGTCGTGCGATTCCTGATGTTAGAGACGGATTAAAACCTGTTCATCGCCGTATAATTTATGGCATGCATGAAGCAGGAATGCAACCCGACAAACCTTATAAAAAATCAGCTCGTATTGTAGGTGATGTAATGGGTAAATATCACCCTCACGGTGACCAAGCAATTTATAGTACGCTTGTTAGACTTGCTCAACCATTTGCGATGCGTGAAATCCTTGTTGATGGACATGGTAACTTTGGTTCTGTAGATGGCGATGAAGCAGCAGCTATGCGATATACTGAAGCAAGAATGACGCCTCTTGCTGTTGAAATGGTAAGAGGAATCAATGAAAATACAATTGATTTTACTAGTAACTATGATGGAACCGAAAAAGAACCAGTCGTTTTACCTGCTAGATTTCCAAATCTTCTCGTTAATGGTAGCAGCGGTATTGCTGTTGGTATGGCTACTAATATTCCTACTCATAATCTAGGAGAAGTAATTGATGCAATTAATTTAATCGCACGTGATCCAGAAGTTACTCCACGAGAAATTATGATGAAAGCTCTTCCTGGACCTGATTTTCCAACTGGAGGAACAATTTTAGGAAAAGCTGGTATTGTTAGTGCTTATGAAGAAGGAAGAGGGACAATTGTCATTCGTTCCAAAGCTCATTTTGAAGACATGAGCGGAGGAAAAAGTAGAATCATTGTTACTGAAATTCCTTATCAAGTAAATAAAGCTACACAAATTGAAAAAATCGTTGATTTAGTTAGAAATAAAGTAATTGACGGTATTACTGATATTCGTGATGAAAGTAACCATGAAGGAATTCGTGTTGTTATTGAACTTCGTCGTGATGTAATTGCAGATGTTGTTTGGAATAACATTTTAAAACAAACGCAACTTCAAACGAGTTTTGGAATTATTAATCTTTGTATTGTTGATGGTGCTCCACGTGTTTTAAATATTAAAGAAATGCTAGAAAATTATCTAGATTTCCAAGTTGAAGTAATTAAAAGAAGAACAACTTTCTTATTAGAAGGAGCTCTTGCGCGCGATCATATAGTAGTTGGTTTATTAAAAGCGATTGATAATATTGATGAAATTATTGAAATTTCTAAAACAAGCGCTAACCGAGACGAAGCGGCACAAATTATGATGGAGCGTTTCGACTTTAGCGAAATTCAAGCTCGAGAAGTACTCTCACTTACAATTGGTCGTTTAACTGGACTTGAAGTTGATCGTCTTGTCAAAGAACGCGACACTTTAGAAGAAAACATTGCAAAATACCGCTTAATTTTATCAAGTCGCGAAAATATGGTTGAAGAAGTTCTTAAAGAATTAAACGAAATCAAAGAAAGATATGCAACCCCACGTCTTACTGAATTAAGTGATGACTTAGCAGATATTGATAACGAAGATTTAATTCCAGAAGAAGAAATTATTATTAGTTTAACTAAAAACGGTTATATTAAGCGCACAAGTCCTGATGAATTTAGAACACAAAATCGGGGTGGAAAAGGTGTGCGTGGAATGAAAACTTACGAAGATGATGTTGTTGATATTTTAGTCCATACAAAAACTCACACCGATATCCTTTTCTTTACTAGTTTTGGAAAAGTATATCGTTTACGAGGTTATCAAATTCCTCTTCAGCAAAGAACAGGAAGAGGCATGCCGATTGTAAACTTACTAAATTTAGATAAAGATGAAAAAGTAAGATCAATTCTTTCAATAGATGAATACGATGATAAACACTATTTATTCTATGTAACTAAATTAGGTACGGTTAAGCGTACTCGTTTAGATCAATTTGAATTGATTCGTCAAACTGGAAAAATTGCTATTACCCTTAAAGACGGTGATGAATTAGTTGATGTTAAGAAAACCACAGGTGATTTATTAATTGGGATTGGTGCATCAAACGGAAAAATGGTTAAATTCAAAGAATCTGATGTTCGTTCAATGGGTAGAACTGCAGCAGGTGTTAAAGGCATAACATTAGAAGAAGGTGAATATGTTGTAGGTGTAACGACATCAAGCGAAGGAAATTATGTCTTATCGCTTTCAAGTCGTGGTTTTGGCAAAATGACTAAAGCCGATGAGTACCGCTTAACAAAACGCGGTGCTAAAGGCGTTATTACTATGAATGTAGGCGGTAAAAACGGTGAATTAGTTGGGTTAGTTGCAGTTAGTGGCGAAGAAGACCTAATGATTATTACTGAAGAAGGAACTATTATTCGTTTATCTTTAACACAAGTTGCTAGAAGCGGACGGAATACAAAAGGCGTTAGAGTGATTCGCTTAAAAGATAAAGAAGCGATCGCCTCCTTTGCAGTCGTTGAACATTTTGATGATGAAGAAGATGAAGAAGAACTAGAATTAAAGAAAGAAAAGGAAAAAGAAGAGGCTAACGAAAACGCTGAAGAATAAAGGTATCGTATGAGACCATTAATTTACTTTCCAAAAGAGAAAGATGGCAGTATCTATCAAACCGCGCGGCTTAGAAAAAATATCAAAGCCGCTTTTGAGCATTTGAATGTTCCTTACTATGAAAAAAATCGCGGTAATATAGATATTGCTCTTTTTGGATCGCTTAGAAATAAAGATATAAACCAAATAAAAAAATGTAAAAAAAGAAACATACCAACAATCTTTTTTGCTCTTTACCAAGAAAGCGATTCTTTTAGTGAATTAGTTAAAATTAAAAGAACTGGACAATTATATATAAGTAAAAAAGACTTAGATTCACTAAATGAAATAGATCTCATTTTGGTTCCAAGCGAAGAAGCAAAGCGATACTTAAAGAGTTTTGGTGTAAATGCTGAAATAAAGACATTATTTACCCCCGTAAATGTAGAACGTTTTAATAGTGAGCACGTACTTGAAAAAACAATTTTTAATAGATATTTCCGATTAAAAGAGGATACAAAAATAATCATAGGAACGACTAATACTAAAAATGTTGAAGGAGTAGAGATGTTTTCGACATTAGCTAATCGATTTCAAGATTATGTGTTTTTCTATTTTATCGAAACAAATAGTTTTAAAGATCGCTTTTTTGTAAAAAAGTTAGCAAATAAAAATCCATCAAATTTAATTGTTCGTTCATTAGTTAATGATGATGTTTTTAGAAGCGGTTTAATGAATGCAAATTTCTATATTGAAACAAGTAATAAAAAAGTTGGTACACTTTCATTGGTAGACACATTTGCAAGTGAGACACACTTAATTGCTTGCAAGAACGCCATTTATAACGATGTAGTTGATGAAAATGTCGCTTCGGTTTATTTAACGCTAGAAAACATTATTAACATTATTGAAAAAGGTGAAAGTTCTTATGATAAACAACGCAAAAACGCACTAAAACGCGCAGAAAAGGCTTCAATTTCAAATTTTGCGAATAAATTAAAAGAGATAATAGAGACACTTTTAAATAAAAGAAAGCAGGTGGGAAGATGATTGATATTAATTTAATTAGAAGCGAACCAGAAAAAGTTAAAGCATCTTTATTAAAAAAAGGATGGGATGTAGATTTTACATCACTTTTAGCTCTTGATAAAAAAAGACGCGAATTACGGCAAGAAGTTGAAGAAAGCAAAGCTAAACAAAATGAACTTAGTGCAAGTGTAGCTAAAGTTAAAAAAGAAGGCGGAGATACAGAAAGTATATTTACTCGTGTAAAACAAATTAAGGCTGAAAACACTGAAAAGGAAGAACTTTTGAAGAAACTTGACCAAGAAATTCAGGTAATTTTAGATGAACTACCAAATATGCCTGATGATGACCTAAAACCAGGCGGTAAAGAAAATAATGAAGTAATAAAAACATATTTCAATAAACCAACTTTTAGCTTTAAAACAAAAGACCATGTTGAACTTTGTGAAAGCCTGGGCTTGATTGATTATAAAAGAGCAGCAAAAATTTCAGGCGCTGGGACTTGGATATATACTAACTTAGGCGCGCGTCTTGAATGGGCACTTATTAATTATTTTATTGATGAACATTTAAAAGATGGTTATGAAATGGTTCTACCACCTCACCTATTAAATGAAGCTTCTGGCTATACGGCCGGACAATTTCCAAAGTTTAAAAGCGATGTGTTTTGGCTAAAAGACATGGAACCTGCAAGGTTTTTATTACCAACGGCAGAAACAGCACTGGTCAATTTTCATCGGAATGAGATATTAACGCTCGAAGATTTACCAAAAAAATATTTCGCTTATACACCCTGTTATCGAAGCGAAGCCGGTTCATATAGAACAGAAGAACGGGGAATGATTCGTGGATATCAATTTAACAAAGTAGAAATTGTCCAATATGCGACGAAAGAAGGTAGTGATAAAGCTTTTGAAGAACTTGTTAATAAAGCAATTAGACTAGTAGAAAAATTAGGTCTTCACTTTGTCGTTTCAAAACTAGCAGCAGGAGATTGTTCCCATTCTATGGCTAGAACATATGATATAGAAGTTTATATTCCAAGCATGGATATATATAAAGAAGTGTCCAGCGCATCAAATGCTAGATGTTATCAAGCTAGACGCGGAATGATTAGATACCGCGATAAAAATGGACAAATCGAATATTGTCATACACTTAATGCGTCAGGCCTTGCGACCTCGCGATTATTTCCTGCAATTCTTGAACAAAACCAACAAGAAGATGGCTCTGTTATTATTCCTGAAGTATTACGTTCATATCTAGGTGGACTTAGCGTACTTAAACCCAAAAAGTAAGATTGGCAATTTTATAATATTCTTATATAATATGAGTGCCATCGCGATGGGAATATTCCGAACCAGGTCAGGACGGGAACGTAGCAGCCTTAAGGTTGATCTCATGTGCGATGGTTTTAATTAATATGATGAAAACACACGAAAAATACATGAAAGAGGCCATAAATGAAGCATTTAAGGCTTTTAAAAAAGATGAAGTTCCAGTAGGGGCAGTAATTGTTTTAAATGGAAAAATAATTGCAAGAGGTCATAATACTAGAGAAAAAACAAAAGATCCAACTGGACACGCAGAAATAAACGCTTTAAAAAAAGCAACTAAAAAATTGAATTCATGGCGACTAGAAAATGCAATTCTTTATGTAACAATTGAACCATGCGCAATGTGTGCTGGAGCAATAAGTCAAGCTAGAATAAAAAAAATAGTTTATGGTGCAAAAGACAAAAAAGGTGGAGCTATTGAAAGTAACATCGAATTATATAAAAAAACAGGTCTAAATCATTATCCGGAAGTTGAAAGTGGAGTACTTGCCAAAGAATGTGGTGAAATAATTTCACACTATTTTCGTCAAAAAAGAGATAAAGCAAAAAGCAACATAACTAAGAAAATGTAAGCACATACATAATTCTAAAAATACTATTTAGTTGACAAATCGAATACTAATAAATAATATTAATTTATTAATATTTTTAAAAGGAGGAAAAAAATATGAAAAAGATGACAGTTTCATTGGTAGCACTAATGTCCCTAGCAGCTTTAGCAGGTTGTACAAAAAAACCAACCCCATCATCTAGTTCAGAAGCTCCAGTTGTTTCCGATAGCACAACATCAGAAGTTGAAGATACTAGAAAACCATGGGAAAAGCTTTATTTTGGAAACAACGATGCAAGGCTTGGAAACTTTGTAGCAGATCTACCCTTACCTGCAGACGGAGAAGAAAGTAGACTCTTAAATAGTGATGAACTTTCTGGACTTGTTGCTCTTATTCAAACAAATGATGAAGTAATTAATGTTCAAGGAAGCATCATTGATGAACAATGGTTTGCTGGTGATGGCTCTAGAGAAGACATTTCTACAGCAGACATTGCAATTGAAGGACAAGCTCTAGCCTTAAGATATGATAACTATGTATTACATCAACAAGCTGCATATACAACCACATATACATGGGATGAAGAACAAATCATTGAAGATAGCAGTGAAGAAGTTAGTGAACCAGTTAGCGGAAGGATTTTACATCCAGGTGTAAAGAAAGATACCCTTGTTTATTTTTCAGAAACCGTATCTGAAGAACCAGGAAGTGAACCAACAAGTGAAGGACCATTAACGACTGAAGTTGAAGTAACACAAACTACTGAAACACTAGAAAACACTGTTATTAGACCCCTTGAACATGAAGGCGAAGATGTTATTGCGGTTCAAAATAAATATGGTGGTATTCTTGGTAACGGCGTTGAATTTTTCAACTATTCTGACACACTATACAAAAACACATTCAATATCGGTGGTGGTGCTCGTTGGATTGATAGCAAAACAAATTCACAATATGGATATGACGCTTGGTATGGAGCAATAACACAACAAACAAGTTGGATGGCTGATGTTGAAGCAGGAACCCGCCAACTTGGTAAATTATACGAAGCTGAACTTATGGCCGATGGAACCATTTATCTCTTAGATAGCTGGGTTCTTACACCAAAACCAGTCTATATTGATGGACAATATTATGGTGGTTACTTTGGATTTGTCGGTGGAGCATTAGTTGTAATTGAAGAAGGAATCGTTTCTAACTTACTTGTAAGAATAGGTTATGTCCTTCACTACTGGCTTGGTCCAGATGCCCCACCTAATGCACAACATTACGTTCCAGAAGAAGGTCGAACATTCGATTGGACAGAATACGCTCCCTACTATTACTTTGGTGATAATTTAGGTTTTGGCGTTCTTGATGACAATGGTGAGTTTGATCTAACTGAATGGGATATTGCTGATTTCGAAGTAGAATAAATCTAAGCTAATCTTAAAAAAGCTGATAATATTATCAGCTTTTTTCTTTTTTTAATATATAAATTGATTATAATTATAAGTAAGGAAATAAGACATTATGCTAGAACTAAGAAACATACATAAAGACTACTATATTGACAAAAAACCTTTACATGTTTTAAAAGGAATTGATTTAGTTTTTCCTCGCCATCAGTTTGCAACTATTTTAGGACCAAGCGGTTGTGGGAAAACAACGCTTTTAAATCTTATCGGTGGATTAGATTTATACACTAGCGGAGATCTTTTAATTGATGGTCAATTCACAAATACATATAAAGATAGAGATTGGGATGCATATCGAAACCATCGTGTTGGTTTTGTTTTTCAATCATATAATCTTATACCGCACTTAACAGTTGTAGATAATGTTGAACTTTCTTTAACTTTAACTGGAATGAGTCCAAAAGAAAGAAGAGCGAAAGCAATAGAAACACTAAAAAGCGTTGGTTTAACTGATGAAATATATAAAGATGTCACTAAATTATCAGGTGGTCAAATGCAACGAGTTGCAATCGCTAGAGCAATTGTTAATGACCCTGATATTATTCTTGCAGACGAACCAACAGGAGCTCTCGACTCAAAAACAAGTGAACAAATAATGGATATTATAAAAGAAATTAGTAAAACTAAACTCGTCATTATGGTAACTCATAACGAAAATATTGCAAAAAAATATAGTGATAGAGTTATTAGGATGCTTGATGGGGTAATTACAAGTGATAGCAATCCACCTGTAGAGACTAAAACGGAAAAAGAAGGAGAATTAAGCAACAATAAAACTTCAATGTCTTTTTTTACCGCGCTCAAAAACTCTTTTAAAAACTTAATTACTAAAAAAGGAAGAACTGTGTTGACATCAGTTGCGGGGTCTTTAGGCATTATAGGAGTTGCTCTAATTAGTTCTGTTTCAAACGGTTTTTCAAATTATATTGATCGGATTGAATCATCTGTTATGGTCGGTTATCCAATAGCTGTTATGTCAAGTTCATTTGAAATTTCAACAAGTCTTGATGACTATAAAGTAAATCGTGAAAAATACCCAGATGATGAAAAAGTATTCGTTTATGATGAATATGATACAAGCGAATCGGGCTTAAAACTATATTTTAATGATATAAATGAAGAATATATTAATATGGTCAGAGGCTTTGAGGAAGACGGACTTGCTTCTAGTGTAATGGTTAACTATATGACAAGAAGTAATCTTATAACAAGACGACCAAACGGAAACGTTCAAAGAGTAGGGAATACGAGTTTTAGTTACTTTAGTGCGATTCCTTCAGGAACATTTAGTCCTCTCGTAGGTGATGAAGAGTTTATGTTAGAAACTTATGATTTAATTGGAGAAACATCGCGCTTTCCTACTAATATTAACGAAGCTGTCTTAATGATTGATAGTTATAATAGAATCTCATTTCAAACATTAAGTGATATTGGTGTGTTAAATACTGGCGCCTCAACAATTAAAGAAATTGATTTTACTGATCTGATTGGAAAAAAATATAAACTAATTGATCATGATGATTATTATTTGCGTTATCCCGCTGAAGATGTAGAAGTCGAAAATAAATTTTCAGAAACAGGAACAACAACTATAGAAAAATATCGAGTTCGTTGGGGAGAAATTGAAAGTATGTTTAATGATCCTGAAATTGGAATTGAGCTTGAAATTGTTGGGATTTTGAGGCCAAAACGCGAAACGAGAATAAGTTTATTATCCCCAGGATTAAAGTATCATCGTGATTTAGTTGAAGTCATGAAAGATAGAAACGTCAATAGCGAAATTGGGAAAAGTTTTAGTAATAATATAGCAAGTACTAAAACAATGGATGAAATTAGGGAAATGAGCGAAGCCGAAATAGCAAACGCACTCCAAAATGTGATTAATTTTTACTCACCATTTACAGATTCAGGAAATCCAACAGGAACAATATCATTTCAATTCTTTTTAAACTCAGCTAAATTTTATGGTGCAACATTTGAAGACATTGATACAAGTACTGAAGGAAGAACATTTATAAAAGCGGCAATCGATTCGATGTATTCTTTGGTAGAATCAATTGCAATATTTCCTAAGGATGCAAATTCTAAGAAAATAATTCGCAACAAAATGGATAAATATAATGAAGAAAATCCTTTAGAACAAATTAAATATTTTGATGCAGTTTCTACATTGACCGATTCGCTAGCAACAATGGTCAATATCGTGACTATAGTTTTATTAGTTTTTACCAGCATTTCCTTGGTGGTTTCTGGATTATTGATTGCAATCATCACCTATATTTCTGTTATAGAGAGAACAAAAGAGATAGGTGTTTTAAGGGCTTTAGGTGCTCGTAAAAAAGATGTGACTAGACTCTTTGAAGCAGAGACTTTTATTATTGGTTTAATCGCTGGGCTTATTGGGGTAATAGTTGCTTATTTAATTACAATTCCTTTAAATATGATTTTGAATAACGCGTTCCCCGGAGAAAACATAGGAAATATAGCAGATTTAGCACCGTTAACCGCCGTATTTTTAGTAGCTTTGAATGTGGGATTAACGATGTTAGCAGGATTAATTCCAAGTATTGCAGCAGCGCGTAAAAATCCTGTAGAAGCTTTAAGAACTGAATAAGACAAATGAATGGAGGATAATTATGCAAAAAGACTATTTTTCAAATTTTAGAGATGCATTAGGTGCTACTAAACTTACCTTTACTGAGGGTAAAGCAAAAGGAATTGATGTAATTATTGCTCATAACAATCTTTTTACTATGTATATTCTTCCAGATCGAGGAATGGATATTTATCGCCTTGAATATAAAGGTGAAAATATTGCATATATTAGTCCTAATGGTCCAGTTAACCCGCTTCATTTAGGGAGTTCAGGAATTGAATCTTATTGGTCCACTTTTATTGGAGGTTTCTTATTAACTTGTGGGCTAGATAATGTTATGGGTCCTGAAAAAAGAGGAAATAAAACAATTATTCAACATGGGACATATACATTAACCCCAGCAACGGATTTAAAAATAGAAACCATTGAAAATAACGGTGAACCACATTTAGAAATAAGTGGGAAAATGGAGATTACAGCCCTATTTGGTAGTAGGTTAGTTGTAAAAAGGCTAATTACTATTAAGTACAATAATCCTTGTTTTACACTTAAAGATGTAATAGTTAACGAAGGGCTAAAGGATGATGAGTATATGATTATGTACCACCACAACATTGGTTATCCTTTATTTAATGAAAACAGCAATTTGAATATTAATAAAAAAGAAACATACATGATTTCAAAAAATTCTACAATTGATCAATTTAATGCTTTTGATAAACCGAGTCCAAACATTGATGAAATGGTTTATATGCACAAGATAAACAAAGGAATCAAAGATCATGTCTCGATAGAAAACGACAAATATAAGTTATTAATTGGGTGGAACCAAGAAAAACTTCCTTATATGGTTCAATGGAAGTGTATGCAGAAAAATAATTATGTTCTAGGTTTAGAACCTGCCATGTCTCCATACCCTAAAAAAGAATATAGAACGATAAAAGTGGGTGAAGAACACACATATTTACTTACATATAAATTCGAAGATAAGTAAATAGACTAAAAAAATTAGACAATGTAAAAAAACCAAGCACATAGTGTTTGGTTTTATTGTATAATGAATTAGAATATACAAATTAACATTATGAAAAGAACCGCAACTGAGAAAATTCGTCGAGTCGAAAGTAGGTTCAGCAGAGCTGAACGCTTTGTTGTTGCTAAAGAAACAGGACTATCAACAGCACAAGTAGAGCTTCGTAACAAACAAGGTTTAAATAATAAAGTTCGAGAAGCGATTACAAAAACTGGGTGGGAAATCTTTAAGCAAAACTTCCTTTCGTTTTTTAATATTCTTTTATACGGTATAGCCGCGGCAATGATAGCAGTGCGCTATTACAGCGGACTTTTCTTTTTAGTAATTTTAGCCGCTAATATTTTAATTGGTTTTATTCAAGATATTCGTGCTAGAAGAACGCTTGAAAAATTATCTATACTTTCAAAACAAACAAATTTAGTTGTTCGTAATGGTGAAGAAATAGAAATTGATTCCGATCATATTGTTTTAGATGATATTTTAATTTTAAAGCTAGGTGATCAAGTTTCTGTTGATGGTGTCTTACTAAGTGGCAGCTTAAAAGTAAATGAATCACTTCTTACTGGTGAAAGTGAGCATATTGATAAAAATGAAGGTGACTATATTTTGTCAGGTTCTTTTGTAACTAGCGGATACGCTTATGTTTTGGTTGATCGAGTCGGGAAAGCTAGATATGCTCAAACCCTTCAAACAAAAGCAAGAGCATTCAAACGACCTAAATCACAATTACTAGCATCAATTAATCAATTATTTAAAGTTATTGGTATTTTTGTAATCATTATTGGACTTTTAATGATTTTAATTAACTTTGTTCAAAACGCAACATTAGTTCAAAACGTAAAAAGTGTTTCTGGATCACTTGTAAGTATGATTCCATCAGGGATGTATTTATTAACTAGTATGACTCTTGCAGTAAGTGTTATTAGACTTGGTAAAAAAAGAACTCTTGTTCAAGAAATGTATTCTATTGAAATGCTAGCCCGCGTTGATGTTCTTTGTTTAGACAAAACTGGAACTTTAACGGATGGAACAATGAGTGTTAGAGATGTGTATAAATTCGATGAATATGAAAAAGAAGACATGCACCTTATTTTAGGTAGCTTCTTTTTAGCTAATTCAGATAGTAACGCTACAGCTGAAGCACTAAGGAGTTATTTTAAAACCAATGAACCATTAGAGGTGAGTAAAGTCATTCATTTTTCTAGTCATAGTAAATTTTCTGCCGTTCAATTTAGAAAAAATGATTCTTATGTTTTGGGCGCAGCTCAATATATATTAAGTGCGAAAGAACTAGCTTTAATTAATGAAAAAATCGAAGAATACAGTTCTAAAGGTTTTAGAGTGTTAACACTGGCACATACAAAAAAGTCGCTTCGTGGCGAACGGTGTCCGAAGGGTCTAAAACCAGTTGCACTTATTATTTTAGAAGATCACATTCGCTCCGAAGCGATTGAAACTATACGATGGTTTGAAAATAACGGCGTTAAAATTAAGATTATTTCTGGTGATGATGCAGTTACTGTCGGTCAAATTAGTAAAACTTGCGGAGTTGTTGGGGCGGATCATCCACTTGATGTCTCATCAATGAGTGATGAGGAATTAATTAGACACGCTTCACAATATAGTGTTTTTGGTCGGGTTACACCCGAGCAAAAAGAAATGATTATAAGGCAACTTCAATCGGAGGGACAAATTGTTGCAATGATTGGGGATGGGGTTAATGATATTCTTGCACTTAAAGCAGCGGATTGTTCAATTGCAATGGCTGAGGGAAGCGGAGCTGCTAGGGGAGCAAGTCATTTAATTATCGAACAAAACTTTGATGTTTTACCTTCAATTGTAGATGAAGGGCGCAGGGCAATTAATAACTTACAATTAACTTGGTCGCTTTTCTTAGGGAAAACGTTGTTTAGTATTATTATGTCGACTATGTTTTTAATTACAGCAATTTTAGGACCAGCAGGTGCTAAAATTGTTTATCCTTTTACAACACAAAATATGTACATATGGGAAATTGGGGCGATTGGAATGCCAGCCTTCTTTATTTCGCTTCAACCTAATAAAGATAAAATTAAAGGTTCATTTATGGGTAATGTTGTCTTAAAAGCTTTACCAGGTGCAATTAGTATAGTTATTGCAGTTATATTAATCTTTTTACTTCAAAGCATTGAACAGCGGCAACCTGGTACAACATACGTGTTTGATGAAACTGCTAGAACGATGGCGACACTTACGATGTCATTATTTAGTTTTGTAATTCTTTTTAGAACGTGTTTGCCGTTTACAAAATATCGACTTACTTTATTTATAACTATTTTTACAGCGACTCTATCTATCGTTTTAACTGCAGGTTTCTTAAGATTAGATCTATTTAATATTTATTACAAATATATTGGTACTGCTAATGTTATTCAACTTATTTTAATTAACATATTTATTATTATCATCTATGTAATTTTAGTACGAGGAATGAGCAGAAGAAGGAGTGAAGTATAATGAAAATTAGATTTAGCGAAGAAGTTAGGGACGCCCTTAAAAATAAAAGACCCCTAGTAGCACTTGAAACAACTATTATAAGTCACGGAATGCCTTATCCTCGAAACATTGAAAATGCTTTAGAGGTAGAAGAAACTATTAGAAAAGAAGGGGCAATTCCAGCGACAATTGGAATAATTGAAGGTGAAATTGTCGTAGGTTTAACAAAAGAAGAAATAATTGAATTTGGCAAACGAAAAGATATTATTAAGTGTTCGCTTAGAGATTTAGCTTTTGTTTCTTTAAAAAAGAAATGGGGTTCAACCACAGTAGCGGCTTCAATCAATTTAGCAAAAAAAGCAGGTATAGATGTTTTTGTAACTGGTGGTATTGGAGGTGTTCATCGAAACGCAGAAATGACCTTTGATATATCTGCTGATTTAGATGAACTCGCAAAAACACAAATAATTACTGTATGTGCGGGCCCTAAAGCAATTTTAGATGTTGCTAAGACGGTTGAATATCTAGAAACAAAAGGGGTTCCTACTATAGGATATAAAACTAGCAAATTACCGCTTTTTTATACGCCGACAAGTAAATTTAATGTAACGCATAAACTTGATTCAGAGCAAGAAATAGCAGCAATCTATGCAAAACAAATTAACTTAGGGTTACCTCAAGCAATACTTGTATGTAATCCAGTTCCTAAAGATGCTTCCTTTACTTTAGAAGAAGCTGAAGATTTAATAAAATTAGCTTTAAAGGAAGCTAAAGCAAAAGGAATCAAAGGAAAGGAAGAAACGCCTTTTCTACTTAGTAAAATTAATGAACTCTCAAAAGGTCGCTCTCAATTTATTAACGAAGCATTAATTATTAATAATGCAAAAGTAGGAGCTAAAATAGCAATCTGTTTAAAAAAGGAGCTTAGTTAGTTTTATGAAAACACAAGTAAAACTACGATTGCAGTTAAAGCAATTTTTAGCAAATGAACCATTAGATACAATAACGGTAAAAAGACTCGCTTCTTCGTGCGGAATTAACCGTCAAACTTTTTACTATCACTATCGGGATATTTATGAATTACTAGCAGATGTTTATATTAATGAAAAAATACCAAATTTAGATAAGGTCATTACATGGGAAAAAGCACTTGATCAAATTTTTAATTACATTATAAATAATCGACAATTTATTAATAATACTGCACAAAGTGCGGGTCATGATTTATTAGATGCCTTTTTTAACAATGTCTTTTACAATGTGCTATTAAACGAAATTAATATTATTGATTCGTCAAAAAAATTAACTGAACAAGAAGTTAGGTTTTTATCTTCTTTTTATAGTGCGGGTTTTGCAAATATTGTGATGCAGTGGATAGATGGGTCTCAAGAAGAAGCTCCATTAAGTGTAATCGATCGATTGATTAATTTTTTTGAAGGTAGTATTGAAAGAGTAATACAAAGGTATTGTAGGAAACAAAATGAATAGTTTTATTTTTCAAATTCCAACCAAATTATATTTCGGCGAAAACCAAGAATATAAAATAGCTGACATTTTGCAAGCGCTTAATGTAAAAAGACCTTTAATTTTAATTGGTCAACAATCTGTAATTAGAAGTGGTTTATTAAAAATAGTAACGGATATACTTGATGAAAAGAAAATCGATTATCAAATATATAAAGGAATAACACCAAATCCTGAAATTTATTTTGTAAGAGAAGGTGTAAAAAAAGCAAGAGAGTTTGAAGCTGATTTAATTTTAGCAATAGGAGGCGGATCAGTTATTGATGTAGCAAAAGGAATGGCCTGTTCTTATTTTTATAGTGGAGACCCATTAGATTTATTCATTCATACTTATCGACCAACAGTCGCCCTTCCGATTGGAGTGATTTTAACTCATGCTGCTGCCGGAAGTGAAATGTCGACAAGTGCTGTTATAAGTGATAGTAAAAATCATTTTAAACAAGGATATAATCATCAATTGAATAGACCAACTTTTGCTATTTGCAATCCTAAATATACTTTGACATTGCCACCTCATCAAACCGCGGTTGGTATTGTTGACATACTAATGCATACATTGGAAAGATATTTTAATAAAAGCGACGAATATGAAGTAAGCGATTATTTTGCTGAGGGACTTTTAAAAGGTGTTATTGAAGTTGGATACGCTCTAATGAAAAATCCAAATAATTTAAAAGCTAGAGCAAGTCTAATGTTATTTAGTTCATTATCACATTGTGGAATAACAAGTATTGGTAAAGAAGGACTTATGCCGATTCACGTTCTTGAACATCCAATAAGTGCATTATATCCATCGGTTGCTCATGGAGCTGGATTAGCAGTTATGTGGGGACCGTGGGCACGTCATTATGTAGAAAAAGATACTGCAAAATTTGTTTCTTTTGCACAAAACGTGCTTCAAATTAATGAACCAAGTTTAGATTGTCTAGAATTAGCTAAATTAGGCGTTAAACAACTTGATGATTATTTTAAACATTTAAATGTTAAAATAAGACTTCGCGACTATGGTGTTAAGAAGGATGATTTAGTAACTCTAGCCAAAATTGCGACCAAAAATAAAAAAAGTTCAATTTATCACTATACAGGGTCTTTAACATACGAAGAAGTGCTTCGTTTGTATGAAGAGGCCTATTAGAAAGAAGGATATTATGAAAAAAGAAGATGTACTAAGTGTCTTTGTTTACCTAGTAATGTTGCTTATAGCATTATTTATAGGACTTAGAATTATTAGCCCAGCTATTGGAGATCTTAACTATACACAGAAAGAAGCGTATGGATTTGCTATTCTTACAATCGTCGTTGGTGTTTTAATTAATGCTGTTATTTTCGAAGTTGGACACATCGTAGGGGCATTAATTGGAGGATATAAAATTTTATCCGTTAACATTTTAGGATTATGCATTTTTAGAGCCAATAAAAAATGGCGAGTGGCCATAAAAGGCTTTAATGGTTTAACGGGCGAAACAAAGATTTTTGCAAAAAGAGCAAAAGCGAATCCGCGACTTCACTTATTTGGTCCAATCATTTTGTATTTAATTGAATTTGCAGCTGCTATTCTACTCTTTGTTTTTTTACCAAAAGAAAATGTTGTTCATCATGCCGCATTAATTGTGGCAGGTATTGGGGCAATGCTTATTATTTATAATATTATGCCTTTTAGACTTGATACTCTAACTGATGGCTATTATTTAATGCTTTTAAGTAAGAAAGTAAACATCGAAACTTTTAATGAATTAATGCGCATTCAATCTTTAGTTAATGATAAAGAAGAAGTAGGTGATATAAAAGTTTTTGAACAAATTACTACTTTAACTGCGACTGTAAATATGTATAAATTTTATGAATGTTTGGATGAAAAAAAATATGATGAAGCTATGAAAATATTAAAACCCATTTTGGAAAACAAACACAAATTAGAACCAGAGATACATGGGCGAGCACTAGCACAAAAATTGTATTTATTACTGATAACAAAACCAAAAGAAGCTGTGGAACTTTTTTGGAATGATGAGTTAGGTGCAAAAGAAAAGAAATTTATTGCTAATGACGTCAGCATGGAATCTTTAAGATCATATTTACTTTTTAACGGACTTGTTAGCAAGAGTGAAAGTGAAAGCGCTTATGTTGTATCACGTGTTCCTAAAGCATTGAAAACAAGAATGGATGAAAGAAGGAGACAAACAGAAATCGATTTATTCATTCAAACTCTTGAGGTTGTAAGAAAAGAAAATCCTACATGGGTTATAGATGATCCAAAAATTAAAAAGTAAATAACATTGCAAAAACACTATTAAAGGTTCAAAAAAGGCATCAAACCCTTTAGAATAAAACACAAAATGTGAGGTATAAATATGAAACTAATGACAATTTTAGGAACAAGACCCGAAATCATCCGTCTTTCCGCAATATTAAAAAAAGCTGACAAATATTTTGACCATGTTATTGTTCACACAGGCCAAAATTACGATTATGAATTAAATGCCATTTTCTTTGAAGAACTAGAAATTCGTAAACCTGATTATTTTTTGGAGTGTGTAGGGAAGAATTTAGGAGAAACTTTAGGCGGAATTTTTTCGAAATCGTATGAAATAATTTTAAAAGAAAAACCAGACGCCATCTTAATTTTAGGTGACACAAATAGTTCTCTAGCTGCAATTGCTGCAAAAAGATTAAAGGTTCCAGTTTTTCATATGGAAGCCGGAAATCGCTGTTGGGATTGGAATGTACCAGAAATGATTAACCGCAAAATAGTTGATCATATAAGTGATATCAATCTACCTTATACTGAGAATAGTCGAAGATATTTAATAAAAGAAGGAATTGATCCAAAAACTATTTTCGTTACTGGTTCTCCCCTTTATGAAGTGTTAAACGAATATAAAGAAAAAATAGATAATTGTGATGTTCTTAAAAGATTAAATTTAAAGAAAAAACAATATATTTTACTCTCAGCACATCGAGAAGAAAATATTGATATTGAGAAAAATTTCGAAAAATTGATGTGTAGCGTCGAAGAAGTGGCAAAAAAATATGATATGCCAATCGTCTATTCAATGCATCCTCGGAGTAAAAAATGGGTTGAAAAAAGAGGACATCAATTTCCTAAAAACGTTATTGCTCATAAACCTTTTGGTTTAGTTGACTATTGTTCGCTGCAAAAAAACGCTTATTGCGTTTTAAGTGATTCAGGTACATTGAGTGAAGAGAGTGCTATGTTAGATTTTCCGGGGGTTCTTATTAGAACATCTACTGAAAGGCCGGAAGCATTAGATGAGGGTTCAATCGTTATAGGAGGAATTGAAAAGGGTAATGTAATTGAAGCTCTTGAATTAGCAGTGAAAATACACAAAGCAGAAGGAAAGCAACCACTTCATCCATCCTATCTTGTAAACAATGTATCAAGCAAGGTTCTTAAAATTATTCAAAGTTATGCAAAAATCGTCAATATAACGACATGGTTAAAAGACGAATAGAACACGGAGTTAAATTATGTATCGAAACTTTTTTAAACGATTGCTTGATATTATTGCTTCATTTATTCTTTTAGTCTTTTTGCTTTTTCCATTTATGATAATAGGTATTATAATTCGGGCTAAATTGGGTGGTCCAGTATTTTTTAAACAGAGACGCCCAGGGAAAAATAATAGAATATTCCATATGTATAAATTTCGTACAATGACAAACGAGCGTGATGAAAACGGCAATTTATTACCAGACAAAGATAGGTTGACTAAACTTGGGAAATTTTTAAGAAAGTCTTCTATTGATGAATTACCTCAAATTATTAACATATTGATTGGTGATATGTCGTTTATAGGACCACGTCCAAAACTAATTAAAGATGTAATTTTTATGAAAAACGACGAGTGCTTAATTAGGCAAGCTGTTAGGCCTGGAATTTCAGGGTGGGCACAAATCCATGGAAGAAACGAATCCACATGGTATCAAGTACTCGAAAGAGACATATATTATGTAAAACATGTTTCTTTCTTTTTAGATGTTAAAATCTTTTTTAAAACAATAGGAGTTATTCTTTCTCAAAAAGGAATTAACACTCCTGGAGCGGCAACCCACTTTTTATATGCAGACGTTTTACTTAATGATAAAAAGATAACAAAAGAAGAACATAAACGATTAAATGCAGAAGCGATTGAAATAG
The DNA here is from genome assembly GCA_035367155.1 of Bacilli bacterium. Lineage (GTDB taxonomy): Bacteria > Bacillota_I > Bacilli_A > RFN20 > CAG-826 > JAAYSA01. The sequence goes on from DAOSJI010000002.1 coordinate 82,811, forward strand.
AAAAAGATTTAAACAAAGTTTATGTTTTTGGTAATAAAACAAAATTTAGTAAAGATCAGCTTAAAAAGGAACCAAAAATAAAAAAAGATAAATCTTAACATGAAAACCATTACTTTTTTATTGATGTATTATAAACCCGAAAATCATACAATCAATTATGTTTATAATCCAATAATTGATGAGTATTTAAAAAATGGATATCGGGTTAATATCGTTGTCCCTAATCCGACTAGAGGGCTTTCTAGAGCAAAAATCAAAGAATATCGAAAAAAAACCGAGGAAAAAATAAAAGACAAATTATTTTTATATCGCGTAAATTGTTTTACGTATAGAAAATATAACAAATTAAACTTATTACTTCGCTACTTGTCTGTTAGTAATAAGTGTGCGAAAAAGTTAAGAAAAATACATTCTGATATTGTTTTTTTACAAACAAGTCCGCCAATTTTTTATGCATATAAAGCTAGTAAGATAGCTAAAAGAAAAGGTGTTTCGATTATTTATAATGTTCAAGATATTTATCCAGAAAATATTTTTAAAGAAAATCGCTTACTTTATAAAATAATCAATCACTATCAAAAGAAAACCTTAAATAACGCAGATGTTATTTCAACGCTTTCTCAAGATATGAAAAAAACACTTCTCAAAAAAGGTAATTTTGAAAATAAAATCAAAATCATTCCTAATCCTATAACATATAAGGTTAAAGAATATAGTGAACAACAACTTAAAGAAACTGCTAATAATTATGGATTTAAGAAAGATAAAATTAATGTCGTTTATGCAGGAAACATGGGTTATTTGCAAGATATAGATGTAATTATTTCTGCCGCAAAGAAGGTCTTAGAAAAGACAAATAAATATAATTTTATTTTTATTGGTGAGGGTGCTCAAAAAGAACGATTAAAAAACGAAATAAATGATTTGAAAAATGAAAACATAAATATATATACAATGGCACCTATGGAGGTATCACCATATATTTATAAATTGGCTGATTTTAATGTTATAAGTTTGTTACCTAATGTTATTTATACTGCTTGTCCACTTAAAACCGCTATGATAATTGAAGCAAACAAAAATGTTATAGCGTGTGTTGATGAAGAATCTACATATATAAAAGAATTGAAAGAAAAAGTTAATGATTTAATAGTAATCCCTAATAGGGATGCAGAAAAATTAGCGAAAGAATTATTACAAAGGTTAAATAAAAATGAAAAGAAATAAAGAAGTACCTTATGGCACTCTTATTGTTAAAGAGTTTACGACAAAGCTTTTAAAAATAGGGGATCGTAAAATACGGATTTGGTTGCCTGATGGGTATGATGAAAACTATGAAACAGGATATCCGGTTTTATATATGCATGACGGGCAAAATTTGTTTGAATCTAGCACCTCTTATGCTGGTGAATGGTTTATTGATGAATCGCTTTCAAAGTTAAGTAAGAAAAATAAAAATTTCAAAATGATTGTTGTAGGAATCGATAATTCTCCTTTACGAATTAATGAAATGAGTTTTCTTTCAATAAAAAAGAGTTGTTATCGCTTTCCTAATAAAAGTTATGAAGGTCAAGATTATGCAAAATTTATTGTAGAAGAAGTAAAAGAATATATTGATAAAAATTATAATACGAACCCGAAAATAAATTTAATAGGTGGATCCTCAATGGGAGGAATCATCTCCTTTTTTATGGCGTTGGCTTATCCTGACGTTTTTGGGTACGCTTTGTGTTTTACACCAGCTGGAATGTTACATTATCAAAACGAATTAAAAAAATGGTGCAAAAACGCCATTAAAAACGCAAAAAAGCTACCAAAATTATATTTTATGGTAGGGAAAGGCGATAGGCTTGAACAAATAATTTTTAAATTTACTGAGAAATTAATTCCCTTTTTATCTAAACAAGGTTATTCAAAAGAAAATTTGAGGTATGATGTGATAGAAGAAGCTATACATAATGAAAAATCATGGGCAAAGATTTTTCCGACTGCTATTAAATGGCTTAATATAAGGGAAACGAGTTAATTAATATTATGATATAATTAACTAAAGGTGCTTATAGGAGATTACTGTGAACATATTATTAGTTAATGCTAATAACCTTCTTGGAAGAAAGTTTGCCCAAAGATTAAAAAAAGATGGGCAACAATTTTTTCAATACGGAAAAGATGACGTTAGTAATGAGTCCTTGGAAGAATTGATTGGAAAAAGCAATTTTATTTTTCATTTCGGAAACGAAGACTCTGATCGTAGAAAAGAACAACTTTATCATTCAAATGTTGTCATTACTAAACAAATAATTGAAACAATAGAAAAGCATAATTTCAAAATACCTATTGTTTTTATATCAACTGCTATAGATGGTCCTAATGATTTTGTTGAAGTGAAAAAAGAAGCTGAAACGGAGTTAAAAACATATCAAAAAAGGAGCAAAAATCCAGTTTTTGTTTTAAAAGTTTCAAATGTTTATGGTGATGAAAAATGTAATAATTACTATTCGCAAATTTATCATTTGATGAATTTATTAATGGTACAACAACGGCATTCTTCATTTGAAAGTGATGAAATTATCCGTGTTGTTGAGGTTGAACCATTTGTAGATTTTCTAATAACACTGCTAAAAAAAGAATCATGGAATCAATTAAACCCTCCTCATGTTGATGAATTTAAAATTAAAGACCTTGTAAAAACAATTAATGAATTTCGAAGGCTTTCTTATGTTCGTAGAACTCCAATTATTGAGACATCAAAAGATTTAGCAGCATATAAGATTTTTAGATCCTATATATCTCCAAATGCGCCCAAAATAGAATTAAGCGAAAAAGTTAAACCTAATATAGCAATAGAAAAACCAAAAGAAGTTAAAGAAACAGTTCAACAAAATGACAATGATGTTATGAGAACTAAACTTGATAAGGGATTTATTTATATTGCTGAGTGTGGGATGGAATCTAGCAAAGTATTGGAATCCTTTAAAAAGAGATTAGAAAATGAAAGCAGTAGATGTTTGTTCGTTGATAAAACCTGGTATGAAACAAATTACCAAAAGTATGTAACGAACATCCAAGCTATTACAGAAAACTATGACTTTGTATTAATTGATGGTGTTGGATTAAGTGAAATAAGGGTTCAAATTCTTGCAAACGCATTAGATTATGGCTTTAGGAATAAAACGGTTGTAGTTGTTGCCTCAAGAGATAATTTTAATCTTCAGTTAATTTTCATGAAATTGAAAAAACTTCATTTTTCAAAAATTGATGATGAAACAAGAGAATCTAGAAAAGGATTTACCGAATATCTTAATAATTTTAAGTCGCTCTTTAAAAAAGAAAAATCTGTAGAAAAGAAAAAAGCAATAATTAAAGAAGAACCCAAGACGGCCAAAGTTGACATTATGACCGATACAGAAATTAATCAAGCAACTATTGGCAAAAGAAAAGTTTCTAAATTTTTCCTTTTACGTGAATTGTTCTTTATTGTTTTTATGATTTTGAGTTTAATTAGCAGTAATTTGACTTTTCAAAACGACACTAATACAAATATAAACGCGACAATTACTGCAGCGCATTATCAAGCAAATCGTGCAGAATCACGATATATCCATGGGTTTTTGAGCTCTAATTATCCTGGTTCAACTGTGGGCGCCAGCAATTTAGAAAACGCCTTCCAATATGGTAAGGATATTGAAAATGATCAAATTAGTTTTTATGTTACTTGTGTCCAAGGACCAGTGACAGGCGCCAATAGAAGTAGATTTAATATTATTTTTTCTGGTGGAAATACTATTGCAAACGCTATTGCTTTAAAAGATTATTCTTCAGATGGTCAACTGCTTAAGTATATGAGAGTTGAGCAATATTTATTAGGAGATGAAATAGATAAAACTTCGACTAACGAAGAAGCAACGCCTATTTATATTTCTTCAACTTTAGCGGATATTATTATTGAATCTAATGAATTTATAAATAATTACAGCGACATAATTAATACAACGATAACTCGAACTTATGGTTTAATTAGTGAACAACTAGAAATTAAAAATATTATTTATACAAGCGATAAAAAAGAAAATTATGCTGAAAGAGAACACTCAAATCCATACAGTGGAATTGACGAAGGGCTTGGCAAACACCTTAATAAAGTTATTGGACAACCAATTATTTTTCTTTTAGATGCTGAACAATTAAATGGTTTTGAGACAAGAATTGAATTTGATGCTTTTCCTAAGGGTAAAGGAATAAAAAAACTGCTTGATAATTATTATAAGGATTTCCAAGTAATTGAAGGTGTTAACTATACAAAAAATATAAAATTCGGAATTTACAACGATGGAAAATATATTGAAGATGACTTTATATTAAATGATGTTAATGCATATTATCAAACCAAAACATCAAGTATTAATTTTACGATGATAATATTTGCGATTTTTTCAATTTTATTTGCTTTTGTGGCAGCTAATATCTTATTAACTAATTTGAAAGAAGCTCTCAAATATAGCAATAGCAGAGTCCATGTCGTTTTAGGGCTAATTTTTACAATAGTACCAATAATTATTGTTAATTTTGCGATTGCTTTATACAAAGGTTTATCAAATTATAGTGTTTCAGCAATCGCATTACAAAATACATTTGGTATTATCGCTAACATTGTAATAACACTAGTTATGGCAGGGTTAACATTGTTCTTTTTCTTTAGTTTAAGAAAAGAAAATTATAGGAAGTCTGAAAGAGAGGCTAAATAAAATGGAAGATATGAAAGTATTAATTTATTTTGAAGGCGAAAATATTATTAAAAAAAGCGGAATTGGTCGAGCAATGCGTCACCAAATGGAGGCACTAACATCAGCGAAGGTTAATTTTACAACAAATAAAAAAGACACCTTTAATTTAGCACACATTAATACTTATGGATTTAATAGCAAACGCCTTCTTAGAAAATGTAAACGAAAAAATATTCCAGTAATTGTACATGGTCATTCTACTTTTGAAGATTTTCGTAATTCATATCGAGCCTGGCAATTCCTTGCTCTTTTTTACAATAGTTGGCTCAAATATATGTATAGTAGAGCAGATTTAATTGTCACCCCAACCTTGTACAGCGAGAATCTTATTAAAAGCTATGGTTATGATGTACCAGTTACTAATTTATCAAATGGATTAAATGTAGAAGAATATAAACCTAGCGAAGATAAAGTAAAACAATTTAAAGATCATTTTAAAATTACAGATGAGAAAGTCATTATCGGTATTGGCTTTTTATTTGAACGAAAAGGTATTCGTGATTTTATTGAAGTTGCTAGGGCATTCCCCGATATTAAATTTATTTGGTTTGGTCATCTCTCCTGGTTACTAAGACAATCAAAAGTAAATAAAGCGATAAGAAGAAAGCCAGACAATGTAATTCTTCCCGGCTATATTGCAAACGATATTATTAAGGGAGCGATGCAATATGCTGAAATGCTCTTTTTCCCAAGCAATGAAGAAACTGAAGGAATTGTCGTTTTAGAAGGGCTCGCTAGTAAGATTCCTGTTCTTGTTAGAGACATCGGAGTGTATGAAGATTGGTTAAAAGATGGTGAAAATGCGTATAAAGCACGTAATAATCAAGAATTTATTGAAAAAATTAAATATATAATACATAATGATAATTCCCAAGTAATAAAAAACGGTTATCAGACGGCAATGGACCGTGATTTAAGTATTATCGGGCAAAAACTAAAGAAAATATACGAAGGAGTGCGAAAAAAGCATGTCAAATAAAAAACTTGAAGATTATTATGTTTTACTGGCACTTGATGAAGCTACGGCGATGCGCGTAAGAACAATTAAAACTTTGCAAAAAGATTTTAATATGCCTTATCGTCTTTTTTATCCGCACCTTACTATTGCTCACTATCCTCTTGCTGAAAAGAAAAAACTAGTCAAAACGATTCGAAAATTATCTAGGAAATACAACCCATTTTCTTTAAACTTTGTTGATGTTAAATTAATTGACAAGGCACTTATTGCAATAGAAGTAGATAACAATAAAACTCTTGCTGAACTATATCAAAGAGTTCACGATAGTTTGCCCTATGTTGCAGACAAATGGACATCACCAAGTGAAACTCATTATTTGCCCCATGTTAGTCTGTATTTCAATAATGAAATTGATTTAACAGAAATGCATCAACATTTTAAAAAAGGTTTTACTCCATTTAAAGGTGAAGTAGAAGCTCTTGAACTTTCTCTTTTTGACGGCAGGAGTTATACAATAACGCATCGATTTCCTTTAAAGAAACGCTGGTTTTAACTTTATTTTTAAATAATTAAGTAGTTTAAAAATGGCCATTAAAATTAATGGCCATTTTCGTTAGATTGAAAAATACCTGTTTTATAGTAAACTAAATATGCTTAGTTTATAAAACTAAGAAGTTAGGAGAAAACTTATGGAATTAAAAAACGTGATTTCAAAACGATCATATAAAACCGTTTATGCTGAAGATGGAAAAATCATCAAATTATTTGTCAAGGGTTATCCAAAAACAAATGTTTTTAATGAAGCATTAAATCAAACTAGAATGGAAGATAGTGAAATTAATGTTCCTAAGGTAATTGAAGTTGTTGAAATTGATGGTTGTTGGGCTTTTATAAGCGAAGAAATAAAAGGTAAAACACTTGAGCAATTGATGATTGAAAATCCAGAAAAGTTAGATGAGTATTTAGATTTATTTATTGATACACAAATATTAATGTCTAAACAAAATAGTTTTCTTCTTAACCCGTTAGTACATCGAATGAGTCGCAGAATTGCCCGTAGTGAATTACGTGCTACAACTAGATATGATTTTCAAATTCGTTTGGAAGAAATGGAACAATTCCACGAAGTTGTTCATGGAGATTATAATCCAAGCAATATAATTATTGATGAAAATGGAAAAGTATGGGTTATTGATTGGGCGCATGTTAGTGAAGGTAATGCTGCAGCTGATGTTGCTAAAACATATTTATGGTTTAATCTACATAATCAAAACGAACTTTCAGAAAAATATTTAAAGCGTTATGTCGAAAGATCTGTAATAGAAGAAAAATTTATAAGAAACTGGATGCCGTTGGTTGCAGCGTGGATTTTAGACACCGCTTTAGAAGAAAAGAAGCCGTATTTGCGGGATATTGTTAAACAAGAGATCATGAGGTAAAGCTATGAATATAAAATTTGAAACACAAATAAGTGAATTAAAACATAAGGTTTTGGTAAAGGTTGCAACTTTGGCTTATCAAGATAGACTTCTTGAAGGATACCGTTATATTCCTCAAGAAATAAAACCTGGACCAACTGCAACAATGCGCTGTTGCAATCATAAAGAACAAGCGATTCTGCGAGAAAGAGTAAAGTTAGCATGCGGTGGGGATAGTCGTAACCCCAACATTATGGAAGTAATTAAAATTGCTTGTGATGAATGTCCTTTAGGTGGCTATACAGTAACTAATGTTTGTCGAGGCTGTATTGCACACTATTGCCAAGAAGCATGTCCAAAAAAATGTATTTATATTGATCCTATTGACCATACTGCTAAAATCGACAAAAGCAAATGTATTAACTGTGGATTATGTGCTAAAGCATGTCCTTATAATGCAATCATTAATTATAGAAGACCTTGTGAAACGGCATGTCACGTAGATGCAATTACAATTGATCAATATGGAGCATGTGAAATTGATAATAACAAATGTGTCTCGTGTGGGCACTGTGCAGTAAAATGTCCTTTTGGAGCAATTATGGATAAATCATATCTTTTAGATGCGATTGATATTTTAAAAGATAAAAAGAATGAAAAATATAACAAATATGCAATTCTTGCACCTGCTATTGCTGGTCAATTTAGGGGAGTGAGTTATGAACAAGTAGTTACGGGTATTAAAAAACTTGGTTTCACTCATGTTGTTGAAGCGGCTTTAGGTGCTGATTTAGTTGCTATTGCTGAATCTCAAGAATTAATTGAAAAAGGCTTTTTAACTTCAAGTTGTTGCCCCGCCTTTGTTGAATTAATTAAAAAACACTATCCAAGTGTAGCACCACACATTTCACATAATTTAAGTCCTCAAGCAACGATTGCAAAGTATATAAAAACTAATGATAACACTGCAAAAATAGTATTTATTGGTCCGTGCATGGCAAAAAAAGCAGAAATTAAAAAGACAGAAGAATCAAAATGGACAGATGTGGTTTTAACATTTGAAGAACTTTTGGCTCTTTTTGTTAGCCGAGAGGTTGATTTAGATTCTCTAGAAGCAACCCCGTTAACTGATGCAAGTTATTATGGAAGGATTTTTGGTAGATCTGGAGGATTAACCGAAGCCGTTACTCAAGCGATAAAAGAACTTGAAGTCGCCGGCTTTGAGTTTAAACCCTTAGTGTGTGATGGAATAGTTAACTGTAGAAGTGCACTTAATAAAGCTAAAGGAGATACTAAAGATTTTAATTTTCTTGAAGGGATGGCCTGTGAAGGCGGATGTATTGGTGGACCAGCGGTAATTAGTAAAGGAATTCGAAATAAAATAGAAGTTGATAAATTCGCCAAAACAACTACAAAAGAAACTATTAAAAGTTCAATTAAGGATGTAGAAAAAAATGATTGATAAAAAAATATATGATGAGGTTATCGCCTTTAGTAGGGATCGAGATTGGGAACAATATCATACTGGAAAAGATTTAGCAGTTAGTCTTGTTTTGGAAGCTTCTGAATTACTTGAGGTATATCAATGGTCAGGAAGTGACCAATGGGAAAACACCAAAAAAGAAAAAATAGAAGAGGAATTAGCAGATATTTTAATGTATGTAATTTTAATTGCAGATGCTTATAAACTTGATTTAAATGTAATTTTGAAAAACAAATTGAGTACCAATAATAAGAAATACCCATTGGAAATGAGTAAAGGTAGCAAGGAAAAATATGATGAGCTCAAAAGAAAAAAAAGATAAAATATTAAAAATAATAGCGACAATAGGTGGCGTTTTACTATTAGTAGCAGGTATGGTAATACTGGGGTATGGAATCATTAAGTATTTTGGTGCTTTGATGCATAATAGTGATTTAGAAACTGGTCAACAAGCCATTGAGACAAGCATTTTACCTTTTATTATTAGTTCCCCATTACTCTTTGGTGGTTTTTTCTTAATAGTTTTAGGTGTTGGAAAGAAAAAAACAAAATTATGAAAAAAAACAAAGGCCGTGTAAAACAAAAAAACGAAGAGTATCAAGTAAAAGAAACTTCGCAACTTTTTGATTTTTTAATGGAAAATCTTAAAGGAAGAAGTCGGAATAATATAAAAAGTCTTTTAACGAGAAAACAAATTTTAGTAAATGATATTGTAGTTTCGCAATACAATTTTGAATTGGTAAAGGGTGATGTAATAAAGGTAACACCATTTCGTAATACAGTAACGAACAAAATGAAATTACCTATCATCTACGAAGATGATATGTTAATTGTTATTAATAAACCCACTGGACTTCTTTCAATAGCAAGTGATAAAGAAAAAGAAGCTACGGCATATCGATATGTTAACGAATATCTAAGGCAAGAAAATCCTAATGCGAGAGCCTTTGTGTTGCATCGACTCGATAAAGAAACGTCTGGGATTTTGATGTTTTCTAAAACACCCAACTTAGTAAATGCATTGCACAAAAACTGGAACCATTTCGTCACAAAACGAGCCTATTTTGTAGTGATAAAAGGAAAAATACCCCAAAATAGCGGAGTTATTAAATCCTATTTGCACCAAAGTAAAACACAGCAAGTTTACTCTGGTGCTAAAACTAAAGACGCAAAATATTCTGAAACTCATTACGAGTTTTTAAGAGGAAATAATGAATTTTCACTTTATGATGTTAAATTACAAACGGGAAGAAAAAATCAAATAAGAGTACATTTTAGAGATTTAGGGTATCCAATTATTGGTGATGATAAATATAACGGAGAAACTACGAAAATTAAAAGACTAGGCCTTCATGCTTACGAGATAGTTTTTAAAAATCCAATTACTAAGAAAATAATGTCATTTAAAACCCCAATACCCAAAGAATTTAATCTGCTTCTCAAGTAAATATTATTAGTATATAAAAAAGTCGAAATATATGTATTTCGCTTTTTTGTTCTTTTTTCGTATAATATAAAGCGGTAGATTTATGATTAAGCAATTATTACAACATGTAAAAGATGCATTACTCTCTGTATTACCAGTCACACTGACGGTTATTTTATTACATTTTACAGGTCTTGTTCCGCTTGGAGACAATATAATTACTTTTGTAATTGGAGCCATTTTTTTAGTTGTAGGTTTAATTTTATTTAATATAGGTGTTAGTGAATCACTTTTAAAAGTTGGAGAAATGATTGGATCATCACTTGTAAAAGTTTCAAAATTTCCTTTATTAATATTAATTGTCTTTATTATGGGGTTTGTGATTACATCCGCCGAACCATCAGTAATGCTTTTAGCGACACAAACCCCTATTAATAAATATGTTTTTGTTTTTGTTGTTGCAGGTGGCGTTGGATTATATCTCGTTTTAGCAGTTTTAAAAGTTATTTTTAACAAACACTTTAATGCTTTTGCAATAACGACATATGTCTTAATCTTTGGCTGTGCAATACTTGTTGCACCAGAATTTTTACCTATGGCATTTGATTCATCTGGAGTAGCCACAGGAGTAGTAACAGTTCCATTCATTATTGCGATTGGCACGGGTGTAGCAATGACTCTTTCAAAAAGAAAAGCACAAGAAGATAGTTTCGGTTTTGTAGGATTTGCTATTCTTGGACCTATTTTATTTGTAATTATTATGGGAATTTTTAGTGATAAACCGACTTATTCTTTAAGCGAAGGCGGCGAAGTATTAACAATTACACAAATGATTTTAACCGCTATTAAACAATCGGCGATAGATAACGCATTAGTACTTGTACCCATATTAATCTTTTTTGTAATTTATCAGGCATTTTATATTAAATTATCAAAAAAACAATTACTTAGAATTGGAATAGGGTTTATTTATGTATATGTTGGATTACTCCTATTTATTGCAGGAGCAAATATTGGTTATGTTCCAATTGGTAATCTTATTGGAGAAGTATTAGTTAATAAAAATAATTTAGCGATTATGCTAGCAATTATTGCTTTAATAGGTGGTTTAGCATGTTTAGCAGAACCAAGTGTTCATGTTTTAGGATCAAGAGTTGAGGAGATAAGTGATGGAACAATTAAGAAAACTACTCTTGTTTTGACGTTAGCAGGTGGTGTATGTATCTCAATGATGCTATCTGTAATACGTGTATATTTTGACTTTTCATTTATGTATTTTATCGTTCCAGGTTATTTTATTGCGGTCGCATTAACATTTATAGTTCCTCGTGTTTATACATCTATTGCTTTTGATGGTGGTGGTGCTGTTAGTAGTGCTCTTACTGCAAGTTTTCTCGCACCAATCGTAATGGGTGTTGCTATAGCAATTCCAGGGCGTAATTTAGTTTTAAACGGACTAGGAACAATAGGATTAATTTCGATGATGCCTTTAATAACTATTCAATTATTAGGCTTTGGAGCAATGCTTAAAGAACGTGCTGCTATTCGTATTAGTAAGGCTAGACGAATTGAAGAATACGAAGCAGAAATTATCTATTTTAATTAAGGAGGCAACATAGTGAAAAACGCATTAACAAAACACGCTAAAACTACAGTACGAAAGCCTTTTAGTGAAACAAATGAAATTAAAAAGCTATCTTTACTAGTTACGATTGTTGATCGTGATGCCAGTGATGTTTTTGTTGATTATTTTCAAACACTAGAAAGTAACCTCCAAATCATTATTTTTGGTAAAGGAACAGCGACAAGTGAACTAATTTCATTGCTTGGTTTAAGCGAACCCAACAAAGATATCTTATTAACTATTATTAAAGAAGAAAAAATAGATGAAGCATTTAATTATATAAAACGAAGATTTGAAATATCAAAAAAACATAAAGGTGTTGCCTTTAGTATCGGGCTTGAATCTATGATAGGTGTATCAATTTATAAATATTTATCAAATAATGTTTTAAACAAACAAAAAGGAGCTTAAGATGGACAAAAAAGAAACAAATTTAATTATTGTTATTATCAATTCAGGATTTGTAGATCTTGTTATGGATGCCGCAAAAGCAGCTGGAGCCGGTGGAGGAACGGTCCTTCACGGCAGAGGAACTGGAAACAAAGAAATTGAAAAACTTTTTGGTATTACAATTAGTCCAAATAAAGAAATTGTCTTAATCGTAGTTCCTAATCAAATTAAAGATAAGGTTATGAAAGCTATTTATAATAATGCTGGCCTAGATACAGAAGGGCAAGGTATTATCTTTTCACTACCGCTTGATCGAGTTGTAGGAGTAAATTTCAATCATTTTAACAAAAATGCTGAAAACAACAATACAACTGATGATACAAAAAATGGTAACCAAGAGTAAAAGAACAATCATTTTTAATTATCTTCATGTAACGCTATTAGCGCTTTTTTATCTTGTAACTTTGATGGTTGCTCCAAGAGGGCAATATGATAAAGGAGTAGCGCCTTTACTTTGGTTTATATTCATTACAGTCATCCTTGTAAGTTTAATAACTATAAACATAATATTAATCATTAGAAAAAAACAAGACAAAAAACGCATATTTGCAATTTTAACCACGTTATTGTCGCTTTTTCCTTTCTACCAATCATTGCGTAGACTTGCCAGTTTACTAAGTCCAGTAAATAGTTTATACACTGAATTTCCTGTTCTTGCAATTTTATTTATTTTAATTTTTCTTCTTTATTTAATATGTGCTGTAACATTTTTGATAAATCAATTAACCATAATAGATAAAGAATATGAAACCGTAAAAGAAGAAAAATTAAACTTGCAAAAAAGATGGACTATTTTTCTTGAAAGATTTGGTAGAACTGAAAATCCTTTATATTTTTATATAATTTCATTATTTATAATAGCGATTTTATTTTTCTCATCAAGTTTATTTAAAGAGTCTTTTACAATTCCTTTTGGTGGCGATTTTACTCAACAACAGCTTCAATTTTATATTAATGGTTATGATGATTACTGGTCCTTTTTTAAGACAGGACAGTTTCCTTTATGGGACACAAATACTTTTCTTGGTGTAAATAACATTGGATCAAATGCATTTTACTATGCACTAAATCCATTTTTTCTACCAATCTTAGTATTCCCTCGCTCCTTAGTTCCACAGGGGATCTCGGTACTAATGATTACAAAATTTGTTTTGGCCGCTTTATCTATGAGAGCTTATTTAAAATACATGGGAATAAAAGAAACTACAGCGAGACTTTTTGCATTAATGTACGCATTTTGCGGGTGGAATGTCTATTATTTATGGTTTAACCACTTTATGGAAGTTACTGTAATGTTTCCTCTTGTATTTTTAGGAATTGAAAAAGTATTTAAAGAACGTCAACCATTTTTCTTAGCACTAAGCTTAGCAATAATGGGTTTAGCAAATTATTTCTTCTTAGTTACCACATGTATGGTCGGAGTTTTATATGCTGGATTTCGTTATATTCAACTATTTAGTAAGTTTCCCAATAATAGAGTTCGCCTTGAAGTCATCGGGATCGGGTTTTTAGGATTTTTATTTGGTATTCTTGGATCTGGCATTGCTTTTTTACCAGGATTAGATGTAGCAAGAAATAGTGATCGCGTTACAAATGCAACATATTTAGATAATCTTAAATCAACATTTAAAGCAAAAGATTGGAAAACACTTGTAGCATATTTAACTAAATGGGAAACACAAAATGAGTCTTTTGAATATAAAAAGTTTTATCCCCTCATTTCTTTTTTATTCCCAACTATATCAGATCGCAGTGTTACGTTACTGAATAGAAGTTCCTACGATAACACTATTTCTAGTTTATTTACTTTTACGCCTATAACACTTCTATTAATTCCATCTTTGATTCATTCTTTTAAGAAAAGAAAGGCAAGTCCTTTTATAGCGCTAGGTTTGTTCCTTTTAGCTATTTTTACTCCTTTCGCGTATAACCTATTTCATGGTTTTACAAAAGAATATGGAAGGTGGCAGCTGTTCCCTGTGTTTTTACTTATTACTTATGTAGCGTCATCATATGAAGAAAGAAAAGAGTTTAAACGATGGTATTTTGATGTCTCATTTGTTGTAATTGCTTTACTTATGGGTATTACTTATTTATGGGCGTTTAATTATCAAAACAAGAATACATTTACATTTTTATTTCAACGAGAATATGTGGCATATTATCAATTTGGGGTCCTTTTTGTCGTATATTTAACGTTTAGATATATGTATGAAAAGAAAGTAGTAAGTCCAATTTTATTTGCTCTAACAACAATTGAAGTGGTAATAATGGGTGTCTTGACACTTAATTTCCACGGGACGATATCATATCAAAATCATGTTTTCGGGGGTCAAATTAACTATAAACACGATGAAGAAGTTACTAGAAAAATTAAATCTTTAGATGGCTCCTATTATAGGGTTTATTCTACTAGTGCTAGAAAAGGAAGAGATAATCTCCCGATGGCTCTTGATTACAATGGTGTCACGACTTTTCACTCGTTGTATAATTTTGAATTAATGGACTTTAATTATTGGAGTAAGATTAACTATAACTATTTAGGTTGGTCACTTGGTGTACACGAAAAAAGACCATTCTTGGATCAATTTCTAAATATAAAATATTATGTTATGAAACCAAGTGAAGCAAATCCAACAATTGAAGAAAAAGACAATGTCATTTTACGCCCAAATGTTCCTCTAACACATATCTTATATGAAGAAATGTCTACTGAACATCGATTAGTATATGGGAACGAAAATCATTTTAATACTGGTTTTGCAGTCGACAACATCATGTCATATGAACAATTTGATGGCGAAAAAATTGTCGATGTTGTGCGCAATTCAGGAAGAACAGGAATTATTAAAATTGAAGAATTATACTTAAAGTCTGCTATTCTTTCTTTTGATGATTTTAACGAAGTAAAAAAGAATCACCCTACTTTTAATGAAATAGATTTTAAATATTATCAAATGAACGCTCATCAATATTCAAATAATTTAAGTAGCGATTTTGGTTTTAGTAAAACTATATATTATTGTAGTAAGGAATTTCCGATTACAAAACTTAATTCTAATGAATTGAATTTAAGATCTTGTACAGTCTTTAATGTTGGATCTAAACCACATGTAGGGATAGTTTTTGAAAGAAATAATGGCGAACCATTTTTATTTAACAGCGGATCTATAATTTTTCAATATCCAATAGCAGCAAAAGCCAACATTTATTTACTTGGTACTGATGGATCAGTTGTTACATATGATAATCACACATCTCCAAGTGGATCAACAACCTATAAAGTTTTACGTGGCTTTTCTGCAAGTAAAGCGATTAAACGGATAATTATTATTCCGCAAGAAACATTCAAAGATTATTCGACCACGTATATTTTTGCTTATGATGAGTCAGTTCAAAATGAAATAATAGCGAATACAAAGCGATATCCATTAGAAAACCTTAAATGGAAAAGAAACGAAATAACATTTACGACCAACTTTGAAGATGAAAAATTCGTTATTACAACAATTCCATATGACAAAGGGTGGCATGCTGGCTATGTTAATAAAGTAACAAAAGAAAATAGTCATATTAAAGTGTATAAAACTCATGGTGGTTTTGTTGGATTTGTAGCACCAAAAGGTGACAATCAATATTCTCTTGTTTTTGTTCCAGAATATTTAACAAGTGGTTTATTAGCTAGTTTCGGCGGGTTCTATTTTGCAATAGTCGGCTTAGTCTATCTTCGATATAAAAAGAAAAAGCAGCAAGTTAAAGCTGCTTGATTAAAACGATATTAAAAATTAATTATCAGTCAAAAATGCACGATATAGTGCGTTTTTGCTAACGTTATTTAGGAGACTTACAATTTTACAAGCCTCTTTTAATGAATAGTTTTCTTTTAGAAGAAGGGAGACTTGTTTTTTTGCATCTTCGAATTTTTTATCTATATTTGAACTTGTATTTCCTTCAACTACAATTACAATTTCTCCTTTTATAGATGTATAGTCAAAAGTTAAAAATTCTTCTAATGTCCCGTATAAATATTCTTCGTTTATTTTCGTTAATTCTCTAGCCAATGTAACTTTTCTATTACCAAGGATATTATATAAATAATTCATTGTTCTTTGTATTCTATGAGGAGATTCATAAAAGATTAATGATTCTTTTCTTTCTCTAAGGAGACACTCCTCTTCAATTGATAAATTTAATTTTGAAGGTAAAAATCCATGAAAATAAAAAGAAGAAGTCGAGATTCCACTTCCAATAAGTGCTGGTAAAAGAGCACTAGGCCCATTAACTACACTAATATGTATGTCATTATTCAATAATTCGTTTACTAATATTGCTCCTGGATCACTAATAAGCGGATAACCTGCATCAGAAACATAAGCACCAGACAGCCCTTTTTTAATTTGATTAATTATTTCTAAAGCTTTTTCTTTCTCATTATGCTCAAAAAGACTAATTAAAGGTTTTGAAATTTTATAATGAGAAAGAAGAACATTAGTTACACGAGTGTCTTCGCAAGCAATAAAATCTACGTTATTTAAAATTTCGATTGCCCGATTAGAAAATTCGCTTAAGTTTCCTATTGGAGTAGCAACAAAATAAAAAGGTATCTTTGTGAAAGATTTATTCCTCTTCATTAGGATTTTTCCACTTCCCTTTTATTTCATCCAAACTGACAATAATACTGTCATTTTCATTGGTCAATTTAATTTCTTCACTAATAACATTGAAAGAATTTACGAAATATTTCTCCCCTCGTAACTTAATAGCCTGTCCAATGGGAGGAAATTTCTTATTTGCTTCTTTATAATAATCATCCTCATACGCTAAACAACACATTAATCTAGAGCATTGCCCGGTTAGTTTTGGGATGTTCAGTGTTAAATTTTGATTTTTAGCACGATTAATTGATATGCCATCAAAATCACGTAAAAACGAATTACAACATAACGGAAGGCCACAGACCCCAACACCACCGACGAGCTTCGCCTTATCACGGCTTCCAATTTGTCTAAGCTCTATGCGAGTTCTTAGTTGTGAAGCTAGTATTTTTAAAAGTTCTCTAAAATCAACGCGTTGATCTGCAACATAGGTAAATATTATTTTATCGCGATCGAAAGTGTATTCTGCACTAATTAAATGCATATCAAGCTTTAAATACTCTATTTGTTTTGCGCAAAAAGCAAGTGCTTCTTGGGCGTCATTTAAATTTTGATAATGACGTGCTGTTTCATTTTTGTCCGCTTTTTTTATAATAGGTTTAAGTGCTAAGTCACTTTTATATTCGCTCATTGGTAATGGCTCACGAACAACAACACCTACCTCGGTACCTCTAATGGTTTCAACAATTACATATTCACCATTTTTAAATTCGTCAGTAGGACATGAAAAATAATATGGTTTTGAGCCTCTACTAAAGGCGATTGATAAGAAAAATTGATTTATATTATCTGACATCAGTACCCTCCTTGTAAATAGTTATAGCTAAATGATCAAACAGAAGTGGGATATTCACATACGAATCTAATCGTGTAAGACTCTCAATGAAAGTAATTAAAATTTTTTCAGGGTTTTCAATTTTGGTAGAGAGGTCTTTAATCAATGGTTCATAACTTTTAAGAGTTATGTCCGCATTTAGTTTATAGTTTACCAAATCTTTGATGAAAATCGTAAATAATTCAAGATAACGACGGGCAGAATCTCTAGTTTTTGCGCCATAAGCAAACACCTTACTAACTTCCGTTTGTATAAATAATACACCTTCTTTAATATTGTTATTAAATGTATTTAATGTATTCATAATTAAATCATAAATTTTAAGATATTCCTCATCCTTAACTTTTTCACTTATTATTTCAGCCACATTAAAAAAGTTAACTAATATTTCACTATGCAAGCGGGAAATGTTAAATTCATCGCATTTTTGTAGGATTAATTTTGAAGGAAGTAAGGATAATATAAGTTTTTGCGAACGAGATAAAATTGTAGGCAAAACATTTTCCTCGCTTTCAGTAGTTAGAAAGGCATAAATTTCTTGACTAGGCTCTTCTAAAAATTTAAGTAACGCATTACTAGCTTCGGGCGTCATTTTTTCAACTAAATGAATCACATAAATTAATGTTCCGCCCTTTTCTATAGCAGTAGAAGAGAAAGATGTTTCTAAATTTCTAATATCACTAATTTTAATAGTCCCCTCGCGACCATCAAGAAAGATAAAATCAGGATTAAGTCCTTGGCTAAAACGATGACAACTAATGCAATTATCACAAGCAAGAGGATTTCGTTTTTCGCAAACAAGTGTTTTAGCAAGGTGTGTCGCTACTTCGATTAAAGGAGTACCTGATCCACCTTTAATTAGATATGCATGTGAAAGACTATTGTTAGTAAGAGCATTAACAAAGGTTTTATATAATGGTTTTTGATATTCTTTTAAGTAGTGACTAACATCCATTTTCTAATTTATCTAGTACAATTTTTAACGCATCATTTGCAACACAATTTAATTCTTGTGATGCATCTATTATGCGATAACGATCTTTATATTTAATTGAAAGTTCTAAAAAAGTTTGGCGAACTTTTTGATGGAAAGTAAGTTCTTCTAAATCAAGACGATTTATTTCATAAGATCTGTTTTTCTTAATTCTGCGCAAACCTATTTCTGGATCAACATCAAAAAGAAGAGTTAAATCAGGATAAGAACCTTCAGTAGCAAATAAATTAATATTTAATACTTCGTTAACTCCAAGTCCGCGAGCACCCCCTTGATACGCAAGAGAAGAATCTAAGTATCGATCACAAATAACGATTTTTCCTTCCTCTAAAGCAGGCCAAACTTTTTCCTTGAGGTGTTGGCGTCTGCTTGCAGCATATAATAGAGCTTCTGCACGAGCATCTAAGAGTGTGTTTTTCTTATCTAAAATAATATCACGAATTTGTTCTGCTATTGGTGTTCCTCCAGGTTCTCGAGTAAAAAGCACGTCATAGCCTCTTTTAGTCAATTCAGCAATTAAAATTTTAGTTACGCTTGTTTTTCCGCTACCTTCAGGTCCTTCTAGTGTTATAAACATAATAAATCCCCCTATTTAATTTCTTTTCTACTTTCTAATGATTTATGTAGTGTTAAGCTATCAACATAATCAATTTGACTTCCCATAGATACTCCGTATCCAATGCGTGTTACTTTAACTGGGATATCTTCTAGTAATTTCGCTATATACAGTGCAGTAGTTTCCCCTTCAATATTTGGGTTGGTGGCAATAATAATTTCCTTAGTTTTTTCTTTATTTATACGTTCGATTAGAGAGTCAATATTTAAATCACTAATTTTAGTCAGAGAAGTTGCTCCAACAAGGCCACCTAATACATGATAACGACCGTTAAAATTAGCTAATTGTTCAAACCCTATAATGTCATTAGGTTTTGCAACAACAATAATTAAATCGTCAGTTCTATCTAAGTTGCTACAAATTGAACATACTACATTTTCAGTATATAAACCGCAAATTGGGCATGGATGTATTTTCTTTTTTATTTCAGATATTTTAGTAGCTAAATCATCTAAATCTTTTTGTTGAAAATTCAACAAGGCAAAAGCCATACGCTCAGCTGATTTTGAACCAACACCGGGTAATCTTTTAAGAGCATCTATTAATTCTTCAAGTGAGCGAAGTCTCTCCATGTTAAAAACCTCCTGGAAGCCCTCCAGTTACTTCAATGTTAATTTTTTCTTCCGCCTCTTTAATTTTTTCAAGACATTCGTTGAAAGCTAAAATTAGCATTGTTTCTACCATTTCTTTGTTGTCCTTTTCTAACAAATCTTCATTTATATCAATTTCAACAACACTACGATCTCCATAAAGAACAACTTTGACGCCACCACCTTTGGTTGCTTCAAATTCTTGAATGGCTAATTCTTCCATTTTAGTTTTTAATTGGCGCTGCATTTTTTGTGCTTGTGCCATTAGTGATTGCATTTTTCTTTGGGGCATTTATAAAACCTCCTCTAATTCTTTATCTATATTTTTAACTCTTGGTAATTGGTGTAGTTGATTAAGGTTTGTGAAAAGTTTAGTCACTTTTCTTTCTTGAGAACGTGAAATAGCATAAATTACAACTTCGCGACCAAGAAATTCAGCAATAATTTTTCTAAGGGATTGTTGATTATCAATCAAATTACAAAGGTTAGCGTGTTCATTAAATTCGAAAACAAGTACAAGTAACTGTTCAGTCAGTATATAAGGTGTACCATTATGTAATAAACTTGAAAATGAAGCGAGATTTTCATCATCTTCCCCCATAAAAGGTAGTTTTTTCCAAGCATTGTCATAAAGATTTCGACGTTCATCACGACTACCAAGAGTCATCGCCTTAATTAATGTATCATCACTTAAAGAAATAGAAGGACCCTCTTTTATAAAACGACCAACTTTAATTTTTGGAGTTTCTATTACAAGAGCATCAAGAATTTCTTTTCTTTTTTGAGCAACTTTTCTTTTGTGTTCCTCTTGTATGGGTAAATACCCTTCTCTAGCCATCATAAGATCTGGTCCCTCTAAAGGAGGGGGTTCATTCGCCGAAATTGGAAAAGGAATAGTTTCGCTTTTTAGATCATCATTTTCGATTACCGTTTCTTTAGGAGAACTAACTTTTGTTTGTTCTTGTAAAAAGGGCGGAAGTTCTTCATCTTTTTCTATAACCGCTTTTTTGTTTACAGTCGGTTGGGTCTCCTCGACTTTTTCTGATTTAACTGGTTTTATTGTTTCTTTTTTATAATTAAATTCTAAAGTTGAAATTTCTTCTTTTTGCTCACTTGTAGTATGAAGAGTAATATCTTTTTCAGAAGAAGTAGCCATTTGAAGAAGAGTTAATTCAAATAATGAGCGCAAATCAGTCACAAAACGAAAATCATTAAGTGCTTTTAATAAAGAGTTAATTAGTTCGTTTAGTCGTGACAAACTCAAATTGTTACTTAATTGTTCAGCCTCGCCTTTAGTTAAAAAGAGCATAAGGCTTTCATCTTTTGTTTTATAAAAAATAAGTAGATCTTTTAATAAGCCAAGCAAATCAGCACTTAAACGTCGCACATCAATGCCTTTATCAAGAAAATGGGAGATTTTACTCATCAACAACTTTACATTATAATCCTTAATTGCATAAAGGAGGTCTAATTTGTCGGCTTTATTTAGAAGCGCAAATAACTCGAGGACATCGGCTTCATTTAATGTTTGGTTAGCATATGCTAAAACTTGATCAAGCATAGATAAAGCGTCTCGAACACCTCCATCTGCTAAACTAATAATTAAATCAATTGCACTTTCTTCATAACTAACATTTTCTATATTTAAAATTTCAATCATTCGCTGTTTAATATCTTTATCACTGACTTTAGAGAAATTATAACGCTGACATCTACTTAAAATCGTAGGGATAATTTTATGTGGTTCTGTCGTTGCTAAAATAAAAACAACATGACTTGGTGGTTCTTCAAGCGTTTTAAGAAGAGCATTAAACGCGTTAGCACTCATCATATGAACTTCATCAATGATATAAACTTTATATCTTCCCTTAATAGGAGCATAGTTTACATTATCAACGAGTGCACGGACATCATCAACGCCGTTATTGCTTGCAGCATCAATTTCGACAATATCTTGATGACTTCCATCATTAACTGCAAGGCAATTACTACATTCATTACATTGATGACCAACTCCCCTTTCACAGTTAAGGGCTTTTGCAAATAGTTTTGCCATCGTGGTTTTACCAGTTCCACGAGGCCCCGCAAAAAGATATGCATGTGCAATCTTATTTTGATTTAATGCATTTTGCAGTGTTTGAACAATTACCTTTTGACCAGCAACTTCTTCAAAAGTCGAAGGACGATAAGTACGATACAGGGCTTTATAACTCATATTTTCACCTACTTGTTATTATACAATAATAACGAAGTCAATGTTAGGTTAAAACCTTAAAATTAGAAAATAGAAAATTAACAATAAATTACACACTTTTATAGAAATTACCTCTATGATAAAATATGTTGGCAAAGGGATTAATTGATATGATGGAAATTGCATTAAGAAAAAGACTTGAAGTTACTAAAGAACGATTAAAAGAAATCGATGATTTTTTAATGCGCCCAGACGCTGCTAACGATTTAAATAAATTTAAGGAATTAAATGTTGAAAGAGCTCAATTAGAACCTGTCGTAGAAAAATTTAACGAATTTCTCCAAGCAGAAAGTGATCAAACAGATGCCCAAATAATGTCTAATGATGATGACATCCAAATTGCGGAATTTGGAAAAGAAGAAAGTAAAAGATTAAGTGAAGTCCAAGAACAAATAATAGAAGAACTTAAAATATTACTTATACCAAAAGATCCAAATGATGATAAAAACATTATTGTTGAAATAAGGGGTGCTGTTGGAGGAGATGAAGCCAATATTTTTGCAGGCGACTTATTTAGAATGTATACACGATATGCTGAAAATAATAATTGGCAAATTCAAATGATTGATACTAATCCTTGTGAGGCTGGAGGTTTTTCATTGGTTTCCTTTATGGTTAAAGGGAAAAGCGTCTATTCCAAATTAAAATTTGAAAGCGGGGCTCATAGAGTTCAAAGAGTACCAAAAACTGAAGCAGGTGGTCGCATTCATACGTCCACCGCAACTGTTTTAGTGATGCCGGAGGCTGAAGAAATAGATGTTGAAATTAAACCAGATGACTTACAAATTGATACATTTCGTTCGCAAGGTTCAGGTGGTCAAAACGTAAACAAGGTTGAATCTGCCGTAAGAATCACTCACTTGCCAACAGGAATTTCGGTAGCATGTCAAGTTGAAAAATCACAAATCCAAAATCGAAACCTTGCTATGAATCTACTTCGTTCGCGCATTTATGCAGCTAAAGTTGAAGAACAAGAAGAGAAAATTGGGCGCGAACGAAAACTTAAAGTTGGAACAGGTGAAAGAAGCGAAAAAATAAGAACATATAATTATCCACAAAATCGAGTTACTGACCATCGTATAAATTTTACATTGCAAAAACTTGATCGAGTTATTGAAGGAGATCTTGATGAAATCATAAGTGCTCTTATTAATTATGATCAAAAGCAAAAAATGGAAAATGAAGACACGTACACCAACAATTAAAGATGTTTTGCTCGAAATAGAGAACCATCTTAAAGATAGAGAAACTGTTTTAAAAACTAAAATTCTTTTAATGCATTTAAATAACATTAATAATTTTAGTGAATTTGAATTAAAATTAAATCAGGAAATGCGGGGTTTAGAACAATTCCGAGCCGATTTTGCAAGGTTGTTAAACGGAGAGCCCGTACAATATATTATTAATGAAGCGGTTTTTCATGGACATAAATTTTATGTTGACCAACGAGTTTTAATACCTAGACCAGAAACTGAAGAATTAACAGAAACTATTATTAAAGATATTAATAAAGAAATAAAACAAGATTTAACAATAGTAGATGTAGGAACAGGCTCAGGGGTAATAGGCTTAACAGTAAAAAAAAGATACCCAACAATAAATTTAATATGTTCTGATATATCTAAGGAAGCTTTAGAAGTTGCTAGAATAAATGCTGACAAACTTGGCATTTCTGCACAATTTATTCAAGGTGATAGATTAACCCCAGTTATTGCTAATAAGCTTAAAGTCGATATTATTGTTTTTAATATGCCATATATAAAAAAAGAAGAATCAGTTGCAAAAGATGTTGTGAATTATGAACCTCACCAAGCACTTTTTTCACCATCGAAAGAATTTTTAAAAGAATTTTTAATGGATATTTTATACATAATGAAAAAGAAGATAACAATATATTTAGAATTTGGTGAAAATCAAAAAAATGATATTGAGAAAACAATACATGATACAATTAAGACGGCAAAAACGACATTTTTTAAAGATTTGCAAGGAAAAGACAGATATGTAAGGATTGTTTATGAATACTAAATTATTAAAACAAAGTGAAATAAATGTAGCAGCTGAACTTTTAAAAAAGGGCGAAGTAGTTGCGTTTCCTACTGAAACTGTTTTTGGTCTTGGGGTAATTTTTGATAATGAGAATGCTTATCATAAATTAGTTGAAGCAAAACAAAGACCTCCAAAGCAACCATTTACCCTTATGCTAGCTTTTGTAAGAGAAATTGAACAATATATTGATGTTGATTATAAAACTAAGAAAATCATTGAAAAATTTATGCCAGGACCACTCACCATTATTGCTCCTATTAAAAGAAAAATGTCTCATGATATTACTTTAGGAACTAATTATATTGGAATTAGAGTAAGCAATTCACTTTTTGTTTCTAATTTAATTTCACTAGTTGGAAAACCACTTTTAGTACCAAGTGCAAATGTTCACGGAGAGCCACCTTGTATAAGTAGTAGTGAAGTTATAAAAGTTTTTAATAATAAAATAAGTGCTGTTATTGATGGAGTATCATTATCGCAAATACCTTCTACTATTATTAAAGTCAATGGTAAAATAGAATTGATAAGAGAAGGAGCGATTCCTTTTAAAGAAATATTAAAGACAAGCGAGGGTAGCATATGAAATTAGCAATAGGTTCTGATCATGGTGGATTTAAATATAAAAAAATAGTAATAAAACATCTTAAAGAAAAAGGACACACAGTTTTAGATGTAGGGCCATTAACAGAAGAAAGATCTAATTATCCAACATATGGTATAGCTGTTGGAGAAGCGGTAATGGGAAAAAGAGCTGATTTTGGCATTGTAATTTGTACTACAGGAGAAGGAATTGCAATGGCTGCTAATAAAGTAAAGGGTATAAGAGCAGGTATTGCTTA
This sequence comes from Bacilli bacterium, assembly GCA_035367155.1. Taxonomy (GTDB): domain Bacteria; phylum Bacillota_I; class Bacilli_A; order RFN20; family CAG-826; genus JAAYSA01. Next base: position 107,786 of record DAOSJI010000002.1, read on the forward strand.
TAATGATGAGGTCGCTAAATTAATGAGACAACATAATGATGCAAATGTTATTTCATTTGGGCAGGCTCATATGGATATTGATGATGTTTTAAGAAGAATAGATATATTTTTAGCAACTCCTTTTGAAGGAGGAAGGCATGCTACTAGGGTTGATATAATTAAAGACTACGAAAAATAAATATAATTACTAAAAGCTTTCTATTTATAAATATGGGAAGCTTTTTTGTTTGCAAAAATTGTGGAAATAGTGATGCAAGGTATATTGGTATAAGAAACGGTATTAAATATTGTCGTAGGTGTTTAGAATTTTCAGGAAAAAAAGTAAAGTATAAGATAAATAAACCAATTAATATAAGTCCATTGTTAAATTACGAATTGACTAATGAACAAAAAGAAATATCAATAAAAATCACAAAAAATTTTATAAACAAGAAAAATACTTTAATTTATGCAGTATGCGGAGCAGGAAAAACAGAACTTGTATACGATGTTATTTCTTATGCGTTAAAAAAAGGATTACAAATAGGTTTTACTATTCCAAGACGTGAAGTTGTTATTGAATTAGCACATAGAATAAAAAGCACGTTTCCTAAGGCAAAAGTCATTAGTGTTTATGGAGAACAAACCGATATTTTAGAGGGGAATATTATTGTTTTAACGACCCATCAATTATTTAGATATCGTAATTTTTTCGACTTATTAATATTTGATGAAATTGATGCATTTCCTTATAAAGGTAATGAATTATTAAATATTATGTTTGAAAAGAGTATAAGAGGTAACTATGTGATAATGAGTGCCACTCCAAGCAAGGAATTAATAAATAAAATAAAGAAAAACGGACTAGTTTTAACACTATTTGTACGATTTCATTTTCAGGAAATCCCAGTACCTAAAATATATTATGGGCTTATAATTTTAAAATTTATTATTACTTTATATAGAACACGAAAATATATAAAAAATCATAAACCAGTTCTAATTTTCGCACCAACAATTGGAATTGCGACAAATTTATTTAAAATTTTGAGCAAATTTATTAAAAACGGAGGTTTAGTACATTCAAAGGTTAAAAATAATTCCACCATTATTAATGATTTTAAAAATACCAAATTAAAGTATTTAGTTACTACATCTGTATTAGAAAGGGGGATTACAATAAAAGGTTTACAAGTAATTATATTTAATGCAGATCATGATATTTATAATAAGGAGACCCTTGTTCAAATTGCAGGACGTGTTGGGCGAAAAAAAGATGAACCTACTGGAGACATTACTTACTTAATTACAAGAATAACCCCGGCAATTTTGGCTTCAATTAACGATATTAAGGAAAAAAATGAATATTTGCACTCTATGTATGAAGGAAATTAAAAGCATAACTTTTGCTACTTATTTATTAGAAAATCCCATTTGTAATAAATGTTTAAAAGAACTTAATCCTAGGTTTGAGAAAATTAAAATTAATGAAATAGAGGGAGAAGCAATTTATGAATATAATGACCTCATTAAAACGACTCTTTATAGGTTTAAAGGTTTGTACGATATTGTTCTAGCCCCTGTATTCATCAACCGTTTCGCTTTTTATCTGAAATTAAAATATAGAGGATATATTATTCTACCTGCCCCAAGCTTTTTAGAAAGTGATAAAGAAAGAGGGTTCAATCATGTTGTGGACATCTTTAAAATCCTAAATATGCCGGTTTTGCAAGCTTTTTATAAGAAAACGTCATATAAACAAAGTTCTTTACCATCAAAAGAAAGAGAAAAAGTTAAAGATAAAATTGGAATTAAAATAGATTTAAATTTAAAGGGCAAAAAAGTATTATTAGTAGATGATTTATTAACAACCGGCAGTACTATTAAAACTTTAATTAAACTTATTAAACCATACGAACCAAAATCGATAAAGGTTCTTGTAATGGCGCATACAACATTAAAGAATAATTAGTTTTTGAAATATGTTAAAATGAATATTAATATTCATTACTGTATAAACTATTAAGCTCTTATGTTAGAATTATAAAGATTAAAGGAGATTAAAAAATGGGATTTCTTGATAAAATATTCCGATTCGATCAAAGACGTTTAAAAAAGATTGAAAAAGAAAGTAAAAAAGTAATAGCATACGAAGAAACCATGAGAGGGTTAAGTGATGATGAACTCAAAGCTAAAACCCCTTATTTTAGAGAACGACTTGCTAAAGGTGAAACATTAGATAATATAAAACATGAAGCATTTGCAGTTGCTAGAGAAGCTGCACAAAGAACGCTAGGACAATTTCCTTATCCGGTTCAAATAATGGGTGCCCTTGTTTTGCATGATGGCGATGTTGCTGAAATGAAAACGGGAGAAGGAAAAACGCTAACTGCTACGATGGCAGTTTATTTAAACGCACTTGCAGGTAATGGTGTTCATGTTGTTACGGTTAACGAATATTTGGCTAGTCGTGACGCTGATTGGATGGGTCAAATTTATCGTTTTTTAGGATTAACCGTGGGAGTTAATCTTCGTGAAAAAACTGTAACGGAAAAACAAGAGGCTTATAACTCAGATATCACTTACACAACAAATAGTGAAGTCGGCTTTGACTATTTAAGAGATAATATGGCCACTTCCTTATCGGGACGAGTGTTACGCGGTCTTGAATTTGCGATAGTCGACGAAGCTGACTCAATTTTAATTGACGAATCTCGAACACCATTAATTATTAGTGGGGGTGCAAAAGCAAGCGTATCTGCATACAATGTTGCAGACCGTTTTGTAAAAACATTAAGAAGAGACAAACATTTTGTTGTTGATATTAAAACAAAAACCGCAAACTTAACGGATGAGGGAAATAATTTAGCCGAACGAATGTTTGGTGTAAGAAATATTTATGATCCACAATATGCTGATTTAGTGCATAGAATTCACCAAGCATTGAAAGCAAATTATATAATGACTCGTGATGTTGAATATATGGTTGATTCAGAAAATGAAATTCAACTTATTGACCAGTTTACTGGTCGAGTCCTTAGAGGTAGAGAATATAGTGATGGTCTACAACAAGCAATTCAAGCTAAAGAAGGTGTGAAAATTAAACAAGAAACCGTAACAATGGCGACCATTACTTACCAAAACTTCTTTAGGTTGTACAAAAAATTAAGTGGTATGACAGGTACGGCAAAAACTGAAGAAGAAGAGTTCCGCAAAATTTACAATATGCGCGTCATATGTATTCCTACTAATAGACCGGTTATTCGAATTGATGCAATTGACCGCGTTTATGCAAAAAAAGAGTACAAATTGAAGGCTTTATTAGAAGAAGTGATTGAACGCCACGAAAAGGGACAACCATTATTAATTGGTACATCAAGCGTTGAATCAAGTGAAGAAGTTAGCGCCCTTTTAGCTAGTGTTAATTTAAAGCATGAAGTACTTAATGCTAAAAACCACGCTCGTGAAGCCGAAATTATTGCTAAAGCTGGTCAGGTCGGCCAAATTACAATTGCTACTAATATGGCGGGGCGAGGTACTGACATTAAGATTAGCGATGAAGTTAAAGCACTTGGCGGTCTTGCGGTTTTAGGTACCGAAAGATATGAAGCCCGGCGAATTGATAATCAATTACGTGGTCGTGCAGGTCGTCAAGGTGATGCAGGTTATAGTAGATTTTATGTCTCTTTTGATGATGAATTAATGCTTAGATTTGCAAGTGATGCAATGCTTAATCTAGTTGAAAAGTTAGGTGATGAACCACTTGAGAACAAAATGTTTACCAACGCTATTACAAGTGCACAAAAAAGGATTGAAGGTCAAAACTTTGATACACGTAAAAACTTATTGGATTACGATGATGTTTTAGCTAAACAAAGAGCAATTATGTATCGTAAACGAGACGCAATTATTTATGCAGAAGATATTCATGATTTGATTCAAGAACAATTTGCCTTAGCAGGACAAAAACTCGCTTCTCGAAGTGCTGAGGATGAAAAAAGAGATAAGTTTGTTGATGGTGAAAAACTTAGGAAGATAGTAGAACCACAATTTTTAGAAGAAAACACAATTAAAGTAAGCGCATATGATGATTCGCCAGTTGATGAAGTTGGTGAAGACCTAACTTTTCTTATGTATAAACGATATGTAAATAGGCGCAAAAGTTGGAATGAAGAAATCGCGTTAAGAATAGAGCGTGATGTTACACTACGTGCTATTGACCGCAATTGGACAAGACATATTGACACTATGGATCATTTACGAGGATCTATTTACTTAAGGAGTTATGCAAACACAAACCCATTGCAAGATTACGTAAATGAAGGCTACGCCTTATTTAAAGAAATGATGGATACAATAGCGATTGAAGTTGTACTTAATTTATTAAATGTACAAGTACGGGTCGATATTGCCGAAGAAGAAAACCAAGGACAGGGAGAATTAGATGGACTTAAAACAAATTAACATTTATCTCCAAGAAGTTGAGTTGCTCGTTTTTCAACTTAGTGAATCTCTTTGACTTGCCTAAATTAATTGAGGAACGCAAACAATTACGAAGGAAAATTGAACATCCTGAATTTTGGTCAAATCAAGAAGAAGCTATCCAAGTTACAACTTCCTTTAATAGTTTAAATGAAAAAATAGAGATCTTTACAAAAGTTAAGGATACTTTTTCTAATGTAAAAGAACTACTTGAAATGGAAGAGGTACTTGATGAACAGATTTTAAAAAGTATCCATACTGAATTGAAAGAAACATTGCAAAAAGGCAATGAATTACGCAAAACACTATTATTTTCCGGTGAATATGATGAAAATAATGCCTACTTGGTTATTCATCCAGGAGCAGGCGGAACTGAATCACAAGATTGGGCTGATATGCTTTATCAGATGTATGTAAAATTCTCAGAAAGACAAAAATTTAAAGTTAAAGTAATTGATTTATTAAAAGGAGATGAAGCTGGTATAAAATCAGTCAAGCTTCTTATTGAAGGTAAATTTGCCTATGGTTTATTGAAGTCTGAAAAAGGTGTGCATCGACTAGTTAGAGTATCACCTTTTGACAGTAGTGGACGAAGACACACATCTTTTGCTTCCGTGAATATAGTTCCTGAGTTTAAGGAGACAAGTTCCATAGATATTAAAGAAGATGAACTAAAAATTGACACATTTAGAAGTGGCGGTGCAGGTGGACAAAATGTAAATAAGGTTGAAACCGCTGTAAGAATAACCCATTTACCAACAGGTATTGTAGTATCATCTCAAAGTGAAAGAAGTCAAATCATGAATAAAGATTTGTGTATGAAAATGCTTCAAAACGAACTATATGCTCTAGAACTTGAAAAGAAAAAAGAAAAAATTAGTGAAATAGTTGGAGAACAAAAGAATATTGAATGGGGAAGTCAAATTAGATCTTATGTTTTATTTCCTTATACATTAGTTAAAGACCATAGAACAGAATATCAAGATGGAAATGTCCAAGCTGTTTTAGATGGTAATTTATTAGAATTTATGTATCGATATTTAGAAAGTGAGGCTCGCAAGAATGGAAATTGTTAAAAAAGGAAAACACATATATAAGAAAATTATAACCAAATATATTCTTATATTAATTGGTACCATTATGATTGCAATTGGTAGCGGACTTTTTCTTATACCTACATCAGTAAACGCTGGGGGTTTAAGTGGCTTAGGAATTATTATTCAAAAGACAACTGGTTTTGATCCTGACTTAACAGTATTAATTGCCTCGTGGATATTATTTTTGATTGGTCTACCAATCTTAGGATGGAAATTCACATTTAAGTCATTATTAAGTACAATTGTTTATCCCTTAGCATTAATGGTTTTTATTAGAGTTCCATTTTTTCAAAATTTCGCAAAAAATACATTTTTAAACGAATTAGGAGAACCAAAAGACACAGCAACATTGCTAATTGCGGCTCTTTTTGGTGGTGCTTTCACCGGCTTAGGTGTAGGTCTTACTTTTGTCGGAGGTGGTTCGACCGGAGGCGTTGATATTTTAGTTTGTGTTATTAATAAATATACTCGTGTTAAACATTCTATTTCTTCCTTTTTAATAGACGCTTTAATTATTGTAATTGGTATATTTGTTGCACAAAACACGCTTGTTTCTCTTATTGGTATAGTTGCAGCATTTATGTGTGCACTATTAATTGAGTATGTTTTTGTCGGAGGAACTTCTACCTTAACCGCCCAAATTATTTCTACAAATCATGTTGATGAAATAAACGATTATATTCACAACGTTATGGGACGAGGTTCAACTTTTATAAATGTTGAAGGAGGTTATAAAGGTGAACCCAAAAAGATGATTGTTGTGTCATTTACTAAAAACGAATATCAAGAGATGATTGAAGCCATTTCTAAAATAGATCCGAGAGCTTTCGTTATTGTTTCTCATACGCAAGAAGTAATGGGTGAAGGTTTTAGAGAATTAAAAACAAAAAAGAAATTAAGAAAAAAGGGTAGTAATGACGAATAAATTTGAATTAGTTTCTTCATTTATGCCAACCGGAGATCAACCTAAAGCGATTAATGAGTTAGTCAAAGGGCTTGAAAGTAATAAAAGACATCAAACGCTATTAGGTGCTACAGGAACCGGGAAAACTTTTACAATTGCAAACGTTATTAAAACAGTTAATAAACCAACTCTGATTCTTGCACATAATAAAACATTAGCAGGTCAATTATATGCGGAGTTTAAAGCTCTTTTTCCTCATAATAGAGTTGAATATTTTGTGTCGAATTTTGATTTTTATCAACCAGAAGCATACATTCCTAAAAGCGACACTTATATTGAGAAAAATGCAGTTCAAAATGAAGAAATTGAAATGTTACGAACCGCTGCAATTAATAGTGTTCTGGAACGAAGAGATACAATTGTAGTTGCTAGCGTAGCATCAATTTACGGGCTTACAGATCCAAACGAATACAAAGAATTAATATTTAGTCTTCGACAAGGTGAAAAGATCAAAAGAAAAAGTCTTTTTACTAAATTAATTGAAGCTCAATATGAAAGAAATAATTTTGAATTAAAAGCAGGTGTTTTTAGAGTGCGTGGAGATGTAATTGAAATTATGCCACCTCATACAGAAGAATCATTTATTCAAATTGATACTTTTGATGATGTGATTGAAGAAATAAGAGAAGTAAATGCCATTACAGGAGAGATTAATAAAACAATGCTTTCTTATCATATTTTTCCTGCATATGGCCACGCATCAACAAGAAAAAGGATTAATGAAGCACTACCAGAAATAGCAAAAGATCTTGAAGATAGATTGGCTTATTTTAAAAGTGAAGGAAAATTACTTGAGGCTGAACGACTAGAATTTAGAACTAGACAAGATATAGATTCATTACGAGAATTTGGTATTTGTCCAGGTATTGAAAACTACGCTAGATACATTGATAAAAGAAAACCAGGAGAAAAACCCTTTTGTCTTTTTGATTATTTTCCAGATGATTTTCTTTTAGTTGTTGATGAAAGTCATGCAACATTACCACAAATTAGAGGAATGTATAACGGTGATAGATCAAGAAAAACAACATTAGTCGAATATGGTTTTAGACTTCCTAGTGCTCTAGATAATCGCCCTCTACAATTTGATGAATTTGAAAAATCTTTTACCAACGTAATATTTACATCAGCCACACCAGGTGATTATGAGTTGGAACATTGTAACTATCAAGTCGTTGAGCAAATAATTCGTCCTACAGGGTTAATTGATCCTTTAGTTGAAGTAAGACAAACGCGTGGTCAAATTGATGATATTATTTATGAACTCAATAAGAGAATTGAAAAAAACGAGAGAGTTATGATAGTCACTCTTACAATAAAAATGGCAGAAGATTTAAGCGATTATTTAAAAAGACGTGGATTTAGAGTAGTTTATTTACATAATGAAACAAAAACACTAGAAAGAAGTCAGATTATTTACCAATTAAGAAAAGGCAAATATGACATACTTGTTGGAATTAATTTATTAAGAGAAGGATTAGATATTCCAGAAGTCAGTTTAATTGTAATTCTTGATGCGGATAAAGAAGGGTTTTTAAGAAGTGAACGGTCACTAATTCAAATTATTGGAAGAGCGTCTAGAAACGTAAATGGGCGGGTTATTATGTATGCTGACAACGTAACACAATCTATGCAAAAGGCAATAAATGAAACAAATAGAAGAAGAAAAATCCAACAACAATATAACGAAGAAACGGGATTAGTTCCTACAACAATTATTAAGCCCATTTATGCTCCTATTCATAATTTTGATGATGATAAATTTAATTTAAAAATAAACAAAGGCAAATTAACTAAACGAGAATTAGAAGAAACGAAAGCAGAACTTCGTAAAAAGATGTTATCTGCAGCTAAACAATATGATTTTGAAAAAGCTGCTCAATATCGGGATTTAATTTTTGAATTAGAAGCAGAATATTTATAGAAATAAAAAAATATCAACAAATGTTGATATAATTATATAGGAGGTAAGGAAATGAAAAGAAAATTTATAATGTTCGCTATACCATTTGTTTTAATAAGTTGTGGTAAACCTAAGATTCTTAACGAAGAACAAAGATTAACAACAATTAGACAATTAGCTAATGCTAGACCTTATCGTCCAAATATTTTTCGCGCAACTATAAACGAAGAATCCGATATTGATATAGTTGTAGAGATTAATGGGCAACCAAGAGTCCAAATTACAAATTATCAAAACTTTAATCATGATGTTAAAATTAAAAACTACCAATTTCTCGATAGTGTAAAAAGAACCGAAAAAGAACAAGTTGAATTAAGAACAGATGTAGTTTTCGAATCAGAATTAGTGACAAAAACAAAAATATTAGGTTTAACAATTTTAAATGAAGAAATAGTTCCTGAAACAGAAACGCATTACTATACAGTAAACAATGTGCATTATGCAGATGAATCAGAATATGTTGATCCACAAACTGAAGAACACGGCACTAAATCTAAGGTTGATGAATATTATGATTTTACTAAACACATCATATATAACGAAGTAACCGAACGAATGAATTACTTATATGATTATAATTTTTCTCTTTTTAGCATGGAGGAATCTGAAGAAATAATTGTAGATGCAACGTTATTTAAAAATGAATTTACCTTAGTTTCAAAAATCAATGTAGAAAAATTTATTCAAAAGCAAATTGATGATTTTGAAA
>DAOSJI010000003.1:0-84864 GCA_035367155.1 Bacilli bacterium
AAGGCAGTCGTGGGACTATCTTTGGACCGGGGTTCGACTCCCCGCATCTCCACCAGAAAACAAAAAAACGCTGTTTTTGCAGCGTTTTTCTAAATTTAGCATTGTTTTGCTTGTTTTCTTTTTACGAAAATATAATAACACGCGATTGCTCCTATACCTGCAAAAGAGACAAGAAGAAGCGCGTTATTCGTATTACTCTTCTTTAATAAACCAATTAATGGTGTTGTAGTATTAAGGTTAACCCACTCAGTTATATATTCATGTCGCTCAATAGCGCTTATAACATTAGAATCACTACTACTATAAAAAGCGGTTTGTCCTTCTTGAGTCATAGCACCAATTGCCCAATCTAATACGGGTAGTACAGTAGCACAGCACCCCTGAGCATTATTTCCGTTACCATAAAGAATGTCATTAGTTATACTCATAACTTCATTACTAGGCGTCATTGTCGATTTATCTACAAATAATTCTACTGAACGCTCGTGGTTTGTACCTAAAAGACCAAACGTATTAAAAAACAGTGAATTTGAATGATATTTAATTTGACGTAAGGAATTATTCACGCTTGTTTTAATAACGGCAGGTGAAGAAACTGTATCGGGTGAATATTTCGCAGCTTCAAAAGTAATTTCCCATGAAGAAGTAGGACCTTTTGAAGATACTAAATGAATACCATTAGTTAGCGAACCTAAGTAAAGAGTTTACATTAAGAGAATATATAACGCAAGAAAAAGATGTTTGCGATAACAAATGCGATGCTATGTGATTTTTAGTTGACAATTGTTGTTAATTAAAAATACTATAGTAATTATTATGCAAATTTTGTCTCCTTTACTCATTAATTATTGACATAATTTGCTATTTTTAAAAGAATTGCGTTATATATAGTTAATAGAAAAAAATGTTGTTCACAACATTAATGTCTCATTAACAAAACAATTGTAATTAACAAGTTATTAATTACTTGCTATAATAAAGCCACCAACCAAGAAAGGGCATAATATAAATAATAAATTTAAAAAGCTCCGTTCCTTAACTTTAATTTTATCAATTACCTTTAGCGCTGTACTATCAGGGCTATTTTTTAGTAAAGGGACGAAAAAAGAAATAGTAACAAGTGCATATGATAACACTTCAATACCTGCAACGATGAATATCGACCTAAATTATCCAACAGATGCATCTATAAGAAATTACTATAGTGCTCTAAATTCACTTCCTAATAGTGAAAAGCAAGGCGAAAATCTTCTTAAAAATTTAAAACCTATTTTGAAAAATGGGCAAAAATATCATAAATATGATAGTTCAACTAATCTTTGGAGAATTTATGAAATAGCTATGAGGGACTGGGAAAAATCACCTGCAAGTGAAATCCAGGGTTATAGTTCAGCTACAAATACAATAAGTAACTATTCGTTTACAGATGGTACAGACCCATATGTACATGCCTTTTTTGTTAATAGAAATGTAGATAATCAAACTGTTGCAAGGGCAGATCATTCTCAAACGAATTGGGGCATAAATCGAGAACATATTTGGCCAAACTCATTAGGATATAACGGTGCGGACATGAAAAATGCTGGCGCAAGAGGAGACCCGATGAGTGTAATGGCCGCTAATGGATATGCAAACAATATTCATAGTAATAATTTATATGGTTTTGTTGATAAAAATAAAACTTATACGGACTGTGGTACCAAGTATTATTTTTTAACTGGAAATCTCAGCGGAAAAAGTAAAACTCTAGGAGGAAACGACACTGTATTTGAACCACAAGATAGTGATAAAGGCGATATTGCTCGTGCTGTTTTTTATATGGTTGCTAGATATAACTATTTATCTGGTAGTGATCCAGATGGCATTAATTCTGATAATCCAAATCTTACTCTAGTACAGTCATCAACTGTCCCATCTAGTTATTATTCAACTACAACAAACCCCGGCATAATGGGCATCATTTCAGATTTATTAGCCTGGCATCATCTTGATCCAGTTGATGAAGTGGAGATAAAAAGAAACAATCTTCTTTATACTAATTTTACAAGTAATCGAAACCCATTTGTTGATTTCCCTGAATGGGTTGACTACATTTGGGGAACCGCTAATTTAGATGGAACTAATTATTCACCTACTCCGACCGGAGTTGCAGATCCTACTAGTGATCCACTTAACCAGTTCGCAACTGCAGTTGCACCAACTTCAATTACTTTGAACGCTACAACACATTCAATGGAAGTAGGAAATACATTCCAAGCTTCAGTTGTAAGTACTATTCCTGCTGATGCTTCAAAATCAGTTAATTGGTCAGTTCAAAGCGGAGGGACATACGCTTCGGTTTCTGCCACCGGTTTAATTACTGGTTTAGCTGCAGGTAGTGCTGTTATTAAAGCAACCTCAACTTTAGATCCAAACGTAAGTGCAACGATAAGTGTTACTGTTACTCCACCACTAATACCTGTATCAAGTGTTACGTTAAATAAAAACACTTTAACTCTAGAAACAGGAGCAAACGAGACACTAATTGCAACTGTTTTACCAAATAATGCAACAAATAAGAATGTAACTTGGTCTACTGATAATGGATCTGTTGCTACTGTTGACAGTACTGGTAAAGTTACAGCTGTAAGTTCAGGAACTGCAACAATTACAGTTACCTCACAATTTGATTCAACAAAAAAAGACACGTGTGTTGTAACGGTAAATAAACCTGTTACAAGTGTTACTTTAAATAAAAACACACTTTCATTAGAAGTAGGTGGAAGTGAAACCTTAATAGCTACTGTTTTACCTACTGACGCAACAAATAAGAATGTAATATGGTCAACTAGCAATAACTCAGTTGCAACAGTAAACAGTGCTGGTTTAGTAAATGCAGTTAGTAGCGGAACAGCCACGATTACTGCAACATCTCAGTATGATGGAACTAAAAAAGATACATGTGTTGTAACGGTAACTGCAGCAATTCCTGATCCAACCGAGCTTTTGACTGGGAATTCACCATACTTAAACGGTGTTGCCTATAAAATGTATTTTGTTAATACTCAATCTAGCAGTACACATTATTTTTCTGGTAGTATGTCAGGTTATTATGGTACTACTACAACAACTAAATCCGATGGTGTAGATGTATATTTTGAAAAAAGTGGAACTGGTCAAAACATTTATTTCTTTAATTCGGGTGTTAAAAACTACTTTAAAGTAACATTAAGTGGTAGTTATAAGAATTTTACATATCAATCAACTGTTCCTGAAGCGCCGTGGTATTATTCCGAAGTTTATCAAACGATGACTTATACAATAGATACGAAAGAATATACTTTTGGAACTTACTGGACCCATACTACATTTGGGGCATTTATGCTTGAACAATACCCAGATAATTATAAGGTTCAGTTTGAAACAACTGACGCTACTAGTGCAACCCCATATTCAAATGCCTTCCTTCAATATCTTATCTGTAATGCGAGCGGGACAAGTGCTCCGGGTTATACAAATTCGCAGTCATGGGCATCACTTAAACGAGTATACATGAATCTTGATTCTACCGCCAAAAACCAACTATTAAATGCAAATTCCAATCCAAATGGAACAGATGTCGAAAAAGCAATGGCCCGATACGACTATATTGTTGGAAAATATGGAACTGCTTCTTTTGAAGATTTTATTGGAAGAAACCCAGCACCAATTTCACCACTATTTAATTATCAACCACGAGAAGTTATTGTAAGATACGGATTAGGGGCGATTGTTATAGTTGTTGGAATTGGGATGACGTTTTTCTATATTAGAACAAACAAGAAAAAAGAACAATAGTCTACAAAAATAACATTAATTATACAAAAACGGAGCCGATATCTCGACTCCGTTTTATTATATTTGTTATTTCTAAGTGATATAGTTATATGTTACTGTGACTTCATTTGTTTCTTCGTCGACTGTTACGACTTTTTCGAATCTATATGTTTCATCGCCATCGATTTTAATGTCAATGTAGAGTTTGCCGTCTTCTTCAACATATTCTACTTCGTATTTAAGTCCATCAATTCTAATTTCAAGTTCAAGTTCACTATCTTCGTTTTCGAATTCTAAGAAGAAGTCGCGTGTTACTTGACCGTTAGTAACTACATAGTAATGGAATTTTTCTTCGTATTCGTAGTCTGGTTGACCTTCAGTACCTTCAATTTCAATTTCTTGACGGATTACAATGTAATTTGCATCATCTTTCCAAAGAGCGAATATTAATTCAGTTTCTGTTTCATCAGCTTCAACTTCATGTTCAGCTTTTGCTCTAAATGGATATTCGTTTTCGCTTACAACAGCGATACCTTCCATTTTGTAGAGAGTTTCGATTCAATAAAAACTATTGCTAATGCAAAAAGATCCTACTTCAGAAGCTTATATAAAAATTAAAGGCGGAGCGACAGTCAAACTATACAAAAACGCATCATATGATGTGAATTTAGAAATTAATTTTGAAACTATGTCAAATTTTGGCATAAAATATCCAACGCAAATTCTTAAACAAAAACAAACTAATGCTTGGAAAGATGGAAAAATGTATATTACAAGCATGCAATCTTTCGTTCAAGAACAAAACATTTTTAATATTATGGAAATAGAACAAGAAGATCTAGCAGAGTATCCATTAATTTTAGATGATATCATTGATATCGAAACTTTCATGGATAGTCCTCTATTTATAGATACCGAGGGTAATTACCATTTCATACAAGAAATGTATTCATATCAAGTTGTTCCATTCGGCAGTCAATTTTATCATGAGGTTGTCGATCTTTATATGGATGTAGTATTAAATAAAAATTTAGAACTCGTTAGAAGTTATGTTGAAGAAACAATTAAACGAAGTAAATTTAACGATGAAAAAAACGAGCAAAAAATGAACTTGATACGATTATGCAGGAAATAATAGATACGAATATTAAATACGGTGAACCAGCTGCAATGCCTAATCTTGATGAATTTATTGCTAATTTCCCTAAAACTTTTATTCAATCACTTACGAGTATTCGCATGGTTTGCTCCCCTGCAGCATATAACTCTTCAGATGAATTAGTCGTTGATACTGAAACAGTTATTTGGGCAGCTCAAAATCACATACAAGCAGAAACTACCAGCACTGGAGGTGCTAAAGCTGATTATTTATCAACTGATGCTGGACTTAAAAAATTTGAAGCTATTTCTTTTGAATTAGAATATACGGATGCTAGATTTGATGAAGATTGCTCGTTTGAGACTTTCTCTCACAGCGAACCTATTAACTTAGAAGAAGGTATTGCTGAGCACCTAAGTGATGATGTTAAAGTAGTATAGGTAGGTGATAGTTACTACCTTGTTTATGCTTCAACCGAAGATGGTGCTCCAAATATAATTTCAGCTAGTATTGCGTTTGATTACAAAATTAATCCAGTAGAAAGTGAAATGTTACCATTTGGAGAGGTTGAAATTTCAAACATTTTAGTTCGTAGATATATATTATAAAAAGCAAAAATCCATAAAAAAAGGGGCTGTTCGAAAACCTAAAAGGTGAACGATAGCCCCCTTTTTTATAATTAGTATTATTAAAGTATTTCGCTTATGTCATTAAAAACATAATCAGGTTTATAAGAAACTTTTTCTAGATCAGTTAGTTTTGTTTCGCCACTTAAAACTAAAACAGAAGTAATACCAGAATTAAGCGCACCTAAAATATCAGTATATAAGCGGTCACCAATAACAACAGATTCTTCTATTGTTGCATTCATTTTTAATAATGCAAGACGAAAGAACTCTATTGAAGGTTTACCAATAAAATGTGGAGTTTTTCCAGTAGCATTTTTAATCATATGAGCAAATGAGCCGCAGTCCGGTACAAAACCAAATGTTGTAGGACATACGAGATCTGGATTTGTAGCAATATAGGGGATATCTTTAAGAGTTAGGAGTTCACTAAGATCCCAAAGTTTTTGATAAGTTAGCTCCCTATCATAACTAAGAAGTACAACTTCGGCATCTTTACTTTCAACTAGATTAATACCTTCTTCAACAAGATATTTTCTAAAAGATTCAGTACCAACTAAGAACACTTTAGCTCCTTTATGATAACGATTTAAATAAATTACCGTTGCTTGCGCGGCTGTAAAAAACTCCTCTTTTGTAACTTTTATACCTAATTTGTCAAGTTTTTTAATGTAATCTTCATCTGATGTAGAGGTGTTGTTGGTAATTAAAACATAGCGACCCCCTCTTTTTTTGATTTCATCTAAAAAGAGAGGTGTCGCTTTAAAAAGAACATTACCTTTATATAGTGTTCCGTCTTGATCAAGAAGAAACAATTTTTTATTTTTTAAATTTTTATTCATCAATTGGTTCGTCTGCAGTTACTTCTTCAACAATAACTGATTCGTTAGAAGTAGTTTCGGCTGCTAATTTAGGTGTATCTATTTTCTTTGCATCACCATGTTTAACAAAGAACATAGTAACAAATGCTAAAGCACTAAAGACTGTACAGTAATAGAATAAGGGACGATAACTACCTACCAAGTCCATAATTAAACCACTTAAAATGGGGGTAACAATTTGAGCACTCATTGAAGCAGAGTAGTAATAACCTGTATATACTCCAACATTTTCTTCGGTTGATAGTTCAACAACCATTGGGTAGCTATTAACATTAATAGTTGCCCAGCCAATGCCTGCTGTACCCATCGTAATATACATTAAGAATGCGGTTCTTGGACCAGCAAAAATGGCAAGCAAGAATGCTACGGTTAAAATAATAATACCTGCAAGTATCGTTTTACGACGGCCAAATTTGGTACTAATAAAACCAATTGGAACGAAGGCAACAAATGCGGTAGCATAAGCAACAATAAGTGGAAGTGTAAATGTCTTTTGGTCTAAAACATTAGTAGCATAAAGAGCAAATTTACTTGTAGCAGCGTTATAGGCCATAAACCATAAAACGACAGATGAAAGAATAAGAATGAAACTCTTTCTAACATCTTTTGGCATCTTATGATGTGGTTTTTTACCTTTTTCAGGTTCTACAAATTCTTCTTCAACTGCTAGATCGTATTGAAGTGAGATTTTTCTCATGTCTTCAACCCATTTTCTTTCGCGAACTGTGCTCAAGAAAACTGCTAGCATGATAAGCATAATAATTGAAGTTGCTACAATTGCAGGAACATAACGATAATCTGCAAAAATAGAAGATGTTTCATTTGTTAAAAAAGTCATATAACCAAGCGAAATAATACCTCCAACAGTACCCATTAAATTAATAACAGCATTTGCTTTACTTCTTAATGGTTTTGGTGTTACGTCCGGCATTAAGCTAACAGCCGGTGTTCTAAATGAGCTCATAGCAACAAGAACAACAAGAAGAATTAGAATAAAAAATACTAGATAAGTTGGATTCGCTTTAGTTACTTCTTTAAAAACTAAAGCAGATCTAACCATAGAAACTTCTCCCTTATCTGCAACTCCGGTTGTAAAATAGTGAACATCATTAACTAAAAAATTATAAAGTGGAGCATCTCCAGACTCAACTTCTACAACTGGCCCAATTCCGTGGGCTTGTACCGCTTGATATTGATAGAAGTCAAAAATTCCTACACCTACAATTAAAATGGCAGCGACAATAGTTCCAATAATAATATATGGCGTTCTACGACCGAGTTTTGTATTGGTACGGTCGCTCAATAAACCAAAGACTGGTAATAAGATTAGTGCAAGAATATTATCAAGTGCAAGAACAACACCAGACCATGTTTGATTGAAGCCAAATGTATCTACAAGCATTTTGCCCATGATGCCATCATACATTTGCCAAAAAAGGCTGATAAGCATAAAAGCAAAACCGACGAGTACCGTTCGTTTTACATTAAGTTTCATTTACATTTTTCCTTTCTTTTAAATTTAAATGTTCAAAAACTATATTATCCGCATATTTTTCTGCGGTTTTTAACTTTTCTTTAGAATCAATTGTCCACGCAATAACGCCCATTTTCCGCCTCAATCTTGCAATTTTGCGCTTTTTTATGTATAAAACATCTTGATTAAGAAAATCAGGTTTAGAAACATTTAGAACGAATAAATGACGGAACATAAAAAGAACTAATTTGCTTTGTCCGGGCAATTCATCTGAGGCCAATTGTCCTAAAATATATGGATAGGTTTGATTTAATCTTAGCCATTTCATTGCATACGGATTAAAGGATTGAAGGGCTACACTTTCTTTATGAGGATAAGATGCTAAAAGCTCTAGTAGAACTTTTGGAAATTCTTCGTTAAATTCATTTTCAATTTTTAACTCAATCATAAGTGGAACTTTACCATCAACCATTTTAAGAACATCCTTTAATAATGGAGGAGGGGTTTTACTTTTTAAAAGAGGATAATTTTTAAGTTCATCTTTTGTTAACGAAGTAACATCTTGATCGATACCCGTGACTCGTTTTAAATTAACATCATGAACAACAACTAGATTTCCATCCTTCATTAAATGGACATCTAATTCAATTCCATAACCTTCTTTGACGGCGTTCTTAAATGCACCGAGACTATTTTCGTCATCGAACTCATTATGTAAGCCACGATGTGCGATCGGTGTCTTAAATATAGGATGATTAAGTTTCATAAAAATTTACACTACCTATAAGTATTTTCTTTCTTATGACACAAATTGTCAAATATAAAGCCAATTTAGGTGATAGTTAAAATAAGAAAATAGAGTTCTTAATGATCTTATTGGTTAAACATAGTTTAAAGAAGTATACTTATAAAGAAAGAAGGTGCTTTATGGATAAGAAAATTGCTCACTATCTTGCATTAGAAAATAATAGACAAAATGAATGTTTAGAATTAATAGCTAGTGAAAACTTTACTAGTAAGGCAGTACGAGAACTGTGTGGATCAATTTTAACTAATAAATATTCGGAAGGATATCCTGGTAAACGCTATTATGGAGGGTGTCAGCATATTGATGAAATAGAAAAGTTAGCAATTAATGAATTGTGCAAACTTTATAACTGTAAATTTGCTAATGTTCAACCTCATTCTGGCAGCAGTGCTAATATGATTGCATATCGTGCAATTATGAATAAAGGAGACAAACTCTTATCTTTATCACTAGAAGAGGGAGGACATTTAACACATGGTAGTCCTGTTAATTTTAGTGCAAAAGATTATACAATTGTTCATTATGGTCTAGGTAATGACGGTCGCATTGATTATGAGATGTTAGAAAAAATTGCTCATAAGGAGAAGCCGCAAGTTATTCTTGCTGGTTTCTCTGCCTATCCATATCAAATAGATTTTGCAAGGATAGGCAAAATAGCAAAAGATGTTGGCGCGCTTTTTATGGTCGATATGGCACATATTGCAGGACTAATAGCAGCAGGTGTTCATCCTTCACCTTTTCCACATGCAGATATTGTTACTTCAACAACACATAAAACGCTTCGTGGACCAAGAGGTGGCATTATTCTTACAAACAACGAAAATATAATAAAGAAAGTAAACTTTGCTCTTTTTCCAGGTCTTCAAGGTGGTCCATTAGAAAACATAATAGGTGGAAAAGCACAATGTTTTATTGAAGCAAATACACCAGAATTTCGAAAATACATCGAAAATGTAGTGTTAAACACGAAAGTGTGTGCTGATGAGTTTAGAAAACTTGGTGCTTTTTCAAGTGAAACAGAAACACATCTATTTTTGCTTAATACGAAAAAGAGTTACGGCTTAACGGGAAAAGTAGCAGAAGCAAAACTAGAAGAAATTAATATTACTGTTAATAAAAACATGTTACCTAATGATGATGAGCGACCAAACACTACATGCGGAATTCGCCTTGGCTTTGCTGCACTTACTACTAGAGGATTAGATGAAGAGGAGGCACGAAAAATTGCAAGCATTATTCATCATTACTTAAAAGGTGACTTAATCAAAGAAAAAGCCTTAAGCAAAGTCAAGGAAATTACTGATAATTTGAAAAGAGTTGAACTTATATAATAAATTATAATTTATTATGATATAATCTCTAAAGAAGGCGAATAAAACATGAAACTTGATCGACAAAACAAATTAATTCTATTAACCTCAAGTATTATTATCGCTATAGGCGCAATTGTCTTTGGTATTTTATGGGCGACCATAGGAACAATGAGTCTTTTCTTAGGGTGGTTACTTGGTTCTTTAATAGGTGTTGCAGGTTTTTTCTTAATCGTTATTCAAACTAATAATTTAAATCCTAATGTTGGAAAACCTCTTATTTGGGGCATGGGTGCTTTCTTTATTCGTTTTATTTTATATGGTGCTGGGTTGCTTTTAGCAGCACTACTTACTAAGTATGTTGAACCTGAAATATTCAACATTTTTGCTGTATTTGGAGGATATATTCCCCCACGTCTATCAATTTATATTGTTACTTTTGTTAGTGGAAAAACAAAATTAAGTTTTAATAAACCAATTGAAACTGAAGTTAAAGAAATAATTCAAGAGGAAGAAAGTAATGAGTCAATGGATTAATAAATTACTACATGACCTTCCTTCTGAAATATATGGATCTATAATTGTTTTAATAATTGTTTTAATTTTAAGTTTAATTGTCTTTTTTAAGGTTAAAAAGACTGATCCTTTAGCTAAACCAAAAGGCATTGTTCATCTTAGCGAAATTCTAGTTACCAAAATTGATGGCATGGTTGAAAGTATGATGGGCAAAAAATTCCTTAGAAGAGGAATGGGGGGCTATTTTACTGCAATTGCTGTCTATATTGTTCTAGGATTTACTTTAGGCTTACTAGGATTACCAACTCCAATGGTTAATTTAATCGTGCCTGTTTCGCTTGGGACATTAACAATTATTTTAGTTCATGCGACTGCAGTACGGGCTAACAAGTGGAGATATTTCAAACGCTTTGTCGAGCCGGTATTTTTCTTTTTACCGGTAAATATAATTAGTACATTTGCTCCGCTTATTTCTCTCTCGCTTCGTTTATTTGGGAACGCCTTAGCAGGCTGGACAATTATGAACCTGCTTTATTGGGGTAGTGGATTATTAGCAAATGTTATTTATGGTGGTTTTATTCCTACTGGCCCAAGTAGCTTATTAGTTACGCCTATTTTGGCTCCGTTTTTACATATGTATTTTGATTTATTTGGGGCATTTATTCAAACACTCGTGTTTGTATCACTATCGATGATTTTCATCTCGCAAGAAGATGATTCTCCAGATGAAATTCCCGCTAGTGTTAACAATATAAAAAATAACGACATGATAAAGGAGATTTAGTTATGTTAAACGTATTACTTAATGTGTTAGCAGGTGCTACAACTGGTGACGGTTTAGTCGCATTAGCTGCAGGTATTGCCGTTTTAGGTGGTATGGCATGTGCAATTGGTGAAGGCAGAATTGCTGAAAAAGCAATTGAAGCAATTATGCGAAATCCAGAAACGTCACAAGATATTCGAGGAACTATGATTCTTGGTATCGCCTTAACCGAAACGACTGGTATTTATGCTCTTATCGTTTCAATTTTAATTATTTTCATTCTTGGCTAAAAGGTAGCTATAAAAATGAGAACTCAATTATTTAACAATGCGTTTTTAACGGACGTACCATTTGGCCCAGAGGATTTCCGCAATAAAATATTTCCAAGCGGGATTTGGCCTTTTGTAGTGCAATTTGCAGTTCTTATTGTCATTATTCTTATTATCGTTTATCTCTTTTATAAGCCTATAAAAAAGATGCTAAACACACGTGCTGAACATGTTAGAGAAAACATTCAAGCAGCCGAAATTTCTAAAAAAGAAATGGAAGAAAAACTTTCTGCTGCAGAAAAAGAAGTTGAATCTGAACGTCTTAAAGCTCAAGCAATGATTAAAGAAACAATTGAAAGTAGCGAGAAAATGCGTCAGCAAATGTTAACTGAAGCAAAACTTGAAGTTGAAAAAGAACGCGCAAGAGCTCTTAGTGAAATTGAGTTAGCAAAAACCGAAGCACTTGATGAAATTCATCAAGAGATCGTTGAAGTAGCACTTGACGCTTCTAAAAAAGTTCTTGAACGTGAAGTTAGTGAAAAAGACAATAGGCGAATTATTGAAGATTTTATTAAGGAAGTTAAAGAAGAATGAGTGTTAATCCATCTTTAATGTATGCTTTAGCACTTCATTCACTTGCTAAAGAAGAAGGGCAATTAAAAGAACTAAAGGATATTTTGCTTGATTTTTGCGCTCAATTAGATATACATCCACGCCTAAAAACGCTTTTAGCGACACCAAACATTAAAGAAGATGAAAAGGAAAAGATTATAGAATCAGTTACCACTCCTTATAAAAGTAGTCTATTTACGAATGGTTTAAAATTAATCGTAAAACAACATCGCATACTCTACTTTAAAGATATTGTTAATGAGTATGTCAAATTAGCTGATGAATCGCTTAGGATTTTACATGGATTTATTTATTCTAAATTTCCATTAAGCGAAAAAGAAGTTCAATCAATTGAAGAAGCCGTAACAATTAGAATTGGAACAACGGTAAAGTTAGAAAACAAAGAAGATCCTTCAATTTTAGGAGGAATTAAAGTAGTTATTGGTGATCAAATTTTTGATGGGACACTTGATAACAAACTAGAACAACTCAAAAAACAACTACGACAAAGAAAGGTGGACAGCCGAAATGAAAATTAAACCTAATGAAATTAGTGCTCTTATTAAGGCACAAATTAAAGAATATGAACACGAACTACAACTTGATGATGTAGGAACTGTTATGAGTGTTGGAGACGGCATCGCTCTTATCTATGGTCTAGATAAGGCAATGCTTGGAGAATTAATCCTCTTTCCTCATGATGTTTACGGCATGGTTCAAAATCTTGAACCAGATAATGTTGGAGCTGTTCTACTAGGTAACGATAAATTAATTAAAGAAGGCGATACAGTTAAGCGAACTGGACGCGTCCTTGAAGTCCCTGTCGGGGATGAACTTATTGGTCGGGTTGTTAATGCAATTGGTCTACCAATTGATGGTTTAGGAGAAATTAAGACTACAAAAACGCGTCCAATTGAGCGAATTGCACCTGGAGTTATGAAACGAGAACCAGTTAATCAACCACTTCAAACAGGAATTATTGCAATTGACTCAATGATTCCAATAGGAAGAGGGCAACGAGAACTTATTATTGGGGACCGTCAAACTGGAAAAACGGCAATTGCAATTGATACGATTATTAATCAAAAAGAGGAAAATGTTCTATGTATCTATGTTGCAATTGGACAAAAACAATCTAGCGTTGCTAACATTGTAGAAAGATTAAAAGATGCAGGTGCACTTTCATATACTACTATAGTAAGTGCTACTGCTAGTGAACTTGCTCCCCTTCAAATGGTCGCTCCATTTGCAGGAGCTGCAATGGCAGAAGAATGGTTAGAACAAGGCAAA
This sequence comes from Bacilli bacterium, assembly GCA_035367155.1. GTDB lineage: Bacteria > Bacillota_I > Bacilli_A > RFN20 > CAG-826 > JAAYSA01. Next base: position 13,444 of record DAOSJI010000003.1, read on the forward strand.
GATGTTTTGATTGTATACGATGATTTAAGCAAACACGCTGTTGCTTATAGAACGCTATCATTACTACTTAGACGTTCACCTGGTAGAGAAGCTTATCCTGGTGATATTTTCTATTTACACAGCCGTCTACTTGAACGTGCTTGTAAATTAAATAAAGACAATGGAGGAGGATCAATTACTGCCCTTCCAATCATTGAAACACAAGCTGGAGATCGTAGTGCTTATATTCCTACCAATGTTATTTCAATTACAGATGGTCAAATTTTCTTACAAGCAGATTTATTTAATGCAGGTCAAAGACCTGCGATTGACTCTGGTCAATCAGTGTCTCGTGTAGGTGGCAAGGCTCAAATTCAAGCAATGCGAAAAGTTGCAGGAAGCTTAAAAATTGACTTAGCTAATTACCGCGAACTTCAATCTTTTGCTCAATTTGGTAGTGATTTAGATGCATCAACACGTAAGACGCTTGAACATGGACAAATTTTAATGGAAGTTTTAAAACAACCTCAGTACAAGCCATATGAGGTCGAACAACAAGTTTATTATTTATTTGTTACTCAAAACGATTATTTAGTTAATCTAGCTTTAAATGAAATCCATGAAAAACTACTAGAAGGATATAACAACCTAAAAGTTAGTAACGCAGGTCTTGTTAAAGAGTTAAAGAAAACAAAAACTTTAAGTGATAAAAACATTGAAGCGTTACATAAACACTGTAAGGATTTCTATAAGTAAAGGATAAAGATAGAGAACAATGTCGGTTCAAATGCAAGCAACGAAACGACGCATCAATTCAATCGTTGCGACGCGAAAAATTACTAGTGCGATGGAATTAATTGCCGTTACTAAATTACAAAGATGGCAAAAGTATTTTTATAGTTCTGATAAATTTACTGAATCTTTTAAAACAATATTAAATGAATATCAAAAACTAGAAATTAAAATTGAATCACCTTATTTTCTTGAAAATAAAGAATCGAGCGGCATTTTGCACGTTATTTTGACTAGTAATCTTGGTTTATGTGGTGCCTACAACAATAATTTAATTAACTATGTACAAAATAAAATTAAAGAAGAAGATACGCTTTTAGTTATTGGTAAACGAGGGTATCGTGAGATTAGAAAAACACACGATAACATAATTACTGACTTTATCAATGTAGGTGATGATCTTAGTTATGATACCGTGCTCAAATTAGGAAGATTATTTACAACTCGATACAAATTAAAAAAAGACAATCAAGTTCAAATTCATTATACGCATTATATAAATTCATTAAATAGTGAACCTCGATCAATTACCTTACTTCCGCTTCGAAACGAAACTAATGAATTAGAACTTAAAGAGCAACTTGCACCATTTCCAATTGTTGAACCAGATGCAACCCAATTTTTAGAAGAACTTATTCCGCTTTATATTAATGCTCTTATTATGAAAGTATTAATCGCCGCTCAAGTAAGTGAGCAATCTGCTAGACGAAACGCAATGGAAGCTGCAACTGACAATGCTACTGATTTAATTGATGAATTAATGATTCAATACAATACCGCAAGACAAGCTGCTATTACTCAAGAATTAACTGAAGTTCTTGGTGGCTCAAATGTATAGGAGGAATTTATGAAAAAGACACGACACAAAGGGTTTATTATTCAAGCAATAGGACCAATTATTGACGTTAAGTTTAAAGAAGGTGAATTACCAGCCTTACTAACTGCATTAGAAATTCCATTTCCAAATGGGAAAAAACTTGTAAGTGAAGTTCAACAACATATTGGTGATGATGTCGTTAGAAGTGTATCTATGGGTTTAACGGATGGATTAGTTCGCGGAATGGAAGTAATTTCTACCGGCGCACCAATTACGGTTCCAGTTGGAAAAGAGACATTAGGAAGAATGTTTAATGTTTTAGGCGAACCAATTGATCAGTTAAGAGATGATTTCAGCATGTGTGAACATCATCCGATTCATCGCGATCCTCCTTCATTTAGAGAACAAAAAGTTTCTCACGAAATTTTAGAAACGGGTATTAAAGTTATTGACCTTCTTTGTCCTTATATTAAAGGTGGAAAGATTGGTTTATTCGGCGGTGCCGGTGTTGGGAAAACCGTACTAATTCAAGAGCTAATTCACAATATCGCGACAGAACACGAAGGAATTTCAGTTTTTGCAGGTATTGGCGAACGCTCAAGAGAAGGCAATGATCTTTATTTAGAAATGAAAGAAAGTGGTGTTTTAAATCAAACAGCACTTGTCTTTGGACAAATGAATGAACCACCTGGAGCAAGAATGCGTGTAGGTCTTACTGGCTTAACAATGGCAGAGTATTTCCGCGATCATGAAAAGCAAGACGTATTACTCTTTATTGATAATATTTTCCGTTTCTCACAAGCAGGAAGTGAGGTTAGCGCACTTCTTGGAAGGATGCCTTCTGCAGTCGGTTATCAACCTACACTTGCAACTGAAATGGGCGAACTACAAGAACGCATTACCTCGACAAAAGACGGCTCAATTACTTCAGTTCAGGCTATTTATGTTCCTGCAGATGACTTAACTGACCCCGCTCCTGCAACTACATTTGCTCACTTAGATGCAAGAACAGTATTAGATCAAAAGATTGCAGCGCTAGGTTTATATCCAGCAGTTGATCCTCTTGATTCATCTTCTCAAGCCCTTTCAGAAGAATATGTAGGCAAAGAACATTATGAAGTTGCAAGAGAGGCCCAAAGAGTTTTACAAAAATATAAAGATCTTCAAGATATTATTGCAATTCTTGGTATTGATGAATTAAGTGATGAAGATCGCGTTACCGTTTTAAGAGCAAGACGCTTACGAAATTTCTTAAGTCAACCTTTCTTTGTTGCAGAAGCATTTAGTAATACCAAAGGTCAATATGTAAAAGTTGCAGATACAGTTCGCAGTGTTAAAGCAATTCTAAGTGGTGAATATGATCATCTCCCAGAACAAGCATTCCTATATGTAGGAACAATTGAAGATGTTGTTAAAAAAGCAGAAGGAATAAAATAGATGAGTTTTTTTACTGAAATTAGAACACCTGATCGCGAAGTATTTAAAGGTGAAATTGATGAACTTCATATACCTACATATAAAGGCAATTTAACGATTTTGCCAAAATATACTGATTTTATGACTATTATTATTCCAGGCAGTATGAAAGTGGTTATTAATAAAGAAATAAAAGAATATTTTATAGCCAAAGGCATTCTTACAGTTAAGGATAAAAAAGTCACAGTTATTGCAGAAGCAATAGAAAATGCAAAAGATATTGATATTCAAAGAGCTTTAAAAGCAAAAGAGCGCGCGACTAGACGCTTAAAAGAAAAAGGCGAAGATATAGATTTTAAAAGAGCAGAAGCAGCATTGCATCGGGCTATTGAACGAATAAAAATTGCTGAAAGACATCAAATTTAAATTATTAATAAAGGAGAACAATATGAAAAAAGCATTATTATACTTTCAATCAGGCGGACCAACGGCCGTTATTAACACCTCATTTTATGGTGTAATCAAACAAGCATTAAAAGAAGAAAAAGTTGGTGGAATCTATGGAAGCATTCATGGGATTGAAGGAATTTTAAAAGATGAATTAATTGATTTAAGAAAAGAAGATCCTGAAACAATTGAACTTTTAAAACAAACGCCAGCGGCAGCACTAGGTACGACCCGTTATAAATTAAGTGAAGATATTGGTGATATTGATTATCAAAGAATTCTTAATACTTGTCAAAAACATAATGTTGGGTATCTTCTTGTAAATGGTGGGAACGACTCTATGGATACATGCCACAAATTGTCACTCTTTTTTGCAAAAGTGGGCTATGATTGCAATGTTATCGGTATTCCAAAAACCATTGATAACGATTTAGCTTTTACTGATCATTGTCTTGGTTTTCCAAGTGCAGCACGCTATGTTGTTCAATCAATTCAAGATATCGCTCTTGATAATTTAGTTTATTCAAAGGGTAAAGTAGTAATTATTGAAGTAATGGGAAGAAACGCAGGGTGGCTTACTGCAGCAGCGGCCGTGATTTCTGAGCCACATCTAAAACCTGATTATATTTATGTTCCAGAAGAACGTTTTGATATTAATGAATTTTGTGAAAGAGCACGACGAGTTTACGAAGAAAAAGGATCTGCCTTATTTGTCGTAAGTGAAGGTGTTGAAGCATATTTGCCACTAGAAAATAAAAAACGAGATTTATTTGGACATGTTCAACTAGGTGGTGTTAGCGGCATTTTAGCAGGCGAGATTGAACGCCGATATGGTATTTCGACTAGACCAATTGAATTTAGTCTTCTTCAACGAGCAGGAACTGAATACATTACTCGTGTAGATCAAGAAGAAGCAATTCAAGTTTCTAAAAAGGCTGTTCAAGCAGTTGTAAGTGGTAAAACTAATAAAATGGTTATTATCGAACGTCTTGAAGGGCCAACTTATAAAGTTCGTTACTGTTTAAAAGAATTATCAAATATTGCTAACGTTGAACATAAATTAACCCCAGAATTAATTAATGATATGCGTGGTAACGGGATAAAAATAAAAGAGTACCTTTTACCATTAATTAAAGATACGATCAAACTTGAATATAAAGATGGTCGTGCAAAGTATGCGAAATTAAAGAAATACCGTGTATAAACGAACAAAATAATAGTATAAAATCGTGTAATTTTACACGATTTTATATTTATTAATAAAAAACTTCGCTATAATATAAGTATGAATCCTTGGGTTATCGCAATTTTAGTAATCATAGGTGTATTAATCCTTTATTTATTAATACTTTTTTTGGTGTTTATTATCTTTTTTGGAAGGACTACAGGGACTCCCGTTGAAAACAATAAACTACTTGGAGACAATTGGGGTGATAACTTTACTAATTTAAAAAAAGAAAGAGAAAAAGTATTTGTTAAAACCAAAAAGTATGAAGACATTTATATAAAAAGCGATGATAATCTTAAATTACATGCTTATTTATTTGAAAATAAGTTAAGTGATACAGTTATTATTTTTATTCACGGATATAAATCTCAAGCTACATTTGAAGGGACGGTAGGATTAATGCTTTATCGTGAAAAGGCTACATTACTACTTGTTGATCAAAGAGCATGTGGAAAAAGTGAAGGGAAGTACATAACTTTTGGTGCGAAAGAAAAATATGATATTTTACTTTGGATTAAATTTATTAATGAAAGGTATTACGGAAAGAAAACTATTTATATACACGGTGCATCGATGGGTGCTGCTACAACATTAATGGTTTCCTCTTTAACAAATTTACCAGCAAATGTTAAGGGCTTTATCGCAGATTCTCCATATACAAGTGCGGCAGAAGTTGGATTACATACATTAAAAGTTATGACAGGAGTAAATTTTAGATTATCTCTTAGGATTATAGATATGTATTGTCGGATGTTTGCTGGGTTTTCTTTATACAAAACCAATACACTTAATGACATTAAAAATAATACAAAATTACCAGTTTTTATTATCCATGGAAAATCTGATAATTTTGTTCCGTTTGAAATGGGAGAAAAAAATTATGCTGAAATTATAGCTCCTAAAAGATTTATTGGTGTTGATGGTGCAAATCACTGCCAAGCCTACTTTTTATATCCTGAAAAATCAAAAGAAATTTTAAACGAATTTATTTGGGGCAAATAAAATGAGATACGCTCGAATACTACCTTTAATAGGAAATAAAGGACTTGAAAAAATCCAAAAAAGCCATGTAACCATTTTTGGAATTGGCGGAGTTGGGGGCACTGCCGCCTTAGCTTTAGCTAGAATGGGTATTGGTAAGATTAGTATCTATGATTTTGATGTTGTAGAAGAAACAAATTTGAACCGACAAGTGGTCGCTGACATTACTACTATAGGAAAAATGAAAGTTGATGTTTTAGAGTCGAAAATACAAGAAATAAACCCAAATTGCACGGTTTTTAAATATTCAAAAAAAGTAACAATTGAAGATATTGAAATGATTGAAGTTGGAGAATGCGACTTTTATATTGATGCTTTGGATGATGTTAATGTGAAAGTTGCTCTAATAAAAAGAGCATATTTTGATAAGATACCCTTAATTAGTTCAATGGGAGCAGGCAACCGTTTTGATCCGACAAAGGTATTAATTTCAGACATTTTTAAAACAGAGGGCGATCCTCTTGCAAAACTAATTCGTAGTGAATTAAGAAAATTAGGTGTAAAAAAACAAGTGGTAGTGTGGAGTAAAGAAGACCCAATTAAAAATACTACAAGAACTCCAAGCAGTTCGGTATTTGTGCCCAATTCATTCGGACTTGCACTTGCATATTTTGTTATTAAACAACTTTTAGATTAGAATATCATTATGAAAGTAAAGAAACGAAAAGGGTCGCGATTAAGTTATATCTGGGAATTTATAAAAAGTGCTCCCCATGTTTTAAAGTACAAACTTTTTAAAATTGCTCCAAAGCATAATAAAATTGGAAAATACAAACAAATTACAATGAATGAAAGTATTGTTGTACTTCAAACTGAAATTCAACGAGGAAAACCTTTCGCAGCTATTCGTTTTGGTGGCACAGAGATAAGTGCGTTTAATGGTTATGAAAAAAAACGTTTCGGTTTTGCACGGAAATATAGTAAAAATGTTAGGTATGCGCTTAAAAATAATGGGGGCTTTTTTCCAACTGACGATGAAAACATCGATAACTATGGCGAGTATTTGTTAGATATTTTAAGTGGTACTACATTACTTGGGATAAGTGGTTTACACATGGAAAATTATTTTTTCAAATACTATTGTCCAAGCGCAAAACCTGTTCAAAATTGGGCATTTGATCCAATATTAGGAAGGTGGTCTCATCTTTTAGAAGGTAAACGAGTACTAGTTATTTCTCCTCTTGCTGAACAAATTGAAGAACAATATAAGAAAAGAAAATTGTTATTCGGTGAAGATAGCAATATACTGCCTGAATTTACACTAATTACAATAAAAGCAGTACAAACAATTGCTAAGGAAACTGATGAAAGATTTAGTAATTGGTTTGAAGCGCTTGATTATATGAAAGTTCAAATATTAAAACATGAGTTTGATATTGCGCTCGTTGGAGCAGGAGCATATGGAACGCCTTTATGCTTATTTATTAATTCATTAAATAAACAAGCAATACAAAGTGGTGGCGCAACACAATTGTTATTTGGTATCATTGGAAAAAGATGGGAAAAAAGAGACTACGTTAGTAGATATATAAATGAACATTGGCAAAGACCAAACTTAAAGCCGAAAGGAGCACATAATGTCGAAAATGGATGCTACTGGTAAAAAACCAGTAATTGATAAAGAAAAATATGAAGCAAATATTAAATTAGTAATTCTTTTTGTTTCCTTAGAGTTATTAGCATTTGTAGCAATGAACTTAGGAAATTATATGATTATTTTTAATATCATTTCAATTTTGCTAGTTTTAGCATCATTACCTATATTAATAAAAATACTTAAAGTGGAACAAAATTTTGAATTATTGATTTATGCGATTCCCTTATTATTTTATTTTCTTCTTATTTTATTAGGACCGACTTATAAAGTTGCCCCAGAAAATTTGGGTCAACACCCCGATTACATTTTCATGGGGCGTTCTATTTTTAAACTGCTTGAGTCTATTGGAGGATTAATTAGTTTCTTCTTACTTGCCTATATAATTAGAAGAACTGACGGGTTTAAACATAAATATGTACCATATATGATCTTAGGAGGATTTGCACTATTAGTGTCTGTTTCTCTAATAGCTACACTTTATAATTACGGTGCATTTTACCGCTTAATTTATCAAAATATGCTTAATTATTATGCTGGAAAACCATATTTAGTTGCCAAACAATCATCTTATTTGCTCGGCTTTAATATAGCAACAGTTGATTCAAAAGCTTTAGTTAATATTGCTTTGTTCTTAGCATCTTCTTTAGTTACTCTACTATTTATAAAAGAGAAAAATAATCGAAAACAAATATTAATTTTAAGTGGTTTAGGATTAATTGGTATATTGACAATAGCTTTATTACCAGATTTCACCGCGTTGGTCTTTTTAATACCTTCTTTTGCTTTTGCTCTTTTATATAAATATGATCAGTTGAAAACGAAGTGGTTTAAAATTACAGCACTTTCTATACTAGGGTTAGTAGGTCTTTCGATAATTGTTGGTTTATTCTGCGCGTTTGGTAATCAAACGGTTATTAATTTATTATCAAGCAATGGGTTTACTCGCAAGATATTTTTAAATAGCAAAGTCTTAGTTTATTATCAAGTGATAAGAGATTCATTTGTTAAGGGTGCTTTTTTTGGAGTTCCATTCACCTATCCTGTAAATGAATTTCCTCTTTCTACTGGTATAACAGTTAAAGATGCATTTCCTACTGGAAACTTCTTAATGGATGCATTAAGAGAAGTAGGTTGGATTGGGTTTCTTAGCTTACTAATCTTTGTTGTTTTTTCAGTAAAAGTTGTTATTAATTACTTAGATAAAAGTGAAGATCCAAAACATATTAAAACACTATTTGTTTCTTTATTAATTATGATTTTTGTGCGTTATTTCTTTTTTTATCCACACGCGTTATACTCATTTACTAGTGAGTTTTGGAGTATTAATTATTTCCCATTGATTGAATCACATGTTTTTACAATTGTGATTTTCTTATTGGGCTACATGTATTTACCAAACTCAATTTTTAAACAAAACAAGTTACCCTTAAAAGAAGAAAATAAACATAACGATAAGAAGGAGGAAGTTTACGAATGGCAAGAAATAAAATAAAAAGAGTTTCAACAATACTCTTTCTAGTCTTTTTCCTTACTGGTTGTAAAGATGCAGTTAATGAAGTATTTAATCAAGGTCAATACACGGATAGTGATTTTTTGGCCAATTATTATTCCTATTATCCAGAAGAGTTAAGAAAAAATGTATATTCTACTAATGAAACAATAATTGATATTGATGTAAGCGATAAGACTTATTCGTTTTTAGGCGGTGAAGCTAAAGAAAAAGCTTTAATTCCAGATTATCAAGAGGGTTTAATTTCTAAAAAAGAACTTAAAGAAAAATTTGGTATAGATTTAGATGAAAACACTGTAGAAGAAGTGCTTAACAATCAATTACAAAGAGTAAGTTGGTATGACTATTCAAAATATTACAATCTTTCTGATAGTAACTACGGCGATAGTAAAATAAATGATTCCTTCAAACGAGGTTATTTTTCAAAAATGACTGATGGTCTAATTAATTGTTTTGGATTTGGCGCGATCGCTAGAATTCAAACTGATGAAAACGGCTTTGGTGTTCTATTTAAACATGAACTCGTTGAATACACTTCCTTTTTTGTTTCCTTAAGAGGTGCTACCAATATTGATGAGGGACCAACTTATAATAGTGATCTAGAATTTAGAGTATCTTTTTACATTGAAGAAAGCGCAAGTATGCAACCATCAAAAGTTACTTTTAAAATGGATTTAAATGAAATTTATACAGATGGAAGCGGGAATTCTAATGTTATTTACTTTAGATTAAAAGATGTTTTAACCCAACAACAACTCCCCCTATTGAAAAGAACCACCGGTTTCTCCTTTAGTTTTACTCTTAAGGAACATGTGCTCCTTTGCCCAGGTGGTGTTGTTAATACGGATACTGATTATAAATTTGCATTAATGCTTTATGAATTAATGCTTCCACATTCAAAGTGGCGTTAAGGAAGCGTTAACCATTTACCCATTAAGAAATCATAACTATCATCATCAAGAATTAATGTTCCTTTAGCAGGAGTAAATGTTAACTCATTAAAATATATTTTTTTACCGACTAAATATAAGTCAACTCTAACAAAAGGAAAGTCTTTTCCTAAAATGGCTGCAATTTGCGCCATTTTTTCAAATTGAGCTGGTTTTTGTAAAGGATAGTCGGTTTTTGTCCAGTGATTAAACTGAGCACCATCAAAGGGTTCAAAGTTCATATCTAGATTATTATAACGAATATCTTGTCCTCTTCCCGTTACTACATATAAGTATCGCGGAGTTCCGTTAAAGACATTAAATTTATATTCAGTTGGAAGAGAAGTTTCCGTTCCAACATAATGCTCGATGATAAGTTGAGGTTTAATTTTACTATAGTGAAGCTCAACAGTTTTTTTACCATAGTCAGTTCTAAGCCAGCGACGACATTTCTTTTCAAGTTCTTTCTTATCAAGCTTACTTTTGTCTTTGCAAATATAGTTAAAAGCACAAGCATGAGTAGCTTTAATAACAAATTGATTAGGTACTTTATCCCACTCAATTTCTTTAAAAGAGTCATAAATTCCAACAATTGGAACAAGGAGTTCCTCTAAGCCTTTTTCTTTAACAAATTCTCTTGCCCCAACTCTTCCAGCAGCCCAACTGACTTTATCATCGTAGGGATAAATATCAAGACGTAATTTTTGTAGTTTTTCGGTAAAGCGCTCTAGGTTTACCCAATCTAGCTTATGTCCTGTAATATAGCGATATTGAAGCGAAACATAAGCGCGTTTATTAAAAACACGCAAAAGTGGTTGAATACTTTTTGCAATAAATCGTTTTAACTTGTTTTCTTTAAAGTTTTTGTTTGCCATATTTTTATCATCTTTAGTATACTTTTACCGTTAATTAATTGCAATTATATGATAAAGTGAGTAAGAGAACATAAATGAAAGAACAACTAAAGAAAAAAGAAACATGGATAGCAATTATTATTATGGTGCTTGTCGCTAATGTAGTTGCTTTTGGTTTATATTTTTTAACTGCCTATACAACAATTTTTGGTTCTTTTAATGTAAATTTCCCTTTTGGTGTAGAAATTGTCATCTTATTATTTATCATAGTTTATTTTGCTTATGGATTTATTGTTACCGATTTTCGTGAAGCTAGAGTAAGAAGAAAAGAAAAAAACTGGGCGGGTAAACTCAGTGAAAAAGAAATTGCTCATAAAAGAAAACATAGAACTGCACCCTGGATTAGTTCAGCGATTTTATTAATAGTTGTTATTGTTCTAGAAATCATCTCATTTTTTGTCAAATAAAAACATTTTAATAATTTATTATTAATAAACACTTTGAATGTATCATTTTGGTAGCGTTTTCACAATGAGAAAAAAAGTTTTTATTTGACTATAAAAATAAGTGCTATTATGATATTTATTGTATAAATTCATAAAAGGAGGCAAATTATGAAAATAAAGCGAAGAAACCTTGCTCTTGCTGTCCTTGCAGGATCCTTACTTCTTGCAGGATGTGGTAAAGACGATGGTAATTATCAAAAAGTTACCGGTCCTTATTTAACCGGTGAACTAGCTAAATATCATTACAATGGTTTTGTTGGAATTCCTCTTGCAACACTTAATAGTGTTAAAGACCAAACTGGAAGTAACTCCCAACATATAGCAAACTTCGTTGATGGTTTATTAGAAAACGATGAATTTGGTGCTCTTAAATTAGCTTTAGCTGATAGTGCAAGCAAAACACCAGATAGCAAAGAATTTACATTTACCATCAAACCAGGTATTAAGTGGTTAACAAATACTGGTGAACATTATAGCCCACTAATTAAAGGGGTTTCGACACCACAATATGTTACTGCTGATGACTTTAAAAACTCATTAGAGTTAAACCTTGATGCAAAGAATGAATCGCAAACTAGTTATATTCCAAGTGTTTTTATTGAAGGAGCTCTTGAATATAACTATTACACAGAAATCATTCAATCAATTAAATCAGGAAAACCAGACCGTACTGGTCGCTTTTGGTCAACGAGTACAACTTATGCTGAAGTAGCAGAAGCTATCAGTGCCTACACTGGAGTTGAAGTTTTAGAAACAGATATTGATGCTGTTAAAAACTTTCAGCGTGTTGGAATTCGTGTTTTTGAAGATGATCCACTTAAGATTCAATTTAGATTAGTTGAATCAATGCCGTTCTTCCCAACAGCACTAACCTACACATGCTTTTTACCAGTTAACCGTCAATTTATTAAACAAATTGGCTTTAGTAATTTTGGTACTTCAGCAGAAACCTTCTTATATAATGGTGCTTTTTGGCTTGAACAATGGGATGCTAACAAGGTTGTTTACCGCAAAAACCCTGAATATTGGGATGTTAAAAATGTTCATGTTGATACAATGACTTATAACAACTACCCTGATAATGCAGACCCAAATCACATACGTCTTTTATTTGAAAAAGGTGAAGTTGACGCATTTGGTATTAGTGAAAACGATACCGAGGGATGGGCAAAATATATTCTTGGACCAGATGGAACTGGAACTAAACAAAACCCCTATCATGATGATGTCTATTCACGTTATGTTGACTCAATCGATTTTAACTTCCACTTTATGCTAAATATCGAACGTGATATTACAGGCTGGAATCAAAGACATTCAGTCGTAACTCAAAATGACATTTTAAACTGGAATAGATCAACGCAATTAAGTAGCGTTAGACAATTATTTTTAAAAGGTATCGACCAAAAAACTTATAATGTCCAACGTTTTACAAGTGATGCAGATTCATCACAAACACAAACCTTTACAATGAGAGGCTTTGTTGTAGATGATGTAAACCGACGCGACTATATTGAATATGTTTATGAAGCATTTGCAGATAAGTTTGGTCTTACTTATCAACAAGCAAGTGATATTTTAGCCCCAGGTCAAACAGACTATAACGGCTATACAAACCTTGCTTTTGATCAAGTACAAGACTTAGCAGCTCAAGCATTAGAAGATATTCAACTTTATAACTCTACAGTTGGAGCAGCAAATCCAATTACTTTCCCAATTAAATCCGAGTATTTATCAACTAACGATGCTACTTACTATAAGAAGGATCAAATTTGGGTTCGTGATGCAAACGAAAGAATGAACGGCTGTACGATTCATGATCGTTTAGTTACTGATGAGTTACCACTTTGTCAAAACAAACAATATCCATATTTTGAAATCGTCGTTGCTGGTCCAGATCAAATTGCTTCAAGTAGTGACTACATTAAATTAAGTGATGCACATCAATATGGTATTCATATTATGGGTTGGGCACCTGACTATGGTGATCCACTTACATACTTAAATTGCTATACAAGCAAAGGCGAAATGAGTGCTTATTCAGGTACTCTAAATCATCCTGACCGCGTTGGTTATCATAATGTTGATGGTGTTTTAGTTGCAGATAGCCAAATGGGCGATGATGGTGTTGAACGCTTTGGTGTTACGGCAAAATATGATTATTTAGTAAATAAAGCTAAAAATGAACATAGCGACACCGCGGTTCGTTACGAACTCTTTGCTGAAGCAGAAGTACATCTTTTAACTGACCTAAGCTTAATTCGTTCGATTTATAACCAGGGTCAAGGTTGGTTTGTCAGTGTATCGCGTTTAATTGGTTATGAAACACCAAACGCTTCATATGGCTTATCTAGCAATAAAATGAAAGGTGTATGGGTTTTAAAAGAAACCGTAAATGCTGCAACACGTCGTAGTTTAAAACAACAATACGATACTGCTAAAGCAAACGCACCTAGAACAACTATTTTTGACTAATTAGACAATTAGTTAATAAACTTAATATCTTGAAAGGTTAGGTTTCCTAACCTTTCTTGGTATTATAATTTATTGAATAATGAGTTTACTCATTATATAATTTTAAGAAAGAGGAAGGAGTATTTATGGCTATATATCTAATTGGATATACAGTGATCATCCTAGTAGTATGTTTCTTTACTTTTGTAATGCTAGTTGGCTATGGCGTTATTTTTAAAAACAACCAAAAAATAAAGAACATCTTTGGACGTCCTCTTTTAGTATATTCAGTTCGTCGAATTATTAGTGCGCTTGTTTCGGTTGTGCTTGCAATCACTGCGACTTATTTATTAATTAGGCTGCAAGATTCAAATGAACTTTGCAAAAACGCTATTAAAAACTGGGACAAATTAACAGCACCTATTCGCGAACAACGCTGTGAAAACTTAAAAGCTGAACTTGGTTTATCTGGTAGCGTCATTAAGAGCTTATTAAAATATTATTACCAAGTTTTACCTTTTCCAAAAACTATTTGTCGCGTTGATGTAATTGAAGATGGTCTAACAACGATTGTTCAATCAAGAGAATGCCGCAATTTTATTATGGATTTAGGCAAAATCTACTTTATGGGTAGCGGTCTTAACGGACAATATGTTATTGATGTTATCTTAAAAGATAAAATGATGATTTCCTTTAAAATTGGTATTCTTGCCTCGGCTCTCCAACTTGCCTTAGGTTATCCAATGGGAATCATTATGGCTAAATATAAAGACGGCTGGTTTGATCGCCTCGGCAAGACATATATTATTACGATTGATGCAATTCCGGGTGTTGCATATTACTACATCTGGATGTCAATTTTAGTTTTTGCGCTTGGGTTACCTTATCAATATCGAGAAGAAAATTTCTTAAGTTGGTTACCTGCAATTTTAACAATGGGCTTTACAGGTATGGCAGGTATTGCTTTATGGGTAAGGCGTTATATGTTAAATGAGTTTACAGCAGATTATGTTAAATTTGCTCGAGCTAAAGGGTTAAGTGAGAACAGAATCATGTATGTTCATGTTCTTCGTAATGCTGTCGTTCCTTTAGTTCGTTCGATTCCTGCAGCGATTTTAGGTTCACTTCTTGGAACCTTTTATATTGAAAAGATTTACGGCATTCCTGGGTTAGGTGGCTTTTTAGTGCAAGCTAACGCGATGCATGATATATATGCAATTCAGGGGATTGTCGTTATTTCAGCATTAATTTCAATTATTTCATATGTAGCAGGCGATATTGTGACAGCTTTAGTTGATCCACGTATCAGCTTTACAACGGAGTAGGAGGTAGAAGATGTCAAAACATATTGATACATTAATTCGTCACGACATTGAAGACCTTTTTACAGTTGTCGGAACAAAAGATGAAGAATTTGAAAAGTTAGATGCGATTCCGTACTCTTATTGGCGTTCAACATTTAAACGGCTTTTTAAGAATCCGATTGCAATTATATGTATAGTTTTATTAGTAATCTTACTTTTCTTTACAATTTTTGGACCAATTATGAAGTCTTACCATATTTATGAGCGAGACGGAAATTTATTTGAATATCCTTATGGTGATCCACGCTTTTCTGGTGTTCACTATCATGGGCCTAGTAGTGTTTCCTGGTTTGGTATAGGCGGCGCAGGGATGGGCTATTTTGCAGGTCTTGACCTTTGGTCGCTTGTATGGGAAGGGACACGCTTTAGTTTAATTCTAGCAACAACTGTAGCCTTAATTGATATTGTTTTAGGTATTGTTATTGGTGCAGCATGGGGTTATTTTAGATGGCTTGATCCAATTATGATTGAGATTCGTAATTTTATTAGTAATGTACCATCATTACTACTTTATATTCTTTTAATGAACTTTTTACCACGTTCATTTTGGACGATTGTTTTTGTACTTTGTTTATTTGGTTGGCTTGGTCTAGCTAGCTTTATTCGTAATCAAATTATTATTATTCGTAACCGTGAATATAACATTGCTTCACAAACGCTTGGTTCAAGTCCAGTTGCAATGATTACGCATAACTTACTTCCTTATTTAGTTAGTGTAATTGTAACGGTAGTTTCTACTTCAATTCCTGCTGGAATTAGCGCTGAAGTTGGTTTAGCATTCTTTGGACTATCTTTCCAACCAATGCAACAAGTTACTCTTGGACAAATATTAACTTCTGCTACAAGTGATGTTAACTGGACAAAACATCCATATATTCTAATAGCACCTTTAATTGTAATGGTGCCCTTAACAGTAGCATTTTTCTATTTAGGACTTGCACTTAGTGATGCAACAGATCCTAAAACGCATCGGTAGGTAGTAATTATGGCAAAGGAAAAATTAAAAGTTAAAGAAGAACTTCTAGAGCCATCAATTAATATTGATGCTCATACTAGCGAAGAAGATTATAACAAAATTAAAAAAGAACTTTATCGCTATGCTGATCCTAATTATTTAGATCATTCTAGTGATGAAAATAAAGTTCTTAAAGTTAGAAATCTCTCCGTTGGTTTTCTTACGCATGGAAAAAAGATTAATGTCATTAGAAATATTTCTCTAGACGTTATTAAAGGTGAAACTTTAGCTATTGTTGGAGAATCTGGTTCAGGTAAATCAGTTTTTACTAAAACCTTTACAGGAATGTTAGAAGATAACGGTTTTATTAGTGGCGGAGAAATTTTATTTAGAAATCCTAAAACAAATGAGTTTGATGATATTTCTAAATATAAATCAAATAAAGATTGGCAAAAGATTCGTGGCCGAAGGATTGCTACAATTTTCCAAGACCCAATGACTTCACTTAATCCACTTTTAACAATTGGATTTCAAATTGCAGAAGTCCTGCAAATTCACCACGGATTTAACAAAAAGGACGCTAAAGAAGAAGCAATTAAAATTTTAGAACGAGTTCAAATCCCTGATGCGCGAAATCGTTATAACGATTATCCGTATCAATATTCAGGTGGGATGAGACAACGTGTTGTTATTGCAATAGCACTAGCCTGTCGACCTGAAATTTTGATTTGTGATGAACCTACAACTGCTCTTGATGTCACAGTTCAATCGCAAATTCTTCAACTTATTAAAGATTTACAAAAAGAATTTGGTTGGACAACAATCTTTATTACTCATGACCTTGGTGTTGTAGCTAATGTCGCTGATAGAGTAGCAGTTATGTATGGAGGTCAAGTTGTTGAATATGGCACTTGTGATGAAGTGTTTTATAATCCTGCCCACCCATACACCTGGGCGCTACTTCAAAGTTTACCGCAACTTGGTAGCAAAGAAGAGCCGCTTCACCATATTAAAGGTAATCCTCCAACGTTTCTTACTGAAATTGTTGGAGAAGCTTTCGCACCACGAAATGAATTTGCAATGAATATCGATTTTATAGTTGATCCTCCAATGTTTAAAATTAGCGATACGCACTTTGCAAAAACTTGGCTTTTAGACCCTCGAGCTCCTAAAGTCAAAAAGCCTAAAGTTATTCGTGAACTTAAAAAGCGTATGGAAATTGCATCAGAGGAGCTAAAAAGGGAGGTTAATACAGAATGAGTAAAGAACAAAAAGTATTAGTTTCCTTTAAAGATGTAAAAGTTTCTTTTAAACGTGGTATTCAAGAGCGAGTTGTAATAGAAGGTCTTGATCTTGATATTTTTGAAGGAGAAATTTTAGGTCTTGTAGGTGAATCTGGTTCTGGAAAAACAACAATTGGCCGTACACTTATTAGAATTGTACCTGTTGCAGGTGGAGAAATACTTTATCGCGGCGAACGGATTTCAGGCAAGATTAGCCGTGCAAAACAGCGAGAATTAAAAACTAAAGTTCAAATGATTTTTCAAGATCCATCAGCGTCATTAAACGAACGTAGTAATGTTGACTACATTATTAGTGAAGGGTTACGTGCTTTTAAATTATATGAAAATGATGAAGAACGTATCAAAAAAATCACAGACATGATGGAAAAAGTTGGTTTACCACCTGAATATTTAAAACGTTATCCTCATGAGTTCAGCGGCGGACAAAGACAAAGAATTGGAATTGCTAGAGCAATGGTTATGAAACCTGAACTTGTTATCGCAGATGAACCAATTTCTGCATTAGACGTTTCGATTCGTGCGCAAGTTCTAAATCTATTAAAAGATTTTCGCGATGAGTACAATCTTACGATTCTTTTCATCGCGCACGATTTATCCGTCGTTAGATATATTAGTGATCGTATTGTAGTTATAAATAACGGAAAAATCGTTGAAATTGCGGATGCAAATCGTTTATTTGAAATGCCGCTTCATCCTTATACACAAGCTCTTTTAACAGCAGTTCCACTTCCTGATCCACAAATCGAAAGAAAAAAGAAAGTTAGAATATATCATCCTCTTCAACATGGTTATACAAAAGATGATGTTGTTAAGCTTCACGAAATAGAACCCGGTCATTTTGTAAGAGCAAACGATAAAGAATTAGAATCATATAAGAAACGTTTAGAAAACGAAAGAAAAGGAGGTCCTAAAAATGAAAAATAAAGAAGCCGTTAAGTTGCCTTTAACAGATGAACAAAAGAAAAAACGGAATAAAAAGATTTTTAAACATGTTGGTATTTGGACTTCCATAGCAGCTGTTTTAGTAACAATATATTGGGCTGCGATTAAATATGTTCTAGTTGACTATCAAAACATGTCCTATCTTACTTTTTCTTACGAAATGAGTAGAGATGGAAAAACCGAAGAAATTAGAATCGATGCGGTTGATTCAAGAAAGAACTATCCTGCTAAATTTATCGTACCAAAGAAACTTTTAGGAAGGCCTGTAACGCAAATTGGCGATCATGCTTTTGCAGGCTTAGAACGCTTAAAAGAAGTTGTCCTACCAAATACAATTCATACTTTAGGTGATGGCGCATTTCTTAATTGTACGAATTTATCAAAAATTAAATTGAGTGAAAATATTACTGATGTTGGTATTAATGCACTAGATAATACGCCTTATTTTAATAATTTTCCTGACGGATTTTTAATGTTAGGAAAAGTTTTATATGCTTATAAAGGGTTAATGCCAAATAATACAGTTCTTATTGAGCGTGATGCTCCTAACGAACAAGAATTAATTGATGCTGGTTTTAATGTTTTAGAATATAACGGTGATGTTGTTAACATTGGAAGCGGTCTATTTGCTAATCAACCAGGTTTAGTTGAAGCCTATATGCCGATTAATGTTACAAAAATTACTCCAAAGATTTTCTTAAATAATCCAAATCTAAGAAAAGTGGTCTTAAGCGAGAATGTAACCCATATTGGTACATCAGCATTTGAAAATACACCAATGCTAACAGATATTAATATTAATAATATTGAAAATATTGAAGAAATTGGCGAAAAAGCTTTTAGTAATTCTGGTCTAACTGGTGATATTGTTTTAAATGGCACTTTTACAAAAATTGAAGAAGCAACATTTGCTTGGAATGAAAATGTTACATCTTATAGTCTTCCTGAAACTCTTCAAATAATTGGACGAGATGCTTTTAAAAACAACACAAATTTGGCCTCAATTAATTTACCAGACTCCATTTTTGATATTCAAGAAAGCGCATTTGAAAATAGCGCACTTGTAAATGTTGATTTACCAAAACAAATGATTACCGTAAAAAACAAAGTTTTCTACGGTTCAAGCAAGCTTGAAAAAGTTACAATTCATGAAACTTGGACTGGGACATATTCGACAATCGATATTGAAGGAAATATCGTTGAAGTTGAAGGAACTGTTTCTTTCCGTGGTTTGCGAGAAGAAAGCTTTGCAAATACACCAAAGTTAAAAACTTTTGGTGTAAGAAACGATGAGGGCACTTTATTAACCCCAATAAATGAAGTTCATTTCAATAATGAAACATCTTCATTTGGTAATGGATCATTTTTAAATTCAGGAATTGAAAAAGTAGTTATACCACGAGATCTTAGAAATATTTCTCGTTCTGTTTTTGAAGGAACAACAGAACTAAGTCATGTTGATTTTTCAATGGCAAATTCCCTAAACCAAGTTAGTTTTGCAGCGTTTAGAAATACACCATCTTTAAAAAATGTTGCGTTACCTGACACAGTTACAACGATTGAAGATGCTGCCTTTCAACAAAGTGGTATATTATCTTTTGTCTTACCACCAAGTGTTAATACACTTAATAGTTACACCTTTAGTGACGCAAGTGATTTAGCTAGTGTTACATTTAACAATGAACTTCTAACAATTGAAGAAGGAACATTTAAAAACTGTACTTCCTTAACAAATTTAACTCTTCCTTCATCAATTCGAAGAATTCATGAAGGTGCTTTTAGCGGTACAACCAATCTTACCTCGATAGTTATTCCAAATGATGCAAATTTAGCACCAGACAATATGTATGGAGCCTTTAAAGATGCGATAGGATTAGAAAGTTTTGATGTCGCTGATAACTTTATAACTTTATATGATTTTATGTTTGAAGGTGCAAGTAGTTTAAGTTCCCTCAATTTTAACGCAACGAGTAAATTAAAAATGATAGGTAAAGGGACTTTTAAAGATACGCCTAATTTAACAAATATTTCATTACCTAGGACAGTAACTAGCGTAGGAGAAGATGCGTTCTTAAATAATGGCTGGTTTAATAGTCAAGAAGATGGTTTGACATTTTTAAAAGATAGCGATAATGTTAGCTTTTTAATGTATAAATATAAAGGCGAAATAACTGATGCAAATAGTGAAATAGTAATTCCTGAAGGCGTTCGAATCCTTGGTAATAAAGCATTCGCTAATCAAACGAAACTTAAAAAAATCACTTTACCATCTACACTAGAAATTATTGCAGTCAGTGCTTTTGAAGGTGCAAGTGGTTTAGAAGAAGTTATAATTGCACCTAATAGTAATTTAGAAATTATTGATGCTAATGCATTCAAAGACTGTACCGCTTTAAAGAGTTTTTCACTTCCTGATACTGTTAAAGAAATAAGAAACCGAGCATTTAGTAATAACACATCACTAAGAACTTTTACTGTTAATCCAACTTCAACACTAGAAAGATTAGAAGCATATGCTTTTGCAGGATGTAGATCACTTGAAGGTTTTTATTTACCTCCAACAATCACGCGCGTTGAGGGTTTCTGTTTCCAAGGATGTACGAGTCTAACATTTTATAAAGGTCAAGGATATGAAGTTCCAGTTCCAGATGTTTATATGGCAAACTGGAATCCAGAAAATAGACCAATTGTAGAGATTTAAAAAAATAGATGCTGGGCATCTATTTTTCTTTTTTAAATACTTTTATAACAGAAGTAACTAATTTTTCTTTGAACAATAACAATAATGCAAGATATATAATACCTGCTCCTAAAATTGTAAGTAATACATTTAACAAGGGGTGAAATTTTAAATATGGAACAAGAAAATAGCTTGCGACACTTATTACGCCAGTGGCGATGACTATTTTTAAATTATTGAGAGAAAGAAAATTTTCTAAGACATATTTTCTAGCTAGAACAAGCATTATAATCAAAATAACAATGTCGCTTATAAATGTCGCAAGAGCGACACCTAAAAGCGGATTACTCTTAAAAGCAACTAAACCAAGGATAAGAGATAATGAAATATTAAGAATTACCCCAGTAATCATTGCAAACAAGTAGTAGCGTTCTTTTTTAATAGGGATTAATACTTGTTGATAAATATTCTCACTTACAGAGAATGTAAACATTAAACTAGCTAAAATTGAAGTAGCTAAAATGGCGTTTTTAATTGAGGCGTTATCCCAATAAACGTTATCAAAGACAATGAAATTAACTATATTAGGTGCAAGAATTATCATCATTGCAACCGCTGGCATTGCTATAAAGAAAGTAATATTAACACTATATTCATTAATGGATTTAAATTTTTGCACATCATTATTTTTAAATGCATGCGATGCATGGGGAATAAATACAGCACTTAAAGAAGTAAGAATTGTAATCACAATCTCAATGCCCCGAACACCAACAGCATAACTACCAACTGCACGCTTACTTTGATCAATTAAACCAAGAATTAGTGTATCGGTTTGGTTATAAATGGTAGCAACAATTGTTAAAAGAAAAACAGGTATCAAGGGTTTAATAATTGTTTTTAATTCATAGTTACCAACAGGTTTAAACGAAAACCCTTCTTTTTTTAGTAAAAACATATTTACAATTGATGTTAAAACCGATCCTAAACATGCAATAAAAGCGTAAACATATAAAAATTTATCGCTTTTTACAAATGAAATGACAAGAAGCGATGTAAAGAAAGTAATAATTATTGTTCTAATTCCTAAGTAAAAATGTTTTTCAAAAGCAATGTATACCCATTCAAAGGAAAAAACGCCCGCTAAAAAGTTTAATGATAAAAGCATAACTAATGAACGCATATCAGCATTCATTAAATTATCTCCAAGACTAAAAGTAATTGTAACAAGAGCAGCGAAAGACAAAAAAGTAGTTATTAATTGAAGCAAAAAGAAGGACTGTATTTTGCGATTTAATAGTTCTTTATCATCTTTTACTAAGGCGCACTCTCTAACCGCGACCATTGGAATGCCTAGTCTAGCAATAATTAAAAAATAGTAGACAAATGTATTTGCCCAAGAGTATTGCCCCATAGCTACATCCCCTAACGCTTGTGCGGCAAATGGAAAAGATATAAACGATAAAAGTGTTATGGTTATCGTTCGAATAAGATTGACGAATACTTGAGGTCTTATTTTCGAATACACAAATGCTACTCCTTTTTAATAATTAGTATAGTATAAAAAAATAAAAATCCTAATGATTTTTATTTATTTGAAAACTAGCAAATGTTAAATAAATAGCAAAATGTAAAATTAAAGCCGTTTTAGAAGAGTTCTTTAAAGAAAGAATTGATTTTATTTCCAATTATTTTTGGATCAAAGTGTTGTCTTCCAATCTTTTTAGCTTCTATAGCTTTGAGGTTTTTTACATCCATGTTTTTAAGAACATTGGTTATTTCTTGTGATAGTTGGTCGATAGATGAATTAAATACCCAATGAATTGAGTCACCATAAATTTTCCTTAAATCAAGAGATAGGGAAGAAAGTGTAGGTCTATTACTATCAGCATAATCAATTACTTTGCTTGGAATGGAATAATAATCTAAATCCGTTGTGAAAATTCTAGGATTAATATTAATAAGTGCGTGTTGTTGGTATTGGAGCATTTCTCTAAATGAAAGTAAACCAGCATAAATAAAACGGGGATCATTTTCTGCAAGCAATGCAATTTCTTCTTTCATTGGACCATGACCAGCAATTATAAGGCGTGCATCAGTATTTACTTTTTTAAAAGCTTCAATTAAATTTCTGATACCATATCGTTCATAAAGAGCACCGCCAAAGAAAAAATAATCGTAGTTAACTGGCCGTTCTTTTATAATAATATCTTCGCTTAAGATGCCAGGTATGATTAAGAACGGTCTATTTCTTCGGTTTACATATTTATTAAGGTTTTCAGTCAAAGCAATATAAGCGTTGCAATAGGAAAAAGAACTCTCAACATTTTTAATATAACGGTGATTAACATTTGATAAGTTATTAGGATTGTCTGTAATAATACCGACGATTCGCCCACCATGATTTTTTCTTATATAATGAGCAAGCTTAGCAAGATGCGGATTCAATAAATCAACAATTACAATAGGCTGTTCATTATATTTTAAACTACTAATTATTTTTTTAGAATTTCTAATAAAGGTTAGATTTTTTAAAAACTTTCTATTAAGAAAACTTGGATAAATAAAGATATCATTGATTTCATGTTCGAAATAATGTTGGTCACATGTTGTTGAATTTGCAGGTCGGAGTGATATAACAGTTACATCATTATCTTTCTTTAATTCATGAATTATTTTGTAGTGAAAATTTTGACTGCTAGGATTAGGTTTAACTTTTGAAATCTTAACAAGATTGTTAAAATCTTTAGGCATCATAGCAGTCGTAAGATAGATAATTTTCATATTAGAGTAACTCCTTTAAAATTTTTAGATGTTGCATAACCATAATTTCGATTGTATTTTCTTTAGCGGTCAAAAGAGCCTCATGAGTGAAATTACATTCTTTTAGTTTAGAAATTAACTTAAGCAAATCGTCATTGTTTTTATAAATGAGGCCGTTTTTGCCGTGTTTAATTAATTCTTTCGTAGCGTTCATATTATAACTTGCAATAATAGAGAGTCCTTGAGACAAACTCTCATTGATTACATGCCCATAAATGTCATATCTACTTAAATAAATACCATAATCTGCATGAGCTAGAAAATCCAAGATTTGATCTCGAGGTACAAATGATAAAATGTGAACGTTACTCAACCTATTATTTTTGATGAAACGCTCAAGTTTTGTTTTTTCTTTTCCTGAGCCAATCAAAACAAGGTGATTGTCATTATTTAAATTTTTCCAAGTTTTTAAAAGAAACATATTGTTTTTTCGTTTGATAAAACTTGTTGCAGAAACAAAAATTGTTGAACCTTCAATATTGTACTTTTTATAAAATTGCTTCTTTTCGTTTAGAGGAATTTCTTTTTTAAGAATTTCTTCTTCAAATATTGTGCTATATGAGTATCTATAGATTTTATCCGTTGGCGCACCATAATGCTCTAAATATCTACTGGTTTCCTCACTACTTGAAAAATAACCAGTGGCACCACTAATAAAGTGTTTTTTAAATTTATATTTGAGATAACATTCTTTTTTTACTGTTCCACCATTTGCATAAAAGTAATATGGAATCTTTTTTCTTTTTAAATAACTAATTGTTTTCATTTCAGTAAAAGTAGAATATCCATTCATGATTATCACATCATATTTATTTTTCTTCAGATGTTTGATTACACCATTGGAATAATGATTTTCTTTACCTAGATTAATTCCTTTAATAGAGTGGACTTTAAAATTTGTGACATTTTGATCATAAAAAAGTGGATGACGGTCGCTTGCTTTTTGACGCTCAAAAATAACATGTAAGTCAACATGCTTTCCCAAGACATTAAAAAAACGTACTTTATAAGGCGCGGGATGGTTAAAAACAATTAATATCTTCATATATTTAGTATAGCACGGCAAAGACATTAATATTAATTTAATATGCTATAATCTAGTCATGGAACATTTAGAAAACTGGAATGATATATTCAATAAAGAACCATTCTTAACTTATTTAGCTAAAATAAATAGTTTTCTTGATAGTGCTTATAAAAAAGATATTGTTTATCCCTTAAGAAAAGATGTTTTTAGGGCGTTTGAACTTACACCGCCATCAAAGGTTAAATGCGTAATAATTGGGCAAGATCCCTATCATCAACCAAATCAAGCACACGGCTTGGCATTTTCGGTTAAGTCTGGTGTGAAATTGCCTCCATCGTTAAAAAACATTTATAAAGAAATAGAAAATGATTTAGGAGTAACGATGAAAAATGATGGTGATTTATCATATTTAGCAAGGCAAGGCGTTTTACTTTTAAATGTTAACCTTACAGTAATTAAGGATAAACCGTTATCTCACTCAATAGAGGTTTATGAAAAATTCACAGAATCTATTCTTAAAGTATTAAACGACCTTGAACAACCTATAGTATTTATCTTATGGGGTAAAAAAGCGCAAAATTTAGCAAAACCATTACAAAACCCGCATCATTTAATAATTAAATCAAATCATCCTTCACCATTATCAGCAAATAGAGGAGGTTTTTTTAATACAAAACCATTTTCAAAAACTAACATTTTTTTGATTAAAAATAATCAAGCATCAATTAATTGGCAAAATTAAATCTTAGTGATATAATATTACTCAGGAGCTTGGTCGACCAGGCTGAGAGGGATTGATAATGACAGTCCGACGACACCTGATCTAGGTAATGCTAGCGTAGGTACCCCCCTTTACTATAGTATTTCCTTGCAGGTGCAAGGAATTTTTTATTAGAGGAAAAAAACATGACGAAAAATAAAGAAAAAATGATTATAAATATTAGTTTGGGATTGATAGTTTTAATAGCGCTATGTTTTCTATTCGCTCCCATTGTTAATATAAGTGCGATTGGAAATTTGAATCTAATTGATGTCATGTTTGGAAAAAACGGCCTAATGAACGACTATTTTATACTTCCACTCATAGTACTATTGCCAATCATTTCATTTGGATTAACATTTATAAAAACAGATGAAGTTAAAGAAAAAGAAATTAATAACATTAGTCTGGTTTTAGTCATTATCACCATCGTTCTTAGCTTTTCATATGCAGCATTATATAAAGGAATTAATAGTGAAACTGTTGAATCATCTAGTTTTAGTCTTGGATGGGGCTTAATTGTATATGCATCGCTAACTACCTTATCATTGTTTTACTATCTTAGAAGCATACTTGAGAGCAATGAATTCACAGTTAGAGAAATACCTGAACTTGCGATTTTTATTGCTTTAGCAGTCGTTTTGGATTTTGTTCCAAAAATTCGAATTGGTGCTACTGGAGGATCAATTAGTCTAACAATGGTACCGCTATTTATTATTGCGTTTAGATTTAACTTTGTTAAAAGCTTTCTAGCCATCGGTGTAGTTTATGGTATTATTACATGCCAATTAGATGGGTATGGTTTCCAATCTTATTCATTCGATTATTTATTAGGTTTTGGGCTAATTTCGTTAGCTTCATTTTTTAGAACGCTAATTTTTACAAGACAAGGAAATCCCAAAATTCAACATTATCTTTTCTTATTATTAGCTATTTTCGTTGGTGGATTTGGTCGTTTTGTTGGTAGCACAATCAGTTCTGTAGTTCTTTACCATTATAGTTTTGGTCCTGCTGCTATTTATAATCTTACATATATTGGTCCAAGCATACTTTTGGTAATGATAATTCTTTCATTATTATTAGTTCCTTTTACTAGGTTGAATCGCCGTTATCCAATAGAATAGTTAATCAATATAAATGACATTTAATAAATAATTCCTATGTTATAATAAACATAGGAGGGATTTTATGACGACAAGATTGGGTAAAAGAAGTAATCGTGAACTTGAACGAAAAGTTAAAAAGAATGATCCTGAAGCAATGCACGAATTAGCTCGACGTCTTGTCCAAGGCGAAGGCATTGCTGAAGACCAAAAACGAGGTTTCGAGTTAGCGAAAAAATCTAGCGAATTAGGTTTTATTCCAGCCTTTACAGTTTTAGGTTATTGTTATTTTTATGGGAAACCTATTCCAAAAGATGAACAAAGAGGCGTAGAATTGTTTAGATATGCTGCTGAAAACGGTCACGATGCCGCTCAATACAATATGGGTATTGCCTATGAAAGAGGTAGTGTTATTGAATGCGACTATGCGAAAAGTTACGAGTGGTATCAAAAAGCTGCTGAGCAAGATTTTGCAAAAGCGTTTTATAAACTAGGTGTATTTAATGAACTTGGTTATGGGCGTGAAATTAATTTAATTGAAGCTGCAAAATTTTATGAAGAGTCTGCAAAACGCGGCTATGTTAAAGCAATTCATGCAATTGGGAACGCTTATTATTTAGGAACTGGCGTTATCAAATCGATAGATAAAGCGGTAGCATGGTTAACAGTAAGTGCTGATCGTGGTTATCGCCCATCAATTAGTTTATTAAAAAGAATTAATGACAAAAATAGTTAACAGTCGTTATAATAAACATACTATTTATAGTATGGTGGAGGTTTTTTATGCACGAAAACAATAAAAATATTGAAGTTGAAGATATTAAAAAAGAGAATGAAAACGAAGTAGAAATAAAATCACATCCAATTGAAGACGATATTAATACTAGAAAAAAAGTTTTTAGTAAGTCTTTTACAACATATAGAGCAGTTAATGCTGTATTATTAGTTTTTACAATTATTGTCGTTACATTAAGTTATATATTTCTATTTCCAATCGGAACAAACGGAATGTGGGCAACATTTATAATCATTGCTGTATTAGTGATGGGCATGTTCGTTTATTCAGCTTTAATGAAAAAATCTATTACAAAAAAAGCAAGTACATACATGAGTGATTATTATCGCATCACAAGTGATTATGTCTATGACGATGAAAGTATTAAAAATTATCGTATTAGTCCTGACAAACAAATGACATTAGAACACTTTACAAAAGCTCGCTTAATAAAAGATGTTATTAGAGCGGGTAGTCGCAATTATGTAGAGTATGAATTCAACGGTCAAGAAATTGCTGTTAGTGACTATATTGCGTATCGCGCAGTCAATAAAACAAGTGAACCAATTTTTTTAGGAAAATTATTAGTAGCGTCTATTAAGAAACCTTTAAAGAATCGAATTGTTATTTATCGTCGCCCAGACGAAGAAACCTATGCTTCCTGTCCTGGTCCTAATGATGTTGATGACTTAACAAAAGTGTTGGATGATAAAAAACTCTTAATCTATGCTAAGGATGAAGAGGCATTAAAATATATACCCAATAAAGCTCTTGAAATATTAGAAAATATTGAAACGAACAAAACTTTAGCTGATATTAGCATTGTTTTTGATGAAGAAAGAATTACTGTTGCCTTTTCTTATGGAGATGATTTAATGGTTGTTCCTCTTCGAGAACCTTTCTATTTTTCAAGTCAAACTAAATTTAAAGAAGATTTAAAAGCGATTCACGAGTTTATTAAGTTAACTCAAAAATAATTAGAAAAGAAAAAAAGATTATGTCCCAAGATGAATTTATTGGTAAATGGATTAGAGTCCAAAGTTATAAACATGATGGAACACTTCATAGATTGTGGAAGTCTAATTTTGTCTTGGAAAATAATGAAGACTGGTTGATAGTAGCTAGCAAGTGTACTAAAGTAGTCGAATTTAATGGTCGTGTTTGGTATACAGCGGAACCCGCAGTCACCTTCTTTAGCAAGAAGCGCTGGTTTAATGCTATTGCTATGATAAAAAAAGATGGGATTGCTTTTTATGTTAACATTGCATCACCTACTTTAATCGATAATAAAATTGCTAAATATATTGATTATGATCTAGATATAAAAATGAATGCCAATAACGATTTACGTTTTCTTGATCGTAATGAGTTTAGAAAACATGTTGAATCGTATGAGTATGGTGATGATTTAGTTGAAATTATAAGAGAAGAGGCAATAAATACACATAAATTAATGGAAGAAAACGCTTTTCCCTTTGATATTGATGAGGTATCTAAATACTATTTAACCTTCCTAGAAATGACTGAAAAAAAGAAGGAATAATTATGAAAGAGTACAGTTTTGTCACGAATAATGAAAAAGAAACCGAAAAAGTAGGAGCGCTTATTGCTCCTTATTTAACTTCAAATAGCGTGATTACTTTAACTGGGGACTTAGGAGCAGGTAAGACAACACTAACAAAAGGATTAGCAAGTGGCCTTAATATTAAGGAAAGAGTAATTAGTCCAACTTTTAATATTCTAAAATGTTATTTTAAAGCGGACATACCTTTATATCATATTGATGCTTATCGCTTAGAAGATAATGATGCAGACATTGGTTTATTAGAATACATTGATGGAGATGGCATTGCCGTTATTGAATGGCCAGTTTTTATAAAAGAATTAATTCCTTGTTCTTTTTTAGAAATTAATATTACTATACTTGATTTAAATCGACGTCAAATTTTAGTTAAAGCTATTGGAACAAAATATGAAAAAATAATCGAAATCATTAAGGAGCATTTTTAATGTATACCCTTTATTTAGATAGTAGTGATAAAAACATGTCAATCGGCATTACTAAAGATAATGTGTTAATAGCACATTATCACGATAAAGCATGGCAAAAACAAAGTGAATTAATGACTAAAGCTCTTGATGATCTTTTTTACGATAATAAAATTAACCCCAAAGATATTAATGAAATTGTTGTTGGGATTGGTCCAGGTTCATATACAGGAGTTCGTATTGCACTTACTATCGCTAAAGTTTTTGCTTATAGTTTGAATATCCCAATTTATCCTATTAGTAGTCTTAGGCTACTTGCCGATTTTGAGAAAACTTCAATATGTATTATAAATGCAAGAAGTGAAAGATCATATGTTGGTGTTTATAATAAAGAAAAAGTAATTTTAAAAGATTGTATTTTAAAAAACGAACAATTACATGCATATATTAAAGAACACCCTGAATCTGTTTTAAAAGGAGACATATTACATTTAGGCATGAAACAAGAGGTCAAAAGCCCAATTGAAACCATGATTAAGCTTCGTCCATTTTTAAAAGAAACAGATGATATTTTAACAATTAAACCATGTTATATGAAGGAACTTTAAAATGAGCGAAGAAAGAAAAGAACGTCGTTTATTAGTTAGAGAAATGGAATTAAAAGATATTCCAACTATTTTAACTATATCTGAAGAGTCTTTTTTAAAACCATGGACAGAAGAACAACTTAGGCGTGAACTCGATGATAAAACATCGCCATTTTCATACTCGTTTGTACTAGAATACGGTGAAATTATTATTGGTTTCATCAATTTCTGGTTAACTTTCGAGAGTGCCACTATTAACTTAATTGCTATTAGATCTTTTGTAAAAAGACATGGCTTAGGCTCTCTTCTTTTACAAGATGCTTTAACTAGGATAAGACAAATTGGCACTATTCAAACTGTCACTTTAGAAGTTAGAACACATAATGAAGAAGCAATTAATTTTTATCAAAAGCATGGGTTTAATATTTTGCTTACAAAGCGAGCCTATTACGATAATGGTGATGATGCTTTTTATATGATAAAAATAATGAAAGAATCAACGCGTACAATTTTAGCAATTGAATCTAGTTGTGATGAAACAAGTGTAGCTATTACAAGAAATGGTAAGCTTTTAAGTAATGTTGTTGCAACACAAATTGACATGCACCAAAAATATGGCGGTGTAATGCCTGAAATGGCATCAAGACTTCATACAGAAAATATTACAATTGTTTTAAAGGAAGCCCTAGAAAAAGCAAAAATTACTCTTGATGAGGTAGATGCATTTGCTGTCACAAGAGGACCAGGTTTAATAGGAGCACTTCATGTTGGGTTACAAGCTGCCAAAACTCTTGCCTTAATTTATAAAAAGCCATTAATTCCAGTTCATCATCTTGCTGCACATATTTATGCGAATGAATTTGTGAAAGAATTAAAATTTCCACTCATTGCCCTTGTAGTTAGTGGCGGAAATACCGAACTCGTTTATATGAGAGGACATTTTAATTTTGAAATAATTGGTCAAACCAAAGATGATGCAGTTGGCGAATGCTATGATAAAGTTGCTAGAGTATTATGCTTGGGTTATCCAGGCGGAGTACCAATTGATAAGTTAGCAAGAAAAGGTAAACACAGCTATACATTACCAACTCCAGCCCTGCAAAACAGCTATGATTTTAGCTATTCCGGCCTCAAAACACATGTTATTAATCTGATTAATAATACTAAACAACGTGGTGAAAGTATTATAGTTGAGGATTTGTGCACTTCATTTCAGGAAACTGCAATAGATGCATTGGTAAATAAAACAAAGAAGGCTTTTGAGGAATTTGAAATCAAACAAATCGTATTAGCGGGTGGTGTTTCTGCTAATAGTTATCTAAGAGAAATGATTTTAGAATTAGCAGAAGAAAAAAATGTTGATGCTATTGTTCCCCCCTTATGGTGTACGACAGATCAAGCGGCAATGATAGCCAAAACTGCTGAATATTTATATGATCTTCAATTATTTGCTCCTTTATCATTAGGGGTTGATCCTAATTGGAGAATTGAGGAGTTTGACAAATTTAATATAAATTAAAAGTAATTAATTACTTTTTTCGCAATTAATATAATAATTTGGCTATAATATAACAAGACATAGAGTAGAGGTATACCTTATGACAGTAAAAGAAATATTTGATGCATTTAGAAACGACTATGTTGTTGATGAAACCGAAGTTGTTTTACAAGGATGGGTTCGGACAAATCGTGACAATGGTTCGATTGGTTTTATAGAATTCAATGATGGGTCGTCTTTTAATAATTTACAAATTGTATATTCGAGAGAATCAGTTGAAGATTTTGATAAAATTACCAAAATCGCAACAGGTACTACAATTGAAGTTGAAGGCTTATTAATTGAAACACCTGATAGCAAGCAACCTTTTGAACTTCAACTAGATAGTTTAACAATTTTAGGTGAAGTTGATCCTTCATATCCTTTACAAAAGAAACGTCACTCTTTTGAATTTTTACGTGAAATCGCTCACTTAAGACCAAGAGCAAACACTTTTAATGCTCTTTATCGCGTAAGAAGTGAATTAGCGTTTGCAATACACAAATTTTTTCACGAAAAAGATTTTTTATATGTCCATACACCTATTTTCACTGGTAATGATGCAGAAGGTGCTGGACAAACATTCTCTGTTGTTACAGATGATAAAAACCCAAATGATTTCTTTGGAAAAAAAGTAATCCTTACTGTTACAGGTCAACTTCATGTTGAAGCTTTTGCAATGTCACATAGAAGTGTTTATACATTTGGTCCTACATTTAGAGCAGAACGTAGTAACACAAAAACACATGCCGCTGAATTTTGGATGGTTGAACCAGAAGTAGCTTTTGCGGATCTAAATGATATTATGGAATTAATTGAAGAATGTATTAAATATTGTATTGAATATGTTTTGGATAATGCAGCTGATGAAATGCAATTTTTTAACAACTTTATCGATAAATCGCTTCATGAACGATTAACTAAAATTATTAATAGTAAATTCGCGCGCATTTCATACACTGAAGCAATTGAAATATTAAAAAACGCCGTCAAAAATGGTGTCGATTTTGCAAATAAGGATATTATTTGGGGTATGGATTTACAAACCGAACATGAAAGATATATTACTGACGTTCACATAAAAGGACCCGTTTTTGTAACAGACTATCCAAAAGATATAAAAGCTTTTTATATGAGAGTAAATGAAGATGGTAAAACTGTAGCCGCTTGTGATTTATTAGTACCTACTGTTGGTGAATTAGTTGGAGGTTCTCAACGTGAAGAAAGAGCTGATGTGCTTCTTGAAAAGATGAAAGAGGCTGGAAATGCCGAAGAATTAGACTGGTATTTAGATCTACGTCGTTATGGTGGATGTGTTCATAGTGGTTTTGGTATTGGTTTTGATCGTCTATTAATGTATGTGACTGGCATGCAGAACATTCGTGATGTTCAACCATTTGGCCGCACTAGTGGTAGTATATTATTTTAAGGATATGCAATGGCAAGAAGAGATAAAAGAACAGCCCTTAGCGCACCGTTAACAGAAGAAGAAAAAGCCCTTCGTGCATATAATCGCAAAAAGGGAGTTTTGATTGGGATAATAATTTTACTTTTTTTAATTGTTGTAGTTGAAATTGTTACTATTGTTATTGAATTTACAAAATAGTTACTAACTAAATGTTTACTT
Source organism: Bacilli bacterium (assembly GCA_035367155.1). Classification (GTDB taxonomy): domain Bacteria; phylum Bacillota_I; class Bacilli_A; order RFN20; family CAG-826; genus JAAYSA01. The sequence continues at coordinate 46,487 of DAOSJI010000003.1, forward strand.
TACATTAAGGGGAAAGGACATCAATTTCCTCTTTTTTTGGCTCTTCTTCAACCGGCTCGGGTTCTAAAGCAGATAAGTCTAATAAGCGTTTGTCATCTAAATCAGCAGAGAATAGTTTTCTTCGGAGTATTAGAATTCTTATAAAACGAGAAAGGTAGGACTGAATTGCCAACACGCCCCAAAGTAAACTTATAAAATAAAGAGGAACAACCATATAACTTATAATTGCTCGAGGGGCAAAGTGAGGAGTTGAAATTACTTCGGGCCAATCGGAGGGAAGGTTAACTCCAAAAAAGTTGGCTCTTGGTTGATTGGCCCAATCAAATATATAAAACAATGTACCAATGCCTTCTGTTTTATAATCAAAAAGATTAATTGGTCCCATAAATAACATCGCAATTACATAAATTACTGTTGTACAAACTGCAATTAAAATTGGTGGGAAAAATTGATAGAAAAGAACTACATTGCTTTTTCTGTGTGCATTTCTTGAAAAATCTTTTGGCGAACGTATTAGATCGGCTTCAACTAACATCTTCATATCGGCATCTACTCGTCTTCCTTGGCGACGCATAACTTGACGAACAACATCAAAAATTAAGGAGAAGATTAAAAAGATTAAGACAAAGATTAAAAATATAGCGATAATTAAGCGCCAATCTTTTTCCGAGAGTTTAACTAGAAAAAGAACCCTATTCATCATCGCCCTCCATTTCAATGCTATCTATTTGCTCAATGGCTTCGATGTTTTCTTTTGGTGTTGCATCCTCTACATCTATAAAACCAATATCTTCTTTTTTCTGAACGGGAAGAGGATTTAAGTTAGACTCAAAGGGATTTGAGCTATGAAAAATATTTATTGTTGCCCCTGCAAATTGCCCTTGTTCTGCAGTTTTGGGCTCATCTTTAACTTGCTCGCTATCTAATCGATCTTTTAAAATTCTTGCAGCTCTTCGATCTAATTCAGATGGTTCTTTTAAACGGTCACCTTGGAAATATTTGATAACAGCAAGTATTGAGTAGAAAAGAAAAACAAAGATAGTTCCAACAGCAAAAAGTACAAATCCTGCCAGAGCAAAAGGAGTTAATAATAATGTTATCATTCCGACTCCAATCCTCTTTAAAAAATTAACCATCTATGTCCCTCGTTTTTTGTTGTTTCCTGTACCTTATATATAACCATAAACTCGCTTCAAATACAACAATTGTTAGAGGTAATAACAATGATAAAAGTGATAATGAAATAGGTAATAATTGTTGTGAAACAACAAAGCCTATAATTGTAAAAACTATCAAAGTTGCAATCATAATACAAAAAGCCCTTATATTAAAACGGTAAAATTTCAACAATAAATATGAAATATAAGGAAAAGTGATAAATAAGAATAAATAGGATACCGCAATCGAAATTGGTCCGAAAATCGCAGAAATTAAAATAAGAATTGAACTAATGAATATATAAGAACTTGGATGGTTTTTATCTTTATATTCAATATACTTTCTTAACTCAAACAGAATTAAAATATAACTTAAAGTTGATTGGATTAATGAAACTGCAAAAATTAAACTTAGTAAAACGGGTAATCCAAAAGGATGAGTATTTAATCCTATTAGATTTGCTAACTCATCTAAATAATTAACTTCGTAAATAAAATTGAAAAGTGAAATTGCTGCGTAAAAAAGGCCTAAATTTATTAACGCAACCAAAACTATTAAATGGATTGGATCTATTTTTAGTCTGACGCTAAGCCCCATAATAAAGCCCGTTATTAACGATGGAAGTAAATAAAATAGTGCGATATCTATACTTGAAAAACTAATTACAAAACCAAGAGTCAAAGAAGTAATAGCATAGATGGGATAATATTTTAAATCGCAGTTTAAAGTAACAATTACACTAGTAAGAGGTAGTGCGAACACAAATATTAAAGTAGATAGTGGAAGTAATGTTCCAATCAAAACTAAAATAACATTTATGGCTGCCATGATTGCCATATAAGCGATTTGTTGTGTAACGGTTCGGTTTTTAAACATCATGAATTAATGTTAGCACATTAATTATGGTTAAATAATAAAAAGGTAAATTCTTTTCAATTTATATATATGAAGAATTATATAATTATAGCTTTAACTATTTTAATATTAGGCTGTAAAAATGATACCCCAAGATTGATTGATTTTCCAATAGATAAAATCATTGAATACAACGAGTTATTTAAACAAAATGAATATGAATATTACGTTTACATTTTCTCTAACTCATGTATCCACTGTAATGAGATAAAAAATGAAATAATCGATTTTGACAATAACACTACAATTTCCATGTATTTTATACAATTTAGCCCTAAAATAAATGTAAATAAAGATATAGAATCAACAATTGGCTGCAATAATATAGAAGATTTTTCAATACTTGGGACACCATCCCTCATCTTAATAAAAGATAAATTAGTTGTGATTAATTTAGGTGGTAAAAAAGCCATATTGAACCATTTAAAAAATCATTAATTAATACCGCCCTATATCTTTTTATTAGGCGTCTAATTATGTTATAATTAAACTACAATAAAGAGATATTTTTTTATGGATTTTTCAAAGAAATTAAATGATAAACAATTAGCTGCAGTGTCTACTAACGAACAATATGTTCGTGTCATTGCTGGTGCAGGTTCAGGAAAAACCCGTGTTTTAACTCATAGAATTGTATATTTACATCAAGAAGTAGGTGTACCGCTTTATTATATTTGGGCACTTACATTCACTAATAAAGCCGCAAATGAAATGAAGGAGAGAGTAAATAAGCTACTAAATCAGAACAATAAAAAAGTTAATGTATCAACAATTCATTCCTTCTGTGCTAGGTTTTTAAGAGAAGAAATTGGTGTTTTAAATTATCGTAATGACTTCACGATTTATGATGAAGATGATCAAGCAAGAATCGTAAAGGATATTGCAGTTATATATGGTTACACTAAGAGGGATCCCATTATAAGAGAAACTCTTAATTACATAAGTGATAAGAAAAACAAGGGTTTTGCACCTGGTGACATTAAGATAAAATATGAAAAAATTAAAGACGAACGAACTATTTTAAAAATGTGGGAGGAATATGAAAAAAAACTAAAATCAATGAATGGGGTTGATTTTGATGATCTTTTACTTTTTACTTCCAAAATTTTGAAAGAAAATCTTATTGTAAGACAAAAGTGGCAAAACCGCATTTCCCATCTTTTAGTTGATGAATTTCAAGATACAAACGATATTGAATTCTCTATAATGAGAAATTTATTATCAGAACACGCCTCACTATATGTTGTAGGAGATCCAGATCAAACGATTTATACTTGGCGTGGTGCTAACGAAGCCATTATTCTAGAACTTGATAAAAAATATAATGTTAAAACATATATTTTAGATGAAAATTATCGATCAACTCAAAATGTATTGGATGTCGCAAACAAATTAATAAGCCATAATAAGAAAAGAATACATAAAGACCTTTTTACAAATAATGCACGAGGTGAAAAGGTCAGTCCATTCGTTGCAAATGATCCTGATAAGGAAGCTGAGTGGGTTATTAATAGAATTATTGAAACGAGAATCCAAAATGAAGAAGCGACATATAGTGATTTTGCGATATTAATTCGTGCTAATTACTTAACGCTTCCATTTGAACGAGCTTTTATGCGTAGACAAATACCTTATAAAATTTATGGTGGTGTACGCTTTTACCAACGAAAAGAAATTAAAGATGCATTGGCTTACTTTAGAATCTTACAAAATGATCGAGACGATATATCTGTCGAAAGGATTGCAAATATTCCTGCTAGAGGATTATCAACTAAAATATTAGTTATGAAGGATGATGCAAGACTTAGTAATAAGCCACTGCTTCAAGTTTTAAAAGAAGCCGAAAAATACTGCATTAACAAGCCTAATTGTGCAAAAATAGCCTCTTTTCTAGATTCAATTGATAAAGCAAGAATCGAAATAGAAAAAAACGAACGAAATATTAGTTTAATTTTGCAAGAATATTTAGAAAATGTAGGTTATTTGGAATATGTGAAATCATTAAAAGACGAAGATAAGTCAGAAGCCATGTTTGAAAATATCAAAACATTATTTATTGACATTGATCGTTTCATTGAGCAAAATCCTGACGTCACTTTTAATGATTATTTGGAAAATGCTGCTTTGTTAAGTGCTCAGGACGAAGTTCAAAGCGGTGATTATATAACAATCATGACTGTTCACATGGCAAAGGGGCTTGAATATGATTATGTTTTTGTAGCAAATTTAAATGAGGGGATATTCCCAAATAATCGAGCAGTTACAGAAGGTGGAAAAAAAGCTCTTGAAGAAGAAAGAAGGCTTTGTTATGTAGCATTTACAAGGGCAAGAAAGCAACTATTTTTATCATGTAATTTAGCCTACAATTTTGTTCTATCAAGCCAAAACATACCAAGCCGCTTCTTTAAAGAAGCTGACATAACCGTTAAGTTTCCTTCAAGTAAAAAAATGGAATTTGATTTATTTCGCAGTTATCAAAAGCATAAGGAGCCACCCATTTATTTTCCAGATGCTCCTTTTGAGGATCAAGAACTTATTGAATGGCAAGTTGGAGATTATGCAAGACATAGTACCTTTGGACATGGAGTTGTCGTAAAAGTATATCCTGCAGAAGGAATTGTAGATATCAATTTTGAACACTTGGGAAAGAAAAAGCTAGTAGCAAATCATAAAGCGCTTAAAAAAATAAAAAAAGGAGACTTAGTATGAGGGATCATCAAAGAATTTTAGAACTGCGTTCACTTCTTGAACGATACAATTACGAATATTATGTTTTAGACCAACCGACCGTTAGTGATGCTGAATATGATCGTTTACTTCATGAACTAATTTTATTAGAGGAAAAAAATCCAGAAATGTATGATCCTTATTCTCCATCAATGCGAGTAGGTGGAAAAGTTTCAGATGAATTTAATAAAATCACTCATAAAAGAATGATGCTCTCGCTCGGGAATGCTTTTAACGAAGATGATTTAAGAGCATTTGATAAAAGAGTGTGTGAATTTTTGAGAGTTGATGAAATTGAGTACGTAGCTGAGGTTAAAATAGATGGACTTGCAATGTCATTAGATTACCAAAACGGAAAACTTAATTATGGTGCTACTAGAGGTGATGGAAATGTTGGTGAAGACGTTACAAGTAATATAATCACAATTAAATCAATTCCAACAAAAGTTAATATAAAAGATAATTTCGAAGTTCGTGGCGAGGTTTATATGCCTAAAAGAGTTTTTGAACAAATAAATGCTACTCGCGAACAAGAAGGAGAACAATTATTTGCGAACGCAAGAAATGCTGCTGCAGGCAGTATTCGTCAATTAGATAGCAAAATTGCAGCCTCTAGAAAGTTAGAAGCATATTGGTATTACTTTGTAAACGCCCAGGATTTTAATATTGGAACTCACTTTGATGCGCTATTAAAATTAAAAGAAATGGGTTTTAGAATTAATCCAGAAGTTAAAAAATGTAGAAACATTGATGAGGTTATTGATTACATAAATAGAATAAACGAGAAAAGACCTAATCTAGACTACGATATTGATGGAGTTGTAGTTAAGATTAATGATTTAAGTAAGTATGATTTAATAGGCTACACCGCTAAAACACCAAAGTGGGCAATTGCTTATAAATTTCCCCCTGAGGAGGCAATTACAAAGTTAATTGACATTATTTTTACTGTAGGAAGAACCGGCAAAATTACTCCAAATGCTGTACTAGAGCCAGTACGTGTATCTGGTTCGTTAGTTCAAAGAGCCACTTTACATAATGAAGATTTTATTATAGAGCGCAATCTTAAAGTTGGTGATTATGTTGTTCTTAGAAAGGCGGGAGACATCATTCCAGAGGTAGTAAAACCTGTTATTAGTAAAAGAACTGGTTCGGAAATTGATTTTGAAATGATTACCCATTGTCCAGTATGTGGGACTCCGCTAATTGAAAAAGCACCTACTCACTTTTGTCCAAATAATTCATGCCCTGCTCGAAATATTGAAAGTTTGATTCATTTTGCTAGCAGAAATGCTATGGATATTGAAGGATTAGGAGAAAAAGTTGTTGAACTATTATTTAATGAAGGCATGATAAAAAGTATTCCTGATATTTATAAACTATATAAATTTGAAAAGGAACTAATTGAAGTCGAAGGATTTTCATATAAGTCAACAAACAATCTTATTGAGGCTATTGAAAAAAGTAAAAACCAATCACTTGAAAAACTTATTTTCGGGCTTGGAATTAAAGAGGTGGGTGCTAAGACAGCGAAAATTTTGGCACAAAAATATAAAAACATTGAAGCATTAATAAACGCACCGAAAGAAGAATTATTAACAATTAGAGACATTGGTCCAGTTGCAGCCGAGGCAATTATTGAATATTTTAGTTCTGAAGATAAACTAACTTTAATTAATCAGCTTAAGGAAGCTAATGTTAATGTTAATTATTTGGGTAAGGAGATAAAGCAAGATTCATTCTTTTCTAATAAAACAATTGTCATTACGGGAACTCTTAGTTCTTATGGAAGAAAAGATCTAACAATAATACTTGAGGAACTAGGAGCAAAAGTGACTGGTAGTGTTAGTCCTAAAACTGACTATGTCATTTGTGGAGAAAACGCTGGCTCAAAATATACGAAGGCCAAAGAGTTAAATATTCCAGTAATTGATGAAGACGAACTGTTAAACTTACTTAAAAAGATAGAAGATTAATTGTATAATCATTAAATGAGGTAAACATGATGGATAAAATTACGAAAGAACAAATAAAAAAACTTGCAGATAGCATGTATCTTTCCTTGACTGATAAAGAAATTGATGAGCTTTTTGCAGAATTTCCTTCGTTTTTGCATAAAATTGAACTTATAAATGAAGTTGGTGGAGTTGATGAATGTAATGAAATGATTTTTCCTTTTGAAGAACAATTTGGAACTCTTCATGAAGATAGGGAAGGAGAAATTTTAACAAAAAAAGAAGTACTTAAGCTTGCTCCGAAAACAAAAGCTGATCAAATTTCACTTCCAAAGGTGGTGAAATAATGAAATACGAACTATTAACTATCGTTGAACTCCATAATCTTTATGTGTCGAAAAAAGTAACTCCTTTAGATGTGGTTGAATATTTAATAGAACTAATTAAAAAGGACAAACATAATTTTATGGAAGCCAATATGTTTGAAGAAGCTATAAAATTAGCAAAAAATATTGGTGAAGTTGACAAAGATAATTTATTATGGGGCATCCCATTTTTAATTAAAGATAATATTGCAACAAAAGAGGTAATAACAAGCGCAAGTAGTAAGATTCTTTCTAACTATATTTCGCCTTTTGATGCAACTATGATTAAAAAGTTAAAAGCTATAAAAGCAATTCCATTAGGGAAAACGACAATGGATGAATTTGCAATGGGTGGAAAAGGCACAACATCACATAATGGATTTACATATAATCCTCTGGATAAGACAAAAACAAAAATGATGGGTGGGTCTAGTTCAGGAAGTGCAGCAGCTGTTACTGTCCCAGTTGTTCCTTTTGCATTAGCAAGTGATACTGGAGATTCGATTAGAAAACCAGCAAGTTATGGAGGTATAGTTGGCTTCAAACCTTCATGGGGTCGTATATCAAGATATGGTTTATTTTCTTTTGCGCCTTCTATGGATCATGCAGGATACTTTACTAGATCTGTATTTGATGCAGCATTGCTTTTAGAGGCTCTAGCAGGGTATGATGAAAATGACCCTACTAGTTCAACACATGTTGTTGATAAATATAGTAAAAATACTGCAAATTCCACATCAAATTATCAAATTGCCGTTATAAAAGGAATATTTGATAATATTTTAGATGAAAAATTAAAGTCCTTATTTAGTAAATCGATTGAAGAATTAAAAATCTTAGGACATAAGGTTGAATTTGTTGAAATGCCAATCACTCTACTTAGAGCGATTTTTCCAACATATTTTGTTATAAGTTGTGCAGAAGCTTCTAGTAATACTGCGTGTTATGATGGGGTAAATTTTGGTGTTCGCTTAGAAGGTAATACATATGAAGAGATTGTTACAAAAACCCGTAGTGAATTATTTTCTGCACAAATAAAGAAGAGAATCCTCTATGGAGCATATGCCTTATCAAAAGACAACAAGGATGAAACTTATTTAAGGGCTCAACGTTCTAGAAGAAAGATTGTTGAGTTTATAAATAAGCTTTTTGAAAAATATGATTTTATTTATTTGCCAGCTGCACCGTCGGTAGCACCAAAATTCAACGAATATAATAATGATGATAATTTTGCGATCGCTGATAATCATCTCGCTATTGCTAATTTTGGTGGTTACCCCTCTATTACCATACCTCTTGGTAAAATAAATGGACTACCAGTGGGAGTTAATTTCACCGGAAGACCATTTGAAGAAAGTATCGTACTAAATATTGCCTATCAATTAGAGCAAATATTAGAAAAGAAAGGAGCATGATTTATGAATTTCGAAGCAATTATTGGATTAGAAATCCATGTAGAATTAAAGACCAAAACAAAAATGTTTTCTCGTACTCCAATTGATTTTAAAGCTGAACCAAATACGCTTGTAACTCCAATCGATTTAGCACTTCCAGGAACATTACCACTTGTTAATAAAGAGGCAGTTATTTTTGCAATTAGAGTTTCAAATGCTCTTCACATGAAAATAGATAAATTAATTAGATTTGATCGTAAAAATTATTTTTATAGTGATTTACCTAAAGGCTATCAGATAACTCAAGATCGCTTCCCAATTGGCAGTGAAGGATATATTGATTTGGAAGTTGAAGGTACGATTAAAAGAGTTAGAATTCAACGATTACATTTAGAAGAAGATACTGCCAAACAAATTCATTTAGGTGATGAAACATTAATAGATTATAATCGTGCAGGGATTCCACTTATTGAAATTGTGACGCATCCTGATTTACGCTCTGGAAAAGAAGCGGCCGTTTATATAGAAAAGATTCGCCAAATTGTTACGTTTAGTGATGTTAGTGATGGCAAAATGGAAGAAGGTTCATTACGATGTGATGTCAATATTTCACTACGCCCATATGGAGCAAGCAGTTTTGGTGAGAAAGTAGAAATTAAAAATCTTAATTCTATAAGTAATGTTGAAAGGGCTATTAATCTTGAGATAAAGAGACAGGAAAAGATTCTTTTAAAAGGTGAAAAAGTAATTGCGGAAACAAGAAGATATGATGATAGTATTAAAGATACTGTTTCAATGCGTTCAAAAGACGAAACTGTTGATTATAAGTATTTTCCAGAAACGAATATATTACCTATTAAACTTAGTGGCGCTTTTGTAAACGAGGTTATTTCAAATTGTCCAGAATTAGCTGATAAAAAAAGAAAAAGATATATCAAAGAATATTCGTTATCTGATTATGATGCGGATATTTTACTTTTAGATAAATATAATGCTGCCTATTTTGATGAAGCTGCCAAATTTACTTCTTTTTATAAGACATTAAGTAACTGGGTTACAGTAGAAATTGCAACTTATCTAAATAGTGAGCAAATATGTATTAGCGATTTTCCAATCGAGCCAAAACGCATCGCCCTATTAGTTAATTTAATTGAAAGTGGTGACGTTAGTAACAAACAAGCAAGAGATATTTTTACTATTATGTTAAAAAGCACTGACGAACCATTAAACATTGCAAAAACGCACAATTTAATGCAAATTAGCGATGAAAATGTTATTTTGGAAACTATTAGAATCGTTTTAAATGAAAATAAAGGCGCGATTGAAGATTATCGCGCCGGTAAGGATAGAGCATTTGGTTTTTTAATTGGCAAGATTATGGGTAAATCCCGAGGGAAATTTAATCCCACTTTAACAAGTAAACTTCTTAAGCGAGAAATAGACAAAAACGAATAATTTAAATATTATAACCTAAGTAATATAGTGCTGCTGACAGGTGTTTTTCTAGTGTAGACTCACTAATATATTCTATTGTGTCGTTAAGGGTATGATAGTATGTGGTGTCATAGTGACATAGTGTGAATGAATTTATAGTATACATTGATAGTGCATAATGGTCTGAAACCGCTTGATTTGGTCCAAAAGAATAGGCTGAAATATCAAATTTTTCAAAAATTTGAGTAAGTCTATTTTTTGTTGCGTTCGTATACAAACCAAAAATTTCTAAATTACTATCATTATCAGCAATAGATCCAATCATATCTAAATTTAAAACTAATTTTAAGTTTTGACTTAATGGTAACGCGGGGTCACTAGGGTAAAAGTTACTACCAAGTAGACCAGCCTCTTCGCTGTTATATGCTGCAAAAACTATGTTAATCTTTAATTCATCGCGAACTTCTGATAAAATTTTCGCTAATTGAAGCATCCCTGCAGTACCACTTGCGTTATCAAGAGCACCTGGAAAATATTGGTGATCTTTTTCTCCGTATCGACCAAGGTGATCTAGATGAGCCGAGATTACTATATGCCCATCATTAACCGCTTTACCACCTCGCAAGATGCCAATGACATTATTGATTGTTTTTCCCGATATATCATAATTCCAATTAATATGAATCTTTTTTTGATCATTTAAGTAATCTAACTCAATGTTTTCTTTCATTCGAGTAGAAATATATACTTTAAACCCATTTGTCATATCCGTATCAAAATAATTACCATTACCGTATTCTATGAATGGAAAATTGTCATCAGATATAGGTAACAAATATTTATAATTATCATAAAATGAAGGAATTACGTTCCTTGGTGCTAATAATATTGTGTTTTCATTTGCTTCATTAATGTTAAAAGTGTAATTAAGATCATATTCAGCACTTTCTGGAACCTCAAAGGGAATTAACTTCCAATCAACGCTGTATTCATATTCTGTTTTTTCTAGTGATGATTCATTATACGTATACAATGTTGGATATGACATAGGAATTTTCGTGCGTTTTTGGTAAAAAGGTTGAAAATAGGTGTCATCTTTATATGGCTCTAAACCGAGCGTTTCAAAACGATTAGCTACAAATTGAGTTGTCAATTCATTACCTTCGGTACCAGGGTTACGACCACCTAGTTCATTAGATGCTAAATATTCAATATCATTTTTAACTTCTGTAGCATTAATAGAATTAACTAAATTTAATCTTGGCCCATTAGTTGATTCACTTGTAGTATCACTAATTATTTCGGAAGTATCACAACTAGAATCAAAAATAGAGGAAGATGGGTTAACATGTTTGCTACATCCAGATGTGATAAGAAGTAGTGATATAAGTAAGAATTTGCTTTGGCTTTTCATAGTAGTAAATCTCTTTTCTTTTTATATAATATTACAAAACAAGAAAATTATATAGTGAAAGCAAGGCTTTACTATATGCTTAACTTTGATTTATCTTTATCTTATATTAAAATATGAATACATAAATTTGAATTAAAGGAATGTAAACACTAAATATGAAAAATAAGACAATACGAAAAATTACAGATAATGCAATTGTAGCAGCTGCGTATATTGTCTTTACAATTTTATTAAAACCAATTAGTTATGGGCAAATTCAATTTAGAATAGCAGAAATTTTGTTATTTCTTGTTTTTTTTAGAAAAGATTTTGCTATAGGACTAACGATAGGATGTGCTATTGCTAATTTACCATCGGATTTAGGTTTAGTTGATGTTGCTTTTGGTACATTAGCTACACTACTATCTTGTCTTGTAATTATGTTTCTTCCTAAATTAATATATTGTATTTTACCTCCGATTATTTTTAACGCCTTTATTGTAGGTGCTGAATTGTATTATGTTCTAGGCTTACCATTTTGGGTAAATGTAGGTTATGTTGCACTAGGTGAATTTGTCGTATTATTTGTTGGCTTTTTTATATTCTTTGCTTTAAGTAAAAACAAACACTTTCTTGAAGTAATTGGCTCTGAAAAGTATATAGAAACCGAGGGCGAAGTATGAGTGAAAATATTAAATTAGAAATTAAACATATATGTAAGCAAACGGGTGCTAGATACGGATTGTTGCATACTAAACATGGCACTGTAGAAGTTCCAATTTTTATGCCTGTTGGCACATTAGCAAATGTTAAGACCCTTACTCCAGAAGAATTAAAGGAAATGGGAGCAGGAATCATTCTTGCAAATACATATCATTTAACTCTACGTCCTGGCGAAGATATCGTGCAAAAAGCGGGTGGATTACACAAATTCATGAATTATGATGGGCCTATTCTTACTGATTCAGGTGGTTTTCAAGTGTTTTCCCTAGCAAAAATGCGCTCAATTAGCGAAGAAGGGGTTAAATTTAGAAATCACCTTAATGGAGACGAACTATTTTTTACGCCAGAAAACGTTATTGAAATTCAAGAAAAATTAGGTGCTGATATTATTATGTCGTTTGATGAATGTGTACCCTATCCTGCAACCCATGATTATGTAAAGGATAGTGTTGAGCGAACTTTACGATGGGCTAAAAGAGGCAAAGATGTTCATAAAAATGAATGTGCTTTATTTGGTATTGTTCAAGGTGGCGAATTTGAAGATTTAAGAAGACATTGTGCAGAAGAATTGGTAAAAATGAATTTTGAAGGATACTCAATTGGCGGAACCTCTATTGGAGAACCTAAAGATGTTTGTTTTAAAATGATTGATATTAGCGTTCCATATCTTCCAAAAGATAAACCAAGATATTTAATGGGTGTTGGATCTTTAGATTATATTCTTGAAGGAATTGCAAGAGGCATTGACATGTTTGATTGTGTTCTTCCAACAAGAATTGCAAGGCATGGATCTTTATTTTCGTCTACTGGAAGAATTAATATTAGAAGAGCAGAATATAAAGATGACTTTAGGCCAATAGATGAAAATTGTGATTGTTATACTTGTAAAAACTACACACGTGCTTATTTAAGGCATTTATATGTTGCTAACGAAGCACTTGGACAACGGCTTATGTCTATACATAATCTTCGCTTTATTTTAAAAATTGTCGAAGGAGCTAGAATTGCTATTCAAGAAGACCGTTTCGGTGATTATAAAGATGAAATACTACGAAAATTTGGTGATGAGAGAGGTTTTTGATGGATATTGAAGTTTTTAATTATAATCTTCCTATGGAACTAATTGCACAGTATCCATCAAAAAAACGTGATCATTCTCGTATGCTTGTTTTAAATAAGACAAAAAAGACAATTGAAGATCATTATTTTTATAATATTCTTGATTTTCTTCGGCCTGGTGATGTTTTAGTAAGAAATAATTCACGTGTTATTCCTGCTAGACTTTTTGGTGTTAAAGAAAAAACTGGAGCAAAAGTAGAAGTGCTCCTTTTACATTTGGTTGATAAAGACACATACGAATGTTTAGTAGGCAACGCTAAAGTTATAAAAAAAGGGACTGTAGTTAATTTTTCATCTGAACTTAAAGCTACATGTGTTGAAGTAAAGGATGAAGGTCTCAGGCATTTAAAATTTTCATATGAAGGTATTTTTATAGAAATTTTAGAAAGAGTTGGGTTAACTCCTCTACCTCCATACATTAAAGATAATAAAGATAAATACTCTCACTATCAAACTGTATATGCAAAAGTTAATGGCAGTGCTGCCGCACCAACAGCAGGCTTTCATTTTACGAATGAGTTAATAGAGAAAATTAAAGAAAAAAACATTGAAATACTTGATATAACGCTTCATGTTGGGTTAGGTACTTTTAGACCAGTTTCAGTAAAGAAAACTGAAGATCATGTTATGCATAAAGAGTATTTTATGATTGATGAAATAACAGCAAATAAACTTAATGAAGCTAAGAAAAATAACCGTCGAATTATTGCTGTTGGAACAACGACTGTCCGTGTATTAGAATCTAATTTTGCAAAATTCGGTCGCTTTTTGCAGGAAAACAGTTCGACAAAACTATTTATTACGCCAGGTTATCAGTTTAAAGCCATTGATGCACTAATTACAAATTTTCACTTGTCTAAATCGACATTATTAATGCTTGTTAGTGCCTTTAGTGGACTTGATTTTACAATGGAGGCATATCAGCACGCAATTGAAGAGAAATACCGTTTCTTTTCTTTTGGTGATGCGATGTTTATTTATGAAGATTAATTATGATTTAGTAGCACAAAAAGAAATGGAACGTTTAAAACAAGAAGGAAAACGTCCAACTTTAGCTTTACATGTTTGTTGTGCACCTTGCTCTTCATATAGTTTGCTTATGTTAACAAATACTTTTGATGTAACTGTTATTTATGCAAATAGCAATATATATCCATTAAATGAATTTAATAAAAGAGCGAAAGAAGCAGAAAGATTTGTTGAATTATTTAACAAAGAACATAATCAAAATGTAAAGTTTACTCTTTTGCCTTATGAACATAATGCGTTTATGGAGGAACTTAAACCATATAAGGATGAAATAGAAGGCGGAACACGTTGTGTGCTTTGCTATAAAAAAAGATTAATAGAGACATTTGAATTTGCTAAAGTTCATAACATTGAATATGTAACTACTACACTGACTATTTCACCTCATAAAAATAGCGAAATAATTAATAAAATAGGTGAAACATTAGAAAAGCAATATTCGCCAATTCGTTATTTTTATTCAGACTTTAAGAAACGAAATGGTAATCTTATCGCAAAAAGATTTAAAGAAAAGTATAATCTTTATCAACAAAACTACTGTGGTTGCGAGTATTCAATAAGAGACAAAAAGTAATCATTTTTCACGATTTTGTGACAAAAAACTATGGCGAGCAGCCATTTTTTTGTTTTCAAAAAATCTAAATTTTTCATGTTGTTTTAAAAGAAAAAAACCGATGTTAAAAAGGGAACCTATTAATAAATATTAATTTATGTAAATATTTGCTTGACATTACACACGCGAAAGGGGTATTCTATTCAAGGTTGTCGCCTGTGATGAAATGCGAGGTTACCGATACACCTACAACCGTTGTCATGAAGTGTCACGGAGAATTCGCATCGAGCAGGAAATAACTAAAGTAGAAACAAAGGAGGAAAATTCATGGCAAAAAAAATCAGGGTACGCTTACA
The DNA here is from genome assembly GCA_035367155.1 of Bacilli bacterium. Classification (GTDB taxonomy): domain Bacteria; phylum Bacillota_I; class Bacilli_A; order RFN20; family CAG-826; genus JAAYSA01. Next base: position 61,608 of record DAOSJI010000003.1, read on the forward strand.
ATCCTATGATCACGCTCTGCTTGATGATGCAGTTAGCAAGATTGTAAAAAGCACAATTGAAAGTGGTGCCAAAGTAATTGGCCCAATTCCGCTACCAACGGAAAAACAAGTGTACACCGTATTAAGAGCAGTTCATAAGCACAAAGATGCTCGTGAACAATTCGAAATTCGGACACATAAAAGACTTATCGATATCGAAAATCCAACAAAGAAAACTGTCGAAGTTCTTCGCAAATTCGAGCTTCCAGCAGGTGTGGACATCGATATCAAATTATAGGAGGGACTTATGAAAGCAGTAATTGGACGCAAAATGGGTATGACCCAAGTATTCGCCGAAGATGGCACTCAATATGCTGTCACTGTCGTCGAAGTCTTACCTAACGTAGTAACACAAATTAAAACTGAGGAAACCGATGGCTATAACGCTATTCAAGTTGGCTACCAAGACAAAAAAGTTAGCCCACGCAACCTCACAAAACCACTTAAAGGACACTTTGAAAAAGCAAAAGTTAGTCCAAAACAAGTGATTAAAGAATTACCTTACGAAAATGTAGCTGACTTTACCCTCGGACAAGAAATCACAATTGATATCTTCGAAGATGGCGATGTTGTAGATGTTATCGGCGTAAGCAAAGGCAAAGGATTCACTGGCGCAGTTAAGCGCTGGAACCAAGCACTTGGCCCAGCTGCTCATGGCTCAGGTTATCACCGCGGCCAAGGCTCAATGGCAAGAGGAGGTATTATCCCCCGTATCTTACCAGGCAAAAGAATGGCAGGCCATCACGGCGATAGACAAACTACTATCCAAAACCTACAAGTTGTAAAGGTTATTAAGGAAAAGAATGCTCTTCTTATTAAAGGAGCAATTCCAGGACCTAAATACTCAATCATCACCGTACGCTCTGCGATTAAGCAACAACTAAAAAAACGTGAAGTTAAACCATTACTTAATCGCACTGCCGAATAATTAACAAAAGGAGGTAAGTGAATATGAGTGAAACAAAACCCAAAACAATCACCTATCCTGTTGTTAATCAAGAAGGTGATAAAGTCTCAACGATTCGTCTAAATAGCGAAGTTTTCGGAGTAGAATTACACGAAGATGCTATGCATCGAGCAGTAAATGTATATTTAGCTAATCGTAGACAAGCAACATCAAAAACAAAAACACGAAGCGAAGTCCGTGGCGGTGGTAAAAAACCATGGCGTCAAAAAGGAACAGGCCGTGCAAGAGCAGGTAGCCGTAGAAGCCCAATCTGGGTTGGCGGAGGAACAATCTTTGGTCCAACTGGTAACCAAAACTACCGTCTTAATATGAATAAGAAGGAACATACACTTGCACTAAAAAGTGCCCTCTCGCTTATCGTAAAAGAAAAACGACTTATCGTAGTTGATGAAGAAATGGAAATAGAACCAAAAACACGCCTCGCGGTTCAATTACTTAAAAACCTTGGGGCATTCGGCAAAGTTATGATCGTTGTTGAAGACAATGTAAATCTCTTACGTGCCGTTTCTAATCTCCAAAATGTTATCGCAGTAGAAGTTCATGACGTTTCTGTTTATGACCTACTAAATACTGACTTCATCATCTTTGAAAAAGCAACCCTAAAAGCATTTGAAGGAGGTCTAGTCTAATGGCAAGAAAGAAAAGAACTGCAAGAACAAGAGAAAAAAGCCGTGTCGCGACTATTGAACAATTTGATTTAATTATTCGCCCAGTCATTACAGAAAAAACAATGCTCTTAATGCAAGATTTAAATAAAGTCACGGTTGAAGTTCCACGTTCTGCAAATAAAACTGCAATTAAAGACGCCTTCGAAGCCGTATTTGGTGTAGAAGTTATTGATGTAAAAACATCAATAGTTAATTCAAAACCAAAAAGACGCGGTGGTCGCTATGACGGTCGCACAAATATCGTAAAGAAAGCAGTTGTTACCGTAAAAGACGGCGAAGCAATTGATCTATTCAAGGAATAAGGGAAGGAGATATAGATTATGGCAATTAGAACATATAAACCAACTACACCATCCCGCCGGAATATGAGCAATGTTAAGTTTGATAAGCTTAGCAATAAAAAGCCTGAAAGAAACCTACTTGTTTCATTAAAGAAAACAGGCGGGCGCAATAATCAAGGCAAAATTACGACTCGTCACATCGGTGGCGGACACAAACGTCAATATCGCTTAGTTGACTTCAAAAGAAACAAAGACGATATCGTTGGAAAAGTAAGTGCTCTTGAATACGATCCAAATCGTAATGCAAATATCGCCCTTATTACTTATGTAGATGGCGAAAAGCGCTACATCCTAGCACCACAAAAATTAAATGTTGGTGATCAAGTAATCTCAGGGGAAAATGTTGACATTAAAGTTGGTAACGCACTTCCTCTAGATAATATTCCCGTTGGTACCTTAATTCATAACATTGAACTAAGACCTGGAAAAGGTGGCCAAATGTGCCGTGCAGCAGGAACTAGCGCTCAACTTCTAGCAAAAGAAGGAAAATATGTAACTCTTCGTCTTCAAAGCGGTGAAGTTCGTAAAGTCCTAGGAACTTGTAGAGCTACAATCGGCGAAGTAGGAAACGAAGATTACAATCTCATCAACTTAGGTAAAGCCGGAAAATCACGCTGGTTAGGCAAACGTCCAACTGTTCGTGGCTCGGTAATGAACCCAGTTGATCACCCACATGGCGGTGGTGAAGGTAAATCACCAATTGGTCATGATGCACCAAGAACACCATGGGGAAAACGCGCTCTTGGCGTAAAAACAAGAAACAAAAACAAACAATCGACGAAATTAATCGTTCGTCGGAGAAAAAAATAAGACAAGGAGGTAACAAATTATGGCACGTAGTATTAAAAAGGGTCCGTTTGCAGACGAACACTTACTTAAGAAAGTTGATGCTCTTAACAAAGCAAATAAAAAAGAGATCATTAAAACATGGTCTCGTCGTTCCACAATTTTCCCCTCTTTTGTTGGACATACCTTCGCAGTCTATAACGGTAAAGAACATATTACTGTCTATGTAACTGAAGATATGGTCGGACACAAGTTAGGTGAATTTAGTCCGACACGATTATATAAAGGACATGCTGGCCACACTGCAGCAGATAAAGCTGCAAAGGCTAAGAAAGGATAAGGACTATGGCAAGAATTAGTAAGAAAAAAACTGCTGCTCCAAAAGAAGAAGTAGTTAAAAAAGAAAAACCTAAAGTTACTGAAGCTCGGGCCATTAGTCGTACCGTCCGCGTTACTCCAAGAAAAGCTCGTCTAGTTGCAAACCTAGTACGAGGTAAAGATGTAAAAGATGCAGTCGGTATCCTCTATAACGTAAATAAAGCTGCAAGCACCCCAATAAGAAAAACAATTCAAAGTGCAGCAGCCAATGCCGTTAATAACCACGAGCTAAACGAAGATACGCTCTACATTAGCGACATTCAAATTAATGATTCAATCAAAATGAAACGCTATCGCCCCCGTGCAAAAGGTATGGCAGGTGGCATCATCAAACGGACGAGCACCATCGTCGTGAAAGTAAAAGAAAGGGAATAGTAAGATATGGGACAAAAAGTTAATCCAAACGGACTAAGATTCGGTATCTACCGTAATTGGGAAAGCCGCTGGTTTCCAAAAAATAAAGACTATGCACCTTTCCTTAAAGAAGATGGCAAAATCCGTAAATATTTAGAAAAAGCGCTCAAAAACGACATGCTTTCACGCGTTGAAATTGAACGCACGAATTCCTTTGAAGGCAAAATTAAAGTAGAAATCTTTATTCATACTGCTAAACCAGGTAGTGTTATTGGCCAAGAAGGTAAAAACATTAAAGCAATTACTGAACAAGTAGCTCGCATTGTAAAAAGTGGTGAAGCACGTGTTAACGTCGTTGAAGTTAAACGTCCTGATCTTGATGCTACTCTCGTTGCTCAAGACATCGCTACAATGCTAGAAAATAGAGCAAGTTTCCGTTCAGTCCAAAAAAGAGTTATCCAAAGAGTTCGCCGAAGCGGTGCTCAAGGAATTAAAACTCTCGTCAGCGGACGTCTAAATGGAGCTGAAATCGCTCGTAGTGAAGGATATAAAGATGGCATTATCCCGCTACACACTTTAAAAGCTGACATTGACTATGCAAGTGTCAGCGCCCATACAACGTATGGACGCCTTGGCGTTAAAGTGTGGATTTGTCGCGGTGAATTCCAAAAAGAAGATAGGAAAGGAGAATAACGATGTTACAACCAGTACGTACAAAATATCGTCGACCCCATCGCTTAAGTCATGAAGGTACATCATTCCGTGGAAACAAAGTTTCCTTTGGAGAATATGGTCTTCAAGCAATGGAAGGCGCCTATATTACGAACAGGCAGATTGAAGCAGCCCGTATTGTCTTAGCTAGCTATACACGTCGAGTTGGTAAAATTTGGATTCGTATATTCCCACACCTCTCTAAAACCAAAAAACCATTAGAAGTTCGGATGGGTAGTGGTAAAGGGGCGCCAGATAGCTGGGTCGCCGTTGTTAAAAAGAACCGCGTGATGTTTGAAATCGCCGGTGTTAATGAAAGCGTTGCAAGAGAAGCACTTCGTCTTGCAGGCTACAAATTACCGATTAAAACTCGAGTAATTAGTAAAAGTGATAAGGAGGAATAAACAATGAAAATTAGTGAAATTCGTGCATTAAGTAATACTGAACTTAATGAAAAAGTTTATAACCTCAAAGAAGAACTCTTCCATTTACGAAGAAAACAAGCCGTTGGACAACTTGAAAACGGCACCGACATTCGTCGCGTAAGAAAAGATATCGCCCGCGTATATACTGTTATTCGCGAACGCGAACAAGGAATTAAATAAAGGAGACGATTATGGAATTAGAAAGAAAACAAAGACAAGTCCTTGACGGCGTTGTCATCTCAGATAAAAACAATAAAACAATTACTGTTTTAGTCGAAACTCATAAACGTCATAAATACGGTAAAAGAGTTAAATACCGTAAAAAATATTACGCGCATGATGAAAACAATGAAGCCAAAGTTGGCGATACAGTTCGTATTATGGCCACTCGCCCTCTTAGTGCTCTTAAGCGCTGGCGCTTAGTTAAAGTTCTCTCACTTGCTGAAGTTTCAATCGAAGAATATCAAGAAGCTCTAGCACAAGAAGAAATTCTTGAAGAAATTGAAGAAGCAACTAAAGAAGTTCCAGCCGACAAACGGGAAGAAGTAGTAGTTGAAGAAACTATAGAAGAACCCGTAAAGGAGGAACAAGATGCTTAGTGTTGAAACAAAAGTAACGATTGCTGATAACTCCGGCGGTAAATACGGAAAAATTATTCGTCTTTACGGCGGATCAGTAAGACGTAATAGCAACATTGGCGATATTGTTCTTCTATCAATCAAACAAGCATTGCCAAATAGCAAAGTCAAAAAAGGTGACATGGTAAAAGCTATCGTTGTAAGAACTAAAAAAGGTATCTTGCGTAAAGATGGCTCCAAAATCTCCTTTGATGATAATGCAGTCGTTTTATTAAATAACGACGGCAATATGATAGGAACACGGGTCTTTGGCCCAGTCGCCCGTGAATTACGAGAAAAAGGCGAAGGTGCAATGAGAATAATCTCACTTGCTCCTGAAGTCTTATAGGAGGATTCGTTATGTTAATTAAAAAAGGTGATAAAGTTGTTGTTATTACTGGTCGCGACAAAGGAAAAGAAGGAATTGTTCAAAAAGCATATCCTCGTCTTGAAAAAGTTGTCGTTGAAGGTATTAACATTCGCAAAAAACATCGTAAACCAACACAACAAAATCCTGAAGGATCAATCGTTGAAATGTATGCGCCAATTCACGTAAGTAATGTCGCCCTCATTGATCCAAAAACAAAGAAACCAACTCGCGTTGGTATCAAAATAGTTAAAGGTAAGAAAGTTCGCGTAGCTAAAAAAAGCGGCGAAGTAATTAAATAGGAGGCACTATGGAAGAAAAAGACAAAAAAGTTGCAACCGATTCAAAACGGGATGAACAAGGTCGTTTCGTAAAAACAGTGGCGCCTAAAAAAGAAGCTGCTAAAAGCGAACCAAAAACCAAAGAACCTGCAAAAAAAGCAGAAACCACTACAAAAGCGGCTCCAAAAAAAGAAACCGCTAAAAAAGAAGAGGTTAAAAAAGAAGTAAAAACTTCTAAAACACCCGCTAAAAAGCAAGAAGAAAAAGTAGTAAAAGAAGCTCCTGTTAAGGAAGTTAAAGCTACTCCTAAAAAAGAAGATAAAAAAGCTGCACCTAAAAAAGAAGTTAAAAAAGCTTCAAACGGACATAAAGAAGCAAAAGTTATTAACCGCGTTGAAAAACGTTACAAAGAAGAAATCGTACCTGAACTAATTAAGCAATTTAATTACACCTCAGTTATGCAAGTTCCTAAGCTTCATAAAATCGTTCTTAATATGGGTGTAGGAGATGCACTTCAAAATGCTAAAAACTTAGATGACGCTGTTAAAGAGCTTGCGCTAATCGCTGGCCAACAACCAGTAGTCACTAAAGCAAAAAAGAGTATTGCTAACTATAAATTACGTGCTGGTCAAAAGATTGGCTGTAAAGTTACTCTCCGTGGACTTAAGATGTATGACTTCTTCGATAAGTTAATTACAATCGCACTCCCACGTGTACGAGACTTCCGTGGAGTTAGTAAAAACTCATTTGACGGCAAAGGAAATTATTCCTTAGGCGTCAAAGAACAATTAATCTTCCCTGAAATTGACTTCGATTCAATTGGTAAGATTCGCGGCATGGACATCGTAATTGTTACAACCGCACATACAGATGAGGAAGCATTCGCCCTACTAAAGGCGCTTGGAATGCCCTTTAAACGCTAAGGAGGTAAACAAATGGCAAAAACGAGTAAACGGGTTTCACAAAGACGCCCTAAAAAATTCAAAGTAAGAGAATATTCTCGCTGTGCACGTTGTGGACGTCCTCATAGCGTGTATAAAAAATTTGGAGTCTGCCGGATTTGTCTACGCGAACTCGCGTATGAAGGTAAAATCCCTGGCATGAAAAAATCAAGTTGGTAGGAGGTAAAGCAACATGAGTATGACTGATCCAATTGCAGATATGCTAACAAGAATTCGCAATGCAAATGCGATGCGTTACGATACGGTTGCGATGCCGAGTAACCGCATGAAAACCCAAATCGCAAAGATCCTTAAAGAAGAAGGATTCATTATTGACTACGCCGTAAGTGGTGATGTTAAGAAAACCTTAACGATTAATTTAAAATATGGCGATAAAGGTGAACGCGTAATTTCTGGTCTTAAGAAGATTTCTAAACCAGGACTTCGTGTTAACACTTCCCACAAATCACTTCCCCGTGTGCTTCGTGGATTAGGTATTGCTATTATTTCCACCTCACAAGGTGTAATGACTGATAAGAAAGCCCGAGCCTTAGGCATCGGAGGCGAAGTAATCGCCTACGTTTGGTAAGACCTATGAGTAGAGTTGGATTAAAAGTTATTAATATTCCAAGTGGTGTTACACTTAAAGTAGAAAACTCCACAATGACAATTACGGGGCCAAAAGGCACGTTAAATGTGCATATTCCTGATGTAATTTCACTTGATACTAGTGTAGAAGGAAAACTAAGCCTTAAACGTGCTAATGAAGAAAAACAAAGTAAACAACTTCATGGAACAACTAGATCACTCATTAACGATGCAATCATCGGTGTAAGTGAAGGATTTACTAAAACACTTGAAATTGTTGGTATTGGATACCGTGCAACTCAAAACGGTGCAAATGTTGTTTTAGAAGTTGGCTTTTCACACAAAATTGAAATTGCACCAAGTCCAGGTTCAAAAATTAATGTTGTTAACCCAACTAAAATTGAAGTAGTTGGTTTTGACAAACAAGCAGTTGGTCAAACCGCAGCAAACATTCGTGCTGTCCGTAAACCTGAACCCTATCTTGGTAAAGGTATCAAATATAGTGATGAACGCATTATCCGCAAAGAGGGTAAACGTGCGGGTGCCGGAAAGTAAGAGGACAATAAATTATGATTAAACAAAATAAACGTGATGTAGTTCGTAAACGTCGACACCTCCGTGTTCGTTCAAAAATTAGCGGAACGCCAGAAAGGCCACGCCTTGCAATTTTCCGCTCAAATAAGCATATTAGCTGTCAAATCATTGATGATGTTGCAGGTCACACCCTTATTTCAACCGGTAGTCTTAACCTTGGTTTAGAACACGGTGGAAACGTTGAAGCTGCTAAAGTTGTCGGTGAACAAATTGCTAAATTAGCACTTAGCAAAGGTATTAAAAATGTTGTTTTTGACCGCGGTGGTTTCTTATACCATGGTCGCGTCAAAGCATTAGCAGAAGCCGCTCGCGAAGCTGGCTTAGAATTTTAGGAGGAATGTATGGATAAGAAACTTAATGATCAAACCGTAGAAGAAATCGTTGAAGAAGAAACTGAAACAACAGAAGAAACTACTGTTACTGAAAAAGAAGAACGTCCTCGTCGCACTAGACAAGATGGTGCCACGCGTTCCCCAAGAGGTGGACGTCGTCCAACAAGAGGACGACGCACTGCTCCTGAAGCAAAAGAATACGAAGAACGCGTTGTCTATATTAACCGTGTTTCAAAAACTACTAAAGGTGGTCGTAGACTTCGCTTCTCAGCCGTTACTGTCGTTGGCGATGGTAAAGGAAAATATGGCTTTGCCAGTGCTAAAGCTGCTGAAGTACCAGATGCAATCAAAAAGTCTTTAGATAAAGCTAAAAAAGACACACATATGGTCAATATCGTTGGTGATGATACTATCGCTCATGAAATTGTCGGTCGCTTTGGTGCTTGTAAAGTATTCTTAAAACCAGCTCCTGCTGGTACAGGAATTATTGCCGGCGGTCCTGTTCGTGCAATTCTTGAACTCGCTGGAATTAAAAACGTATATTCAAAAGTTTATGGTAGTAGAACTGCTCTTAACGTCTTACGAGCAACCGATAACGGTCTTCAAAATCTAAAAAGCCGTGAAGAAGTTATTCGCCTAAGAAAAACAGTGAATACGAAGGAGGAAAAATAATGAAATTACATGAATTAAAATACTCCGAAGGTGCAAGAACAAAGAAAAAACGCGTTGGACGTGGTATGAGTTCTGGTTTTGGAAAAACTAGTGGTCGTGGCCAAAAAGGTCAAAAGTCACGTTCAAGTGGCGGTGTCCGTCTTGGATTTGAAGGCGGTCAAATGCCCTTATATCGTAGAATTCCAAAAAGAGGCTTTAAAAACGTTAATCGTGCCCAATTTGCAGTAGTAAATGTTGAAGATCTTAACGTTTTTAGTGAAGGAACTATTGTTACTCCAACCTTACTTGTTGAAAAAGGTTTAGTAAAAAAGGAATTTAACGGTGTAAAAATCCTAGGAAATGGTAAACTTAACATTAAGTTAACTGTTCAAGCTCATCGCTTCAGTAAAGCTGCAAAGCAAGCGATTGAAGAAGTGGGTGGAAAAGCCGAGGTCATCTAATGAAAAAAATCGCAGGCATCTTTAAAAACAGAGAAATCGTTGATCGTATATTCTTTACGATTATGATTCTATTTATCTTTCGTCTTGGGGCTGCGATTAAAGTGCCCGGTGTTACCGTTCAAGATCTATCATTTCAAACTAACGACGCCTTTGGGTTAATGAACCTCTTAGGTGGCGGTACCTTACAAAGCTTTTCTGTCTTTGCTTTAGGGGTTTCACCCTATATTACGGCTTCAATTATTGTTCAGCTTCTTTCTATGGATGTTCTTCCAGCATTTAGTGAACTAAGCAAGCAAGGACAATATGGCCGCAAAAAGATGGAAATGGCTACTCGATATTTAACTCTTATGCTTGGTGCAGTTCAAGCATATGGGGTTATTAAAACAATGGAAAATCAAGCCTTTATCACGTTGAAAGATACCTCATTTTGGACATATGCTTATATTATTACGATCCTTCTTGCAGGTAGTATGTTAACGATGTGGCTTGGTGACCAAATCTCCCAAAAAGGAATTGGTAACGGCATCTCAATGATTATTTTTGCAGGTATCGTTTCTAGTTTACCCCTTCAAATTACGCGTGCCTATCAAACTTGGCTCGCAGATAAAGTTGGACAAGGAAGTAGTCAAATCCTTATTGGAGTTCTCCAATTTGGGGTGTATTTACTTAGCTTTATTCTAATTATTGGCTTTATTACCTTTATTGAATCTAGTAAACGAAAGATTCCAGTTCAACACGCTGGTAAGGGCGGACAAACTCGTAAGATGGCGCAAGCTAGTTTCTTACCAATTAAGATTAACTCAGCTGGTGTTATTCCTGTCATCTTTGCTTCTTCAATTATGATGGCACCTTCAATTATTGCCTCATTTATTACCGGAGCAAATCTAGATGCTGAATGGCTAAACATCTTCAATAGCAGTGCTCTTACTAAAATGCCTGGTATTAATGGAACAGAATGGTCAATGCCTTGGGGCTTAATGATCTATATTGTTCTAACAGTTATGTTTTGCTTCTTTTATGCCAAACTTCAAATTAACCCAGAACAACTTGCAGAAAACTTCCAAAAGAATGGTAGTTATATTCCTGGAGTTAGACCAGGAAATGAAACTGCTCGCTATGTAAGTAAAGTACTTAATCGTATTACCGTTATTGGGGCAGCTGCTCTTGCCTTTATTGCAGCACTACCCCTTGTACTCGTCTTACTTAAAGTAGTTCCCGACCAATCTTTAGCACTTGGGGGAACTGGTTTAATCATTGTTGTTGGTGTAGCAATTGAACTTAATACTCAAATTGATGGACTTCTAGCAGGCAAAAGTTTTGAAGAAGTTCAAAGAGGAGAATAATAGTAATGGTAAATATCATTCTATTAGGTCCTCCTGGTGCAGGTAAAGGCACCCAGGCTAAAAGAATATCTTCGCTTTATAATATCCCCCATATTTCTACAGGTGATATGTTTCGCGAAGCAATAAAAAAAGGGACTGAACTTGGCAAAACCGCTGCTAAATTCATAAATGAAGGTCATTTAGTCCCCGATGAACTTACAATTGCAATCGTTAAAGAACGTTTAAATAAAGATGATTGTAAAAACGGCTATCTTCTTGATGGCTTCCCTCGCACGCTTCCGCAAGCAGAAGCGCTTGATGCTCTTACGCTTGAGCTTGCTCGTCCGCTTACGCACGTGATTAATATCACATGTGGCACGCAGGAGCTCGTACGCAGAATTACAGGCAGACGCGTATGCAGGAAGTGTGGAGCCCCCTATCACGTTGATACACTTAAACCAAAAGTTACTGGTATTTGTGATTTATGTGGCGGGGAACTATATCAACGCGCTGATGATACAAAAGAAGCGCTTTTAGTCCGGCTTGATCACTATTATAAAGAAACTAAGCCGCTAGAAGATTACTACAAAGCCAAAAAACTTCTTATTGAAGTTGATGGCGAACTAGGCCTAGAAGGAACACTTAAGGCGATCAAAAAAGTTTTAGGAGCTACTAAATAATGATTGTTCTTCGAAGTCCGCGCGAAATAGCGCTACTAAAAGAAGCTGGTCATATAGTTGCAACCGTATTTAAAAAACTTGAAGAAGAACTTAAACCTGGGATGTCAACGCTAGATGTTGATCGCATCGCTCTTGATGTAATTAAAAAAGGAGGCGGCATCCCAACTTTCAAAGGCTACGGAGGCTTTAAAGGAAATGTATGTGTTTCAGTTAACGATACATTAATCCATGGCATCCCTAGTTCAAAAGAAATTATTAAAGACGGCGACATTGTTAGTGTCGACGTCGGCGTAACTTATAAAGGTTATGTCGCCGATGCTTGTCGTACATTTCTTGTAGGAAATGTTACAGACGAAGCACGTCGTCTTGTTAAGACGACTGAAGATAGTTTCTGGTATGCAGTTAATAACTATGCAAAACCAGGCTCTACAATAGGTGATATTAGTAACGCCATTCAAACATTTTGCGAAAAGGAGGGTTACACTCTTACTTCGCACTATACCGGTCATGGAGTCGGTACTAAACTTCATGAAGATCCTATTATTCCTAATGTTGGAAAAAAAGGAAGTGGTCCCATTTTACGAAAGGGGATGTGCTTAGCCATCGAACCGATGGTTAACGCCGGGGCAGTCGATCTTATTGTGCTTAAAGATGGCTGGACCGTAAAAACAAAAGATGGCGCTCTTGCGAGCCATTATGAAAATTCGCTTGTCATTACCGATGATGGTTACGAAATACTGACAAAATTAAAAGGAGAACCTAATGGCCAGTAAAAAAGATGTCATCAGAGTCGAGGCGAGAGTATTAGAGTGTCTACCAAACGTTGAGTTTAAAGTAGAACTTATTGAAAACGGACTAATCATGCATGCCCACGTTTCTGGTAAAATCCGGATGCACAATATCCGCATTCTACCAGGCGATCGCGTTAGTCTAGAAATCTCACCTTATGATTTAACACGTGGACGCATTACATATCGGTTTAAAGATTAAACCAGAGGAGGAAAATTATGAAAGTAAGAGCCTCAGTAAAACCCATTTGCCCAAAGTGTAAGGTAATTCGCCGTAAAGGCCGCGTTATGGTCATCTGCGAAAACCCAAAACATAAGCAAAGACAGGGTTAAGAAAGTAGAGGAGTATATTTATGGCACGTATTGTTGGTGTTGATATTCCAAACGATAAGCAAGTTGGGACTTCCCTTACCTATATTTATGGGATTGGAAGAACAACAGCTTTAAAAGTTTGTGAACGCGCGAAAGTCGATAGCACGATTCGCGTTAAAGATTTAAGTGATGAACAATTAAACGCTGTTCGTAGTGAAGTTAGTAAACTTCGGGTTGAAGGTGATCTTCGACGTGCAGTTACTATGGACATTAAACGATTAAGCGAAATTGGTTCATATCGTGGGATTCGTCATCGTAGAGGATTACCTGTAAGAGGACAAAGAACCCGCACAAATGCAAGGACTAGAAAAGGTCCAAAAAGAACGATTGCAAATAAAAAGCAAGTGTCGAAAGGTTAGGTGAATACTTATGGCTAAGAAAAAGACAAGAGTCGTACGCAAAAAAAGAATTCGTCGTACGTTTACTAAAGGTATTGCACATATTCACTCTACCTTTAATAACACAATCGTAACAATTACCGATGAAGCTGGGAACGCAATTAGCTGGTCAAGTGCCGGTGCGATGGGCTTTAAAGGTAGTAAAAAATCAACGCCTTGGGCAGCTCAACTTGCCGGGGAAGCAGCTGCAAAAGTAGCAGTTGAACAAGGCTTAACTTCAGTTGATGTAAATGTTAAAGGTCCTGGACCAGGAAGAGATTCAGCAATTCGCTCACTAGCAACTGCTGGACTTACGATTACTTCAATTCAAGATACTACACCAATTCCCCATAATGGATGTCGGCCACCCAAACGGCCACGAGGATAAGGAGGACCGTGATGCACAAAGATATTGCTAATCCATTTGAAATACCACAATTTAAGATTAACCAACTCGAGGAAGATAATAATCATGCTCGATTTACAGTTGAACCACTTGAAAGAGGCTTCGGACAAACGTTAGGTAATTCCTTACGTCGGATTCTATTATCTTCTCTTCCAGGTGCAAGTATGTTTGCTATTAAGGTTGAAGGTGCTCTTCATGAATTTAGTGCTCTTGATGGGGTCGCTGAAGATGTTACCAACATCATCCTTAATTTAAAAAACTTAATTATGGTCATCTCTGATCCAACTGAAACAGTTAAACGGATTGAACTAGATTTTGCTGGTCCAGGTGTAGTAACCGCAGCTCATCTAGATACTCCAGTTGATGTTGAAATTATTAATAAAGACCTCGTCATTGCTAATGTTGCAGATGGCGGGCACTTACGCCTTACAATTTTTGCTCGTAATGGCCGTGGCTATATTACGGGTGAAGAAAATAAGGTAAATCGAGAAATCTTAGGTTCATATGCTGGGATTATTGCAACGGATAGTAACTACTCACCAATTACAAAAGTTAACTATACTGTTGAAAATACCCGGGTTAAATATGATGAACGCTATGATCGACTCATTTTTGAAGTTTGGACTGATGGCAGTATGAAGGCTCTTGATGCCGTTGCACTTGGTGCAAAAATCATGATTGAACATTTAAAACCATTTATGCATTTAGATGAAAAAGTCCAAGAACTCATGATTATGAAAGAAGAAGTTGAAGAAGAGGAAGATCAATTTAAAGATCGTACGATTGAAGATCTTGATATTAGTGTCCGTAGCTTTAACTGCTTAAAACGTGCTGGCATTAATAAAGTCAGCGAACTAATCGCTAAAAGCGAAGAAGAAATTCTTAAGGTTAAAAACCTTGGTAAGAAATCCTTTAAAGAAATTAAAGATAAACTAACCGAACTTGGTTTGTCCTTCCGTGGGACAATAGAATAGAGGTGTCTAATGGCAGCACAAGGAAGAAAAAACGTACGCGGTAGAACGGGTGTTCGATTTAAAGCTCGTTATGACCGTGCAAAAGATAAAGCGATGATTCGTAATGTTACAAGCGAATTTATCGTCTATGGCAAAGTTAACCTAATTAAAAAAGTTTCAAAACAAGTTCAAAGAGAAACCGAAAAGCTTATTACTTTAGCAAAACGTGGTGATCTTCATAGCAGAAGACTAGCAGCTGCTAGACTTCGAGAAGGCATTGTAAGAAAAAGTGATGGTAAAAAAGCTCTTGATATTCTTTTTGATGAACTTGCCCCACGCTTTAAAAATCGCCAAGGTGGCTATACACGTGTTTTAAACCTCGAAAATAGACGTGGTGACAATGCCCCAATGGCCCTACTTACATTTGTTGAGTAAATAAAAGCAACCTAAAATAGAGGCTTACAGCTATGTAAGTCTCTTTTTTTATAAAAATTACAGTTAAATATTTATTAATATTAATGAATATATAAATTGCATTACATTAAGTCATCTATTTATGTAAAATAAAAGTGGAGGAAAAAATATGTATAATTACGACGTTATTATCGTCGGTGCAGGGACTGCCGGCACTTATTTTGCACTTCTACTTGCTAAAAGAGGAGTTAAAGTTCTTGTTATCGATAAAGACAAGGAAAAAGATCTTGCTAAAAGATTAGACATCTTTCATTTTACTAGCGAATCTTTTGCTGAGTTTAATCTTGAAGAGTCAAAAGAAGGTGATCCTGAATTTGTCTCAAAATTTTCTTATTGTTATTCGCGCTCTGCTCTTGATAACTATGAGAAAAAGAATTTCTTAGAAGTTCATGTAATGCACTTACCACTTTTTATTAAACGCCTTAGAAATTTAGCTATAAAAGAAGGCGCAAATTTTAAATTTGAGACTACTTTTGCAGACTTAATATACGATAAAGATAATAGGATAAGTGGTATTAAAACATCTAATGGAGAAGAAATACGAAGTAGATTAGTAGTTGATGCTTCTGGCATTCCTTCTGTTGTAAGAAGAAAAGTTAGTGACCCCTATATTGAGAATTGGCCTATAGGACCACGAGATAAGTTTTATGTTTTCTTAAAATATGTTCTTTTAGATGATCCCAACATTACAATTGATCGCTCAGTAAGTTGGCCCTATTACAAAGGGTGGATTGCTCCTCAACAAAGTAAGGGTGGAGCAATTGTAGGTGTTGGCGCAAATCTATCAACGGATTACGCAAGAAAATGTATGAAAAAATTTGAAGATAGCATTCCTTTACCAAAATATACACTTCAATATGAAGAATGGGGTGCTACACCTTACACAAGACCGCCATTTAGTTTTGTTACAGATGGTTTTCTTGTTATAGGTGATGCAGCTTGTCTAACTAAACCTATGAACGGAGAAGGTATAACAAGTGCTTGGGTTCAGTCTACTCCCGCTGCTGATGTTGTAGCACAAGCTTTAAAAGATGGTAAGTATCCAACAAAAGAAGCACTTTGGAAAATTAATCACCTCTATCAAACTAAAGAAGGAGCCGAATTTGCAGGATTGAGGGCACTTTTGGTAGGTGCTGTAGCAATGAGTAAAGAAGATAATGACTACTTATATGCAAATGGGATTATCTTTAGAAGTGATGACGAAGAAGTAAAAGGAAGTGTTGCTGGCAACTTAATTAAAGGCGTTTTAAAAAGAAAATTTTCTTATTCTGCTTTAAGTAACTTACTAAAAGCGAGTAACACAGGTACAAAACTTACCAAACATTATAAACGATATCCTTTAACGCCTGAGGGCTATTTTAAATGGAAGAAAAAAGCACTTAGTTTATGGAAAAAGGCTGGTTCAATGGCTGATAACATAACTGATGCGGAGGAATAAAAATATGAAAGAAAAAAGAATTAGAAAACCCGTAAAAATGGTAAACGGGCTGCATCCTGCAAGGTTTTGGCTCATTATCGGCTTAATGGGTATGGCAGGACACCTCTGTTGGAACATTGAAAATCAATGGTTTAACACGTTCGTTTACGCAAAAATTGGCGGCGATGTCAATGTTGTCACTTGGATGGTTATAGTTAGTGCCACAGTAACAACAATCTCAACATTTATTTTTGGAACACTTAGCGATAGGCTAGGTAAAAGAAAACGATTTGTTTCAATCGGGTATATTCTTTGGGGTATTGCAACAATTATTTTCGGGCTTACTGAATACGCAAGAAGTTCAGGAATTGGTTTTTTAGTTACTCTAAGTGGATTTCTTGTTGTATTTACCGATGCAGTTATGTCATTTTTAGGTTCCTTAGCATTTGATGCTGGTTTTACTACATGGGTTAATGACTATACAGATGAAACAAACCAAGGACAAGTTGGAGCATCTTTTGCTGCTATTCCAGTTTTAGGCACAATTGTTGGTACGGTTTTAGGTGGAATATTAGTTAATGTCGGTAACGATACAGTTGGTACTGATCACTATAATCCTGCCCTTGATAATTATCAATTACTATTCTGGTCAATGGGAATTTTTGTAATTTTAGTTGGTGTTCTTTCAATTTTCTTGATGAAAGATGCTCCTGATATTAAACCAAACAAAGAAGGTTCTTATTTTAAACAGCTCTTTCAAGTTTTTAATTTTAAGAAGTTAAAAGGACATAAAGAAAATAAAGAAATGTTTTTAGCAGCTTTGGTTGCTTGCTTTTTCTTTATCCCATTTAACTTTTATTTTGTTCATATGGGTAACTGGTTAATTTATGATATTGGCTTTACTGCTACAAATATGGGCTTAATTGAAGGAATTGCACTTATATTTTCTGTATTAGTTACAATTCCATTTGCGCGATTAATTAATAAAAATAAGGTTCCTCTAGTAGCACTTATTGCAGTCTTAGTTAATGCACTAGGTTTATTTATGCTCTTTTTATTTGTAAAGGATCCAAGTAGCGTTGATAATAGTAGCGCATTTAATGCTAAAAACATTCCATTACTTTTAGCAGTATTTCTTGTTGGTACAGGTTATGTATTAATTACTCAAGCAACAATGGTTTGGGTTAGAGGATTGTTTCCAAAAGAAAATCGTGGTCAATTTGAAGGAATTAGGTCACTATTCTTTACACTAATCCCAATGTTTATTGGTACATTAACCGGCGGGATAATTATTAAATATACACCTCAACCAGTAGAGGTTCATGATCAATATGGCCATATAATAGATGTCCCGCAAGAAAATCTTTTCCTTTATTCAGCATTAATGGTTTTATTAACAATTATTCCTCTAATTTTTGCATGGAGAGAGTTTGATAAAAGAATTAAAGTTCAACAAGTAGTTGAAGCAATAGAAGAAGTTAAGTAAATAGTAATTAAAGCAATTAAGACTATATTATTTATCTCTTTTAAACCTAAAAAAAGGATGAAAGCGCTATTATTGTGTAGAAGTTCGAAAAAATCAGAAAACTCAGTTTTTCTATTGACACATTGTGTTATAATTACCATAGAAGGAGGAACTTATCATGGTTAAATGGATGGATAATTTACCAAAGTGGGCAAAGGTATTACTTGCTCTTCCGTGTTTAGATGTCGTTTGGGTTATTTATCGTTTGGTTAAAAGTCTTGGAAAGAAACAAACACTTGGCGTCGTTCTAGCGGTTATATTAATAGTCGTTGGTCTACCATGGCTTTGGTTGCTTGACATTATCACAATTATCTTACTAGATAAAGTTCTTTGGTTCTAAACCTAGGAACTTTATATATAAAGGCTCTCATTGAGAGTCTTTTTATTATGCAAAAATAACCTGTTTATTGCAAAAATGGGATTAATTTTGTATAAAACATGGGCTTAAATGTTAATTTTATAAGCTGTAAGCTTAAGTATTTAATAAGAATGTTTAAAATGGTATAATTTATGAGAGGAATTATGAAGATACGATTATTTAATTCACTTAGCGGTAAGGTTGAAGATTTCCTTCCAATAAAAAAAGGTCAAGTTTCAATGTATGTTTGTGGGCCAACAGTTTATGATGATGTTCATGTTGGAAATTTAAGACCAGTTGTCGTTTTTGATACATTAAGACGATTTTTTCTCCATGTTGGTTATGATGTAATTTTTGTTAGTAATTTTACTGATATTGATGACAAAATTATTGATCGAGCTTTAAAAGAAAATACGAGTGAACTTGAAATAGCCAATCGATATATTGATGTCTATAATAGGAACGTTGAAAATGTAAACGCGATGACTCCAACATATACACCAAGAGTCACAACTTCGATAAATGAAATCATTAAATTTATTGAAGAATTGGTTAAAAAGGGTGCGGCTTATGAAAAAGATGGAGATGTCTTTTTTAGGGTAAGTGAAGATAAAAATTATGGTCATCTTGCGAATATCAAACTGGAAGATTTAGTACATGGTGCACGAATAGATGAAAACGATAAAAAAGAACATCCAGCAGACTTTTTACTTTGGAAAAGAACTGAAGTTGGTATTACATTCTATTCCCCATGGGGAGAAGGTCGTCCTGGCTGGCATACTGAATGTGTTGTTATGATTAATAAGACTTTCAAACAACCATTAATTGATATTCATGGTGGTGGTTTTGATTTAAAATTTCCACATCATGAAAATGAGATGGCTCAATCAAGAGCTTATAGCGGCACAAACCTAGCTAATTATTGGATGCATAATGGTTTTATTAGTGTAAATAATGAAAAGATGTCAAAATCTTTAGGCAATACTTTAACAGCAACTGATTTTATTAATAAGTATGGTGGTAACACCTTACGACTTTTATTATTAAGTGGTCATTATCGTGCACCATTAAATTTAACTGATGAAGTTATAAGTAATAATCAAAAAGAAGTTGAAAAAATCTCAAATGCTATTCGTCAATTAGCCGTATACCTTCAATTAAATGGTGGTAAATTAGATAAAACATTATATTCTAACAAGGAATTTTTAGAAACATTAGCAGATGATCTTAATACTGCAAACGCAATTAGTATCTTATTTAGTGTTATTAAAACTATAAATACTGAATTACGTAAACCAAACAAAGAAATAAAAACACTAGAAAAACTTTTTTCAGAGTCTAATTCGATGCTTGAGTTACTTGGCTTAAAAATTAATTATCCCGAATTGACTAAAAATGATATACAATTATATACACAATACTTAGATGCAAAAGAAAACAAAGATTTCGCAAAAAGCGATATAATACGCGACGAATTAATTGAACGCGGCATTTTGTAGAAAGAAGGTAATTAAATGGATATTACAACTGTTGATCAATTAATTAGAGAATGGTTTTTAAGTTTTGGAACTTCGGGTCACATTTTTCTAATTATCGTTTCTTTATTCGCTGCTGCACTTTTTGCCGGCGTAATTGGCTTTGAACGTGAATATCATGGACATGCTGCTGGATTAAGAACACATATGCTTGTTGGTCTAGGCAGTGCTATAGTCATGGTTGTGTCAATTTATGGTTTTGATAGAGGTGTTTTTCCAGATCGAGACCCTGCTCGTTTAGCAGCACAAGTAGTTAGCGGCATCGGTTTTTTGGGTGCTGGCACTATTATTCAAACAGGAACGGATATTAAAGGACTTACGACTGCAACTACCTTATGGATTGTGATGGCGATTGGCCTTGCAGCAGGTGCTGGTCAATTCGTTATAGCGGGTCTAGGCACATTCTTTTCCTTGATCATTTTAATAAGTTTACGTCGATTAGAACATTTAGCACAAAAAAGAGCACCAAAAATTACTCTTGTTGTTTCAAGTGAGACAAGTATTTTAAGCGATGTTCACATTATTGCATCTCGTTTTGGTGTTAATATTAAAGACATTCAATCTTCAATGATAATTATTAATGCAAACACCTATCTTCGCGTTACATTAAATATCGCTTTTGCTTCAAAGGCAACAATTATTGCTTTTACAGAAGAACTTAAGGATGAAATAAAACCTCTTGAACTTCGAGTTAGTTCTAACTTCTAAAAGATGATTAACCTTCAATACGGAAGAATTCCAGTTTTAAATGCTTTAAAGGAAAACCAAGTTAATGAAATTTTTATTTCATCTTCTTTTAATGATAGAAAAATATTAGAACATGTTGAAAAATTAAATATTAAAGTCACAATTTTAACAAAAAATGAATTAGATAAAATGGTGAAAGGAAACCATCAAGGCATTATTGCAAAGGTTAAACCATTTGAGTATACACCATTTGAAACCCTGCAAAATATTTTAAAAAGACAGCAAAAACCAATTGTTTTACTTTTAGATGAGATTCAAGATCCTCAAAATTTTGGTGCTATTATAAGAAGTGCTGATGCTTTTGGAGTGACTGGGATAATTATTAAGAAAAGAAATCAAGTTTTAGTAACCCCAACAGTTATTAAGGCTGCAACGGGTGCTCAAAATTATGTTAAAATATGTCAAGTTTCAAATCTAAGAGATGCCATAGATAAACTAAAGAAAATGGGCTTTTGGATAGTAGCAACCGATGCTTCCGCAGAACAAAGTACTCATCAATTAGATTATAATTTTCCTGTGGGGCTAATCATCGGAAGTGAGGGATTTGGAATCTCTAGTCTATTATTAAAAAACGCCGATTATATAGTTAAAATTCCAATGCTAGGCAATGTTAATTCACTTAACGCAAGTGTTGCTACAGGTATATTACTTTACGAAATTAGAACAAAACAAACTAAATAACGCCAATTTATAATTATCAGACACTGATATTTATGAAATATGACGTCATTTTGACCTCAAATGAAGAGGCTATAAGTGCTGCAACAGTATGTGGAATAAATGAAAATGAAGTCATTCTTTTAATTATGGCCAATTTTATGTATTGGATAAAAAAGAAAGCCGGTAATTTTATTAATAGTCTCGAATATTTAGCTCTAGAATTTGAAGATTTATACTATGAAGGACTTCGTAGCATTATCCATGCAATTGAAACATTTGATATATGCAAAGGTTGTTTTACTAGCTATGTCCAAATTGTAATTCATCGGCAAATGTGGGGATTAGTTAAGAAGGCTAGATCAGCAGGACGGAAAATTCATACAAATGCCCTAAGCTTAGATGCTAAGTTATATAAAGAAAACGATAGATTTTTTATAAGTGATTCAATTGGAGAACTCGATCCATATCTAAGTGGAGAAACTCTACCTAATTCAATGATTGACCATATAGGTGATCTAGTTAGTGTAAGATTAGATGAAGAGGAAATTTGCATAATTAAACTCAAAATTGCAGGGTATAATTATGGTGAAATAGCTGAAAAATTAGGTTGTTCTAGAAGACAAGTGTTTGCAGTAATTAAGTCAATAAAGTCAAAATATAGTTGGTAAAATAATTAAATAAATTAAAAATATTGCGAAAACAAAAAATGACGAATTTTTTTGTTTTTTCTTTCTTTGAAAATAATATGGAAAATGAGATAATAAATAAGGCTCTTTTTTGAATGTTAATTCAAAATATTGCCAAATAATATTTGACTATGTTAATGAGCTTATGATATATTCATAAGCACGATATGATAAGGAGTCATTAGATGCGTGTAAAAGTTCTACTAATCTGTTCTGAGTGTCTTTCAAGAAATTACACAACCTCAATTAATAGGGCTACGCAGACTAAACGATTTGAAATTAGAAAGTATTGTCCTAGATGTAATAAGACCACATTACATAAGGAGAGCAAATAGGAGGCACTTATGGGACTTAAAAAATATGCTGGTGAAGTAATCAAAGAAGGCAAACGAGTTCGTTGGCCAAAAAGAGAAGTGATATTCCCATTAATTTTTGTTGTTTTAGTAATTACTGCTTTCGCAGCAGCCGTTTTACTTTTAGAAGATATGGCAGTTGCACGTCTTTTAGGTGCTTTAGAAAAAGCATTTGAAGGATTTAAAAAGTAGATATTAGAGGAGGTGTTGTATGAGAATACCTGAAAAAGATATTCGTTGGTATGTTGTATCAACCCAGTCGGGCCGTGAAAATCGTATTAAAGACTATATTTTATCTCGAAAGACCTCGATGGATTTAGAAGAAAATATTTATCGGGTTATCGTTGCAGAAATTGAAGTTGATGTTATTGATAAAGAAACGGGTTTACCAAGTGGTAAAAAGAGAATGAAAAATCTTTACCCAGGATATGTCTTCGTTGAAATGTTAATGAGCGATGAGGCTTGGTTCGTAGTTCGTAATACACCCGGTGTTACCGGTTTTATTGGCTCAAGCGGAAAAGGTGCAAAGCCATTTCCTGTCCCAGATGATGAAATTGAACCCATTTTAAAAAGACTTGGAATTATTAGCCAAGAAATGTATGAAAGTTATAATGAGGGCGATACTGTTCGAATCATTACTGGTCCTTTAGAAGGAACAGAAGGAACTATTATAGAGTTTGATAAAGAAACAGGCAGCTTAATAATTGAATCATTAATCTTTGGACGTCCACAAAGAATTGAAACAAACTTTGCGGACACCGAAAAAATTAACGAATAATAAAACGGGGCTTAACCCCGTTTTTAAGTGTCTATTTTTTTTATTCTTTTCTTTTTGTGCGTTTTGGTTTCTTTTCTTTGTGACCAATTGAGGATGGTTCACGATTAATAAAATCACCAAAATCTTCAATGTCGCGTCTTGTTCCAACAACATGGATTATATCTTTTGGACTAAGAGTGTCAGCAGCTCTTGGTGCAAACATTTTATGGCCTCTTTGAATAAGAATGATATTAATACCGAATTGATTTCTTGCATCAAGAGCAAGAATTTGAATGGGGACAAAATCTTCACGAATTGTGATTTTAACAACTGAATAGTTTCCGCC
>DAOSJI010000004.1:0-62401 GCA_035367155.1 Bacilli bacterium
AACAAGGTATCCCTACGGGAACGTGGGGATGGATCACCTCCTTTCTATGGAGAAAACAACGTCAAAAACGACGTAAATTGTACAAAACCAACCTCGACGAGTTTGTCGTCGATAAACAAAACAACAATCTTAATTCGTATTAATAAGTTGTTGAGTTCATCTGTTTAGTTTTGAGCGGTTAAGCTCAAACAATTGTTCTTTGAAAACTGAATACTATAAAATAACATGTTCTTTCTGTTAATGTCGCAAGATTTACTAAATCTGCGATAAAGACAAATCAAAAAAACAAAACTAACCAAGTTTTATTAACGCATTTATTAACAATCAATCAAGAAAAATTAAGTTACTAAGGGCGTACAGTGAATGCCTTGGCACTAGAAGGCGATGAAGGACGCGACTACCTGCGAAAAGCGACGGCGAGCTGGATGTAAGCTGTGAACCGTCGATGTCCGAATGGGGAAACCTAATATGAGTTATGTCATATTGTTATGCAGTGAATACATAGCTGCATTGAACGCAACACCTAGGGAATTGAAACATCTTAGTACCTAGAGGAAAAGAAAGAGAATTCGATTCCGTAAGTAGCGGCGAGCGAAAGCGGAACAGCCCAAACCTGTCTTTGGACGGGGGTTTTGGAGCGCAATATGTGAGTGTAATAGTCCAGATGAATGGCATTGAAAGGCCAACCAAAGAAGGTGCAAGTCCTGTAATTAAACGATTATTACCCGCTAGCGATTTCCAGAGTACGGCGAGGCACGTGGAACCTTGTCGGAAGATACGCAGACCACTGCGAAAGGCTAAATACTAACTAGTGACCGATAGTGAACCAGTACCGTGAGGGAAAGGTGAAAAGAACCCCGGGAGGGGAGTGAAAAGAATCTGAAACTGTATGCTTACAAGAAGTCAGAGGCCGTTAAAGGCTGATGGCGTGCCTTTTGAAGAATGAACCGGCGAGTTATGGTTGTCGTGCAAGGTTAAGCTGACGAAGCGGAGCCGTAGTGAAAGCGAGCCTGAATAGGGCGAATTAGTACGATGACATAGACCCGAAACCCGTGCGATCTATTCATGACCAAGTTGAAAGTGGGGTAATACCCACCGGAGGACTGAACCGACGTTCGTTGAAACGCCCGCGGATGAGTTGTGAATCGTAGAGAAATTCTAATCGAGCCGGGTAATAGCTGGTTCTCCCCGAAATAGCTTTAGGGCTAGCGTCTAATATAGTTAGTGGAGGTAGAGCACTGAATGCATGATGGCCGCGTCCAGCGGTACTGAATGTAATCAAACTCCGAATGCCATTAATTTTAGTTAGGCAGTCAGACTGTGGGGGCTAAGCTCCATGGTCGAAAGGGAAACAGCCCAGACCGTCAATTAAGGTCCCTAAATTTATGCTAAGTGTAGAAGGATGTGGAGACGCACAAACAGCTAGGATGTTAGCTTAGAAGCAGCTACCATTTAAAGAAAGCGTAACAGCTCACTAGTCGAGTATCTCTGCGCCGAAGATTTACCGGGGCTAAGCATAATACCGAAATTACGGATTAATACTTAAAGTATTAGTGGTAGGGGAGCGTTCCATATTGGTTGAAGCAATACCGAAAGGAGTTGTGGACGATATGGAAGTGAGAATGCCGGTGTGAGTAACGAATGTAGGTGAGAATCCTACACACCGATTGACCAAGGTTTCCTGGGCAAGGTTCGTCCACCCAGGGTTAGTCGGGACCTAAGGCGAGGCCGAAAGGCGTAGTCGATGGACGGCAGGTTGATATTCCTGCACCCGTATATGTGCGATGTAGTGACAGGGAAGGCTAACTTATTCCGGTTATTGGATTCCGGATGGTGCGAGGTAGCTGTTTGATAGGCAAATCCGTCAAACACTAAGGCGAAGGCGCATCGGGAATGAATGGGGCAACCCTAGTAATGAAGTAAGTGACGCCATCTCTCAAGAAAAGCTGCTAGCTTAAGCATATATGGCCCGTACCGAGAACGGACACACGTGGTCAAGGAGAGTATCCTAAGGTGAGCGAGATAACTGTTGTTAAGGAACTCGGCAAAATAGCTTCGTAAGTTCGCAAGAAGAAGCGCTCGCGCGAGCGAGCCGCAGTGAATAGGCCCAAGCAACTGTTTAACAAAAACACAGCTCTATGCGAAGCCGTAAGGCGATGTATATGGGGTGATGCCTGCCCAGTGCTGGAAGGTTAAGAGGAGAGGTTAGCCGCAAGGCGAAGCTTTGAATTGAAGCCCTAGTGAACGGCGGCCGTAACTATAACGGTCCTAAGGTAGCGAAATTCCTTGTCAGGTAAGTTCTGACCCGCACGAATGGTATAATGATTTGGGCGCTGTCTCAACAGCAGACTCGGTGAAATCTTAATGCCGGTAAAGATGCCGGCTACCCGCGACTAGACGGGAAGACCCCATGAAGCTTTACTGTAACTTAATATTGGGTAGTTGTAATACATGCATAGGATAGGTGGGAGACGGTGAAACCTGGATTTTGGTCTGGGCGGAGTCATCCTTGGAATACCACTCTTGTATTACGACTACTCTAACCTACGGTCGATACAGGCCGAGGGACAGTGTTTGGTGGGCAGTTTGACTGGGGCGGTCGCCTCCTAAAAAGTAACGGAGGCGCCCCAAGGTAACCTCAGTATGGTTGGAAATCATACATCGAGTGCAAAGGCATATGGTTGCTTAACTGCGAGACCTACAAGTCGAGCAGAGACGAAAGTCGGGCTTAGTGATCCGGCGGTTCCGCGTGGAAGGGCCGTCGCTCAACGGATAAAAGCTACTCTGGGGATAACAGGCTGATAGCGTCCAAGAGTTCACATCGACGACGCTGTTTGGCACCTCGATGTCGGCTCATCACATCCTGGAGGGGTAGTCCCTTCCAAGGGTTGGACTGTTCGTCCATTAAAGTGGTACGCGAGCTGGGTTCAAAACGTCGTGAGACAGTTTGGTCCCTATCTGTCGTGGGCGTAGGAAGTTTGAAAGGACCTGTTCTTAGTACGAGAGGACCGGAATGGACACAGCAATGGTTCACCAGTTGTCACGCCAGTGGCATCGCTGGGTAGCTACCTGTGGAATAGATAAACGCTGAAAGCATCTAAGCGTGAAGCTAACCTTAAGATGAGACTTCCCATTCGCAAGAAGTAAGACTCCTAGTAAGCGACTAGGTTGATAGGTTGCAGATGTAAGTGCAGTGATGTATTTAGTCGAGCAATACTAATAAGTCGAGGACTTAATATTTCTAGTTAATGAGTACTACGCAAAACAAAGTTAGTTAATGGAAGAACATGTTATAAAGTATAGTATTTAGTTTTGAGCGAACAATTGCTCAACAGTTTGGTGACGATAGCGCCGTGGACACACCTGTTCCCATCTCGAACACAGAAGTTAAGCACGGTAGCGGTGACGATATCCGTAAGGGGAAAATAACAAGTTGCCAAACTTTTTTTTTATTTTTTATAATAATATTACATTATATAGAGAGGAAAATAATATGAAACTCGAAAACAAGGATTTAGTTTTAAAACAAATTAAGAGAGCAATTGTATGTATGATTATTGTACTTATTTTATCTACAATTGTTATGGCCATTACACTTGGTACTAGAGTTGCACTATCTGGTGCAGAAAACGTTGAAACTGAAGGTGAAGCCCTTACGTTTCTTGGGGCTGCTTTTGCGTCTATAGGACTTTTGGTGTTAGCAATCTTTATGATAATTGGCATGATTCCACCTGCAATTATTGCAATAATTAACTACATTAAAGTCTTTGTTACAACTTTCAAAGTTGAAGACAAAAAGTTCTTGATCTTAATGGCAGTTGGTTTTGCAGTCGCACCTGTTGGTCTTGTCGGATTATTCATGTATAAGAGTGCGATTAACAAAGTCGAAGAAGTAAAAGAAGCTGAAGTAGTTGCTGAACAAAAAGAATAATTCTAGACATTAACAGGCAGTTAATTATTAAATGTTAACGCAAAAAGTTTGGTTAATTTATCCCAAAGGGATAAAAAAGATACCAAACTTTTTTGTTTTCTTTATAATTTTTGAAAGTTATGATTTCTAGGTTATACTAAAAACGGGGAAGTAAGTATGAACCAAAACATAAAAGAACAAACAGTTAACAGTGTAAATAGAGCTATTAGATGTTTTAAAGCTATCATTGCAATTATAATAACAATCGCAGTTCTAACTATTATTCAAGCAATAATTGTAGTAATTGCTATTACTGAATTTACGAATGAAAGTAGTCCGTTGTGGGGAGTACCATATTTTATTTTGGTATTATTGTTACTTTCTGCTATGGCTGTAATTGTTATTATCTACATTGTTAACTACATAATAGCGTATGCTGGTTCCTTTAGACTAAAAAGTAAAGAAGTAATGGTTTTAATGTCTATTGGGTTTAAACTGAAGTTTGTAGGTATTGTCTCTTTATTTATTGCGCGCAATAGATTACAAGAATAGCGCAAAAATAGGCTTAATTATGCATTTTCAGGTTTAATTTAACGCCCGTTTTTTTGTTTAATTTTTATTTAAAGCACATTTTGTATCTACCAAGACTCATTATGTTATAATGAGTTGGAGGTAAAAAATATGGAAAGAGTAAACAAAGAACATACACTAAAAAATATCAAAATAGCACTAATAATGATGTTTATTACGATGGGGCTTGCAATAGTTGTTTCAACTCTTGTATTTATTGTTGTTTTTGCGAATTTAGAGGCATTTATTAATGCAGCAAATAACCAAGACACATCACAAATTATTAGTTTAACTCGTCAAATTTCTGCCGTAACAATTATTAGTTCACTTACTTCAATCCCTGGTATTATTGGTCTTGTCTATTACATAACTGTCTATATCACATCATTTAAGTTATCTAAAAAAGATATCATGATTTTAATGTCAGTTGGACTATTAGTTAATCTTGTTGGTATGGTCGCTTTATTTATTTATCGAAGTAGATTACTAGAAAACACTCAAGAATAAAAAAATAAATAGGCCAAGAGGCTTATTTTTTATTTCATAACATACTATAAAACCTTCAAGATTATTAGAACAAATCTTAGGTAGATTATTCAAAAACATTGTTAAATGATGTATATTATATTCAAGTATTTATAGGAGCGGACTTATGGCAGGTAAATCTACAATTGAAGATAAGTTAAAAAGAGTAAAAATAGCACTAATTTTTATATTTATTAGTTTAGTTGGAAGAATTATTTTTGATGTTCTCCTAGCATTAAACAATTTTAAGCTTTTAAAAGAAATCATTGAATTAATATTTACTGGACAAATAACAGCAGAAGATCCGGTCGCAGCTGTAGCTGAGTTTATACTTTTTATAATTATATTAGGTATATTATTTGCGATATTTATAATACCGACAATTGTTTGGCTAATCTATTATATTCAAACACTTGTTAATGCGGCGAATGATAAAAAAACAAATGTTATCGTTCTTCTTTCAATCGGTTTTCTTTTTCCTTTATTTGGAATCATTGGCTTATTCATTTACTTAAGTCACTTAAATGCAATTAAAATTACTCAGGATTATGAAGTTATAGATACTAATTAAGAATAAAATTAAATGACAAAAGTTGGTTTTAAAACGAAAGAGTATTTAAAGTATGCGATATTTTCTTTTCTTATTGCTTCTTTAATTTTAATTCTAACTTTTATTCTACTTTTTATTTTATTGCCTAACGAGGCAAAAAATGAAACCTTCTTAATACTTTTTGGTTTATTAGTTGTCCTTGTAATATTTATTATTCGACTTATATATTACTTAGTTTTACCTACTAAAATTATTCAAGCAGATGAAAGGGAATTAATTCTATACCCAAAAACAAAAAAAGAACAAATTATTTTGTTCCAAGATATTTTAAATATAAGCAGAGCTAAGTTTTTTGTTACTCTTTTTTTTACGAAAGAAATGTTTACTATAGTTTTAAAAAATAACAAGATAATTCGTGTTCCTTTTTTTAAGGATGAAGTAGAACTTTTAGCCTATTGCAAAAAGGCACATTTTGAAGCCAACTTTAAGATTAAGAAATAAATTTTTACCATTGTATAGGAACAATTTTATTGGCACTTGTCACAACATTTGCAAATATGATTAAATGTTTGTATAATACGTTAGGTATTTATACCTAAAAAAGGAGGAATTGAAATGGCGAATGATAAAAAAACACCCTTCGGCGGCATAGCCATTTCGGCTAATGCGATTGAAGAAGTCGCCTCCGAGGCAGCTCTAAACTCATATGGAGTTGCAGGTCTATCCCAAAGAACACGGGGTAATAAGCCTCTAGATATCTTTCTAGATTCAAAGACATTTAGTAAAGGTGCTATTGCAACTAAATCCCGCAGTGGATGGACAGTAGACGTCTATATTATTGTAGTCTACGGATTAAAAATAACTGAAATTATCAGCGGTGTTCAAAGCCGTGTTAAATATGAATTAGAAAAAACCTTTGATATGAAATTAAGAGCAGTAAATATTTATATCCAAGGTGTGAAAGTGATGTAGAGGATTTTATTATGCGTGAGTTAAATGGTTTAACCCTCAAAGAAATGCTCATCTCGGGTGCAAATAACTTATACAATAATTATCCCGCGATTGACGCTTTAAACGTTTTCCCTGTTCCTGATGGTGATACAGGGATGAATATGAATTTAACAATTTCTAGCGGTGCTAAGGAAATTTCAAATTTAAATGATCATGATATTTCAAGAATTGCTAAAGCCTTTAGTAGAGGTCTACTTATGGGGGCAAGAGGCAACTCTGGCGTTATAACAAGTCAAATTTTCCGCGGTTTTGCCAATGGTTTAGAAGGCAAAGAAAAAGTTAATGCACGTGAACTAGCAGAAGCATGGGTTTTAGGTAAAGAAGTTGCTTATAAAGCGGTTCTTCGTCCTGTTGAAGGAACGATTTTAACTGTTTTAAGAGAGGCTTCTGATGCACTTTTAGAAAATGTTAAAAATGATTGGTCTATAGAAAAGGCTTTTGATTTCTTTTTAAACGAAGCAAGAGAATCGCTTGAACGAACACCTGACTTACTACCAATTTTAAAAGAAGTTGGTGTTGTCGATAGCGGTGGTGCTGGTTTAGTTACAATCTTTGAAGGTATGCAACTAGCTCTAGCAGGCAAAGTAGTATTAAAAACAACTGCTACTGCTTTTGAAGAAGAAAAACCAACTGCTTTAAAAATGGAAGCTACGGAAGAATTCGGTTATTGTACAGAATTTATTATGCGAATTGGTGGTGAAAACAAACGCCCGTTCCAAGAAAAACGATTCCTTAATGTCTTAAATAGTCATGGAAATTCGATCGTATATGTAAAAGATGAAGATATCGTTAAAGTTCACGTCCATACTTTAAAGCCTGGTAATACACTTAACTATGCTCAACAATATGGTGAATTTGTAACACTTAAAATTGAAAACATGAGTGAACAACATACTCATTTATCAAATGGTCAAAATTTACAAGTTACATCTAGTTCGCTTGCTGATGCTGTCGCGCCAGTTGAGCGAAAAAAATATGCAATAATTGCTGTAGCAAGCGGAGATGGTATTAAAAGTTTATTTGAAGAATATCGCGTTGATTATGTTGTAAGTGGTGGTCAAACTATGAACCCATCAACTGAAGACTTTATTGAAGCAATTAATAAGGTAAATGCAGAAAACATCTTCATTTTGCCGAATAATTCAAACATTATTATGGCTGCTGCCCAAGCATGTGATGTTGTAGCAGATGATCCAAATGTAACGGCACATGTCATTCCTAGTAAAACAATCATGCAAGGTTTAGTTGCAGCTATGAGTTTTAATCCAGAAAACGATGTTGATATGATTGTTGAAGATATGAACGAAGCATTAACCGCAGTAAAAACTGGTCAAGTGACATTCGCTATTAAAGATACAACTATTAGTGGTATTGAAGTGAAAAAAGATTATTATATGGGTTTAAATGGAAAAGAAATCGTATGTTCAGTTAAAGATAAGTTTGAAGCTGCATTAATTACCATTGAAAAAATGATCGATGAAATGAGTTCAATCGTCACAGTGATTTTTGGTGAAGATGTTAAAGAAAAAGATGCTAAAAATTTAATCAAAAAACTTGAAAACAAATATAAAGATATTGATTTTGATTTAGTTAATGGTAATCAACCTGTTTATAGTTTTATTATCGGTGTTGAATAGATAAGAATAAAACATTAAAGAGGGCTTGCAAAAGCCCTTTTTTTGTAATTAAATCCTTTTTTACTATTACTTCATTAATAGTAAAAATTTGTTATAATATAAGGCGAGGTGATTTTATGAGAGCATCAAATATATTTTTATCAAGATTTGCAAAAAAAGGTGTTGGAGAACAACAAGCTACTTTAAGTGGCATTAGTATTAAAACAATTATTTTAACACTAGTCACCATTCTTACTGGTGCAATTAGTGTTGCAACTGGGATGAGAATTATTTCAGTTGAAGGATTTGAAACTCTAGAAATGGCAATGCCACTTTGGATAGCTTTTGGTGTCAGCGTATTTATTGGTATTTTTGCGGCAATGTTAGGTCTATGGATTCCTAAAATTGCTAATGTTATGTCGTTTATTTACGCAATTGCACAAGGGATTTACTTAGGAGTAATAAGTGCGATTATTGATATTGTTTTCCCTGGCGTTGTTTTTATGGCTGCAGGAGCAACAGTAATTATTTTCCTAATCATGTTGCTTTTATATAGAAACAATACATTTAGAAACATTAATCTTGTTTACAAAGTAATGATGGGAATTATGATTGGTGTTTTTGCTTGTAGTATTTTATTTTTAATTATGTTTCTTATTACTGGTGGTTTAGCAATTCCTTGGTATATTCCATTTTTAATTTCTTTTGCGGTACTAATTTATGCATCTTTAATGCTTGTAATGGATTTCGAATATGCTGTATCAGTAGTTAATGCTGGACTAGATAAGCGATATGAATGGGTAGCATCTTTAAGTCTATTAATTACGATTTTATGGATTTATGTTAAGGTTTTACGCATTTTGATTATTCTTTTAGGTAATCGTCGGAGATAAAAATGAAATTAATTATCGACATGATGGGGAGCGACTTAGGCTCTAAAATTACAGTTGAAGGTGTTAATGCGTTTTTAAAAGAACATCCAGATGTTACTATTTTTGCTGTTGGAAGAAAAGAAGAGTTAACTACTTTAAATCCTCAAGCAATAGTAGTTGATGCTCGTGATATTATTCCAATGGATGCTGGTCCTTTAGATGTGATGAGAGCCAAAGAAAGTTCGATGCTTAAATCATTAAATTTATATTTAAGTGAAGAAGCAGATGGAATGGTAAGTGCAGGAGGAACAGGCGCGTATTTAAGTGCTGCAACCCTTAAATTAAAGTTAATTCCAGGTGTTGAAAGAGCAGCTCTAGTCGCCCCTTTTCCAACATTAAGAGAAAATCATTATGTCACAATATTGGATATTGGTGCTAATAATGAAAACACAGTGTCTCAACTTGTACAATTTGCAAAAATGGGTCAAATATATGCAAAAAGCGTGTTAAATATTGAAAATCCCGGTGTTTTTCTTTTAAGTAATGGAAGTGAATCTGGTAAAGGAAGCCCATTAATAATTGAAACGCATAAAGCTTTAAAGGAGCAAAACTTCCCTAACTTCAAAGGTAATATTGAAGGTCGTGATGCATTAAACGGAGAAGCTGATGTCATAGTTGCAGATGGTTTTACAGGTAATATTTTTCTTAAAACGACTGAAGGCATTGCAAAGATGATAGGTAAACTATTGAAGGATGCATTCACTGAACGCGCTTCTTCAAAAGTAGGTTACTTATTTGCAAGAAAAAGTATTGGAAACATGAAAACAAAACTCGATTATAAAAATACAGGTGGTGCAATGCTACTTGGTATTAATGGCGTTGTTGTAAAAGCTCATGGTAGTAGCGATGCTATAGCATTTAAAAATGCGATCGAAGTTGCCTATAAAATGGCAAGACATGGTGTAATTAAAGAAATAAAGGAAAAAATGAATGAATAAACTTATCACTTTTTTAAAAACATACGACATAGAACCGCATGATATTAGCTTATATCAAGCGGCTTTTACTCATTCAAGTTGTAATGTAAAAGGTGATGTTAAAAGTTATGAAAGACTTGAATTTTTAGGTGATGCACTTATTAATGGATATGTTGCATATTTAATTTTTAAACATCGTCCTAATTTAACTGAAGGTGATATGACATTAATGCGAAGCGAGATAGTTCAAACAAGATCGTTAGCAAAAATTGGCAAAAATCTTGGACTCGGTGAACTAATTATTTTTGGCGATAGTATAAATCCTAAAGAAGCACTTCAAAATGAAAGATTTTATGAAGATGTTTTAGAGGCATTTGTTGGTGCGTTGTATCTTGATGCTGGTCCAATTAAATCAAAAGAAATAATGAGTGTTATTTTTAGTCCAATAGTAAAAAGTCATGATTTAAAGAAAACAACTAATTATAAAAATGTTCTTCAAGAAGCAATTCAAGCTGAAAGAAGAGAAACAGTTCATTATGTTTCAACAAAACACATCTCACCTAATAACGAACATTATTTTGAAGCTGAAGTCTATTTGGAAGATATTAAATTAGGTCGAGGTACGGGTAAAACCAAAAAAGCCGCTGAGCAAGAAGCGGCTAAAGATGCCCTTGAAAAGAAAGCGGGTTAATAGTGGGTCTTATTTCCTTTTTAAAGAAAAAGTTTGGTTCAAAAAAAGAAGCTAATAATAAATATGTTGTCGGCATGGAAAAAAGCCGCAAGCAGTTTTCTTCGCGTTTAAAAATATTGGCAAAGAAATATGAAAAGGTTAATGAAGAATATTTTGAAAATTTATTACAAATACTAATCGAAGCCGATGTTGGAGTAAATTTAACTTTTAGTATTATTGAAGCAACTAAAAAAGAAGCTAACTCTCAAGGAATAAGTGATCCCACCACAATAAATGAAATTCTTGTTGATAAGATGTTTATTGGTTATCTTCAACAAGGTGAAGACATTGTTAATGAAATTACATTTGTTGATGAACGTCCTACAGTATTACTGATTGTAGGAGTAAACGGCGTTGGGAAGACAACAACAATTGCAAAACTTGCAAAACGATATCAAAATATGCAAAAACGAGTTCTTTTAGTTGCGGGTGATACATTTAGAGCAGGTGCTGTTGAACAATTAGAAGTATGGGCGAAAAGACTTAATGTTGATATCGTCACTGGAAAGAAAAACCAAGATCCAGCTAGTGTTGCCTATGATGGAGTAGCAAGAGCTACAGGCGAAAATTATGATCTTGTTATTATCGATACAGCAGGTCGGGTACAATCGAAAGCTCATCTAATGGATGAATTAAGTAAGATTAGACGTGTAATAGCAAGACAAATTGAAGGTGCTCCAGACGAAGTTTTTCTAATAATTGATGCTACGACTGGGCAAAATGGTGTTATCCAAGCTAAGGCGTTTGCAGAGGCGACAGGCCTTACAGGCGTAGTTATAACTAAAATGGATGGAACAAGTAAGGGTGGTATTATTTTAGCTATACGTGATGAAATAGGTGTTCCCGTTCGCTTTATAGGGCTAGGAGAAGGCCTAGACGATTTGGAAGAATTTGATTTAGAAAAGTATTTATATGGATTATGCTTAGGAGATGATGATGTGGACCTTTAGTATTATTAGTTTAATCATTGCTCTTGCTGTTTTTATAGGTACTAAATACCTTGTTCTTTATATTGGATCCGTTGTTGGAGGTCTTAATCCATTATTTGCTATGATACTAATAATAATTGTTGCAAGTTTTGTTATTAGTTTCATAATGACCTCAATTGAGTTTAAAAACTCTCCTAACGGTAGGCTTCATAATCCTTTATTTCATCGACGTTTATTAACGCGTTTTCTAATAAATTCAATTACGTTAATAATAATAAACCTTTTATGGAGTTTATAAAATGAACGAAAAAAAACTAAAACAATTTATTTATTATAACGAGTTGTTTGCTGTATATGGTAAATTATTAACTCCTCGTCAACAAGAAGTTTTTAGTATGTATTATTTGTACAATTTAAGCCAACAAGAAATAAGTGAATCACTTAAAATATCAAAAGCTGGTGTAAGCGATAATCTAAAAAAGGCAGTAATACACTTACAAAATTTCGAAGAAATCCTTGGAAATGTAGTCAAAAACAATAAAAGGAGAGACTTGTTAGAAAAACTTGCAAAAACGGCCTCAAAAGAACAAAAAGACATTATAAATAGATTATTAAAGGAATTATAGTATGGCATTTGAAACACTATCTGAACGATTTTCTGGGATATTAAAAAAGTTACGAGGGCAATCTCGTTTAACTGAAAAAAACATGGAAGAAATGCTACAAGAAATTCGTGTAGCACTTTTTGAAGCTGATGTTAATTTCAAAGTTGTTAAAACCTTTGTTGATAATATAAAAGAAAAGGCACTCGGTGCAAAAGTTTTTGATGAACTTAATCCATCACAAATGGTTGTTAAAATTGTTCGTGATGAAATTGTTGAATTACTAGGAAGTGATCAAAGTGAACTTCAATATCAAAAGAGTCGACCTACTGTTATTATGCTCGTCGGTCTTCAAGGGACTGGTAAAACAACAACAGCAGGTAAACTTGCTTATTTAATGAAAAATAAATTAAATAAAAAAGTTCTTTTAGCTGCTGCAGATATATATAGACCCGCTGCTATTGATCAACTTGTAACTCTAGCAAAAACAGTGGGTGTTGATATCGTAAACATGGGAGATAAAGTTAATCCAGTTGAAATAGCAAAAGCAGCAAAGAAAAAAGCATTTGACGATAGATATGATGTACTAATTATTGATACTGCTGGACGTTTGACAATTGATGATGAATTAATGAATGAACTTGCAAATATTAAAAAAGATGTAATACCAGATGAAATTTTGCTTCTTGTTGATGCGATGAGTGGACAAGATGCTGTTAATACTGCGTTAGGGTTTGATAAGAAGCTAGGCTTAACTGGTGTTATTATGTCTAAGTTAGATAGTGATACCCGTGGCGGCGCAGCTTTATCGATTCGTCACTTAACAGGCGTTCCTATTAAATTTACAGGTGTTGGTGAAAAAATAGAAGACTTAGATATTTTCTACCCCGACAGAATGGCCGAACGAATACTTGGCATGGGTGATATTTTAACATTAGTAGAAAAAGCTCAAGAGAAGATTGATGAAAAAGAAATGCGCAAATCCGCTGCTAAAATGATGGAAGGCTCCTTTACTCTTAATGATATGCTTGAGCAAATGAAACAGATTAGAAAATTAGGCTCACTTGGTGGAATCTTAAAATTAATACCAGGCATGCCGAAAATTACACCAGAACAACAACAAAAAGCAGAAAAAGAACTTAAAGACTTTGAAACAATTATTAATTCAATGACTCTAGAAGAGAGAAATAACCCAGCTATTCTCAAAAATTCTCGCAAACAAAGAATTGCTCGGGGTAGTGGAAAAACAAATGCAGATATAAATAAGGTTTTAAAGAAATATGATTCAATGAAGCAAATGATGAAGCAGATGCAACAGTATAAAAAAAGCGGTAAGTTACCGCCTGGAATGCCACCTGGTGGAATGCCGTTTTAATCTTTATCGGTAAACTTATTACCTTTTTTAATTGCATCCTCTTCCCATTTAGGGTTATCGCCTTCTTCAAGAAGGCTTTTTTCTTTCTTAGTTAAATGATGTTTATTAAATAAGTCAGGTCTATGATTTTGAGTTATTTTTAAAGATTGTTTTAATCTCCATTTCTTTATCGCTTCATGATTGCCAGAATACAATATTAGGGGTACCTTTTTATTTTCAAAGACAAAAGGCTCAGTATATTGCGGATATTCCAATAAGCCACTAGTAAATGATTCTTCTAAAAGAGAATCACTAGCAATTACATCAGGCAGAAGTCTGATTATAGCGTCTGTAATTGCCATCGCGCCAATTTCTCCACCTGTTAAAATGTAGTCACCAATTGAAACAAGTTCATCAACATATTCATTCACTCTCTCGTCAACGCCTTCATAATGGCCACATATTAAAATAATATGGTCTTTTTGTGAAAAAGAGTGCGCTTTTGCTTGATTAAATTTCTCTCCTCGCGGTGAAAGTAGTACTTTATAGCCTCCCTCAATTGATCTTAGAGCATCAACGATTGGTTGAACTTGCATAACTAGTCCAGCACCTCCACCAATAGGAGGAGTATCGACACGACCATATTTATTTTTAGTAAAATCGCGAATATTTACTAATTCAACTTTAGCACTTCCTTTTGCGATAGCTCTTTTAATAATAGAGTTATCAAGAATACCAAGAAACATTTCTGGAAATAGAGTTAAAATTGTTATTTTCATAATAACCCCTCAATTGGATTAATAATTATCCGTTTGTTTTCTAAATCGGTTTTTATTACAAATGTGTCAATGTAAGGTATAAGAACATCTTTCTTATTTTCGCGTTTTACACGAAATGTTTTATATGGTGCATATTCTAATATTTCAGTGATAATCCCTACAAAATGGCCTTCATTTGTAAAAACTTCCAAATCTATCAGGTCGTGTTCATAATAAAAACCTTCAGGAAGTTTGTTCTCGTCTTTGTTTATTAAAACATCGTAACGTATAAAAGTTTCTGCTTCTTCAATAGTATTAATTTCTTTAAATGTTACCAATAATGTTTTCATCTGATTAACTGAAGAGATTGTAACTTTTTTTAAATAATTAATAGTTTCATTATAGAGAAAAACTTTCGCTCCAATATAAAAGCGATCTTCCAAAAAATCAGTTGTAGGATAAACTTTAAATTCACCCTTCAAACCCCTTGTTCCAATTAAAGATCCAATTTTAATGTATTCGTTTTTTATGTTGTTTTTCATATTTTAATTATAACAAAATGAACATAACAGAATAAAAAAAGCTGCAAAGCAGCCCTA
The DNA here is from genome assembly GCA_035367155.1 of Bacilli bacterium. Lineage (GTDB taxonomy): Bacteria > Bacillota_I > Bacilli_A > RFN20 > CAG-826 > JAAYSA01. The sequence goes on from DAOSJI010000004.1 coordinate 15,004, forward strand.
TTTATTCTTCTTTTTTACTATCGTCAAAACTTTCTAATTTTAAATAGACTCGTCTATTATCAAGTTTACCAGCGATTGAAAGAACTTCTCTTAAAGCTGTAGCAACAGAACCTTTTCTGCCTATTAAAACAGCAATATCATTTGGTTCGCCATAAACTAATACAGTTGTCGTATTTTCTTCTGGACGATCGATTTCATTAATTAATAATGCTTTTTTGTTCTCTACGAGTGGTTCGATTAACTCGCGAACAATATTTTCATATCTACCCATATTAATTACCTACTTTTTTAATTTGCTATTGTGAAATTCTTCCATAATACCGTGAGCACGGAAAATAGCACGAACTGTATCACTTGGTTGTGCACCCTTACTTAACCAATTAAGAGCGGCTTCTCGATTAATTGTTGCTTCTTTAAGGTCTTGTCTAGGATTGCAAGCACCGATTTGTTCAATAAAACGACCATCACGGCTGTAGCGACTATCTGCTGCAACAATGCGGTAGTAAGGTTCATGTGTACGTCCGATTCGGGTTAAACGTAATTTGACTGCCATAATTGCCTCCTTTTTGTCGTTATCATAATACTCGTTTTAAAATATGGTGTCAAGTAATTTTACTTAACCCCATAAAATAATTTCTTATATAAATTAATAAAAGGGTATAATGAAAACAATAAATATGTAATGGAGGATAATTTATGAAAGTATTAAACAAGTTATTCAAGTTTAGAGAACGAGGAAGTAAATTAACAACTGAATTACTTGGCGGGTTAATCACTTTTATTGCGATGATTTATATTTTGCCTCTTAATGCTTCTATTCTTTCTGATATGGGAATGAATAGAGATGGTGTTTTTGTTGCTACTGCAATCGTAAGTGGAGTTATTTCCATTTTCATGGGTCTTTATGGTAATTTTCCGATTGTTTTAAGTGCTGGCATGGGTGTAAATGCATATTTAGCTTATGTTATTTATACTGCATTAGGATCTTGGCAGGCTGCCCTAATTGTTATGTTTTTAGCAGGTGTTATTTTCTTATTATTAACACTCACTCCGATTAGAGTAAAAATCATTAATGCAATTCCAAACGATATAAAATTAATTATTGGTGCTGGATTAGGCGCTTTTATTGCTTTTGTTGGACTTAAAAATAGTGGTGTCATTGCCATGGATACAGCTACCCTTGTCACATTAGGAGATCTTTCTAAACCAGAAGTAATTCTTAGTGTTGTTGCAATTTTAGTTGTTATGTGTTTAATGTTTGTTCCAAATAAAAATATACAACGCTTAGCAATACCAATTGGCTTAGTAGCTACCGTTGTAATAGGAATAATTCTTCATTATGCAATTTTCCCCGAGAATTTTTTACTTCCACATTATGATACAGCAGCTAAATGGGGTGGACGTGGTATAGAAGAAGTTGCTTTTGGTATTTTTAAAGATGGTGAATTTTGGATTACTGCATTAAAAAATCCATCAACATACGCATTTATTTTCTCTCTAATTTTTGTAAACCTCACTGATACAACTGCTACTTTATTAGCAGTAGGAAGAGGTGCAGGAATTGTTGATGAAAAAGGAAATTTAATCGGTGGAAAGAAAGTAGTTTTAGCTGATGCGGTTGGTGCTGCTGTATGTGCCCCAATTGGAACCTCGACTGTAACATCATTTGCTGAAAGTACCGTTGCTGTGGAACTAGGTGCTAAAACTGGTTTAGTTGCAGTTACTGCAGGGTTACTCTTTTTATTAAGTGCATTTATTTATCCTTTGTTTAGTATTTTTAATTCTCCTGCAGTTTTATCTGCAGCCCTTGTATGTGTAGGAGCATCAATGTTTGTAGGTAATTTAAAAGATATTAATTGGAATGATCGTATTGTAGGATTCACTGCATTTCTTACGGTTGTATTAGTGCTATTAACATATTCAATTAGCGATGGATTAGGATTTGGTTTAATTTTCTATTGCTTAGCAATGTTAGTTAGTAAAAGAGGCAAAGAAATAAGCCCCATGCTTTACGGACTAGCAGGTTTATATATTGTTTATTTTGTAATAAAAACAATCGTCGGATAAGTAAAGAAAAAGTCAATATTTTCTCTTTACAAAGGTTCTTATCTTTGATAAGATAACAAAGCGTCTAAATAGCGCAGTAATGATCCTCTGCTAAAAGCATGAACATCTAACTAAAATTCAGTAAAGGAGAGCGTCTAATGAACAAAAACTTAGTTAACGAAATTAACGCTTCCCAACTTCGTACTGATTTACCAGCATTTACGACTGGTGACACTGTCCGTGTTAACGTTCGTATTATTGAAGGTAATAAACAACGTATCCAAGCATTTGAAGGTGTTGTTATTGCAGTCCGTGGCGGTGGAGTTTCTAAAACATTCACCGTTCGTAAAAGGTCAGGCCAAGTTGGAGTTGAAAGGATTTTCCCTTATCATTCCCCTAATATTGATTCAATTGAAGTCTTGAAAATCGGGAAAGTACGACGTAAGAAAATCTACTACATTCGTAAGCGTTCAGGTCGAAGAGCCCGAATTAAAGAAAAACTTTAATCTTAAAAGGCTTAATGAGCCCCTTCAAGTGAAGGGGCTTTTTCTGTCCTTTATTGAATATATATGCGAATAAGTTATAATTAGATAGACAGGTTTTATTATGGAAACAGCTTTAGAAAAAGTCGAAAGACCAGATGTAGTAGATCCAAAAGAAGAGAAAAAACAAAAATGGGAAAAAATTCTTTCACCCATTTTAACATCACTAACAATTCTTTTTATTATCATTGGTGCTCTTTTTGTTTTTGTTGATAGTTACTATATGACAATTTATGTTGATGGATCCTCAATGTCTCCAACTTTACAAAACAAAGAATTTGGTTTGGTTAACCCTAACAAAAGAGCCCTAGAAAATATAAAACGCGGGGATATTATTGTTTTCAAACAATACAGCGGAGGTAGTGACGAAAGCTTTTCCTACTATATAAAAAGAATTATTGCTCTTCCTAATGAGAGCATTTATTTTACGGAAGGTTTTCAAGAATTTGACAAAGTAATGATTAAAGAAGTTGGAGCAGAAGATTATGTTTTACTTGATGAACCATATTTAACTGATGCTGCAAAACTTAGAACTGCTCCTGCTAATATGGAAAAATTCCCCCTAACTTTAGAAGAAAATAACTTTTTTGTAATGGGTGATAATAGAGCAAACTCTGAAGACTCAAGAAGAAACATCGTTGGTACTGTAACAAAAGATCGTATCGTAGGAGTATTATGTTTGATTCAAGGATATGTTGATGAAATTAATACTACAGTTGTTGATGGTGAATTAAAAACAACCTATAAAGGTAAACATTTCTATCTTTTATGGAAAATGCGGAGATATTAACTATGTCTCAAAAAAACATCCATTGGTTTCCAGGTCACATGCAAAAGGCAATACGCCTTATTAAAGAACGATTAAAACTCGTTGATATCGTTCTTGAGCTTTGTGATGCTCGCGCACCAAGAAGTTCGTTAAATGAAGTGCTACGTGACATCACAAAGCATAAAAAAAGAATCATTATTCTTACTAAAAACGATTTAGCAGATCAAGATATAACTAACAAGTGGGTCAAATATTTATCAACTAAAGATGTGTCAACATTATTTGGTAATTTAAATGATAATCGCTTTATTAATCAAATTAAGTCCGAAATTGCTAAGGTTTGGTCGCAAAACAAGGCTAAAACACTACCTGAAGGTCATAAAATATTGCCACCTAATGTTTTAGTTATCGGGATTCCTAATGTTGGTAAATCGACATTAATTAATAAATTAAGTGGAAGAAAAGCAGCAAGTGTTGCTAATCGTCCTGGCCATACGAAAAATCAACAATACATAAATGTTGATGGAGCATTTATTCTTATTGATACTCCAGGCATTTTGCCGCCTAATTATGAAAATAAAACTTATATTCATAATCTTGCTCTTCTAGGTACAATTAGAGAAGAAATATTACCGATAGAAACACTAAGTATAGATTTAGCCACCTTTTTATTAGATAAATATTACCATCTTCTTAAATCTCGCTTTGATATAAAAGAAAAGATTAATTATCCACACGAATTATTTAAAGCGATTGCCAATAGACGAGGTATTCTAGGTGATGAACTTGATGTTATTAACCGAACTCAAAGTTTATTATTAACTGAATTTAGAAATGGTCTAATAGGACCAATTAGTTTAGAAACGCCAAATGAAGAATAATATTGATCAAGAATATCGTAGCAAAGGCTATCTTTATATCGTAGGTATTGATGAAGCAGGACGAGGACCACTTGCAGGTCCAGTTGTTGCCTCTGCTGTCTTATTACCACCTAAATATGAAAACCCTTTAATTGATGATTCAAAGAAAATAACAACTAAACAAAGAGAACAACTTGCTAGAGAAATAAAAAAACATGCCCTTTCTTATAAGATTGTTGTAATTGAACCAAAAGTAATTGACGAGCTTAATATTTATCAAGCAACAAAAAAAGCTTTTGAAGATGCGTTAAATGGTATTGATGTTCCTTTTGATATGGTATTAACTGATGCAATGAAAATTAATACAATTCATCCCTATGATCCTCTTATTAAGGGTGATGCTCGTTCGTTATCTATTGCCGCTGCATCTATCCTTGCAAAGGTAACGCGAGATGAAATAATGCTCGAACTAGATAAAAAATATCCGCATTATGGTTTTAAAGATAATAAAGGTTATCCAACTAAAAAACACCTTAAAGCACTAGAAATTTATGGTCCAATTAAAGATGTTCACCGTTTTTCTTATAAACCAGTAGCTAAGACACAATACCAACAATTAAAACTTTTTTAGCATATAAAGCTAGATGATCTCCAATTTATGTTTAGGAGGTCTTTTTTATGAAAGCAAATGATGTGCTTTTTTTCTTTTCTCAAAAGTATCAAGGTAACTATGACAAAATCTATCAAGCTATTAAAGATAAAGAACCAATAAAACATGATGAATTAGAAAAATCAAAACGTAACTTTACTGGTCAATTTATTACAATTTTAGATGATAATTATCCTGAAGGTTTTAAGTATATGTATCGCCCTCCGCTAGTTTTATATTATTTAGGTGATATTACATTACTTAATAATCTAGATAAAGCAATCGCAGTAATTGGTTCCCGCGAGGCAACTAAATATGGTTTAACTATGACAGAAGAAATCGTCACTGACCTTGTAAAAGAGGATTATGTTATTGTAAGTGGAATGGCTCGCGGGATTGATGCTAAAGCTCATGAAGTCGCTTTAGCATCAAAAGGAAAAACTATTGCAGTATTAGGAAGCGGGATTAACTATCCTTATCCAAAAACTAATACTCCTCTATATTATAAAATAGTAGAACATGGTTTAGTTTTAAGTGAATATCCTGGAAACTTAGCTCCTAGTAAAGATTATTTTCCAGAACGAAATAGAATAGTAGCTGCTCTAACAAACGGCGTTCTAGTTGTAGAATCGAAAATTCGTTCAGGAACTTTTATTACTATTAATTATGCTCTTTCGCGAGGAAGTGATATTTACTGCGTTCCAACTAAGGCCAATGAAAATAGTGGTTGTAATAGATTAATTAAAGATGGAGCCTATTTAGTTGAGAGTGCTAAAGACATAATTGACGTTTGGAAAAAGGTGTCTTACAAAGAAAAATAAAAAAACTTTTATTTATATAAATAAACCTTTATCTTGCAAGTTTGATTAGTTGACAATGTTATTTTTTATCTTTATATTTGGTATGCAAAAGGAGCGATATGAAACTATTAATTGTCGAATCACCAACCAAAACAAAAACGATTGCTACTTATCTAGGTAAAGACTATACCATTGCTGCAAGTAAAGGAAATATCCGCGATCTATCTACTTCTGGTAAGGGTGGTTTTGGTATTGATATTGAAAATGATTTCACAGGTCGCTATATTATCGATAAAAATAAAAAGAAAACTGTCGATGAGTTAAAAAAACTAAGTAAAAAGGCTAATTGTGTTTTAATTGCAACTGACCCTGACCGAGAAGGAGAAGCGATTGCCTGGCATCTAGCAACTGTTTTAGATTTAGATGTAGATAATGTTAAACGTCTTAGATTTCATGAAATTACTAAGGATGCTATCCTAGAAGCAATAGAAAATCCAGATACGATTAATATGGATTTAGTTGCTAGTCAAGAAGCCCGAAGAATGCTTGATCGAATTATGGGCTTCGGTCTTTCAAATTTCTTACAAAAGAAAGCTGCTCTTAAATCAGCAGGACGAGTTCAATCAGCCGTTTTAAAAATAATCGTTGATAAAGAAAAAGAAATTGAAGCATTCATTCCTGAAGAATATTGGGTACTTTCACTAGATATAAAAAGAGAAAACGAAACGCTTAATCTTAGATTTGTAAAAGACTCATCTGGTAAAGCTAAAATTGAAAATAAGGCCGAAATTGATAAAATAACTGCGCAAATCCCAACTAAAATTGAAGTTAGTGATGTAAAAAAACGTACAAGAAAGATTGAACCAAACCTTCCTTTTACAACTTCATCACTTCAACAAGAAGCTTCATATAAATTTGGTTATACATCTAGAAGAACAATGATGATAGCCCAACAACTTTATGAAGGTGTGACAATTAACGGAGAGCAAACAGGCTTAATCACATATATGCGTACAGATGCGACAAATATGAGTTCATCGTTTATTGGAAGAGCATCTAATTATATTATCGATCAATTTGGCGATAATTATTTGCGTACGACACAACTTAAAAGAACACTTAAAGCAAATCAAATTGTTCAAGGCGCACATGAAGCAATTAGACCAACAAACATACAACGTACACCTGATAGTATTAAAAATGCCTTAACTGAAGAACAGTTTAAAATTTATCAACTAATCTATTCTAGAGCATTGGCTAGTTTAATGACTGCTGCTAAAGAAGAAGTTACTACTGTCACCTTTAATGGCGGGGGAAATGAATTCTCCCTTGAAGGTGTTAAAACGGTCTTTGAAGGTTACCGAAAGATTTATGGTCTTTTTGAGTCACGAAAAGATAAAGAGATACCAAAATTCCATATTGGCGAATTCATTGATGTTATAAGTGTAAATCCTGAACAAAAATTTACTGAACCACCCAGACGCTACAGCGAAGGTGGCATTGTTAAGATAATGGAAGAAAAAGGTATTGGTCGACCTTCGACATATGCAACAACAATTGATACTTTAGTAAATCGTAATTACATCACAAGAAGGCCTTCAATTAAACCAACCTTAAGAGGGAAAACAGCCGTTGAAATTTTAGAAAATTCATTTCCTTTATTAATTCAAGAAGAATATACAGCTAATCTTGAATTAAAACTAGATGACATTAGTCAAGGTAATTTAACAAAAGTAACATTTTTAACATCATTTTATGAACCATTTATGGGGAAGTTAGATAATTTAGTTAAATCACTTAGACCTGAGAAAATTGATGAGCCATGCCCTAAATGTGGTAATAAGACACTTGTCCGTAAATATGGTCGCTATGGGCCATACATTGTTTGTGAAACAAAAGGTTGCGACTATAAACGGTCAGATGCAATTATTTATGATCAAACAGGTGAAACCTGTCCTGAATGTGGAAGTCCTCTCGTTGAAAGAAAATCCAAACACGGAAAGTTCATTAGTTGTAGCGATTATAAAAACTGCGATTATAAAAAAACAATTGAAACAAAAACACGCAAGAAAAAGAAAGCCACATAAGGTGGCCTTTTTCTTACATTATTAACTTGCATTGATTTAGTTTGTTATAATACTAGTATGCAAAAAGTTAATATTATCGGTGCAGGTTTAGCTGGTGTAGAAGCCGCCTTATATTTAGCAAATAGAGGAATAAGTGTTGATCTTTTTGAAATGCGTCCCAAGAAAAATACACTTGCTCATAAAACACCGTATTTTGCAGAACTAGTATGTTCAAATTCTCTTAAAAATAAAATGTTAACGAATGCTTGCGGTCTTCTTAAAGAGGAGATGAATATATTAGGTTCTACAATTATAAAAGTAGCTAATAAAGTCGCGATTCCAGGAGGTAACGCTCTTGTTGTAGATCGTGAATTATTTAGTAAAACACTTGATAAAATTGTAAGAGAACATCCTCTAATTAATGTTATTAATGAGGAGGTTATAAATATACCAGAGGGTATTACGATAGTCGCTAGCGGTCCCTTAACAAGTAAGGGACTAGAAAAAACACTGAGTAATTTACTTGGAGAAGAATCGCTTTTCTTTTTTGACGCTAGCGCACCTTTAGTGGAATTTTCTTCAATTGATATGGAAATTGCATACTTTAAGAGCAGATATGACCAAGGTGATGATAGTTATATTAATTGTCCTTTTACAAAAGACGAGTATGATATTTTCTATAACGAGTTAATTAAAGGAAAAATAGCTCTAGTTCATGAGTTTGACAAAAAATACTTTTCCGCATGTATGCCTATTGAAGTATTAGCAAAAAAAGGCAAACATACTCTTCGTTATGGTCCCCTAAAACCAAAAGGGTTAGAAAAAGAAGGACGACCACAACCCTACGCAGTAGCACAACTTCGTCAAGATAACGCTTTAGCGACTCTATATAATCTAGTTGGCTTTCAAACAAATTTAACATATGGTGAACAAGAACGAATTTTTCGTCTTATTCCAGGTTTAAAAAATGCTAAGTTTACTCGCTTTGGTTTAATGCATCGCAATACTTATTTGAATGCACCGAAATTATTAAATCCTGATATGAGTTTAAAAATTAATCCAAATATTTATATAGCAGGTCAATTAAGTGGTGTTGAAGGCTATGTTGAAAGCGCGGCTTCTGGTTTATATGTTGCAATTAATATAGTTAGGCGTCTAAATAAATTAAAAACCCTACAAATTCCGCCTCAAACAATGTTAGGAGCCTTAATAAATTATATTATTAAAGCTAGTCCAAAACACTTTACACCAATGAATGCTAATTTTGGATTATTTCCAATGCATTCTAAAAAGGAAAGAGAACAATATATTAACAACGCCTTAGATGCGATAAAATTATATAAAGAGGAATTAGAATAAACATATGAATAAAACAATAGCGATGTTTAAAGATTATCTAAAGTTTGAACGTAACTATTCTTCTAACACAGTAAAGGCATATGTTACTGATTTAGAAGTTTATTATGATTACCTTTTTGAAATTAAAACAACAGATGATAAAGTAACTCGTGATGAAATAAGAGGGTTTTTAAAAGATCAAGTTGAAAAAGGTATTTCAAAGCGAACAATAAGAAGAAGAGTCTCAACTTTAAGACACTATTATTGGTTTTTGCAGTATAAAGAATTAGTTAATTATGATCCTACAATTTATATTCAAAGTCCCAAAGCTATTAATCCCTTACCGCGTGTTCTATATGAAGAACAAGTAAGAACACTTCTTAAGTACAACGCTGAACGGACAGATTTTTTGCGTGACCGCGATCAAGCAATACTTTCACTTTTATTTTCAAGTGGAATAAGAGCAAGTGAATTAATAAATCTTACAATGCAAGATATTAACTTTTCTCAGCAAACAATCAATATTATTGGTAAAGGTAATAAACAAAGAATTGTAATGTGCTCAAAAGAAAGTTTAAATACGATAAAAAAATATAACGATGGTTTAAGAAAAGAATTGTTAAAAAGAAGACATGATCCTCGACCAACTAATATTGTATTTCTTAATGCAAGAGGAAATAAACTTACTCTACAAGGACTTGATAAAATACTTTTTTCTATTGAAAGAAAAACTGGTGAATATCTAGATCTACATCCTCACCTATTTAGACACTCATTTGCAACGAGTCTAGTTGAAAGAGGGGCAGATATTCGTGTGATTCAAGAACTTTTAGGTCATGAATCACTTGATACAACCAACATATATACTCATATTTCTGAAGAGAAAGTCGTAAGGGATTATTTTAAATATCATCCTCGTCGAAAAAAGGATGAAGATGATTAAAATGTAATAAATAGATTAGTTTTGCATACTTTTTATTTAAAAAGTACACCATTTTTTAAACAATTTAATAAAACATAAGAGTTTCTCATTGCAAGGAACTTTTACCTATGGTAAGATATTCGCGGTCATAAACCAAATACACACATTGTGAATTCTTAGTTCTAGTCTAGCGTGCAAGCTAGGAACTAAGTTAGAAACAATGGAGGAAAAAACAAAGGAGGCTCAAAAATATGAGTGAAACAAAAAAACTAGAAGAAGCCGTTGTCGTAGAACCTACAATGGAACAAGTTCTTCCAAATACGGATTTACCCGTAGTTACAATGAAAAAGCTACTTGAAGCTGGTGCCCATTTTGGTCACCAAACAAGACTATGGAACCCAAAAATGAAACCATATATTTATGGTGAACGTAATGGTGTTCATATTATCAATCTTGAAAAAACGGTTGTAAAAGTTGAAGAAGCATACGAAAAATTAAAAGACATTGTCACAAGAGGTGGCAAGGTCTTATTCGTTGGAACTAGAAAAGCACATGCAGAATTTGTTAAACAAGAAGCAGAACGCTGTGGTTCCTTTTATATTAATAATCGTTGGCTAGGCGGAACTTTAACAAATTTCCGTACAATTTTAAATCGCATTCGCTATCTTCGCGAATTAGAAATGAAAGAAGCCGATGGCGGATTCAAACACTTAAACAAAAAAGAATTAGCACGTATTCGTAAAGAAATGGAAAGATTAACGCTAAACTTTGAAGGTATCAAAGAAATGCGAAGAGTTCCAGAAGCAGTAGTTGTCACAAGCTCAATTATTGAAATTAATGCCGTTAAAGAAGCACGCAAACTTGGCATTCCAGTATTTGGCTTAATTGATACAAACTGTGATCCAGATGTTTTAGATTACATTGTCCCAGCAAATGATGATGCAACTAAAACAGTTCAACTTTTCCTTCAATTAATGGCAGATGCCGTTGCCCAAGCAAAAGGTGGTTTAACTGTCGTAGCATATACACCTGATGTTGAAACTGAAATTGAAACTCTTGAACAATCATTATCCAAAGGTCAACAACTAATGGATAAGGATGAAGAAGAAGTTCGTCCGGCACAACCTCAACGTGTTCGTAAGAAAAAGACTGAACATTCAGATAAACCAAGAAGACAACATCACGAAAGAAAAGTTGAAGAACATGATGACCTTTTAGAAGATGTTGAACCCGTGGAAGAAGTAAAAAAACCAAAACGAACTAAAAAAGTTGAAGCAAAAGAAACAGTTGAACCAACTGTAGAAACTAAAGAAGCTAAGCCTAAAAAAGTAAAAGAACCAAAGGCAGAAGATGAAGCTTCAACTGAAGAACCAAAGAAAAAGACTGTTAAAAAAGAAGTAAAAGAAACAGTTAAGGAAGAAAAAGTCGAAGAAAAGAAAGAGGAGGCTAAATAATAATGGCAACAATGATTGAACTTATTAAAGAACTCCGTGCCACAACTGGCGCTGGAATGATGGACTGTAAAAGAGCCCTTGAAGCAACAAACATGGATATTGATTTAGCAAAAGATTGGCTTCGTGAAAAGGGAATTACTACAGCTGAAAAGAAACAAGCTCGTATTGCAGCTGAAGGTTTAACAACTGCTTTAGTTGGCAAAAATGAAACCGTTATTCTTGAAATTAACTGCGAAACTGACTTTGTTGCTCGTGGTGAAACATTTATTCAAATTGTTGAAGATAGTGCAAAACTACTTCTTAAACATTTACCTAAAACACATGAAGAAGCTGATGCATTGATTCAACCTTTATTTAATGAAGCTACATTAAAAATTGGTGAAAAACTTTCATTCCGTCGTTTTGAAATTATCAAAGCCTCGGCTGAAAATGTTTTTGCCTATAAACACATGGGTGGAAAAATCACTTCTGTAGTTGTATTAGAAAAAGCTGATCAAGAATTAGCACGTGGACTTGCAATGCACATTGCGGCAAACAATCCGTCTTATATTAAAAAGGATGATATCCCACAAAGTGAAGTTGAAAAAGAAACAAGAATTCAAACTGAAGCTGCTAAAAATGATGAAGAGCTAGCCAAAAAGCCTGCAAACATTCTTGAAAGAATAGTTGCAGGAAGAGTTAGTAAAGCATTTAATGACAATACATTATCTGAACAAGTCTACTTGTTAGATGGCGAAAAGAAAGTCGGTGTTGTTCTTAAGGAACTAGGCAATACCGTTACTCGTTTTGTTCGTTATCAATGTGGCGAAGGTTTAGAAAAACGCAAAGATGACTTCGCAGACGAAGTTATGGGCGCAATCTAAAATTGAAAAGCATCCTTTATGGATGTTTTTCTTTAAGGAGCAAATATGCATAAATACAAAAGAATCGTTCTTAAGTTAAGTGGAGAAGCACTTAAAGACAAAAAAACATCTCAAATTTTTGACACCTTGACATTAAAGAGCATCGTTAAGATTATTAAGGAATATCTTAAACTCAAAATTCAAGTTAGCATCGTTGTTGGAGCAGGAAATATTTGGCGAGGCAAACTTGCTAAAGAAATAGGTCTTGAAGTTGAAGATGCTGACTATATGGGTATGGTTGCAACAGTGATTAATGCTGCTGCACTTAAAAGCATTTTACTAAAAGAGGGCGTTTCTGCTGAGGTTTTAAGCGCATTAGCAGTAGAAAAGGTGGCAAAAAAATATACGAAAGAGGAAGCGATAGAATTACTAAGTAAAGGTACTGTAGTAATTTTTGCTGCAGGAACTGGCAAGCCTTTTTATACAACCGATACATGTGCTGCAATGAGAGCAATTGACATTAATGCAGATGTCTTACTTATGGCTAAAGATGGCGTAGATGGCGTTTATACTAGTGATCCACGATATCATAAAGATGCTACCTTTATTTCAAAAACAACATATGAAGAACTTATTACTTTACAAGTTGAAGTAATGGATCAAAAAGCATTAATGCTTTTAAAGGAAAGTGGCATTGATACGATTGTTTTTGGTATGAATGATCCCAATAATTTTATTAAAGTATTAAAAGATGATAAAATAGGAACACATATAAGTTGAGGTAAATAATTATGTCAGATATTAATGTTTTAGATGCTCGAGAAAAAATGGAATTTGTCATATTAAATTATGAAGAAAATTTGGCAATTCTTAGAACTGGTAGAGCTAACGCAAGTTTACTTAACAAAATAGAATGTGATTATTATGGTGAGAAAATGCCTATTAATCAAATTTGTGCTATTTCTGTTCCTGAACCACGCCAACTACTAGTTAAACCATATGATCGAAATGATCTTAAATCAGTTTTAGCTGCAATTTCTGCTTCAAATATTGGAATCAACCCAATAAATGATGGGGTTTCGATTAGATTAATCATTCCTCCATTAAATGAAGAACGTCGACGTGATCTTGTTAGAGATGCAAAAAAATACGCTGAAGAAGCAAAAATTGCAGTTCGAAATATTCGTCGCGATGCAAATAATGCAATTAAAAACGATTCAGATAATTATACAGAAGATGATGTTCATAGAACACAAGATGAAGTTCAAAAATTAACTGATGAGTTTATAAGTAAGATTGATGAAATCTTCAAAGCAAAAGAAGAAGAAATTATGACAGTCTAGAGCGGGCAACCGCTCTTTTTTATTTATTTGGAAAAGTTTTACTTTTTCTCTTAATTATACCTTCATTAAAAGGTATAATATTTTATATATGGCAAAAAGAAAACAAACAACAGAACTTTCAAATTACGGTGTCAAACATATCGCTTTTATTATGGATGGCAATGGACGCTGGGCAAAAAAACGCATGCGACCACGAAACTTTGGTCATGCTGAAGGTGCCAAACGAATTTTTGAAATTGCGCTTGATTGTAGTAAAAGAAAAATCGAAGTAATGTCTTGTTATGCTTTCTCAACAGAAAATTGGAATCGTCCACAATCTGAAATTGATTATTTGTTTAAACAACTTGAAGTTGAATTAAAAAAGAAAGTCCCAACACTAATGAAAGAAAATATTAAGTTAGTTACTATGGGTGATATAACGCGATTACCACTTTCAACTCAAAAAGCTATTAATGAAGCAATTAGCGAAACCTCAGCAAATTCAGGCTTAATATTAAATATGGGTCTAAATTATGGTAGTTATGATGAAATCATACGTGGTTTTAAAAACATCGCCAAAAAAATTGAAACAAATGAAATTAATAGTGATGATATAGATGCTAAGATGATTAGTGATCATCTATATACTGCTGGTTACCCTCCGCTAGATTTATTAATTAGAACAAGTGGAGAAATGCGTTTATCGAATTTTATGCTTTGGCAATTAGCATATACGGAATTAATTTTTACACCAGTTTACTGGCCCGATTATACTCCTGAGCAACTTGAATTAAGTTTGCAAGAGTTTTCAAAACGTAAGCGACGTTATGGAGGTTTAGACAATGAGTAATGAAGAAAAAGTAGTTGTTAATGATCTAAATGATGAAAAAAAACAAAGTGATAAACATAGTAAAAAAGAACGAATTTCTAATATACTATCAAAAGAAACAAAAACTACAATGGTAATTCGTATCATTACTGCTGTTATTTTAGGGATTGTCGTTGTTCCTACTTTCTTTTTTGGGGGATGGTCCTTTTTAATAACAGTTTTAATCGCACTAGCTATATCTATTCATGAATTTTTACATGCTGCTAAAGTCAAAAAAGGGTTTTGGTTTGTTTATGTTTTTGTCTATATAATGACAATATCTCTAACATTCTGGATTTTTATGAAAAACAACATGAATGTGAATGTTTCACTAGGTAAACACCCTCTAAATTTAAAATTATGGGATTTTTGGCGTGGTTTTGAAAACTTAGAAGTGTCTACTTTCGGCGTTATTGCTATTCTTGTATTTGTTTTTATAAGCGTTATTTTAGTTCCAGATTTTGACTTTTATCTAGGTAGTTATATTTTTATTATGATGATAATTGTTGGGATTGGTTTTCAATCACTGTTATTTTTAAGATTCCTACCTCAACATATGGCAAATTCTGAAGATGCTTTTATTGTGGGCTTTACAAGTGAAGGGATCGTTTCAAGTTTCTTATTACTTTATGTAATAATTGGAACGACATTTAACGATATTGGAGCCTATTTTGTAGGGGTTTTATTTGGAAGGCGCAAATTAATTGAAAGAATTTCACCTAAAAAAACCATTGAAGGTTTCATTGGCGGAATTGTTATTTCCTTTGTATTTAGTTTTGCCTTTGCAATGATTTGTTCTCTTACTGGAAATGAAATATTACCTTTCTTGTCACATAAAGAGTGGTATTGGCTTGTATTACTTTCGCTATTGATGCCCTTGCTTGGAAACTTAGGAGATCTCTTTTTTAGTGCTCTTAAACGTAATTTTGAAATTAAAGACTATGGTACATTCCTTCGAGGACATGGAGGAATTTTAGATCGTTTAGATAGTATTCTTGTTGTTTCATTAGTTGTTTCTTTATTAATTGTCTTTATTCGTAATAGTTGGAGTTTCCTCTTATGATGGATCTTATTTTGCTTGGTGCTAGCGGTAGCATTGGTACGCAAACATTGGAAATTATTGAAGAAGAACAAGACAATTTTCGTCTTGTTGCTTTTTCAGTGGGGAATAGGGTTGATAAAATTAATGAAATTTTAGCTAAACATCCATTTGTAAAAGCCTTTTCTGTAAAAGAAAAAGCAAAATGTTTAGAACTAAAGAAAGAATATCCTCATATTGAAGTTTACCATGGTGATGAGGGGCTATTAAGACTTTTAGAAACAGTAAAAGCAAATATGGTCGTTAATGCTTTAGTTGGTTTTGTTGGTTTAGCTCCTACTATTTATGCTCTTAAAAAGGGAATGGATGTTGCTCTAGCAAATAAAGAAGCAATTGTTGTAGGTGGTGAACTTATTGATGATCTTCTTAAAAAGAAGGGTGGAAAAATATATCCAATTGATTCTGAACATGTAGCACTTAGTAAATGTCTTGGTAATAATTGCTCAATTGTTAAAGAGGCCTATATTACTGCAAGCGGAGGACCGTTTCTAGGAAAAAGTGAAAAAGAAACTGAAAATGTCACGGTTGAAGAAGCACTTGCACATCCTAATTGGAAGATGGGTGCTAAGATTACTATTGATTCTGCAACTATGATGAATAAAGGTTTTGAGGTTATTGAAGCAAGTTATCTTTTTAACTTACCAAGTGAGAAAATAAAAATTATTATTCATCCTGAAAGTAAAGTTCATGCTGCAGTGCGCTTTATTGATGAGGCGTTTATATTTGATTTGGGGCCAGCAGATATGAAAGTTCCTATTTCATATGCCATTCATAAGGCAAGTAGAGTTAATGTTAAAACTACTCCACTTTCATTTAAAGATATTCCTGCCCTTCATTTTATTCCTTTTGAATTAGAAAAATATCCTCTTGTAGGACTAGCATATGATGCACTTAAGCGAAAAAAATATGCACCTACAATTTTAAATGCAGCAAACGAAATAGCAGTTTATGCGTTTTTAGATAAAAAGATTGGTTTTAACGATATAACTAAAGTCGTTACACATATTTATAATGAGTTTGTAGATACACTTGATTTAGGAAAGTTATCACTAGATAAACTCATTGAAGCGGATAAGCTTATCCGTGAGAAGACAACTAAATTTATAGAAGGAGGTAAGGTTTAATGGTTATTTTAAGAATATTATTATTTATTGTTATGCTTGGCATCTTAATTACCATCCATGAACTTGGCCACTTTATTATGGCGAAAGCCTTTAATGTATATTGTTTTGAATTTTCTGTTGGTTTTGGACCAAAAATTATAAGTAAGAAAAAAGGTGAGACAATTTATTCTCTGCGTTTATTACCTCTTGGTGGTTATGTCTCAATGCTTGGAGAGGCTGAAGAAATCCCAGAAGAATTCGCAAGAGAAGAAATTGATGAAAGTCGTAGTTTATATAAAGTTCATAAGGCAAAACGTGTAGGTATTATGAGCGCAGGTATCGTTATGAACTTTATCATTGGCCTTTTAATTTTCTTTATTTCTAATACTGCGGTAAGACAAACACAAATTTATACATCATTAGCAGTAGAAGAAGGAAGTATTGCTCAAACTGTTTATAACATTAATAACAATGACGTTTTCATTTTTAAAGAAACTAAGATTGGTGTCGATAGCATTCAATATTTTGGCGAGGGTACATTATCAAATATGCCTGAGAAAGAATATTATGTTCTTTATAATCCTCGGAGTTATGATGATTTGGAGT
Organism: Bacilli bacterium; assembly: GCA_035367155.1. Classification (GTDB taxonomy): domain Bacteria; phylum Bacillota_I; class Bacilli_A; order RFN20; family CAG-826; genus JAAYSA01. The sequence goes on from DAOSJI010000004.1 coordinate 32,290, forward strand.
TTTCAGGTTCTGCAATTATTTTAATAGATAAAGAAACAACAAATCTATACGCTGAAGGAGTAGGAAAAGTAACTCTTACTAGTACTTCAATATTAACCTTTACAGCCGAATTTGGTCGTTATGATGATGTAAAAGTCTTACAGACGACTTCTAAAATACTTGAAATTGATACGCGTCTAATTGATACAAAAGATCCTAGTAAAGGTTATGAATTAGGAACGTTAGGTTTTAGTTTTACAAAAGGTACTTATTTTAATCGTTTTGGAGATGCGGTTAAATTAACTTTTAAAGATTTTGGTACAGCATTTACTGCAATAGGTCGTGGCTTAGCAATGATTTTTAGTCCAGGTGGATTTAGAAATCTTTCAGGACCTGTAGGTATTTATAAAGCTACTTCATCAACACTAACAAACTTTGGTTTAAGTCAATACTTATTTATTTGGGGCTTAATTAGTGTTAACCTTGCAATTTTTAACCTATTACCTTTCCCAGGTTTAGATGGATGGCATATTTTAATTGTTATTATTGAATCAATAATTAGACGAGAAGTTAATCCTAAATTTAAACAAATAGCCTCAGCGGTTGGTATTATTCTTCTTTTAGCTTTGTTTGTTGTAATAACAATAAAAGATATATTTTTCATTTTAATTTAATAAAAAAGCAAATTTTATAAGGAGGTATTAGCGTGGACAAAGTAACAAAACGTTTCTTAGACTCGATTTCTTTTGATTGCCAAGGTTTAGAAATAGAAATGAAAGGCTATCGAAAGGTTGATGATATATGGATCTATGATCTTAATTTAGAAGAACCATGGTCATATAGTGATTTAGATCGTTTTCTTTCTTGTCTTGTTAATATTAATTATCCCTATAAAATAAATTTCTCATATCAAAAACCCCCTAAAGTTGAGGATGCTATTACTATATTTGATCCTTGGTATAGTAAAAGAACTTATTTACCTAGTGATATAGAAATTAATATTGAGCAACCATCAGTTATCCAATTTGTTGCACATAATGAAGTAGAGTTTAACAATTATAACGGAATAGTTCGAGATTTTAATGACCTTCTAGTAAGTATTTCATATCCCTTTATAGCTAAACTAATTTTAAAAGAAGTTAATAACGATGATGAATTTTATTTAGATGAACCAGATGAATTTACTTATGAGGAAGAAGGTGGTTATTATTATGATGATGAAATTCCACCTTATGACGATGATGACTTGCCATATTATGATAACGAAGGAACAAGATTTAGTGCTAAAGTTACTGCTGAAATTGATGAGCGTTTAGTAGAAAACATGGCCAAAATGAAGGAAGAAAGGGCTAAAGCACTAAAAAGAGAATCATATATTCCTTTAGAAATTAATGAAATTTCCCTAAATGATGAAAAAGTTGATTTTGATGGAATTATATTTAGTTATGAAGAAAAGTTTACTAAGAACCAAACATCTATTTTTATAATTGGTATAGCTAAGAACACTCATGCTATAAATGTGAAGGCTTTTGTTCATAAAAATAGTAAACAACTAGATTTAAGCGAACTAAGAAAGTTAAGAATTGGACAAAATGTTCGTGTAAAAGGTGTAGTAAAATTAGATTCCTATAGTAAACATATTGAAGTTGTTGCTCATTCAATTGACTCTTTAGTTCGCCCTGAACTTCGAAAAGATAATTATATTGGTCCTAAAAAGCGTATTGAACTTCATGCTCATACAAAAATGTCAGTTATGGATGGGATTGGCACAGCAGAAAACTATATAGAAGCAGCAGAAGCAATGGGACATACCGCTCTTGCAATAACCGATCATGGTGTAGTTCAAGCATTCCCTGAAATTGTCAAAAAAACAAAAGACAAGAATATTAAAATGATTTATGGTGCTGAACTATATATGATTGATACAAAACCAAATTTTATTATCAATCCTAGTCCAGTCTTATTAAGTTCAGCCTCATACACTGTTTTTGACTTTGAAACGACGGGTCTAAGCGCTAGATATGATCGAATAATTGAATTTGGTGCAGTTCGTGTTGTAGGAGGTCTCGTTTCAAAGCGAATTAATATTCTAATTAATCCAGGAAACGACGTAACTTTATCACCAAAAACAATTGAAATTACGAATATTAAACCTGCATTACTTCGAAATAAGCCGCAAATTGCAGATGTAATTGATGAAATACTTGAATTTATAGGTGATTCAATATTAGTTTCTCATAATGCTGAATTTGATGTTGGCTTTTTAAATGAAGCCTTAATTAGATTAGGTCGTCCGAAAATTACAAATCCTGTTATTGATACTTTACCTTTATCTCGATATTTATTTCCTGAAGCAAGGGATCATCGCTTAGGTGCTCTAGCAAGAAACCTTGAAGTTTTCTATGACAAAACAAAAGCCCATAGAGCAGATTATGACGCTGAAGTTTTAAATAATGTTTGGCAGGCGATGCTTGTAAAGTTAACACATGAAAATGAAACAATAAGACATATGGACTTAGAAAAACTTGAAATTGATAATAGTGTTTATCGGCATCTTTTCCCATATCACATTGTAGTATTAGCAAAAAATCAACAAGGAATTAAAGACTTATACGAACTAATATCTTTATCTCATATTGATTATCTTGCAGAAGTTCCAAAAATTCCTCGCCATATAATAGAAAAATATCGAACAAACCTTCTTATAAGTCCTGCTTGTTTTAATGGAGAAATATTTCAACTTGCAATGACCAAAAGTGAAGAAGATTTAATCGATGCAATGAGTTTTTATGACTATATAGAAATTCAACCTCCTGCTAATTATTCGCATTTAATTAACATGGGTCGAATTGAAGAAGAAAGAATGCTTTTCGTCTTCCTTAAAGATATTGTTAAAGCAGCTAAAAAGGCTGGAAAGTATATAGTAGCAACCGGTGATGCTCACTATGTTGATCCAAACGAAAAACCATTTCGTGATGTTTTAATTTCAGCTAAAGCAGTTGGAAACGTACCGCACCCCCTTCATCCCTACGATAGAGACAATTACCCTCCATTTGAAAATCCTGATCAACATTACCGTACGACAGAAGAAATGCTTGAAGCCTTTACAATCCCTGAATTGTTCTCACTAGAAGAAGCAAAACAATATGTTATTGAAAACACACACCTTATTGCTAATCAAATCGATAATGTTAAACCTTTAAAAGAAAAGTTATACACACCAAAGATTGAAAACGTTGATACTTTACTTCGTCAAATCGTAGAAGAAAACGCTGTTTCTATGTATGGTTACCCACTTCCTGCCCTTATTAAAGATCGCCTTGATAAAGAATTAGAAGGTATTATAGTTAACGGCTTTGCTGTTATCTATTACTTATCTTATAAAATCGTTAAAAAAGCAGAAAGTGATGGTTATATGGTTGGAAGCCGAGGTTCAGTTGGCTCAAGCCTTGTCGCGACAATGGCAGGTATTACAGAAGTTAATCCACTTATCCCTCACTATCGTTGCCCTCATTGTAAATATAGCGATTTTGAAGTAGCTAGCACAGTTAAAAGCGGCTTTGATTTACCTAATAAAAAATGTCCAAAATGTGGTCATGATTTAATTGGTGACGGGCAAAATATCCCGTTTGAAACTTTCTTAGGCTTTAAAGCAGATAAAGTACCTGATATTGATTTAAACTTTCCTGGTGATTATCAAGCAAGAGCTCATATGTACACTCGTGAACTTTTAGGTGAATCTAATGTTTATCGAGCAGGTACAATTGAAACGATTAAGGAAAAAACTGCTGTTGGTTATGTTAAAGGATTTTTTGAACGACAAGGGGTTGATCCTGCTACAATAAATCCTGCACAGATCAATTATCTTGCTTATGGTATTACAAATGTCAAAAGAACATCCGGCCAACATCCAGGCGGTATTGTAATTATTCCTGATGGTTATGATGTTTCTGACTTTACGCCTGTTCAATATCCTGCTAACGACATTGATGCAGAATGGAAAACGACTCACTTAGACTATCGATCAATACACGATAATATTTTAAAGTTTGACCTTCTAGGTCACGTTGATCCTCTTGCACTAAAAATGATGGGAGAAATGACTGGTATTGATCCAGCAAGTCTACCATTTAATGATAGTAAAGTTCTAAGTTTATTTAGTTCTCCAGAGGCTCTTAACTTAAATCATAATTATTTAGAAGAAACAACAGGTGCTTTAGGATTACCTGAATTTGGCACCGAGTTTGTAAGAAGATTACTAACTGCTGCAAACCCTAAAACATTTAACGATCTTCTTATTATTTCAGGTTTAAGTCATGGAACAAATGTTTGGACAGGTAATGCTGAAAGATTAATTGCTAATAAAATTACAGACTTAAACGGTGTTATAGGATGTCGTGATGATATTATGACATATTTAATTAGTCGCGGGATTGAAGCAGAAGATGCTTTTATAATCATGGAAACCGTTAGAAAAGAAGGGAGAAAAATTACTTCTTCACAAGAAAGGCTAATGTTAAGTCACGGCGTTCCCCAATATTATGTAGATAGCTGTAATATGATTGAATATCTTTTCCCAAGAGCACACGCTACAGCCTATGTCATGATGGCAGTCCGGGTAGGATGGTATAAAGTTTATCGACCTCTTGCCTACTATGCGACATTCTTTTCGGTTAGGTGTCGCCAGTATGATATTAAATCAATGACCAAAGGTACCGAAGCAATTAAGAAGCGATTAAAAGAATGTGAAGAAAAATTAAAGAGTGCAGGTGGTAAAGATGCTAAAGAGAAAGATTTAGAAAGAACGCTCCAAATCGCACTCGAATTTGCAGATCGTGGCTATAAATTTACAAATATTGATCTTTATAAAAGTGATGGGACTACCTTTGTTATAGATGAAGAAAATAAAGCACTTATTCCTCCCTTTAATACAATTGATGGTTTAGGTGATAATACTGCTATCTCAGTTGTAGAAGCAAGAAAAGATGGAGAGTTTATTTCAATTGAAGAATTAGTTGAAAGAACAAGACTAAATAGTCAAAATATTGAAAGAATGCGCGAACTAGGCGTATTGAAAAACTTACCAGAAAAGAATCAACTTAATTTATTTGATTTCTTTTAAGGATTATTTATACTAGATAAAGTTGTCGGGACGTAGCACAGCTTGGTAGTGCGTCTGGTTCGGGACCAGAAGGTCGTGAGTTCAAATCTCATCGTTCCGACCATTTTAAAAAAACGCCATTTGGCGTTTTTTTATGTTAAATCAAGACTTTGGGCATTATACTAAATAAAACCATTTTCCTTACAATAAGCATCAATTGTCTTAGATAAGCTTCTATTAGCATGATACTCAAGAAGATGAAACACTATATTCTTTCAGTTCTTTTGGTTTACAACTTAATAAAGAAAAAAGTAGAGAGCAAATAATAAGTAATCTTTTTTTTCTACTTAACATAAGTTTCAACATAAGTTCGTTTAATTTATTAAAGTTTTTTAAAATTAAATAAATTTTCCTCTTAATTATTATCATATATTTTAAATTTTTTTTGACAAAAAATAAGGGTAAAAAATAACAATTTATGGCTTGTTATGAGTATAAGATTAGTGGACTTGCCTTTTTAAAAAGTTTATAATATGCAGGAAAACCTAAGAAGGAACCAAATTTATGATTATAGTTTACATTATCGACTCTTATGGCGAATTCTCAAATGGAACGACAATGACTGCCGTTCGGTCAAAACAAAAATTAGAAGAAATGGGACATGAAGTACGCGTTGTCTCAGTTAGCAATATAGAAGGTAAGGAATATTACCAACTTAAACAAAGATATATTCCAATTGTTACGCCAGTATCAAAGAAACAAAATACTTATTTTGCAAAACCAGATAAAAAAGTTTTAAGAAAAGCATTTGAGGGTGCAGATGTTGTTCATTTCTTTTTTCCATGGAAATCTGCTCAAGTTGCTATTAAAGTGGCTAAGGAAATGGGAATTGCGGTTACTGGTTCATATCACATGTGTCCTGAACATGTCGCTTATGGTTCAGGGATGGGTAAGTTTTTTGCACCTGTTACATGGTTTTTGTATAAATATTTTAAACATCGCGTTTATAAAGGAATTGATCGAGTCCATTGCCCTAGTCCTGTAATGGCTAATAGATTAAAAGAGCAACGATATAAAAATATTCTTCACCCAATTACTAATGGAGTTGGAAAACAATTTTTTATTGATGTTGATAGACCTAATAATCCAGAAGTTTTTCAAATTCTAATAATCGGCCGTCTTTCGCTTGAAAAGCGACAAGAAGTTTTATTAAAAGCGATTAAGCATTCAAAATATAAAGATAAGATTAAATTAGTAATTGCGGGACAAGGTTCAAAAGAAAAGAAACTAAAACGAATGGCAAAACGCTACAAATTAAATGTAGAATTTGGATTTTACAAGCAAAAAGACTTGATAAAAAAGATAGCTGAAAGTGATTTATATGTTCATACAGCAGAAGTTGAAACTGAAGGGATCTCAGTTTTAGAAGCGCTCGCTGGAGGTTTAGTACCAGTTTTAGCAAATACGCCTTTTAGTGCACCAGGACAAATTTTTGCTCTTGATGAACGAAGTTTATTTAAACTAAACAAACATAAAGATCTTGCAAAGAAAATTGAATATTGGATTGAAAATCCTGCTGAACGACAAAAAATGAGTAAAGAATATCAAAAGTTCATGCAAAACTTTAATATTGATACTGCAGTTAAGAGATTGTATGAGATGTTTGTTGCAGCAATTCATGATGAAAAAATAAGACTTATTGAAAAAAGAGATAGTGTTAAAGGTTATGTAAAAAAGTTAAGACCTAATAAATTTAAAATGGCGATTGTAAAAACGCTTTATTTTATTTTTATGCCAGTTGCTATAGGGTTATGGTATGTTTTTAAAGGTTTAAGAATTAATGGAAGAAAGAACATAAAAGAAATAAGAACAGGTGGAATTATCATTTCAAACCATGTTCATGATTATGATTCAATGATGAATGCATGTGCGACATATCCGCGTTTAGCAGTCTATACTGCAATACCAGAAAATTTAGAACATGATTCTTATGGTAAATTTGTTCGTCTTTTTGGTACAATTCCAATTCCTCGTAATATTGAAGAAACAAAAGTTTTTGTCAGCGAATGTACGACCAAGGTTAAAAACGGTGAATTAGTTTTTATCTATCCAGAGGGCAATCTTCTTTATAAATATAGAGATTTACAACCATTTAAAAAAGGTGCATTTCACATAGCTCATAATGCAATGGTTCCAATCGTTCCAACAAGAATTAATTTTGTAAAGAAGAAAAAGAAGAACGGAAAATATAAAAAACGTATAATTCTTAATGTTGGAAAGCCCATTTATCCTAGTTACTATATGTTAAAAAGAGACTCGATTGATGATCTTTTAGATATGTCTTATCAAGCAATGGAAACCTTGAAAGAAACAAGTGAATAAAAATAACAAATATATTATTCAATTGAAAATATATTATTAGTGATATAATATTTTTCGAGGAACTTAAATTGACGAAAAAAGATCAAAAACAACTTAAAACACCATACTTTACAAAACTTAAGGAATATGCAGAATCTGACCCTACATCCTTAGATGTTCCAGGTCATAAATTAGGTCGTTTAAATAATGAGCTAGCAGAATATGCTGGTCATAATTTTTTACGTTTAGATGCTAATGGACCTCGAGGTCTAGATAACATGTCAAATCCTAAAGGTGTTATTAAAGAAGCTCAAAGTTTAATGGCTGAAGCCTTCGGAGCAGATAGGTCATATTTTTTAACTAATGGAACAACACAAGGTATTTTAGCGGTTATTATGTCTGCGTGTAGAGCAAATGAAAAAATAATTATTCCTCGAAATGTTCATAAATCAGTTATAAATGCCCTAATTTTAAGTGGAGCAAAACCGATCTTTGTTAAACCAAATATTGATAAAACATTAGGTATTGCTAATGGAGTGTCTATAAACGCAATAAAAAGAGCAATTGATGAAAACCCCGACGCTAAAGTTGTTTTTGTAATAAATCCAACTTATTTTGGTGTTGTTAGTGATTTAAAAGAGATTGTTAATCTTGCTCATAAGAAAGATATGAAAGTAATCGTTGATGAAGCTCATGGAGGACAATTTTATTTTTCCAAAAAACTTCCTTTTGGTGCAATTGAAGCTGGAGCAGACGTAAGTATTGTTTCTATTCATAAGACAGTTGGTTCTCTAACTCAAAGTTCTGCCATTTTAACAAAGGGTGATCGTGTTGATCATAACCGACTTCAAGCTACACTTAATATTTTAAATTCAACATCACCTAGTTCTTTATTATTAGCAAGTTTAGATGTTGCAAGAAAAGACATTTATTTTAATGGAAATAAGAAGATTAATAGATTAATTAATATGACTGAAAAGGCACGAGAAAAAATTAATCAAATCCCTGGAGTAGAAGCTATAACGGAAGACTATTTTAAATCAAAGGGTGAATTTGGTTATGACAATACTAGAATTATTGTTAAAGTCTCAGATCTTGGAATTACAGGTTTTGAAGTCTATAATGAATTAAGAGATCGCTACAATATTCAACTAGAACTTGCAGAAACGCACTTGATTTTAGCAGTTTTAACAATGGGAACAGAAGAAAAAGATTTAAATCATTTTGTAAGTTCGCTTAAGAAAATAGCTAAAAAATATTTAAAATTGAATCTAGATCCAATCGTTCAAAAACCTGTTTATAATGAACCTATATATTATATGAGGCCTCGTGAAGCCTACCATGCATATAAAAAATATGTTTCTATTGATGAGGCTAAGGATGAGGTCGCGGCGGAATCAATTATGATTTATCCGCCTGGTATTCCAGTTGTCATTCCTGGTGAAGTAATAAGTGAAGAAATCATCAATGACTTAAAAGATTATTTAAAGAAGGGTTCAACAATTTTAAGTGAATCAGAATCGGGATTTATTAAAGTTGTAGATTTAGAAAATACTCATTCGGAGGAAGATTAAATGAAAAAAGTCGATTTATCGTTTCAAAGTTGCAATAGCGAATACAAAGAAAGTAAGGTAGTTATTTTTAGTGCCCCACTTGATACAACAACATCGTATCGACCAGGAACTCGCTTTGCTGGTAATGCTATTAGAGTAGAATCAAAAGGAATTGAATGGTATAGCCCGTACCAAGAGGATAATCTTAAAAATTACAAGACTTGCGATATTGGTGATTTAGAGTTGCCAATCGGAGATGTTAAAACCTCGCTAGATATTATCTATAAGACAACGAAGAAAATTATTAAAGATAACAAATTACCTATGATGGTCGGCGGGGAACATTTGGTAACTTATGCAGTTATTAAAGCATTATTTGAAAAATATCCAAATTTACACATAATTCATTTAGATGCTCATACCGACCTTAGAGAAAGTTTTTTAGGAATGAAATTTTCTCATGCTACCTTTATGAGACATGTACATAATTTTGTTGGAGATAATAAAATTTATCAATTTGGTATTAGAAGTGGTGACGAAGAAGAATTTAAATGGGTTAAGGAAGGTCATGTCTATCAACAAAAATTTGATTTAAATGGGTTAGATGAAATTGTAAAAAAACTAAAAGATGTTCCTGTATATATTACAATTGACCTAGATGTACTTGATCCAAGTGTTTTCCCTGGTACTGGTACACCTGAACCTGGTGGAATTACCTATAAGGAATTATTGTGGGCTTTTGATCAATTTAGTAAATTAAACTGTATTGTTGGAGCAGATATAGTGGAATTATCTCCTATGCTTGATCCAAGTCAAACTTCTACAATTGTTGCAGCCAAAAGCTTAAGAGAACTAGTATTAATTTTACAAAAACAAAAATAAATCGTATTTATGGTTAATTTGTAAAAAGGGACTCAAAAATGTAGTCCCTTTTTAAGTATAAAAGAGTGACAAGATATTGATAAATGGTATAATACAGTTCAGCTTTCATTAAAATGAAAGCTAATAAGGAGGAAAAAATATGAAAAAATTTAGTATTGTGATTAACTCAAGCACTGACCTAACAGAAGATTTAAGAAAAGAACTTAACTTGGTTGTTGCTCCTTTAAAATTCATCATGGATGGAAAAGAATATGTTAATCATCTTGACTATCGTAGTTTAGGTGTTAAGAAATTTTACGAATTACTTAGAAAAGGTGTTGTTGCCACAACATCGCAGTTAAATGTTAATGAATATATGGAAATCATTGAACAAGAATTTAAAAAGGGTAACGATGTATTAATTCTTTCACTATCTAGTGCTCTTTCAAGCAATTATAATAGTGCTCGCCTTGCAGCAGAAGCTTTTGAAGGACACAAGCGTAAAGTTTATCTAGTTGATACAAAAGCTGCTTCTTTAGGAGAAGGCTTAATTGCCTATGCAGCTGCGAAGAAAAGAGAAGAAGGTGCAACAATTGAAGAAACTTATAAGTATATTGAGCAAATTAAGTACAATGTTGCTCACTGGTTTACGGTAGACGATTTAATGTTTTTAAAACGAGGAGGTCGTTTAGGCGGTGCAACTGCAGTTTTAGGTACATTATTATCAATTAAACCTATTTTACATGTTGATATAGAGGGAAGATTAGTAGCAATGGAAAAAGCCCGTGGAAGAAAACGTGCTATTCAAACCCTTGTTGAAAAAGTTAAGGAAACACATGATCCAAAACTTCCAAAAGATGTCTTTATTTCTCATGGCGATGACTTAGAATCAGCAGAAGTATTAAAAAAACAGATCGAAAGTTTAAATTTAGGTTTAAAAGTGAATTTAATTAATCACATTGGTCCTGTTATTGGAGCTCATGCAGGTCCAGGTACTTTGGCCGTATTTTTCTTTGCGACACAAAGATAATTATTGCCAAAATTTAAAATTAAAAGCGAGCTCGTGCTCGCTTTTTTTATGGCGATGCATCCCTGACTCGAACAGGGGACCTTCCGCTTAGGAGGCGAATGCTCTATCCAAACTGAGCTAATGCACCACAGCCATATTTTGTAACTTTAATAGCATTTTTGCAACTATTTATTAGATAAATCAATCCAATAACGTAGAGTAAATATCATTCGTCCTTCGATAACATTATATATTTTACTATCTAGGATACCACCGTTTTTTTCAATTACACGTTTAGAAGCGTAATTATTTGAATGGCAAGTTATTAACACTTTTTCTAAGCCTATTTTTTTTGCCTCAATTAGGGCTAAAGAAAGCATCTTCGTACCATATCCTTTATTCCACTCGCTATACCTAATTTTATAACCAATATGTCCTCCATACTTTTCTAAAGCAGGTGTCAAACGATGTCGAATACTAATTTCTCCAATAAATTCATTGTCTTTTACGAGCCAAAAATAAGAAGCAGGTACATAGTTTTCAGGTAGATTAATACCTTTATCATAATTTTCAAAATCAGTAAAAATGTCTGATCTTGTATAACCAAAATATTGAGAATATGTAGGATCATAGATTTCTGCTTCTTTTAATGTTTCTAAATATGAAGCAAGAAACTTTTGTGATGGTTTTACTAACTGAATTTTATTCATTGTAATTTCCTATCTAACAAACATTAAGAAGAACAATCTTAAAGATGGATTAAAGAATCATTTATAATTTTGCAAGTAAGGTTATTTATTTTTTTTGGGTTTTAAAGGGTAAATGCCAGAAACTGGTAAAGTAAACATAAAACCAATGACTTTTTCGTGTGTGTCAGTTAAGGCATTTTGAATGGCAGATACAACTTCAGGAACTTTTTCTTCTTCGGGGATAACGGTAAAGATTGTTTTAGAGCCATTTACTTTCTCGGGTAATGTTTTTGAAAATGGTCCACCTAATAAAAAGTTTAAACCTTGTGATTCTAAGACAGCTTTTGCCATACCTTCGCTGTCAAGAATTGTTGCTCCTCGAACTTTTAGTTTGATAAAAATTTCTAAAATTTCTTGAAGATGTGATAAATCATTTAAAACAATAAATAGAATTTGCATAATTATTTCTCCTCCGTTGTTTCTATTCCTTCAATACTTGATAATAATTCCAATTTATCAAGACCATTGATTTCGCCTGCTTTACTAATAGCAATTTTAGCAAAAATCGGACCAGTTGTTTCATAAACTAAGATACTTAGCATAATAATAGTTGAAATAAGTGGATAGAAGTCAGACATTTGGGCTGCTACCATAACAAGCAAGCCCAGCGACACCCCTCCTTGCGGCAACAAGGCTAAACCAAGATATTTTTGCACGGTCGGTTCAGCTTTTGCTACTACCGCCCCAGTTCTAGCACCTAAGTATTTACCAAAGCCACGTGCTAAAACATAGGCAACAGCTAGAATTGCAATTAAGGCGCTTTGTCCTAAAATTCTTAGATCAAGTGATGCTCCTGCTAATGTAAAGAAAATTACATAAAATGGAGTTGTAAAGTCGTTAACACTAGAGAAAGTTTTATTTGGTTTCTTAACAAGGTTAGCAACCATTGTTCCAAGCGTAATACAAGCAAGAAGTGATGAAAGCGAAATTGCATATTGTTGTAACCATCTATTAAGTAAATATATTATACCAATAGCTAGCAGAATCGATGTAATTGAAAGTATTTGTAAGTCGTCACGAGATTTATCCATTATATTAGCAAGCTTAGATAAGATAAAACCTAGGACTAGTCCAATAAATACTGATCCTAAAACTTCAATAAATGGTTTTGCAATCATTAATGCAACTGGAATTTCACTCGTTGAAACGAGTATTTGTGCGACTGAAAATGCAAAACCAAATGCAACGATACCGTAAATATCGTCTAAAGCAGTTACAGGAAGAAGGGCTTTAGTAACAGGGCCATATGCACGGTATTGACGAATAACCATTAGCGTTGCAGCAGGTGCAGTCGCAGCACTCATTGATCCTAATACTAGTCCAAAAGCAACATTTCCTTTACTAAAAGGATTATAGCCATCTGGCATTATAGGTGCAGGCTTTGGTATAAAAAACAATATCAAAAACACGCCCAATATCGCAAAAATGACCTCAAAAATAGTAATGATGTTTATTTGACGACCCATTTTTCTAACTTGACCAAAATTAAATTCACTACCAATTGAAAAAGCAATAAAGGCAAGAGCCATTTCACTAATAAACTTTAAAGTATTTTGATCTTTTGCAGTTATAAATCCTTCATATCCTTTAAAGATGATAGCTAATGATGGGCCAAGGAATAGGCCCATAATTAAATAGCCTGACACATCAGGCAATTTTAATTTTCTTGCGAGTCTACCACCGATAAAGCCGACAATCAATACAACCGCGACTTTGAAAATTAATTCCATAATTTTTCCTCCAAATCTATAAATAATGTGGTCTTAATAACTCCTATGAGGTTAGCTGTCGGGTTAAGAACAGTAAGTGTCCTCTTAACTGATGTTAATTCACCCCAATTGATTGGGTCCCCCACTCAAATTTATAGATTCGGAGATTCTCTACGACTATAACATAAGGTAGTCTTTTAATCAATAGATTAAAGAGTAAAAAATGTAATTAAATCAATAAGGTCGTCGTATATGAAAATAACACTATTTATGTTATACTCAAAAGCGGTTAAAAGTATTCATGGAGGTATATAAATATGCGTACAAAAAGAATTTTAAAAGTCACACTTGGAAGCGTTGTTAATGGTATTGTTGTAGCAATGGCAGCACTAGGTAATGTAATTGCTTATCACTTTTACAATTATCTAATCGGTGCACTAGTATATGGTGTTATTTATGGAATTGGTGTCTTTGTCTATAATTATTTCTTTATGACAGAATCAGTTCATGTAGAAGGTAAGATTAAAGACCATATTGTTGATGTTTTAATTGGTTTTGTTGTTAGTTTAGTTACAATCGCATTAATGGGTAATTTAATTAGATTCTCATTATTTGGTGATAAATATGGTGAAACAGTAGATTCTTTAATTTCCGGCAAAATGGCGGCTCACCCTCTTAGTGTAGTTGGTTTAGCGATAGTAACTGGTTTATGTATAGGTATTATGAAACTAGCTATTAAAGGAACAACTAAGAAAAGTCATCACTATTTAATTACTGTTGTAATTGCTTTTGCCTATGTAGCAATGGGAAGTTCCCCCTATATTAGTGAGTTAATGTATGTCTCTTTATCTCATAAACTTTTTACAGGTCAAGGTATCCTTCATCTATTACTTTTATTAGCAGGCAACTATATTGGTTTCTTGGTAACGTTACCATTTGCAAAGGCATTTAAAGAACCTAAAGTCTTAGAAACAAAAGAAGAACAAACAAAAAACGAATAAAATAGATATTGATTAATTAAGTAAATGGTGTAGAATGAGAAAATAGTTTAACTATTTTTGAATACACCATGACAAAAGAAAAAAAGGAATTACGTAAATATTTGATTGCTACACTATTAGGTGTAGCGGTACTAACAACAACTTATTTTGTTAGAAATGAGTTTAGTTTTAATGCGCGTGGAGAAAATACAACATATACAATTCAATTTAGCGATTTGAAAAATAAAATCGCTACTGGAACATATAATCCATCAGGATATGATGGAACTGGTACAGTTACAACTGAGTTAGGTAATAATCTAAATTTTGATTTTGTAGGGCTTAGAAACGATGCAACCATTTGGCAAACTATAAATGCTAATGGGTATATTACTAATAAAACTAGAATAAGCGGGATGTCAAGCTTAGTAGTAAACAAAAAAGATACTAACTGCAATATCAAGGTGTATTGGTCAGATTCGACCTCTTTTATTGAATCAAGAAGCATTGTATTTGATCAAAGTAGCCCTCTACAAGTAGAAACAACGTTTGATGGATTTAAACCTAATTATTTTAAACTTTTAGCAATAGGGGCTGCAGCCTCTTCAATTGAAAGTATGACTTTAACTTTTTCATGTATGCCAGAATATCCAACAGTTTTAGCAGAATCAACTGATATTGAAAGAGGCTATACAACTGGAAGTGGTATTTATCAGGTCGGTGTAAATGTTACGGTTGATGCTACCGCTAACTCGGGTTTCTTATTTAAGGGATGGTACGATGAAAACGATATTTTAATTTCAAGTACGCCCTCATATACCTTCATAATGCCGTCCTATGATGTTACATATTATGCTCATTTTAAGATTGACTTAGGCCTCTTAATTAAAGGTGATAATATTGAATTTGGATCTTATCCTCAAAGTAATGTTACTGATACAACGATTATTTCTGAACTTAATAGCTTAGCAGGAACACTACCTACCCCAACAAATAGTTATGCTTGGACAGATTATAACTATTACATAAACTCTCAAATAACATCATACATGTGGTATATAGATTTACCTTTAGGTGATGATATATATCGAGGTGTTTACTTTACTTCATATCGTCTTTATAATACCTCAGTATCTCAAAGTGCAGGCTCGTCATATCAAGATGATAACGGCTACTTTATTAACAATACATATTGGTTTAAATTTGATCCAATACAATGGAAAATAAGAGATCTATCAGCTGATAAGGCGTTTTTGGTTTCTAATTTAATTCTAGATTGTCAAGATTTTAATCCTTTTACTGTGGCACGTAATATAAATGGAAATACGGTATATGCTAACAATTATGAATACTCTTCAATTAGAACATGGCTAAATTCTAAATTTTATAATGTCTCTTTTGATAGTGAGCAAAAATCTCGCATTTTAACTACATTAGTTGATAATAGTCTACCTACAACCGGATATCCATCATTACCATATGTTTGTAATAATACTTGCGATAAAGTCTTTTTATTGAGCTATTCAGAAGCAAGTAGTTCAAATTATCTATTCTCTACTAATGCTGACCGTGTATTTGTTTCAACAGAATATTCACAATCTCAAAATCTATATGTTTACCTAAGTTCAAACAAAGAGTGTGGCCGGTGGTTTTTACGCTCTCCAGCCGAAAATCCTCAAACAAATGCAAATTATTTAGTTAGATCTACTCATAACGGAGGAATCTTTACACCGAACATGTGGTCAATCGAAACGTATCGTGGAGTTGTGCCTGCAATTTGGATTGAACGATAAATTAAACAATCAATTGACAAGTTTATTAACATAACTTAGAATTATTGAGCGTCAATGGGGCTGTAGCTCACCTGGGAGAGCGCCTCCATGGCATGGAGGAGGTAGCGAGTTCGATCCTCGTCAGCTCCACCATTTACGCTCAAAACACCTTATAGGTGTTTTTTCTTTTATTTTTTATTAATTATTTAATTAGGAATATAATATATTTAGGAAAGAGGTATTTGAGATGAAAAAGAATATGCTTTGTTTACTAACCTTTTTAATTCTTGCAAGTTGTAAGTGCGGCGTTCCAATATCAAGCAGCGAACCACCTAGTGAACATATGGATATAACAAGTGAAGATTTTGTTATTGAAGGTGTTTATGAAAATGATGTAAGTAGTCCTTATGTCTATTTTCAAAATAAGTATTACGATATGAGAACTGATGAATTAGTCCCAACTACTTTATTTGATAATAAAGCTGTTCCTTCTTATTTAGAACTACCATCATACGATGAAAATGATTATGTTTTTTATGTATTAACTGCATCTTTACCCGTTTTATATGGATCACTTATTGCATTTAATACAAATGCTCCAAATACATATTTTTGGTTTGAACGTGGTAATACATTTAGTGTTCAGTATACAATGGAAAACTTCCCTAATTTTACTTTTCTAGAAGGTCAAACATTTGATAATAGAGTAAGTGGCTACAAGTATTTAGCCATGCGTCAAACTGTAAGAGATATTATTGCAACTAATCCAAATGCTAAGTTTCATCTTTATATAAATGATACAACCGTAAGCCTAATTTTAGATATTATGGTTCAAGCTGGCGTTAATTTTAGCGATTTAAATGTTACTTTTCTAAGTGACGGGACTTTTACTTATGGATGTTATAAAGATAATCTTCCAGAAGAAGTCTATTCTGCGCAAAAGAGTTACTTTGAAGCAGTCCTTGCTGAATATGAAAATATAGAAAATCGTGCGATTGATGACTTTTATATTAATTTTGTTCAACCAGGAACAACTCTAAATGAAAACTATAAACTTGAAGGAACTGCTAGAGGTCTTGACCGTCTTTCCTTTATGCTTGATGCTAATTATCCAAATGTAAAACATATTATGCAATTTCCTGAACTTTTAACTAATGAAGGCGAAGCAGTCACTTCAGATCGTGAAGCAATGCTTCAAGCGATTAATAAAAGACAACCAAGCGAATACTTTTATAATTTAGAAGAAACTGTGCGAAATCAGGTTCATTTAGCTTTTATGGCAGGTGCTGTTGCCTATACTTATAATCCAGATACTGGGGAACACTACTTTGATAATGCCGCAAATTTAGAAACACTTGAAGATGCAATTGCTTATTTTGATGAAAAACTTCTCACCCCTACAAAACAGCCAGTTGTAATTACTGGAACAAGAGATGTTAATACCTCTTCAACTGTTCCATATGGAGAACAACAACTAGAATTTAACGAATCATATATGCTTCAAACGATTGAATATTACAATGTTAAAAGTAATTTTGTTCATGAAAATGCTATATTTGATAGCAAAACCTCGACGATATCTTTATATGAAGGAGAAGAAGTTGTTGCAATTCTTGAAGCTGGGTATGGAAGTATTGATGGAGTTAGACCAGTTGAAAAACTTATTGAAACTAGAGATTATAAACTTAAATATCGTGAAAGAGAGTTAAGCCCTGGAGAAAATGGCGGAGTATTTTATTTTAAACCTCACCCATCTTGCATGCCACTTGGTGTATTTAGTGACTTCTTACTAGAAAAAGGTATTGAAGTTTTACCAAGAAGAACTCCAGCAGAAATTTTCCTATGGTTATATCCTGATGTTGATTACGGTGGATTTACAAGTTCTCTCTATATGAGTGCTTCAGCTGATCAAACTAGATTTTATTATGCAGATGACATGAGTGCACTTGCTAACCCAACTAACATACTTGCTGAATTAGGATACTATCCTAATGCTTACTATTTTCAAAAGTAGTTAATGTTTCTATGTGGAGCCTTGGCGGAACTGGTATACGCGCTAGTTTCAGAAGCTAGTACTTAATAGTGTTCGAGTTCAAATCTCGAAGGCTCCACCATAAATAAACAGGTATTGGTAACAATGCCTGTTTTTTTAAAAAGAGTAAGGTTTTGTAGTGTTTTAATTAAAAAAGAAGAGATTTGCAATGGTTTTCACATACGTATTTAATATGTGTATTACTATCAATAGTAATAAGTGATATTAAGATCTATTTGTGTTAAAATGTATCAAGAAAGTATGGCGTTAGATTAATATGGCGGAAAGAAAAACTAAAGTTATTCTTGTAGGAGGTGACTTAGCAAGTGGTAAGTCAACCTTTGCCCATCAATTTAGTAGTAAGCACAATATTATATGCCTTACAAAAGATAGATTTAAAGAAATATTAGCCGATAGTTTTGGGTTTAAAAATCGAAAAGAAAATTACCATTTAAGTAAAACTACTTTTAAATTGCTGTATTATTCATGTGAAAGGGCACTTGAAAGTAAGGTAGATGTTTTGTTAGAAAGTAATTTTCGCCAATATGAGGTTAATGAAATTGAAGAGTTGGTAAAAAAATATAATGCAGACTTAGTTAGTCTTGTATTCTATGGTGAACCAAACGAATTATTTAGGCGTTATAACGAACGAATTAAGCAAGGTAATCGACATATCGCCCATCAAAGTGAAGAATTTAATAGTATTGAAGAATTTAAAGAACTGTTAGATAAAATGCATTTAGTCAAATTTCCAGGTCGTGTTATGTATATAGATAACACTGAACTTAAAGTTTTTAATGATGAGAAAATTGTTAAGTCTATTGATGACTTTGTTTTTAATTAAGGAAAAAGAAAATGGTTAACGAAAATAAACATAAAAACTATCGACCACGCCATAAGATGAAGCGACATATAATAGGGAAAATTTTCTCAAGAACAAGTTTGATTCTTGTTCTTTTCCTTCTTCAACTTGCATTACTTGTATTTGTTTTAATTTACTATTCTAAACAATTCTATACATACTTCTTTATTCATCAATTAATATCTATAATTTTGTTAGCATTTATACTTGCGCAAGACACCGAACAAACATATAAGATTGCGTGGATTATTACTATTATGTTAATCCCTTTTCTTGGATCGTTGATCTACATACTTGTAAGAATTGATATCATTCCTCATTTGTTTAAAAAGTCATACCGAAAAGAGATTGAAAAGAACAAATTAATATTAGACAAGAACTCACAGATAAGAAAAGAATTCAACAAAAAAGATGCCCGTTTTGCAGGTTTGGCAAACTATTTGCAAAGTAAGGCTTATTTCCCAACCTACAAAAATAATGATTTAAAATATTATAAAGTTGGTGACTTAGCATTTGAAGATATTTTAGAATCTCTAAGAAATGCTAAAAAATTTATTACTCTTGAATTTTTTATTGTTAAAGATGGCATCTTTTGGCGAGAGGTTTTAAAAATCTTAAAAGAAAAAGCAAAAGAAGATATTGAAATATATTTTCTTTATGACGGACTCAATGAAATGTTTAATGTTTCTCGACGTTTACCTAAAAGATTAGAGAAATTCGGCATTAATGCACGTGTTTTTGCCCCAGCCAAAAGCCCATATCCACATAGAGAAAATTATCGTAATCACCGAAAATCAATCATAATTGATGGGGAAGTTGCTTTTGTAGGAGGAATAAATCTAGCAGATGAATATATCAACCAAGAAGAACGATTTGGTCATTGGAAAGATGCTGTTTTACGCGTCAAAGGTAACAGCGTTAATTCAATTACAGTAATGTTTTTTACTATGTGGAATCTAAGAAATAGAAAGCCGATAGATCCTAAAACATATATTGTTGATAATCATAAGTCTTATGAACGAAATAACTTTGTTGTTCCATATGGGGATTCTCCATTTTCAAAAGAAACAATTGCATACAATGTCTACTTAGAAATTATTAATAAAGCAACAGATTATGTATATATTTGTTCGCCATATTTAATTTTGACGCGTGAATTTACAAACGCTATTGAATATGCAAGTCGTCGCGGCGTTGATGTAAGAATTTTAATGCCGGGTATTCCAGATAAGAAAATACCATTTTTAGTAGCTAGAACATATTATAAAGAACTTATAAAAAGCGGTATTAAGATTTATGAGTACACGCCAGGATTTAGTCATAGTAAGTTATTTGTAAGTGACGATGTTGTTTCTACAGTAGGATCTTCAAATCTAGACTTTAGATCATTTTTCTTAAGTTTTGAAAATGGGGTTTTTTGTCATGATGAAAAACTAGCGAAAAATATTAAAAATGATTTAGTAACTACATTTAAGCAAAGTGAACTAATTACACTTGAAAAATACAAAACCATGAGTAAATGGGATAAAATTATTGGTCAAATTTTCCGTATTTTTATTCCTTTATTATAGAAAGAAGTAATTTATGAAAACAATATATGAAACTAAGTATAAAGTCACAACGAACATGCGTGACAAAAAAGGCAATCTTGCTTTAGATAGTATTCTTGATTTATTTCAAGATATTGCAGGATTACATGCTGATGAACTAGGAAGCGCCGATACTCAAATGAAGCAAATTGGTATTTATTGGGTTATTTCTAGAACTGAAATTGATATTCTTGGTGACACTTCGCATGTTAATGTGGCTCATGTATCAACATGGCCTCAAAAGCCCAAGAGATTTCTATGTGAAAGACAATACTCATTAAAAGATGAGGACGGAAACTTACTTGTAATGGGTCGCTCATACTGGGTATTACTTTCAATAGAAACTCAACAACTTCAACCTAGTAGTGTATTTTCATACCCCTTAGATACTTTCTATGAAGATAACTTTTATAGTGATCGCCCGTACAAAAATGCAAAAGTAGTAGACAACAATAATGAACTGCTCGTAAAAGAAATTAAGATTCCACGCCGCTTTATTGATAAAAACGGGCACTTGAATAATACAAGATATACTGAGTTAATGTATAACTGTTTAAGCGATGATGATAATATAAAAATCGCTACTTTCTATTATCATGAGCAAGTTAAAGAAGGCCAAGAACTAAAATTTTACCGACTTGATGAAGATAATAAAGTTCATTTTACAGCTTATGTAAATGACAAGGTTGTTTTTAAGACAATCCTTGAACTAGAAAAATAGATAGTAGTGCGCTCGTAGCTCAGGGGATAGAGCACTACCCTCCGAAGGTAGGGGTCGAACGTTCAATTCGTTTCGAGCGCGCCAATTATATAAGAAGGGAGATAAGTCTCCTTTTTTATATTAAAAGCAAGTTTGAGCATTAACAAAGGTTAAAAATGTAAATTATGTTATATTAAGGTTGAATCTACAAAATTAGGTAGAAAAAAAGAAAAATAAAGGAGATTAAATTATGGAAGAAAACATTACAAAAATGCCCTTAATTGGCGAAAAAGCCCCTGCTTTTACAGCAGTTACAACGCAAGGAACAATTAATTTCCCTGCTGATTATGAAGGAAAATGGGTTATTCTATTTTCTCACCCAGCTGACTTTACCCCAGTTTGTACAACTGAATTTATGACTTTTGCATCTTTAGAAAAAGAATTCAAAGCTTTAAATACAGAACTTATTGGTTTATCAGTCGACTCCCTATATGCCCATATAGCGTGGCTTCGTAAAATTCAAGAACTTGAATGGAACGGCCACAAAAACTTAGAAGTAAAGTTCCCTCTTATTGAAGACATTACGATGAATGTAGCAAAAAAATATGGAATGATTCAACCAAATCAATCAACCACTCAAGCTGTACGTGCTGTCTTTATTATCGATCCAAAAGGAATTATTAGAACGATTCTTTACTATCCAATCTCAACTGGACGTAATTTTGATGAATTACTCCGTCTTATCCAAGCTCTTCAAAAAGCTGATAAAGACAACGTTGCAACCCCCGCTGATTGGAGACCAGGAGATGACACCATTATTCCAACTGCAGGATCATGTGGAACTGCAAAAGAAAGAATGGAAGATAAGTCTGATGATAAGTATTGTTTAGACTGGTTCCTTTGCTTTAAACGAGAAAAGAAAAAATAGAATATCTTATTTTCTATCTAGTAAGCACACTAAATTGTGTGCTTTTTTTCTTTTCAATTTTATTACGGTAAAGATATAATAAAAGCAAGAGGTAATTATTATGAGAAAATCAAAAAACAAAAACATTAGAAGATTTTTCTTAGGTGCAATTTTCGCCTCGCTTAGTTTCTCCTTCTTATTAGGAGTTAACACGAAACGAGAAGTTCGTGTTGGCGACATCACTTCTGATGTCGGAATAGTGTACCAAATTGGTGTTGAAGATGTAGGACGTACAAGGGTTCAACCATTTGTAACTCCAACCGATACAGAGTATAACACCCAAAAAACATATTCCATGAACAATGTTGGAAACATTGAAGCAACTTGGGATTATTACACTGGTGAAGATGTCCTAATTGCAATTATTGACAGTGGAATTGTCTATAATCATGAAGATTTTTATGATTCACTTGGCAACTCAATTTTAAGTAATGATTCAGGTTATATTTATACTGACTTTGAAGCTCAACAGATTAAAATTAAATACGCTACAAGTGATAATTGGGATTGTATGAAACATGATTATGATTCTTATTGGTCTGAGTGGGATACACATGGTTCTAACGTCGCTGGAAGTGCAGCTGCTGCACTAAATAATGTTGGAACCGTTGGAATTGCTCCAAAAGCAAAAATTCTTGCTCTTAAAATAGACTTTTATTTATCTTCGGTCGGTGCTGCAATTCAATATGCAGCAGACTGCGGCGCTGATGTTATTAACCTTTCACTTGGTGCATATGATAGTGGCGATCCAGGTCCAAATGGCGGAGGTGATGGTGTCGCAACTTATCTTGCAGATGTTATTGATTATGCTCGTAATACAAAAGGATCAATCGTTATTGCTGCAGCAGGAAATGAAAATACAAGTGCAAGAAGTTATCCTGCTTGTAATGATGGAGTAATTGGCGTTGGTGCTCTTTATAAAAACAGTAGTACAAATAGAGCCAGTTTCTCAAATTTCAATAAATCTAATACTCCGAGTGTTAACGATAATGTTGATTTAATGGCACCAGGCTATGTTTGGGCTGCGGGCTTAGAAGGTACTCAACTTGACAATCCTTCAACAACTTATCCAGATCCAGGTTATAGTGCTACACAAGGAACATCATTTGCTTCCCCAATTGTTGCAGGTGCTGCTGCTCTTTGGAAAGAAAAGCATCCAACAGGCACACCTGATCAATTTGAAACAGCCCTATATGATAGTGTTGTTCCATTATCTGGCTTTCAATATTACGGAAGAGGTCGTTTAGATGTATATGAACTTCTTGATATTGCAAATGAAGGTGCACCTACATTAAGTGTAGAAGAACTAAACCTAACTCCAACTTCAAGTCCAGTTACAGTTACTGCAACATCAACTACTTCAACTATTAAAAGTTGGTCAACATCTGATACAGGTGTATTTACTTTTAGCAACGTTACTGGATTAGATACTGCATCAAGTAGCGCAAAAGTAAATGTTGTCGGCGAAGGAAATGCTACATTAACCGTAACTGATCATCTTAATAGAACGACATCTATTCCTGTTATTGTTGCGACTCCGCAACTTAACCACACGATTACTTTTAAACAAAATGCAAGTGATGGATCAACGGCTTTAGTAAATCAAGATGATTTTCTTGCTGAGGTTACGAGTGGAGCAAATATTATTAGCTCAGTAACTAATGTTTCAAGAGTATATGCTGGTCAACAAGGTCTAAAACTATCAAGTGGAAGTGGTAACGGACAGTTTACTTTAAACTTAGATCAAAGTTATACAATTACAAAAGTTGTTCTAAGTGCTGCTCAATATGGTACTGAAGCATCTACTTTAGCTGTAAATGGTGGAACCGCTCAATCTATTAACGGTAATACTCTAACTGACTATACTTTTAATTTTGATGGAACAGCAATATCCTCAATTACGATTAATGCTTACAAGCGTAATTACATAGGAGGAATTACTCTTCACTTTGGCGCTGCCTTAACGCCTACTGTAACAAGCGTAACGGTAACACCATCGACTTTAGCACTTGATTTATATAGTAATCCATCGTCTACTTTAAGCGCTACAGTTAACGGAACTAATAATCCTAGCCAAGAAGTAACTTGGTCTAGTAGTGATGCTACAACAGCAACTGTAAGTAGTAGTGGCCTTGTTACGGCTTTAAAAACTGGAACAGTAACAATAACTGCTACATCAGTTCAAGATACAAGCAAAAGTGGCACATGTGATGTAACTATTTCAGATACAACCCCACCTGCACCAACTAACATCTTGACGCAGGATTCTCCATATATGAATGGCGTTGCTTATAAGATGTATTTCTATAATACAAGTAAAGCAAGTGAGTATTATTTCACTGGTACTATGAATGGTTATTATGGTGCAACTTCAACAGTAAAAAGTGCTGGTGTTAATGTTTTCTTCGAAGAAAGTGGAACTGGTCAAAACATCTATTTTATGAATAGCGGCGTTAAAAACTATTTCTATGTTGAGGATACTGGAACTCATATTAACTTTAAGTTTGGAACCGCAGTTCCTACTACAACTTGGACATATTATAGTACTCGTAATGTTATAGCATATGAAATAGCAAGCGTACTCTATACCTTTGGAACGCACGGAACATATACAACTTTTGCAGCCTTTAAGATTGAACAATATCCTGATAACTATAAAGTTCAATTCGTTACGACAAATCAAAGTAGTGCTACCGATTATGCTAATGCGTTCTCAAAATACTTAACTTGTGATGCAACTGGTAATAGCACTCCTACATTTACAAGTCCAAAATCTTGGAATGTTTATAAATTAGCCTTTGATAGTCTAGATCAAAGTGCTAAAACAGTTCTAGTTAATGCAACGGCTAATCCAGCAGGAACAGAAGTAGAAAAAGCAATGGCCCGCTATGACTATATCGTTGCTAAGTATGGTACTGCTACATATATTGACTTTATTGGAAGAGCACCAAGTTCTCCAGTTAACTTTAAGGTATTTGCTTATAATAAAAATCAACTAATTTATATTATTGTCTTTACCTTAGTTGCTTCTATTGCCTTTGCAGGTTATATAGGTACTAGAAGTAAACAAAAGAAAACCTACTAAATTAAATAAGTGCGATTTTGCTAAACAAAAAGCAAATCGCACTTTTTTTATGCAAAAATGATTTTAATTTCATTTTTGCTAAATAATATTTAATTGTAAAGTTTAAATATTTTTACTATAATTTTGTAGCGCCCTCGTGGTGAAATTGGTAAACGCGGTGGACTCAAAATCCACTGGTAGCGATACCTTGCCGGTTCGAGTCCGGCCGAGGGCACCATTGTATAAATAAAACACTTTTAATATATATATTAATTTGATATATTATTATCGCTGCCGACTTAGCTCAATTGGTAGAGCAACTGAATCGTAATCAGTAGGTTGGGGGTTCAAGTCCTCTAGTCGGCACCATATAGAAAGAATAGCCCAAAATATTGGGCTTTTCATTTTATTAACAGATTAACTTGGGCTATCTAGGATTATTAAATAATTATAAAAAAATGAGGTAAGCGACCCGATAAATCGTTCCTAGCAAACCTCACACTAATATAATAAACGATTATGTATAATTAGTCAAAAAAAGTGAGAACCAGTCACCCAATTCTCAAGCCGTAGCTGGACACACATGAATTATCATGCAACCCCACAAATGTATTTAAGCATTTATCAATTAAAGTCAATAAAAATATAAATTATTAAAAAAGAACATGATAGTGACAGAGCAAATGCTCCGAATATGTTCCTAAAAGGAATGAGTATCATGTTCATTTGTAAAATAAGCTATTTACACATAATTGTCAAGCAAAAAAGGAGTAAATAGATATAAAAAAAGTGAGAACCAGTCACCCGATTCTCTTGGTGTAGTCAGACACACATGAATTACCACATCGCCCGTTAGCAAACTAAACCACGTAACAATAAATGTCAAGAAAAATAAAGGCGGAGATAAACTCCGCTTGACGAATGTGGTTACTGAGAATTCCATAGTTACCGCATAAATATAATAGTATATATTTTTAAAAATAAATAAAAAATAGGCATTTCAGCCTATTATCGTAGGTTTTGAGTACACCATGCTTATCCCTGACACCTACAAACTACCGGGGCAACCGCGAATTAATAATGGCTGAAGCCTTACTACAGTGGTACTCCCTTCTGTAACCTTCTTAACGCACACCAGCAAGATTTCTCTTGCTCATATATTATTTATAAATATATTAAAATAGTCAATTATTTTATAAAAAATAGGTCTGATTTCTCACTCAGACCTGGGTGATGCGCCAACCCCGTTATCTCCGTGCTTATAAAAGTGAGGGAGGCGGTTTTAACTCTTCTCATAGTGGATGGCATGCCCTTTTACATTCCTAGCTTTACATGACGGCATCAATGGTCAACACATTATGGGCAAGAATGGCAAGATTTCTCTTGCATTTATATTATTAATTAAACAATTATAAAAATCTAATAAAAAATAGGCATTTCAGCCTATTAAGCGTAGGTTCTGACGAAAATGTCTACCCTGACACCTACAAACTAACGGGGACACGCCGCGTATTATGGTCGAGGAGCTACAATAGTGTCGCCACATTCTATTACCCTCTATACGCCCAACCACCAAGATAACTCTTGGAACTAAGCATTTCAGCTTAATCTTTGTAGGTTTTGCAACCTTCAGCTTCCCTGAACTCCTACAAACTACTGGGACAGCTACTCCAGAATTCAAATTGGTCGAAGCCTTACTACAGGTCGATTGCCAACATCTGTAACCTTCTTAACGGAAACCAGCAAGATTTCTCTTGCGTTTATATTGTTATTCGTAATTATAAAATTGTCAAATAAATATAAAAAAATGAGGTAAGCGACCCGATAAATCGTTCCAAGCGAACCTCACACTAATATAATAAACGATTATGTATAATTAGTCAAAAAAAGTGAGAACCAGTCACCCGATTCTCAATATGTAGTAAGGTACACATGAATAATCATGCAACCCCACAAATGTATTTAAGCATTTATCAATTAAAGTCAATAAAAAATATAAATTATTAAAAAAGAACATGACATTGACCGAGTAACCTCCGAATGAGTTCCAATAAGGAACAAAAATCATGTTCAATTGAAAAATAAACTATTTACACATAATTGTCAAGTAAAAAAGGAGTAAATAGATATGTGATAAAAAAAGTGAGAACCAGTCACCCGATTCTCTTGGTGTAGTCAGACACACATGAATTACCACATGGCCCACTAACAAACTAAACCATTTAAAAGTAAATGTCAAGAAAAATAGCCTTACGAATAAGGCTATTCAGTGGCTAGTCTTTTAACGAAACCTACACCCGTACCGAACATTCTAGCCTGTGTTAGCGTCCTCTGGCCTAACCCCACTTTTTATCGTGCTTTTCACGGGATTAACTTTATTGTATTAAAAGAAAAGTAAATGTCAAGAAAAATAAAGGCGGAGACAAACTCCGCTTGACGAATGCGGTTACTGAGAATTCCATAGTTACCGCATAAATATAATAGTATATATTTTTAAAAATAAATAAAAAATAGGCATTTCAGCCTATTATCGTAGGTTTTGAGTACACCATGCTTATCCCTGACACCTACAAACTACCGGGGCAACCGCGAATTAATAATGGCTGAAGCCTTACTACAGTGGTACTCCCTTCTGTAACCTTCTTAACGCACACCAGCAAGATTTCTCTTGCTCATATATTATTTATAAATATATTAAAATAGTCAATTATTTTATAAAAAATAGGTCTGATTTCTCACTCAGACCTGGGTGATGCGCCAACCCCGTTATCTCCGTGCTTATAAAAGTGAGGGAGGCGGTTTTAACTCTTCTCATAGTGGATGGCATGCCCTTTTACATTCCTAGCTTTATATGACGGCATCACTGGTCAACACATTATGGGCAAGAATGGCAAGATTAGTCTTGCGTTTATATTATTGATTATAATTGTAAACATGTCAAATAGATAAATAAAGGTTTATTTATTAGGGGATCAAAATATCGAAATAACACTAAATGATTATTAGTAATATATCTAATTTGCACTATAGAAAAAAGCAAGTGCACTGGACACTTGCTTTTGTGTTTACTTTTTAATTATGAGAAATTATTAGTTACTTATAAGTGATTTTCCATAGTTGTGTTTCAACTTTTTCATTTGCCTCATAACCTACGCCACTAGCTTCAATAGCAAATCCGTACTCATTATAAATAAAGTAGGCTTCATAATAATCACCACTTTCTTTATCAGGTATAAATTCTAGTTTAAGACGTTTATTAATTAAACGTTCAGTATAGAATTTAGCTTTACCTTCTGCGCCTTCTTCAGTATTAAACTCTCCATACTCACCAAAGTAGGCATCAACGGTGAACATCACAATAAATGCTAAAGTGATTTGTTCCTCTTCAGTTCCTTGGTTTCGCGAATCATCTTCTGCAAGACGGACCGTTGATTCAGTTTTTGAACCATCTTTTTCGACTTTTACTTTTGCTTCAATTTCTGTAAACTCTTCAAGTTCTTCACGTTTTTCAGCTGTGGCAAGTGCTTTTTCTTTAAATGTCGCATAAGATACTTCTTTATATCTTAAATTACTTAAAGAACAACTTCCTAAAAGTGCGACAAGTGAAAGAGTAGTAAAAATTTTTGTGATTTTTTTCATGGGTTTATATCTCCTTTTCTTTATAATATCATTAAATTTTAATTTATGGGAATACTATTTGTCTAAAAACTTATATTTCGGGACCAAAAAAAAGTCGATATTATCGACATTTTGAACCTTAAAAAGGTAATAAATAGAGTATTCATTTAATATTTTATAAGTGGATCAATGGTTAATTTTATTGAAGTAAATGTTATATATTACGATCTTTAATACTATTAAAGCCTAGTTAAATAAATCTTTTTAATAAAAAAAGCATCTTAATGAATAAGATTGCTTTAGTTATTAGCGAAGATAATTTGATCCATCACTAATTTTGCAATTTTAAGTAATAGTTTACTCATAATTACACCTCCTTTTCTTTTATTTGCTAGGGGGAGGGCAAGGGCAAGATTAACTTGCCCGATTATCATAACAAATAATAAATTATTTGCAAGGAAAATGCTTGATTATATAGTTAATTAGTAATTTTAGTGTTTATTTTCCTTGAACTCTAACAAAGTTATGATAATATATAAAAGCGCTGGATGTTTAGCTCAGCTGGGAGAGCATCTGTTTGACGTACAGAAGGTCGGGGGTTCGATCCCCTCAGCATCCACCATTTGATTTATAACTCGCATTAGCGAGTTTTTTTTGTTTATTTTACTCGTAATTTGAAAACTAACTAATAATTTATTAGAATATTACTTGGAGGGAATATATGGCAAAAAAAGATAATAAAAAAGAAGAACAAGTCGTTGAAAGAAAGGAAAGAGCCCAAGTTTATCACGTTAAAAGAAGAGCAAGTGATGGAAAATGGGAAGTAAAATTAAGCAAAGGCGAAGTCGCTATTAAACTATTTAATACTCAAAAAGAAGCAATTGAAGAAGCCAAACGCTTATCTGAATCAACCGGAAGAGGTATGGTTGTTCACGGCTTAAAAGGTCAAGTTCGCAAGAAAAATACTTATTAGTTATTGCGAAACAATATTATTAACTTATAATTAAATGGCGCAGTCGTAGTTTAGTGGCAGAACTTTAGCTTCCCAAGCTAACCGTGCGGGTTCGATTCCCGTCGACTGCTCCAATTCTATTTTGATTAGTATTATACATAATTAGAATTAGGGCTTAATAAAGCCATTTGTTTTTAAGACAAGAGTCTATCAAGGTTGTAAAATTACTTCCTAGATAGATTTTTTTACTTTTA
>DAOSJI010000005.1:0-57664 GCA_035367155.1 Bacilli bacterium
AAAATCTTCTTTCATCCAGACTTTACTGTCGCCACTAGAATTTCACTAGTTCTGCTTACGCTCGCGGGGTTTACCGCCGGTGAGGATTTTCACCTCGCCCTGAAGATACCTTCATTATATCTTTAAGAAGTAAATTTGCAAGTCATTAACCAAACAATAATCTTTGAATTAGTTGCTTAAAGTGTTTTAATCCCTCATTTTTTCTAGAAACGCTGCTAAATCGGCCTCGTTTTGAAATTCGAAAGCTATTTTATTTTTTGTTTTAACAATTTTTACATTGAGTTTAGTTTCAAGTTTTTTTAACCTTTTATCTTCTTTTTCACCACGGTATAATCTTGCTTGTTTTTCAACATCTCTTACTGTAAGACCTTCTTTGATAACTCTATTGGCAAGATCAATAGCGATATTTTCTGGTAATGTAATCAAGGCTCTAGCATGGCCGTATTTAATTTTATTTTTCAATACCATATTTATGATTTGATCTGGCAATGTCAAAATTCTAATAAAACTAGAAATTTGTGCTCGGCTTTGATGTGCTAGACGAGCTAGTGATTCTTGTGAATAGTTGTATTTTTTTGAAAGTGAAGAACAAATAATCGCAATTTCAATTGGATTAATATGATGTTCATCTCTAGCTACTGCTAAAAGAATTAATAACATCTCTTCGTCGTTGTAGTTTGCTACCATTACTGGTAATTCGCTTATGTTAGCAGCTCTTGCAGCATATAATCTTTTTCTTCCAACTACAACTTCATAGTGATCTTTTTTTTGTCTTACAATTAATGGTTCTAAAGGAACATTTGTTAAATACGCATTAATAAGAAATGATAGATCTTCTTTTTGAAATTTTATTTGTTTTAAATATGAATTATCATCTATATCATTAACAATGATTTTTTTCATAGGCAATGATTTATACTCGTTTTCCAACAAATATAAAACATTAGTTTTTGAATACTTTGAAACTAACTCTTTTAAATCGTTTTTTACTATTTTATTTTTCTTTTTCATTATCAAGCACTTCTTTCGCAAGACTTAGATAAGCCAATGAACCTGCACTCGTTGGTCTATATAAAATAATGGGTAATCCTTTTGCGCTTGCCTCTGCAACTGAAATGTTGCGTGGTATTTGTGTAATAAATGTTGATTCTTTAAATAGTCCTCGTATTTGCTGAGCAACTTCAATTGATAAACGAGTTCTACTATCAAACATAGTTAATAAAAAACCTTCAATTTGTAATTCTTCGTTGTATTCATTTTGAATTTGTTTAATCGTTGAAAGAATTTGGGCAACAGCTTCTAAAGCAAAGTATTCACATTGAACTGGAATTAATACTGAATCTGCTGCTACTAATGCATTTGTACTCAACAATCCTAGTGATGGGGGACAATCAATAATAATATAATCATATTGTTTTTTGATTTTCTTAATCATCTCAGTTAAAAAATAAAACGGATGTGTTACTTTACCAGTTGCCTCAATGTCCGCACTTGCTAAACTTAAGGTTGCTGGTAATACATCCATTGTTTTCATTACACTTCTTTTGATAATTTTATTAACATCAACATCCCTAAAAAGTCCCTCGAAAATAGTGCTTTTTAGTATTGTACTATCAATTCCAAGACCTCTTGATGTATTGCCTTGAGGATCCATATCAATTAATAAAACACGTCTACCAAAATGTGCCAAACTACTAGAAAGATTTATAGCGGTCGTTGTTTTTCCTACGCCACCTTTTTGATTTGCGATTGCAATTATTTTACTCATATCATAAACCCCTAATTAAAACCATAAATAGTATAACATGTTTCACGTGGTGAATATAAATAATGATATTTATAGGGGCTTGTTTTTAATTTGAGAATATAATCTAGGATACTTAAGCGGTGTGCTCTTTTCTTTCCTAAATAGAATATTATAGCGTTCAACTTTATCAGTTTCTAAATATGAAGGTTTTGAAAAAATAACCCTTATTTTGAGTTTTTCGATGGCTTTTTGCGAAGTTTCTAATTCGTTTAAACCTTGTTTTCCTTTCATCACAATCATCATACCGCCTACCTTTATATAAGGTATACATAACTCTAACAGAACATTTAATGGAGCAACAGCTCGTGCTAAAACAAGATCATAAATTTCACGTTTTTCTTTTATATATTCTTCTGCTCGTTTGTTTATCACAGTAACATTTTTTAAATCTAATTTATTTATAACCTCTTCTAAGAAATTACACTTTTTTTTAGTTGCTTCAAGTAGTGTTAAATTAATATCAGAAAACACTATTTTTAAAGGAATCCCAGGAAATCCTGCTCCGGTACCAATATCGATAACTTTATCTTTCTCGAATTTATAGATAGTTCCGCATAATAGTGAATCATAAAAATGCTTTTCAATAATTTCTTCTTTTTTAGTTATTGCAGTTAAATTAAATTCATTATTTTTCTCAATCAAAAAAGTGGCATATAAATCTAACTTAGTAATCATATCATCAGTGATTTTTATACCTTTTTCAGTTAGTTTTGTCTTAAGAAATTGATAATCCATCATGTCGATTCCTTTTTAATATGTAGCATTAATATAGCAATATCACTCGGGTTTACTCCGCTGATCCTTTTTGCTTGACCTATAGTTAAAGGATTAACTTTATTTAATTTTTCTCTCGCTTCAAGTCTGATTCCTTCTAGTTTTAGAAAATCTAGTCCTTCAGGAATTTTATAATCTTCTGCTTTAGCATATCTAAGCGCTTCACTTTCTTGTCTTGCTATATAACCTTCGTATTTAACCATTACCTCTAATTGAAAAATCGCTTCATCATTTAATTCAATGTCTTTTAACTCATCTATGTATTTAATTAATTCTTTATATGTCACAGAAGGTCTCTTTAAAATTTCAAAATTTGTTAAACCCCCATTAAAATTAGGATATCCTTTACTTTCCAAATATTCGACAACTTCCTTAGTTCCTTTTAGATAAGTGTTTTGTAAAATTGAGATGACTTTTGTGAGCTTATTACGTTTATTGTCAAACTCTTCAAATCTTTCTTTTTCAATTAATCCAAGTTTAAACCCCTTTTCAGTTAATCTTAAATCTGCATTATCATGTCTTAGTAACAAACGATATTCAGCCCTACTAGATAAAAGACGATAAGGCTCCTTTGTTCCTCTAGTTACCAAGTCATCAATCATAACACCAATATATGCTTCATCACGTCTTAAAATAAAAGGTTCTTTTCCCCTTATTTTTAAAACTGCGTTGATACCTGCAATTAGTCCTAGACCAGCAGCTTCTTCATAGCCTGAAGTTCCACAAATCTGTCCTGCACCATACAAACCATCATATTTTTTTAACTCTAAAGTAGGTTTAAATTGTCTTGGCTCAAGTGCATCATACTCAATCGCATAAGCATATTTTAAAATAACGGCGTTCTCTAAACCTTTTAACGAACGCACCATTTTATCTTGGACTTCTTCTGGCATACTTGTTGAAAAACCTTGCAAATACATAGAATCGTTATAAATTGATTCGGGCTCTAAAAACAATTGGTGTCTTTCTTTATCTGCAAACCTAACTATTTTATCTTCAATACTAGGACAGTATCGAGCACCAACACCAGTTACAATACCGCCATACATGGCAGAATCATGTAGATGATTGCGTATAATTTCATGTGTTTCTTTTTCAGTATATAAAAGATAACATACTATTTGATCCTCTAACTTATGGAATTTATTTGTTGTATATGAAAAATTAAGGTTTCCTTCCATTCCATATTGAGAAACCATTTTAGAATAGTCAATTGAATCAGCTTTTATTCTTTGTGGAGTACCGGTTTTAAGTCGAATTACTTCAAAACCCATTTTTTCAAGTTCATTTGATAAACCTTTAACATTATCCTCACCTTCAGGTCCTTTATCGATAACCTTATGACCAACCAAGAGTCTTGATTCTAAAAAAGTACCTGTTGTTAAAATTGTTGCATCCGCTTTAAAAATTCGTCCATCTTCTAAAATAACGCCATATACTTTTTTATGATCTCTAATCAAGTTAATAACTTTCCCTTCAATCACATCTAGATTTGGCGTATTTAAAACTACACTTTGAACATATTTAGGATAACCGAGTTTGTCTTCCTGAGCTCTAAGACATTGAACACCTGGACCTTTTCCAGTATTTAACATTTTAATTTGGAGAGGATTATGATCTGCAAAAATGCCCATCATGCCTCCTAACGCATCGATTTCTCGAACTACTATCCCTTTTGCGCTTCCGCCAATGTTAGGATTACATGGCATATTTGCCATCATTTTAATATTTAAAGTTAAAAGAAGAGTTTTGGCGCCAAGTTTTGCACTTGCCAAAGCAGCTTCAACACCAGCGTGTCCACCACCTACTACAATAACTTCATAGTTATTATTCATTTAACCAACTGATCCTTCCATATCCATTTGTAATAGTCGATTTAATTCTACAGCATATTCCATCGGCAATTCTCGACTAAATGGTTGAATAAAGCCCATTATAATCATTTGTGTAGCATCTTCTTTACTGATTCCTCTACTCATTAAATAATATAATTGTTCCTCATTTATTTTACTTACTGTCGCTTCATGTTCAATAAATGATTCATTATTATACATTTCGTTTTTTGGAATCGTATCGCTTTTACTAATATCATCTAAAATAAGTGTGTCACATTCAACATGACTCCGGGAGTTTTTGGCTTTTGGATGAATACGCACTGTGCCTCGATAATTCGCAACTCCTCCGCTATGAACAATTGATTTAGATATTATATTAGAACTTGTATTTGGAGCAAGATGAATCATTCTAGCTCCTGCATCTTGATATTGTCCCTTACTTGCAACTGCAATTGAAATACATGTCCCTTTTGCATGTTTGCCCCCCAAAATGCAAGCTGGATACTTCATATTGATTTGACTTCCAATATTACCATCTATCCATTCCATCGAGCCTCCTTCATGGACATAAGCTCTTTTGGTTACTAAATTAATAATATTATTTGACCAGTTTTGTATTGTCGTGTAACGGCATCTTGCATTTTTCAAAACAACTATTTCAACAACTGCTGCATGTAATGAATCGGTTGAAAAAATTGGAGCAGTACACCCTTCAACATAATGAACATCCGCTCCTTCGTCGACAACGATTAAAGTACGCTCAAATTGACCAGTTTTCACATTATTAATACGGAAATATGATTGAAGTGGTTTTTCTAATTTTACTCCTTTGGGTACATAAATAAACGTCCCACCAGAAAATACTGCGCTATTTAAAGCAGAAAATTTATTATCTTGATATGGTACAACTGTATTAAAATATTTGCGATAAATATCTGAATGTTTTTGAATAGCTTCTTCCGTAGAAGTAAATATAACTCCTTTTTCTTTAACTTCTTTAAGCATGTTACTGTAAACTACTTCGGATTCATATTGTGTTGTTACTCCGGCTAGAAATTTTTGCTCCGCTTCTGGAATTCCAAGCCGATTAAAAGTTTCTTTAATGACTGGAGGGACATCATCCCAGTCTCTAGTTTCACCTTCAACAACTCGAGTGTAGTATGTATAACTATCGAAATTTAAATTTTTTAAGTTCGGGCCAAACGATGGTAGTGGCAATTCATTAAATTTTTTAAAAGCATTTAGTCTAAATTCTAAAACCCATTGTGGTTCTTTCTTAAAAGCACTGATTTTACGAATGATTTCGCTATTAATACCAAGACCAGAATCTACAATAGCTTGGTTTTCATCCATAAAACCGTATTTATATTGTTCTAATTTAATTTTTTTAGTCATTATCGGTTCCTTCGACTTGATCTATTAAATTCTTTATACCTTCCCAACCTATTGTTGCACACTTAATTCGTGAGGCTTGTTTTCCTGTATTAATAAAAACAACTGCTTCATCTAAAATGTCTTCATCAAATGGCTCGCCTTTAAGCATTGATAAATAATTATCTATCACATTATTAGCTTC
This sequence comes from Bacilli bacterium, assembly GCA_035367155.1. GTDB lineage: Bacteria > Bacillota_I > Bacilli_A > RFN20 > CAG-826 > JAAYSA01. The sequence goes on from DAOSJI010000005.1 coordinate 5,993, forward strand.
TTCAATCGTTAATCCTCTAAGTAATTCACTCATAATAGAAGTGCTTGCAATAGAAATAGCACACCCTACTCCATCCCAAAGAACATTTTCAACAATTCCTTCTTTTACTTTTAAATATATGTGCAAATCATCAATGCAACTTACAGAATCCATGTGAATTGTTAAATAATTTTTATCTGTCGGAGTGACTTTATTACGTGGTTTGGAGTAATGGTCCATTATAATTTGACGCATCAAGTCAGGATTATTAGAAATAGACATCTAGAAAATTACCTCCTTTTTTACAAGCCTCAACAAAAATATCGATTTCTTCTTTTGTTGTGTATAAATAAATGCTCATTCTTATTGTTGAATGAGTTTTTAAAAAACTAATTAAGTTTTTCGCACAATGTTGGCCACTTCGAACAGCTATGCCATAACTATTAAAAAAGGTAGCAGCATCTTGAGCAAAAACATCTTTAACATTTAAAGTTATAATTCCTGATTCGGCTGTTTCATTATAAATTATTATATTGTCTAATTCTTTTAGTTTCTTTATTGCATAGGAACGAATTTCGGTTTCGTGCTTTCGAACATTATCCATACCTAAGTTTCGTAAGTAATTAATAGCAGCATTTAGGCCAAAAATTCCTTCTAAATTTAATGTGCCTGCCTCAAACTTTCTAGGAGGATCATAATACTTAACTTCTCCGCACATATTAAAGCGAGAATTCATACCTCCTCCAGTTAACAAAGGCTCCATCTTTTCAAGTAATTCATATTTACCATACAAAACCCCTAGACCAGTTGGACCTAGCATTTTATGTGAACTAAAAGTCAAAAAATCGATATCTAAATCCTTTACATTGGTTTTTATATGTGGAACACTTTGAGCACCATCTACAACTAAAATTGCACCATTTTCATGTACAATTTTAGCGATTTTCTTAATATCAATAATAAATCCCAAAACATTTGTTACATGAGCAATTGATACAACTTTAGTATGCTTGGTTATTGTTTTTTTAACATTATTTGCTGTCAGGCGACCTTCGCTATCCAAAGGAATGTAGCGAATAGTAGCACCTGTAATTTCACTAACTTTAAACCAAGGTAATAAATTTGATGCGTGTTCTGCTTCAGATACTAGAATTTCATCGCCTTTTTTTAATTTTTGTACACCATATCCATAAGCGACTAAATTTAAAGACATTGATGTACCAGAGGTAAAAACGACTTCTTCTGCGTCAGCATTTATAAAATTAGCAACATTGGCTCTAGTTTCTTCAACGCGTAAATCAACAAGATGGGCAATATCATAATCTCCCCGATGAGCATTTGATGTTAATTCTTCTAAATATTCATTAACTGCTTTAATAACAACTTTGGGTTTTAAAGTTGTTGAAGCGTTATCTAAAAAAACCAATGGTTTTCCGTTGATTTGCTTTCTTAACATCGGAAAGTCATTTCTTATTAAATTAACATCATACATTTTGAAATGCTCCTTCTAGATAATTAATTAGTTGTGTTCTTATTTTTTCTTCATCGTAGAAATTAATTATTGGTTCTAGGTAACCTTTTACAATCAGTGTCTTAGCAGTTTCTTCACTAAGACCTCGTGATTGCATATAAAAAAGATGATCTTCATTAATCCTTCCTACAGTTGCCGCATGAGAAGCGATAACCTTGTTATTATTTATAAGCAAATTTGGATTGGCTTTTGCAACCGCATTTGCATCAAAAACAATAATTTTTGTTTTTTGGTGAGCTTCACAGCCTTCAACATTATTATTAATTAATGAGTTGCCTGAAAATACTAACTGTGACCTATCTAAAATTACACCATAATTTATCATACTTGATGTTGTATTTTCTTTAATGTGATCAAAGTTAATACTAAAGTTCTTAATTGACTTCGCTTTTACTAAAGTTGATAAAGAAAACACTGCCCTAGCATTTTCGCCTAATAATTTAGTAGTAAAATTGATTTCTCTTTTTGAATTACAAAAATCAGCCAAAGCAAAGACTATATTAGTATTATCCATTAAAGTAAAATATCGTTTAGCTTTCTTACAACTTTCATCTAATAAAATAGTTATTTTCCCTTTAAAACATTCAGAAAATGTATAATTAATAGGGTTTTTGCAGGCTTTAACCAAAATTAAAACGCTATTTTCTCTAGTCCCTTTCAATAGTATATTTAATACATTTTCATCTATATCTTTTTCATCTAAGACTAATGTAGCATCATTTATTTCTATAGTTAGATTAGCGTTTTCAGTCATTAAAAACTCTCTTTCACAGCACATTCACCTAAGGAAATTATTTGATCCTCATGTCGATCCACTCTAATACCATGTTCAGCATGAACCCATTCATATCCTTCTCGGTCAATTCTTTCAATAATTGAAGTATCACCATCAAGTGCAATTTTTCCATTAATCATTAAAATTGCTCTTGTTGGTGAAACCAATTCATATAGTCTTGCATAATGAGAAATTATTAAAAATGTTCTTTTTCCATCTTTTTCTTTGTCAATTTGTTCGGCAACTGCTTTAACACCATCAACATCCAACCCAGAATCGATTTCATCTAGCATTACAAAATTAGGTTTAATAAGTTTCATTTGTAAAACTTCATTTCGTTTCTTTTCTCCACCCGAAAATCCTTCATTTAAATTACGATGAGCAAAATCTAGTGGCATTCCCATTTCTTTACTTGCTTTATTAAATAAATTAAATAGTTTAATAGCAGAAATTGGCCTTTCACTTCTAGCGTTAAGAGCAGCATTGATGAAATCACTATTTACTACACCTGGAACTTCAGCAGGATTTTGAAAACCTAAAAACAGGCCTGCTCTAGATCGTTCATCAACACTCATAGCAAGCACGTTTTTACCATCTAAGTAAATAGATCCGTTAAGTACTTCGTAATTAGGATTACCCATAATAACTTGAAGTAATGTTGATTTCCCATGACCGTTTGGGCCAAGAAGGGCAACTACTTCACCATCTTCTACTTCTAAATTAATGCCTGAAAGAATTTCTTTTCCTTCAACTGAAACATGTAAATCACTAATTTTTAGGTGTGCCATATGTCCCTCCAAATGTGTGCCTTATTTTACAACTTTTAAATTGTTCTCTCAACGAAAACGATAATTTGAACTTTATTAAAAGCTATTTTTTAGTAGTTTTCGTTGTTAAAAATAATAATTTTTAAAATCATTACGAAATTTAGAAATATTCTAGTTGAATTAAACATTATAAAAAGATAGAATAAATAAGCATATTTATTAGAGGAGGAAAACTAGGATATGAAGAAACGCTCAATAACCATTGCTCTTACTGCGTTTGCTAGTCTAGCTGCTTTAGCTGGTTGTAGTAAGCCTGTAACTCCTAAGGATGGTTACTTGTTATCGATGTCCGGTAAAGATGGTGAAACTGTTTCAATCTCAGCTGAAGAGTTTTTTAACAAATATTTAAAAACCAAAGCCGGAATCAAAGGTTACTATGATGCGCTCTATGAAGTCGTTGTCCGCGAACTTTTTGAAAGCAAATTAGTAACAAAACGCGCTGAACTTTATGAAGAAGCGAAGCAAAAAGTCGCCAGCGCTAAAGAAGATGCCAAGAAAAATGCCACCGCAGATTCAAATTATGATAAAGAATTTCAAAAAGTTCTTGATGATAATGGCGTCGAAAATGAAGATGAACTATTAGAAAAATTCGCTTACGATTTAATGAAGGTTGAAGTTAAGGATCAATTTTATGATGCCGGTCAAACTTCATGGGCTCCAAACACTTGGAAAGAACTTGTAGTTGGTGAACGTGATGAAAACGGAAACTTAATTGTTGATGATAACGGAAAGCCAGTCTATGAAGGTTATTTAAACGCTATGATTCCTTATCATGTACGTCACCTATTAGTAAAGGTTGATGCTGGAAACAAAACGTATTACAACGGTGCCATCCGTAAGGAACAAGCAACCAAATTAGGCGGGGTCGTTAAAGCTTTAGCAGAAAGACCTTATTATGACACCTTTGGTAAAATTACCAAATCACTTACTGATGATGACAACACTAGAGAAGTCTTTGGTGAATTCGATCCAGTGGTACGGACAACACCATTCAATCACGAATTCAAACTTGGTATTTACGCATTTGAAGGAATTTATAGTTCTAAAGCTACGCCTGAAGAAAAAGCTAAACTTGAAATTCCGGCACATGCTCAAACTGCTCTAGAAGACATTGGTCTAGGTGAAATTCCATATGGTGCAGCTATTCAACTTATGAATGTTGCAGAATATGAAACCGATGTAAATGGTAATAAAGTTAAGGAAGGCAGCGCACTTCTTTTCCCACGTAACATTTACTTCAACAAATACTTTAATAAACACAATGTTAGTGTTATTACACCAAACGATACCAATCCAGCAGATGAAGTCGGTACAGTTAATGATACTTATGCTGCTCTTCCAGGCTTCCGTGAAGTTCCTGAACTTGGTGGTAAGAAAGTTTTAACTGACGAAAAAGGTAATGTTATCTTGGTCGTTCGTGCTGGTACTAGTGGCTCTTATGAAGGAGTTCACTTTATCGTCATTGAAAGAAGCCCGTTATTTGAAGAAGTTAATGGTGTAACTCTTGAAAATTACTACACGATTGAAACACCTGAAAGCAAAAATTATCCAAAAGATGAAGATGGTAATCCACTTGATACTTATGTCAACGCCATTACCACTGATGCTAAAGGTTATAAAGATCGTTCGCGTAAAATTAAAGATGGCATTAAATCATTTGATACTCGTATCGATGACCGTATTTTTGCAAAGTTAGTCAAACTACTTAATGTTAAGATTCATGATCAAGAACTTAAGAAAAACCTTGACGAATATCTTGCAAATGAACTTGCAATTGCAGAATATGATGCCGACTTAAAAATGCTCTCTGCTTGGGAAGAATGGATTAATCTCCTTGCAGTCCAAGCCGAAAACCGCACTCCTGCTCGTTTAGTTGATGAAGCTTGTGCAATTGCCTTTAGAGAAGCAGGCACTGCCCCTGAATATGAAGAAGGAGGTCTATGTGATAAATATGTCTAAGAAAAGTATTAAAGGCCTTATTAGCGTTCTAGCTCTTTCATTCCTATTAGCAGGTTGTAAAGAAATTAACGCAACTCCAGGCAATTACAATGATCCCCTAGCAGATGAATTAAGCCATACAATCAACAATACACTTGCTAATATTTACGATAAATATAAAGAAAGTGGCGCAAGCAAAACACAACTTGTTGATGACTTACTCTTTGCAATCGCCGAAAACCAATTTGGCGCTTATAAAGATCTAGCTGCTGATTCAACCATTAAAGAAAAAGTTGATACACGCGCACTTGAAAAACTATATAAAAAGATGAATGTTTCAAGTTATGATGTAACCACAGGCGAAAAACTAGGAAACTTTGATGAACACAAATTTGCTCTTAAAGCCGTCTATGGTGAAGGCCACCATTTAGTAAATGAAGAAGGAACACCAGTCGAAGTAAACGATTTAGGTTCTCTTACTTTCTTTGATACCGGTGTCTTCTTACCTCATATCAATGAAGAAAACTTTACAGAAGAAACTCACGAATTAGTCCATATCGCATACTACACTGACTATTTAACAGATGCTTTCTTAGATGAAACATACCGTGAACTTCTTGTTGAAGATTATTTATTAAGTGAACAAAGTGCAACCTTAGGTCGTAACTATGCCCGTAAGGTTACCTATGTTTCAATTAATGAAAACTCACGTTATCCTGATGCTGTCCGTCGTTTATTTAACGTCTTTATTGATGACAACATCCTTGGTAACGAAGGTCCTGCAAACCTTGAAATCCTTGCTAGCGCCTGGCGTGGTATTAAGGAAAACTTCAATGATAATGAAGCTAGTCTCCTCCAAAAAGCTGGTTTAATTATCCAAGAAGATGATCCTAGTACCCCAGACGTCGATGAAGGCGAATATCAAACTTTATACGGTGAAATTTTAAGCGACTTTAACAAAATTAAAGACGATCCAAAAACAACCGATAAGACCATTGAAAACGACTTCACCAATAATGGAACTCGTCCTGCTATTCAAGGCTTAGAAGAAAAGGTTCGCAAAGTTGCCAAAACCGACTTAACAAAAGACGGTTGGGCAATTAAAAATGGTGGTTTAACTGAACTACCAGAAAAGATTCGTACCCGTGTCTTTAATATCGGTACTTCTAACGGTGTTGATCTTGTTCAAGATGATCAAGGCGTCCTTGCTGATGCTGGTAAAATTGATCCAGAAATTAGTTCAACCGTTAATACCTTTGTTCGTAATATTAATGGAACCTACTACTTAGTTCCAAAACAATACGAAAAGAATGATAACCGCAACTTCTTATTCTATGAAGGAAGTGCCTACTACATTATTCAAGTTGAAGAAGCTGTTAATACGAGCAAACTTACTGAAGGAAACGTTCGCGAATATTCAAAACTCGGCAAAACTGAAGATGAAATCGCTGAAATCAAGGATGAAATCGTCCGTAGATTAGGTGCTCTAGATTCAAACCGTACTGCCGCAATTCAACACTTCATCAAAAAAGCGGATCTCAAATTCCACGATGATGCAGTCAAAGAATACTTCTACGAAAAATTCCCAGAAATTTTCGACGAAGATAAAAAATAATATCTTCTTATCCTTCTAAATATATAAAGAGGCTCAGTCGAGCCTCTTTTCTAATTTTCGCTTATAATATACATATGGAGGTCTAAATATGAAAGATTGTGTATTTTGTAAAATTGCAAGTGGCGAACTCCCATCAACGAAAGTATATGAAGATGATGATGTTATAGCCATTTTAGACATTAATCCTGCGACACGCGGTCATACACTTGTTATGCCTAAAGTGCATTATGATAATTTCTTATCAACTCCTAGAGAGATTCTAACTAAAGTTATGATCGTTGCTCAAAGGCTAGGTCAAATTGCTATGAAGCAACTACATGCTCGTGGAGTTAATATCTTAACAAACTGCTATCCTGTGGCAGGACAAAGTGTTCTTCATTTTCATGTCCATGTAATTCCTCGTTATGATACAACGGATGGACTTCAAATTTCAATGAAAGATATGAGTGAAGAAAAACTTAACTTACCTACAATCGCAAAAGAAATTACTAAAGGAATGTAGAGTGTTTAAAAAGTTCGCTGAGCTCAGCGAACTTTTTTTATTTTCTTTTTAACGGTTTATATAAGCTTATATTATCAAGAGCCCAAATTCGATCAGTAAATTCACCTTCTTCGGTAATTTCAAGGGCTTTATCAATGATTTTAAGTTTACTGTCTAGATTATCAATCAAACTAAGAATAAATGCTTCTTTTGTCATTGGAACTACAGGAGAACCAAATTCCATTTTTCCGTGATGGCTTAATACAAGATGACTAAGTAGAACTGGAACTTCACTTGTTATCTTTAGTTCTTCCGCAGCCTTAAAAATTTCTGCACTACCTAACGAAATATGTCCTACTAAACGCCCTTCAACAGTATAACGCGTTACAACAGGACCGCTCAATTCAATTGTTTTACCTAAATCATGAAGGAGAATGCCTCCTACCAAGATATCTCGATCAATATCTTGATAATGAGAAAATAATAAGTCTGCAATTTTAACCATTGAAAGAGTATGTTCTAATAAACCACCTAAATATTCATGATGATTTCTTGTCGCGGCAGGATAATGAATAAATTCATCATAATATTTGTTAACAAGGTGAGTAACTATAGCGCTAACTTCCTTATCCTTAATTGATTTAAGAACTTTTATAAGTTCTTTTTCTAAATCTTCAATGGCGATTTCTGAACTCATTACAAAATTAGCAAGATCAACATTAGAAGGATCAACTAACTTGTGTTCAATTATTTTTAATTGTAATGAGCCTCGATAATCTAGGACATCTGCAACTAACTCAACAATATTACCTGGAACAAGATTTTCTTCATCATAAGGAGTTGCATCCCATAATTTTGCTTCAATTTGACCCGTATTATCTTGAAGTAAAATATTTAAATATAAATTACCGTTATTAGTAACACCTTTAGTTGCATTAATAACAAGGAGTTTTTCATAAATACGAATTCCTGGATTTAAGTCTTTAATTTTAATCATGTATATTCTCCATTTCTTTTTCAATATCATTATAATTATACCCTTTATTCATTAGTTTTTTAAAAACTAATTTACGGCTTTTTTCATTAGTTGTATTTTTTGATGCTATGTTTATTAAATTTTTAATTTCATTTCGTAGATTTTCTTTTTTAACTGGTGGAATCTCTAGTTCATCTAATGCTCTTATAACGATATTTGTGTCAAACCCTTTTCTTTTTAAATAAGCAACCAATTTTATTTTTAAAGGGTTACCGCCTAATTGTGATAAATCTTTCATTTTGTTATATGCTACTTTTTTTGCTTTATCAATTTCTCTTTCATCATTATTTAATTTATTTTTAAAGTCTTCTTTATTTAACCCCTTTTTAAAAAGACGGCATTTTATATTTTTATTGCTATAGTTTTGATTGTTCCATTTTTCTATCAATCTATTAAGTAAACTTTCGTCATCCAAATAATGAAGTTCTTCTAACCTTTTAATAACAAAAAAAACAATTTCTTTATCATATTGTTTCTTAACTATCTTTTGTTTTACCTCATTTTTGAAATAATCACGTCTTTTTAGTAGAGTTATTGCGTAATTAAAGACTTCTATTTTCTTTTCAAATTTTCTTATTTCTTTAAGAAGGTCTTCACTAATAAAAAAACCTTCTTTAAGAAAGTGGTAACTTAGTGTCTCTACTGGAAGGGTTAAGGTTTGATTGTTGTCTAGCGATATTATTACTTTATTTTTTACTAATCGAATGTTTGTAATAATCATTACCAACTATTTCGAAGTGCTCGTTCGTATACATGTTCCATTCTTGAGCCAAAGCGTTCAATAGAATATTCGTCTGCTAATTCAAAAGCTGCATCAAGCATTTTCTCCATTTCTTCATTAGAAAGATTTATTACTTTTTTAACCTTATCACCAAAATCAATTTCTGAATCAAAGAAAAATCCCGTAACACCATCTTTAATAACGTTAATTAAATTATCATCATAGCAACACAATAATAATTTATACGCCGCCATTGCTTCCATAAATGTTAGACCTTGTGTTTCACTAGTAGAGGCGCTAACAAAAATATCACCCAAATGATAATAAAGAGCTACCTCATCAGGTGAAACAGGACCTAAAAAGATTACATCTTCGGTAATTTTAAGTTGTAAGGCTAGATCTTTTAAATCAATTAAAGCTGGACCTCCCCCAACAATAATAAGTTTTGTTTTTCTTGTTTCATCACTTTTTAAATAATTTGCAAAACCTCTAATAACGATATCAATACTTTTTTCTTTAGCCACGCGACCAACATAAATTAAATTAAATGTATCTTCAATCCCAAGCTCTTTTTTTATGGATGCAACTTTTTCTAAATCAATATTTTCCTTTTTAAACCGCGAAAAATCGATCCCAGTAGGAACAACATTTATATAGCGATTTACGCCATACTCTCTCATGGCTTCTTTTGTTTTTGTACTCGGCGATACAAATTCGTTAGCAAGCTCAGCTTGCCATCTAGACCACCCTTTAACAATTGACTTTGCTAAAGAATCAAAACGACCTTTAGTTGCATAATATGTATAATCTTCATACATCGTATGATATGTGTATACATATGGAAGTTTTAGTCTTCTAGCCACAGTTTTTCCAAAAATACCAATACTTGCCTCTGTGTGAACATGAACTAAATCTAAATTTAATCCCTTTAATATTCTCATTGCTGTCCCATTATATATATTGGCAAGATAGTAGCCATAAAGTTTTTTTAATTCAATTCCAGGAATTCTAATAACATCATTTTCAAATGTAACTTTCTTACTAAAAGGATTTGTTGTTACAACAACACAAAAATGACCACGGGCTTGTAAAGCCTTTTGTAAAGTAGCAGTGGATGTTGCTACGCCATTAATCTCTGGTAAAAAAGTATCAGTAAAAAGTGCTACTCTCATTAATTTTCATCACCTTTTTGCTTTTTTCGTTCTAATTTTGCAGTCTTTTTAATTCTTCTTCTCGATTTAGAAGCATCAAGTTTACGTTTAATTTCAGTTACTGAAAGTGAACTTGTTGTATATGCAGTATCTGATGTAACAGTACGAATTGCAAGTGTTGCGGTTTGAAGATCGGCAAATGTTTGTTGTTGTTCTTCTTCGAGCGTTCTTTCCATAGAGCTGCGATAGAAGGCTGCAACAAGTCCACCTGCAACAAGCCCAACATAGAAGGTAGAAAGTCGCCAAACAATTTGCACTGCTTTAACGAAGGCGATGTTGTCAGACCCACCTAAAATTGGTAAGAACAAACGCTCAAAGAAATATTCAGCAAACCCAGCTGCACCAGGAAGTGGGAACAAACCCGTTACCATTTGTAAAAAGCTATTACTAACAACAGTTTGTAAATAAATGGGTTGGGTTGTAAAGCTTGGATCTAACATTACTATTACAAAATAGGGAATTGAATAAAGTAAAAAGAAACGAACTACAAAAAGAAACATAATTAAAAGTGAAGCAGGAATATTAGATTGTAATCTTCGTAATTCAATACGGAAGTTTTCTGTACTTAGCATTAATTTTTTTCGCTTCTCTTCAGGGTTTCTAATAAGCTTTAATTTAGCCCCTATATTTACACCAGTATTGATTGTCCAACTATGAATTTTCTTAGAGTATGCAAGAAGAAATAAACCAACAATAACAATCGCATTTAATAAATATCCTAAACCAGTAAGAATCCACACAGGAATTTCAACATCTAAAATAACAATTGGCGCCCCACGCATAAAAGTGTTGAAATTAAATACAATCGAAACAAAACCAAAAATCATTAAAACTATTTGATACAAAATATAATGCATAACAAGAATAGATGCACCCGTACTTACATCCACGCCTTGTTTTTTAAATGTAACAGCTTGAGCAAATTGTCCCCCACTTGCTCCAGGTGTGATATTTGAATAAAATTGCCCAATAAAAGCATTAGCAATACCTCGATGAAGTTTATATGTAGTTGTATATAACCTTGCAAAAATAAACAAGATCAATCCATCAACTGCGAAATATAACAAAATAAAACCAATGATAAGAGCAATAAAACGATAATCAGCATTAGGACTAGTTAAAGCTGCTAAAACTTTTTCATGCGAATCTTTTAATGTAAGCCAAGCATACAAAGTTGTTATTAATAAAATAATAACAATGTTTAAAAAATACTTAAGCGTACGATTCATTTTTTTACGCTCTTTCTTTTTAGGAACTTGTTCTAGCTCTACTTGAGTTTCAATAATATCCTTTTGTTCATCCAAATTATTCATAAAATTAGTATATCATAATTAAAACTCAAAAGAGTTTTCAAATAAAAAACAAATCTAAAATTGAAAATTATCAAATTTAGATGCGTTTTTGTCGTTATTTTTTTCGTTTTGAAGCAATTTTTATTAAACCACGGAGATATTTACCATTAATAAAATCCAATATTCCTTGTACTTGTCGATGAGAAACAGCTCCACTTGAAAGACTAACCATGCTTCTAAATGGAATATCTAAAAACGAATTAATAACCATCTCTTCGTTTTCTTTGTCTCCGCCAGATAAGTCTTTTGCCATTTCTTTTAACTTTTTAATTAAAAGTTGAGTACTGCGGTAGGAAGAGGCTTCGTTTAAAGTGTTATTTAAAGTAAAAGGTCTTTTTACAGTTGGATAAACATGATGAATTTCTTTTCCATAAACTGCTTCAAATTCGCGGAAAGGAATATCAAGTTGGTCCGTTTCGTCGAGTTTATAATACTCTTTAGCATTAGTCATATAATCCTTAGCTTTAGGATCGCCACTTAAAACAGTTACCATTCTACTTTGAACATCATATAAATTTGAGCCAACATAAATAGTGTATGTTCCTTCATCTGCAATAAACTGTTTTAATTCAGTATCATAGTGAGTAAAATCATCATATCTAAGTGTGAATTTGACCGTTTTAGTTTCACCAGGATTTAATTCTATTTTATTGTATCGTTTCAATTCTTTTACTGGCTTAAAAATAATAGGGAATCGTTGCCCTATATAAAGTTGAACAATTTCTTTACCTTTAATTTTACTTATATTTTTAACATCAACCGAAACAGTTACTGTTGTTCTTTTGCCTAGTTTATCTTTGTTTAATTTTAGATTACGATAACTGAATTTAGAATAACTTAAACCATATCCAAATGGATATTGCACTTGTTTTCTTGCAATTTCATAATAACGATATCCTACAAAAATTGACTCACGATACTCAATGTTAAATTTATTTTTACCAAAATAATTATATGAAGGATTATCTTCTAGCAAAAATGGGTATGTTTCATTAAGTTTTCCGCTTGGATTTGCTTTACCAAAAAGAAGATTAAGCGTTGCTTCTGCAAACGCTTGCCCCATTAGATGGGTGTGAAGAATTGCTTTAACGTTCTTTTCCCACGAGACGCTTATCGGAGCACCTGCTGTTAAAACAACTATTACATTTTTATTAACTCTTGCAACTTGTTCTATTAAAGCTATGTGTGATTTAGGCATTAAAATATCTTTGCGATCATAACCTTCCGCTTCAATTGATTCAGGAAGTCCTACAAATATAACTACATAGTCTTTTCCTTTAGCTATCTTTTGAGCTTCTTTAATTAAGAGCTCTTTTGGTTCTTGATCTTCAAAGTCATACCCGGGGGCGTATTCATATTTAATTCCTCTTTCATCAAGAACTTCAAGAATGGTAACTTTTTTTGTTGGGTTAATTTTGCTTGATCCTGCACCTTGAATGCGTGGGTTTTGCGCAAAAGAACCGAGAATAGCTAGCTTTTTACCTTCTTTTAATGGTAAAATGTTTTCATCATTTTTAAGTAGAATCGCAGATTCCTCAGCCGATTCAATTGCTATTTTATGATGTTTATCATAATCACATTTCACCTTTTTTGTCGTATCTCTACATTTCTTATCAATCATTAGTTTTAATAATGGGGTAATTGCATCTTCAATTTGTTCGCGAGTTAATTCGCCTCTTTTAACAGCTTTTAATAGGAGGTCTGTTCTTTGAAAACCACCAGGCATTTCTAGATTTAGTCCGGCTTTAATAGAATCAACAATATTTACTACGGCACCCCAATCACTAACAACTAAACCATTAAAACCCAATTCCTTTCGAAGTAAGTCATTTAATATTTTGGAATTACGACTAACATGTTTTCCATTTACTTGATTATAAGAACACATTACCATCATCGGATTACTATCTTTGATGGCAATTTCAAAACCTTTTGCATATATTTCACGCATCGCTCGTTCATCAACAATTGAGTTCATTGTTAGGCGTAATTCTTCTTGGTTATTTGCGACAAAGTGTTTTAAACATGCGCCAACACCATTTTGTTGGACACCTTTTACAAAAGCAGCTGCCATAGTACCTGAAAGATAAGGATCTTCACTAAAATATTCAAAATTTCGCCCACATAATGGACTTCTTTTTATATTTAAACCAGGCCCCAAAATTACATCAACATCTTGATCAATACACTCAATTGCAATGGCACTTCCAACTTTACGAACTAAATTAACATTCCATGTTGACGAAAGAGCAGTTGATGTTGGAAAACATGTAGCAGGTAAAGAATTATCTAAGATTTTTTCACTTTTAACAACTTTTCTAACGCCAAATGGACCATCACTTACATTAATACTTGGAAAATCTAACTTTTTTAATGGTTGTGTTTCCCAAAAATCTTTTCCAGTTAATAATAAGCATTTTTCTTCAAGCGTTAATTTAGACAATATCTTTTTTACATCTTCCATGTTTTCACCTACTTTTCAATAAATTGTTTAATTAGAGCGAAGACTTCTTCATCGTCTTCACCAATTTTGTCATAGTCAATAGATTGAGAATATTCATTGATTTTAGATTTAATTTTTGTTCTTTGAACTTTTCTTAACCCATTAATAGTGTCGTTTAAAAGTTCTTCGCTTCTTCTAGTTAAGTAAACATTATGTCCTTTTTTCTCATAAATAACCGGTCTAATATATTCGACATTATTAGCGTAATTAACTATTTCCTCTATATCGAGAGAATATGAAATTAACTCATCTTTCAAACCATGAACTAATAGTGTTGGTATTTGATGCTTTTTAATAGCATCTAAAAGTGTAACATTTGCAAAATCTTTATATTTTCTTTTTGAACGAACTTCAATATATGTTTCAAAAACGACTGATTGAGAAAGTTTATTCATATATAGTCTTTTTATGCTATTAATGGGTGCAAGTAAGAAAATACTTTCTACTTTTACATCTTTTAAAAACATTGGTAATACCCCCGCTACATAACCACCCATTGAGTGACCACCAAAAATAAATGTCGTATTTTTAAATTTAGCTTCACCACTTAAAAAATCAAACAAATTAAAACCATCGATTAAAAATTGTTCAGGCGCACCCGTTCTTTTTCCATCGCTAATGCCTGAAGCAGTATAGTCAAATGCTAAAACAGGCAAGCTTGTTTCTTCAACAAGTTTAATAATTTCTTTTGTATAAGCATGATGCCCAGCGCCATAACCATGAAAAAAGACGATTACACGTTTATAATCTAATTTATCTTTATAGTAAATAAATCCACGAAGTGTATTTTTATCACTTTTAAAGGAAAAATCACGCGTTTTAATATTTTCGAAATCATCCGCAGTAAAATATTTAATGTCTTTTAATCCATCAGCCCTTCTAATAAATGGAATGCGAGTAAGACCATATAAAAATCTAATGTACAAATAATAAAGTACAAAAAAGAGTACGATAGCACCGCCTACCGAAATAAGTACAATTGTCCAATAATCCATAATGTTACACCTCACTTACATTATACTGAAGATTCTTGCGTTTTTCATTATTTAATAATAATTAAAAACGATATACATAGAATGTTTTTGCTTTTTTAGTTAATATTAAGAAGGAGGATCATTATATGCGAATTGCCTTAATTGCTCATGATAAAAAGAAACCTGAAATGATAACCTTAGCGACAAAATATAAACACGTTTTAGAAAAACATACTCTTTATGCCACAGGAACAACTGGAAGACTTGTGGCAGAAACAACAGGTTTAAAAATCAATCTTAAAAAAAGTGGTCCCCTCGGTGGTGACCAAGAAATAGGTTCAATGATTGCTAATGATAAATTAGACTTTGTTATTTTCTTACGTGACCCATTATCATCTCAGCCACATGAACCCGACATTAACGCTCTGCTTCGTCTTTGTGATGTAATGGAAAAGCCGTTAGCCACTAATAGAGCTAGTGCTTTAATCATGCTAAAAGCGCTTGAAAAAGACAAATTACACTTATTTAAAAAAGATTAACTAACTATGTTATTCAACTAATTCAAAGACGGTGTCTGGGTTATTTGGGTCAAATGTTTCATTGGCCCACATAATGACCACAGCATCGTCTTTTCCTATATTTTTAATGCTATGTGTATAGCCAGGAATAATATCAACTACTTCAAACTTCTTATCATTAACGACATAACGAATAATTTCATTTGTACCAATTAAACGAAAAGCAATTTCGGCTTCGCCCTTTACAACAATGAATTTTTCATTTTTCGTATGATGATAATGATTCCCTTTAGTTATTCCTGGTTTGATAACATTAACACTAACTTGTCCAAGCGTTCCTAAACGAATTAACTCAGTGAATGAACCACGATTATCACCATGTGTTACTAATGGATAACTAAAATCATCAATAGGTAAATATGATAAATATGTAGCATACAATTTTTGAGCAAACGGATCATTTAAATATCTAATATCCAAAGATTTTCTACTTTCCTTAAATTCTTTTAATAATGCTGCAATTTTGCCTAATTTAACAGAAAAGGTAGGAATTTGTACAATCTTCTTTTTGCTTGGTTCAACTAACAAAGACATAAAAACATTAACTAAATCATCAATGTATGTTAATTCTAATATGATTTCTGGGTCACTTATAACGATGTCTAAATCTCTTGCTATATTGTGACACCAAGTCGCAATAACCGAATTATAGTTAGGGCGACTCCACTTACCAAATAAATTTGATAAGCGTAGCGGATAAATTAGATTTCCAGTTTCTATTCCATATTTTTTAAGAGCTTCTTCTGCTCCTTTTTTACTTTTTCCATAGTCATTATCTCTAGTTGCTTGAATTGAAGAAGTAAAAACAATTGGAGCTACGGAATCAAATTTTCGTAGTTTTTCTAAAATCAATGATGTGAAATCCTGATTCCCCTTTTTAAATTCACTTGTATCTTTGGGCCTATTTACTCCTGCTAGATGAAAAATAAACTCGGCTTCCTTTAAAAAAACATCTAACTCTTCTTTTGTATTATTTAAATCGTAGGACAAAACATCATGTCCTCCATTTTTTAATGCTAAACAAAGATTTCTTCCAACGAAACCTCTTGCGCCTGTTACTAAAATCTTCATTTTAATTACCTCTTTAGTATTTTAACATAATCATATTGAAATAGTTTGATTTATAAAACAACTAGTTCTCTTATCTCATTTGTCTATTATAAATAAAATGTTTATAATCATAATATCAAAGGAGATTTTTATGAAAAAGCACATTATTGCAGTTGCAGGTACCGGATATGTTGGCCTCTCTATAGCAGTTTTATTAGCCCAACATAATAAAGTATTGGCAGTTGATATTATTAAAGAAAAAGTTAATCTAATTAATAAGCGTGTTTCACCAATCAAGGATAATGAAATCTCTGATTATCTTAAAAATAGAAAATTAGATTTAACGGCAACTTTAGATGCAGAAAAAGCTTATGCGGCTGCTGATTTTATCGTTGTTGCAACCCCAACTAATTATGATGAAAAACTTAATCGTTTTGATACATCTGCAATAGAAAATGTTCTTGATATTGTTTTTAAAGTCAATAATCATGCATATATAATCATTAAATCTACAGTACCGGTCGGTTATACTAAATCGCTTGAGGATAAATATAAAAGTAAACGATTTATATTTAGTCCTGAGTTTCTCCGCGAAACAAAAGCTCTTTTTGATAGTCTTTATCCATCAAGAGTTGTTATAGGCTGTAACAAAAACGAAAAAAAATCTCTATCTGCAGGCACTGAATTTGCTAATCTCATTATTCAAGGTGCTATTAAAGAAAATATTCCTTTGCTTATCACAAATCATAGTGAGGCTGAAGCAATTAAACTTTTTTCTAATACATATTTAGCTCTTCGTGTTGCTTATTTTAATGAACTAGACACTTATGCAGAACTAAAAGGGTTAGACACAAAAGATATTATTGATGGGGTTGGTCTTGATGATCGTATTGGCACACATTACAACAATCCCTCATTTGGCTATGGAGGTTATTGTTTACCAAAAGACACTAAACAAATGGTCAATATATATAGAGAAATTCCTGAAGATATTATTAGTGCAATAGTAACTAGCAATGAAACAAGAAAAAAACATATCGCTCACCAAGTGCTTAAAAAAATCGGCTATATAAAAGATGACAAAGAAAGCATAAAAAATAAGGTTGTTGGAATTTTTCGTCTTACAATGAAGCAAGATTCTGATAACTATCGATCTTCTTCAATTCAAGGAGTAATTAAGTATTTATCCAAAAAAGATATAAAAATAATAATTTTTGAACCAATATTAAAAGATGGTTCTAAATTTAATGGTCATTTAATTATAAATGATTTAGAGAAATTTAAAACTTCAGCAAATATCATTATTGCTAATCGATATGATAAGCGTTTAAAAGATGTTGAAGATAAGTTATATACACGCGATTTATTTTTTGAAAATTAAAAAAACCTGCTATTAAGCAGGTTCCTAATAGCTTTACTGATTGGTGCTAACTATGTGCATTACTCAGTTTGCGACCATCTTTCAAGGAATTATTTCACCCTGAAGACAGGCTACTAGGATATTTATAATAACATACAAATAAATTAATGCAACAACAATTTTAAAAAAATATTTTAAGAAAAAGGATGCAAAAGCATCCTTTTTTAAAAACCAGATTTTTTATTGTCTACTAAAAGAATTTTGAACGTGCAGCTTCTTTAGTTTCGCGTGAAGCAGTAAACGGAATTCTTGTCGTATAACCGGCTTTTGCAGCAGCGATCATCTTGGTTGGCCATTCAAAAATAACTTGGTTCCATTCTAAGACGGTGTCGTTGTAAAGTTCACGAGCAGCTGTAATTTCACGTTGTAAGTAGCTGTTTTGTTGCATAGCATCTTTTAAAGCGCTGTGAGCTTTTAATTCAGGATAAGCTTCAAAAGCAACATTAATGCTTCTCATTGCGCGATCAACATTACCTGCAACTTCGCTACGATTTTCGTCACTTAGATTAACTCCGCCTCTATAGGCTGCAACAGTTGTCATCGTGTCTTTGTCAAGAGCTACTGATTGTTGAACGATTCCCACGACGTTTTGAAGAATTTGAACTCTTTGTTCCATATAGTTATCAATTTGAGATGCGTTGTGTTGCAACTTTTGTTGTAACTGTTGGAGATAGTTACGAGCTTTTAATCTCATAATAAAGAAAATGAGCCCAGGAATAATTCCTAAAAACCATAGTCCAATACAGAGCAGTTTTGAGCCAAATCCAACTTTAACTGGGACTTGTTTTTGAATAACATTTACATCCCGACCTTCTTCGCTAATTGGGCCTCTTACTTCATCTAGTTCGTTTGCCATACTTTGATTCTCCTTTTTAAATTTTTGCTATTTTTATTATAGTCGTTTTTACGACTAAATGCACTAATTGTCTTGGTATTCAGCTATTTCTTTTATTCTAGCTTCAAACCCTTTTAATCGATTTTTAATATTTTCGGTTGTTATACCGCTCTTAATATCAAGTATCCAATTCTTTAGTTTGTCTCCGGCTGTTTCTTTCTTACAAGTATTAGTTTCTTCAGCTATCTTTAAGTCAACTTGACATACCTTTGAAACTGGTTCATATTCGGTCCAATAAACTGCAATTGTATGCATGCGACCATCTCCACCCATTTTCCTAACATGTTCAACGCGCTCGAAAGTTTGAAAACCTGAAGAGGTAACTTGAACTATGTCTTCATTTACACCTTTTCGTAACATTTTTGTTTTTAAAATATTTGGTGTATTAGAAAGTGGGTGATTTAATAAAGGATCATTTAGTGCGTTAACCATACTTTCATGTTCATAAAACGAGAGATTACTTTCATATTCTGTTTTATAAATAAATTCACGTGGTTGTTGATGTTGATATAAAGGAATTGATAAAACAGGCGCAAAAGCAAAATACATTTTCTTAAAGTATTCAGCATTATAAGCCATAAAGCCTTCTTTTGTTTTCTCATAACTATAATGTTTATAATTGATTGGATCACCGCTGAAATCTAGGTTTTGTAAGTGTTCAGGATAAACTGTATTAATCATTTTCTTTTTAAAGAAGTTAAAGTTATCACCATAGGCAATTTCTTTATCTTTCATTAGATCAAGAAGTTGTTTTTTGGCCAATGGTGTAAATAATAATCTAAACTCTACTTCGTGATCGCGGTCAGTTGCACCCCAAAGAACATCAAATTCAGCATCACCCATAACAGTAAAAGTTGAACCTTTTTTACGAGCTTTTCTTTTAAGTTTTTTTACTTTTCTATCAACATATCGATCAATTTGTTTTTCGCTCATTTTTTCAGCATCTGAATCATAACGCTTAAAACTAAGATGCGGAGCAGCTTCATTAGCATATACTAAATAGGTATCTTTATTGTAATAAGGACACGGTTTAGTAACAGACGCCGTTAAAACTTGACTACGAACAACAGTTTGCGTTTTTCCATTTACTGTAATTTGTTCTGTCCAAGTAATCGTAATTGAGTTGCTATATGTTTTAGTACCCATTTTCATTGTTAAATCACGACAAAAGAAAAATGGATTACCTTCAATTTGCCCACTTAAAACATATAAAGCACTCGTGTTTTCTGATTTATTAGGTTCATAACCAAAGTTACGAATCATATAATCTAGTCGTCTAGAATCATAATAATCATCAAGGTCAATTATAGGAAGCGTTTTTTCAAAAAGAGCAATATTTAGACCTCTTCTAAATAAAACATGCAAAGGTTCTAATTGTTTCCAAGCTTCGCCAATTTTTCCTTTATTCACCTTTAATAATTCATCATATTTAGGTTGAAGCGTTTTGCGTTTAATACGCATGAAAATTGACAAAAGTAAACCTAAAATTGCTATTGGTATTCCAATAATTCGTAGAACCTTTATTAAAGTTTCGCTCATTATTTCCGCACCTGTATAATAAGTTAGGCCAAATGCTAAAATTCCTAAGACAGATATAAAAATACCTAGACCTGCAAAAATGCGAAAACGTTTAATTTGTTTATTTAAACTGTCTAATGTTTTATTATTTTTTTCAATTTCCGTAACAAGTTTTTTATTTGCAACTTCATCAACATTTGCGACTTTACTTAACTCATCAAAGTATTCACTAGTATATTGAGCATGTAAGTCTTTATAACGTAGTTTATAACCCTTCAAGGGTTCATAAATATATTGATCTTCCATAGTCAAACCTCTATATAATTATAACATTAAAAAACTAAATATAACGATTAATTTTAAGGCTTATTTTCAGCTTTTTTTAACTCATTAAATTTTTAATGTATTCAATTTCATCTTCTGGTTTTAAACGTGGGAATAAAGGTATGCCTTTACTAACTTTTTGGCCACCAATAACACCGTATTTATTTAAATATTCAATTGAAAGAAATTTTTCCTCAATTCCTAATTGAGTAAATAATTTTTTTGTTGTTTCAACTAAAACGGGTGAAAGAAGGACAGCTGCTATATATAGATTATTTGCTAAATGGTTCATCGCAGAAGCAAGTGCTTTTGTTTCACCATTTTTAGCTAAATTCCAAGGTTCTGTATTATCAATATACTTATTTGTCGCACTTACCAATTTAAAGACACTAATAAAGGCTTCAGTGATCTCTAGTTCATCAAATTGTTCCCTATATTCTTTAATAGTAGAAAGAGCAAGTTCTTCTAACTCATTATCAAATGAAGTTACTTGACCTTGATAAGTAGGAATGATTCCATCAAAGTATTTAATAATCATGCTTATGGTTCGATGGAGTAAATTGCCATAGTCATTCGCTAAATCAACATTCACACGTTCAATAAATTGTTCCGGTGTAAATGTTCCATCACTACCAAATACTGTTTCTCTAGCTAAATAATAACGAACTGCATCAACTCCATATCGTTCAATTAAAGGAAAGGGGTCAATGACATTTCCTTTACTTTTACTCATTTTTCCGTCTTTCATCATTAAAAGACCATGCACAAAAACGCGGTCTGGAAGACGTAGATCTAAACCAAGTAAAAATAAAGGCCAATACAAGGCATGAAAACGCGTTATATCTGCACCGCAGACGTGAATGATTTCCGTATTTTTATCATTCCAAAACTTTTTAAATTTTTCTGCGTTTTCATCTGGATAACCAAGTGCACTTATATAATTAACTAGAGCATCAATCCAAACATAGACAACATGTCCCGGCTTTTCTTTTACTGGTACACCCCATGAAAATGAGGTTCTACTAACAGCTAAATCTGCTAGGCCAGGCTTAATAAATGTATTAATCATTTCGTTTTTTCTGCTAATTGGAGTTAAAAATGCAGGGTTTTCATCAAAATGCTTCATTAATGCGGGTAAATATTTATTGGTGTTGAAGAAATAGCTTTCTTCACTTTTTTTCTCTACTGGCCGATGACAATCTGGACAAAGGTGATCATCTCCGGTTTGAGTTTCGGTCCAAAATGATTCACAAGGTACGCAATACCAACCTTCATAATTACCTAAATAAATATCACCTTTTTGTAGTAGCTTAGAAAAGACATAACTTACTGCCTTTATATGTCTTTGTTCAGTAGTTCTAATAAAGTCGTTGTTTGTAATTTTTAAAGCATCCCAAAGTTCTTTAAAGCCTACTACTATTTCATCAACAAATTGTTGAGATGTCTTATTAGCCTCTTTAGCTTTAGATTCAATTTTTTCTCCATGCTCATCAGAACCGGTTAAAAAGAAAACTTCATATCCCATAAGTCTTTTATAGCGAGCAAAAACATCACATAACGTCGTGCAGTACGCATGACCAATATGAAGCTTAGCGCTTGGATAATAAATTGGTGTAGTAATATAAACTCTTTTTTTCATAGAATCCTCTTTTTTGCTAAAAAAGCCGCGATTTAGGCGGCTTTAACTTTTTGATTATTTTAAACCAAATTTCTTATTGAAACGATCAACCCTTCCATCACTTTGGACGAAGCGTTGTTTGCCAGTATAAAAAGGATGGCAGTTACTGCATGTATCAACACGAATTTCTTTTTCGCTTGATCCGGTTTCAAATTCATTGCCACAGCTAATGCAGGTTACTGTGACGCGACTAGTTTTTGGGTGAATTCCTTTTTTCATATATAACTCCTTCCGCCTTAGAAACTTGCCGTTTCTAAAGTAAGTTGCTTAAGTATATTATCACTACTTTGAATTATATTCAAATATTTTTAGTAAAAAAGCACTTTTTCTCTAGCATGAAATTTACAATAAAGCAAAATTACACCTAAATTTAGTAAAAAAGCACAATTTTTTGCGCTTTTTTTATATTGTTTTGCTACTTAAAAGCAATACTAATAATATCAGTAGAAATTTACATTCAAAATTTAAAATGTGTGTTATTATCGTGAATTAAAATTTAAATAGATTATCATCTTTTCGATGATCAAAAGTTTCAAAGAAAGCATCATTTGTCATTAACATCATAATGCCACCAGGTAATGATGCAAAAATTAATGTTAATACTCCCCATTTGATTACTTCACTTTTGTTTTTTGCTTTACAAAGACACTTTAGTCCTGCCATTCCCATTGGGATTGTTAAAGCATAGAGTAATAAATGAATAGATGAAAACCAGCGAAGTCCAGTCGCAAAGCCTTGTAACACTGCAATGACTGGTGTAAGGATTACACCTAGTTGAATCCAAAGCTTAATAGTTTTAAACGCTGACTTTGGTTCTTCGGTACTTGCTGCTTTTTCTTCAACTACTTCAGCTTCAACTTTTTATTTCTTTTCTTCTTCTGGAGTTACTTTTTTTCTTTTTCTTCCATTATATTTTTCCTCCTTAAATAGCAAAAACATACCATAAATAGTATAAGTTTTTACCATCATTATTACTATAGCATTATTATCGATTAATTTAATTTGTTTTTTTATGTCTTTTTGCTCGTCTTATTCTTCGCTTTTCTCTACGAACTTTTTCTTTTTGATAAAACTCTTCTATGCTTTCAATGTCTTTTGCTACATTATGTTCGATTGGTTTCCACTCGGCTTTAGTAAATAAGGCAACAATTGTTAGAGGTAAAGAGAATACTTCAAAAAACGGAAATGTAAAAAAGTGAATAATTTTCTTACTTATTTTAGCTGGGATTCTTTTCCACTCTAATATCAAAACTGGTAAGAGTAGTAAAAGAGTACTTAAATACCACATGGCTATACTTTTACCTGCTGCAATTAAACCATCTAGAAATGCTTCTAAACTTGGTAATCCGCCTTGATATTGAAGGACTGCAACTGTAATTGAATAAGCAACAGTTACAATAAAAACAACAAGATTAATAGGGAAAATGTAGGTAAATATATCATAAAGCGAGTATCGATAT
Source organism: Bacilli bacterium (assembly GCA_035367155.1). Taxonomy (GTDB): domain Bacteria; phylum Bacillota_I; class Bacilli_A; order RFN20; family CAG-826; genus JAAYSA01. Next base: position 29,859 of record DAOSJI010000005.1, read on the forward strand.
TGACACTTGCTTTGTTTGTTTGACTTATTTTCAGTTGTTTTTTTTCTAAAAAATCCTTTAAATAATTTCCATGATCTTCTTTTAAAAACGAGTAAAAATCCTTTGGCCCATCTTAATCTTTGTCTAAGCATAACTTTATATGTCGTTGGTTGTTCGTCATAAAACTCAGCTTCTCCGACAAATGTAGCGTTATAACCTCTAAGAAGACTATCAACACTAAATTCAATATCTTCAGTAATTAAAAGCCACTCCCAACCTTTTTCTTTAATAATTTCACTTGCAAACATTATGCCCGTTCCTGTTAATGTTGTTCCGCTTCCAATCAAAGTGCGAGGATTGTGCAAAGTTCGTATTTTTTTATATTGATGATATGTATAACCCATCGATATAAAATTTGTTGCATTCTTTATATTTATAAAACCTGCTAGTATTTTTTCCCCTGTCATAAAAGCATCATGCATTCTACTTATAAAGTCTTTAGCAAGAAGGTTATCAGCATCAAAAATAAAGAATGCATCAAATGTTTTTAAACCATAATCACGTTCAATACAATCAGTTAAATACTTTAATGCATAACCTTTGCTTATTTTAGTTTTGTCGCTTCGTTCATAAACAATAGCGCCTACTTTTTTTGCAACTTTTTTTGTATTATCGAAGCAATTATCTGCAACAACAAAGATAGTAATATTTTCAAGAGGATAATCTTGTTTATTTATTGAATCTATTAAATGCGGTAATACTTTTTCTTCATTGCGCGCAGCAATAAGGATTGCATATTTATTATTTTTTAAGTCGGATATTGGAAACTTTTTATATGGTTTTAGGCCAATTAACATTAAAATTGTGCGATGAAATACAAAGAAAGCATTAAAACCAATTGTAAAGAAAAAATGAACAAGGAAGATAATATCTATTGTGGATAAGTTTGTCAAATCTAAATTAAATATTGTGTTCATTCTTTAATATCCTTTAAAAAATCCGGAAGATAGATAACTTCATCACTAATATTTTTATTGAAAATGATTGGATTCATTCCAAATTTTAAATTTTGATTGTGCTTTGTATTGACTTCAACATATTGAAGATATACTAATTCATCTTTTGTTATTTTTTTTGGTAGTTCAAAATATCGTGGTTCAGCATCTTTTTCGCTTAAAACTGCTTGAAGATGTGATTCTTTTAATGTTTTAGCTTTCTTTTTTTGAAAATCATATAAGTTAGCGAGTACATCTAAATAAAATTTTTCATTACACATTAAAGTTTTCTTAGGGGTAAATAAAACAAAACTAGGACGAAACTCATGATTATAGTATTTACTAATTGATAAGGAAAATGTGTAGCAAAACCCTACATTTCCTGACTTAATTAACTTTTTTCTTCTATGATATCTCATAGTTAAAAAACCTTTAAGACGATCCTTAAAACTTTCACGATTTAAAATAAATTGATATTCACTTTTACTAAATGATACTCTTCTTCTTATAAATTTTTCATTTAATAAATCAAGTTGTTCAAGATAATTTACTTTCTTTTGTTTTTTCGTTCTTGTCTGTTTCATTTGTTATCATTATACAATCTAAGTGTATTTTTTACTATGTAAACCGAGTTGTTATGATATAATTTTAGAAGTAAAAAGGAGGAATAAAATATGATTTCTAAAAAAGTTGCTCTCGAAGTATTAAACATTGCGTTAGAAACTGGTGGAGATTTTGCTGAAATTTTTCTTGAAGAAACGCTGTCTTCTGCTGTTATTGTTGAATCAGGTAAAACTCAACCAGTTGCAAGCAATTTAAACTTTGGTGCGGGAATTAGGATTCTAAAAGGACTTCAAAGCGTTTATGGTCACACCAATAATGTAACGAAAAAAGGACTAACTGAACTTGCTCGTTCTCTATCCGTTTCATTTAAAGGTGAGCGTCTACTTGAAGTCGAAAAAATTAAAAAAGTAAGAGTTAATAACAAACACAAAATTGAACAAAACTTATATGAAGTGCCAATTGAAGATGTTGTTAATCCTCTAAAAGAGGCCGATCAAGCAATGCGTGATTATAGTCCTCAAATTGTTCGTACACAAGCTGGTATAACACGCGAAGTTCGTAAAATCGCCATTTTTAATAGTGAAGGAAAACAAATTGAAGATACTCAACAACGTATTAGAACAATGTTATTTGCCATCGCAATGGCACCTAATGCATTTGAAACAAGCTATTATGCTCCAGGTAGCTATCAAGGTTTTGAATTTTTAAAAACACTTGATCTAAAAGCTGAAGCAATAAAAGTTGCTGAACTTGCTGTTAGAAAACTAGATGCTGCCCCATGCCCAAGCGGGAAAATGCCTGTTGTTATCGGAAATGGTTTTGGTGGTGTTATATTCCACGAAGCGTGTGGTCACTCTCTTGAAGCCACTTCTGTTAGTAAAAACTTATCTGTCTTTAGTAACAAATTAGGTGAGCAAATTGCAAATAAAGCCGTTACTGCAATTGATGATGGAACTCTTGCTAATGAATGGGGTTCAAATGCAGTTGATGATGAAGGCTTTAAAACTAAAAAGAATGTTTTAATTAAAAACGGCATCTTGAAAAATTATCTTATTGACCAATTTGGTGGTCGCAGAATGAACATGGAACAAAACGGCGCATCGAGACGGCAAAGTTACGAATTTGAACCAACAAGCCGCATGAGTAATACTTATATTGCTCCAGGAAAATATACACCTGAAGAAATTATTGCTTCTGTCAAGCTAGGTCTTTATGCTAAATCAATGGGTGGAGGTTCTGTTAACCCTGCTACTGGCGAATTTAACTTCGCATGTGATGAAGCATATATTATTCGTGATGGAAAAATTGCGGAATTAGTAAAAGGTGCTACCTTAATCGGAACAGGCGCAGAAATTTTACTAAACATTGATATGGTTGCTAATGATTTAAAACATGCAGCGGGAATGTGTGGCTCAATGAGCGGTAATGTTCCTGTTAATGTTGGACAACCAACAATTAGAGTTAGCGAAATTCTCGTCGGTGGACAAGGAGGAAAATTAGAATGAACGTAAAAAAGTTTTTTGCTCTTGCAGCTGAACAAGGAATCATTGAGAGCGAAGTTGTAGTTACTAAAAATAGTAGTTTAAGTATTGGCACATTCCGTGGAGAACTTGAAAATTACTCAATTGCTGTAAGTCATCGCATCAAAGCTCGTGGAATTTTTAATGGTCAAATGGGTTTTGCATCAAGTAAAAAAGATGACAAAGATACACCTTCCTTTCTTGTTAAACAAATTAAAGATGGTGCTACTGTCAGCGAATCTGATGATTTAGCCATTATTTTTAAAGGCAGCCCTAAATATAAAAGAAAGAATATGCTTAATCCTGCAATTCAAGAAATAGGCGAAGAAGAAAAAATCAAGAATCTTTTCTTGATTGAGAAGAAACTTAAAGAATACGATGCCCGTATTACTGAAGTTACGGTAGCATATGAAGAACGCGTCGGATCAACCGAACTTCATAATAGTCATGGACTTAAACTAAAAGAAAATGGTAGCTATTTCTATTATTATGCCTATATAGTCATCAAAGATGGCGAAGAAACAAAAACAGGCTATCATGTTCATCTTGATAACAAACCCGAAAAATTTGACATTGATACTTTTGTTGCAAAAGTTGCTAAAAACGGATTAGACAAATTAAGTGGAAAACCCTGCAATTCTGGCTTATATCCTGCAATTCTCAATCAAGAAGTTACTGCTTCACTCCTGCAATTCTATCTTGAACATGTCAACGCTGAAAACGTACAAAAAGGATCATCTCTTTTTGCTGGCAAACTTAACGAACAAGTTGCAAGTAAAAAAGTCACAATTATTGATGCACCATTAACCGATAATGTCTTCTATTCATATTTTGATGGAGAAGGCGTTGCTAAATTTAATAAAGCAATCATTGAAAAGGGAGTTCTAAAGACTTTCCTTCATAATCTAAGTACTGCTAGTAAGTTTGGCGTCGAATCAACAGGTAATGCAGTCGGTGGAACTGGCAAAATCGGAATTGCCCCATCACAAGCTACACTAAAAGCTGGTAAATTAAGCTTCAACGAATTACTTACTAAGCTATGCAATGGGTTTTATCTAACTGAAGTACAAGGTCTACACGCTGGAATGAATCCCACTAGTGGTGACTTCTCACTTCAAGCTTCTGGTTTTATGATTAAAGATGGTAAAATCGATAAACCTATCAGTCTAGTTACTGTAGCAGGCAATTTATTTGCTATATTTAATGACATATTAGAAGTTGGTTCTGATAGTGAACTGCAACTAAGTGGCTTTACTGCTCCTTCAGTTATAATAAAAGAAATCGCCGTTTCCGGCGAATAAAAGGAAAGCCGAACTTAAGTTCGGCTTTTTTTATTTAACAATATAGGTAATTCCAATTGTACCAGGACCACAATGTGCACTAATAACACTACCAGTTTCAGTAACTTTTAATGCGCCGTGTGGAAGTTTATCTTTCATTTTTTTACAATAATATCGAACAGATTCTTCTGCAACTGCATGAGTAATAAAAACATGATCATTTAATATACCCTTTTTAAAATCTTTTTTAAAAACACTATATTGATGATTAAGCGCCCTCATAAGTTTACCTTTTGGCGTAGCAGTAACTTCAAGTTTTCCATTGATTACTTGAATAAATGGGTGAGCATTAAATATTTTACCAAGCAAATACTTAGCACTGCTTATGCGGCCACCACGATAAATAATATCTAGTGATTCGACAATAAACTGAGTTCTAACACGTGGTACAAGTGACTCCATATACGCGACTACTTCATCTAGATTATGATCCGTTTTTGCATAATCTGAGCCAAAAATGGCTATTAAACCAGATCCAGTTGATAAATTAAGTGAGTCAACAATCCTAATATCTAATGGTCCTTTATACATCTCTATTGCAATGGTAGCGCTTTGAATTGTTCCGCTAAGTGTCGAAGAAATTCCAGTTATTATAATAGCTTCATAACCATTTTTTTCTGCTTTTTTAAACTCTTCTAAAAAGTCTGCCGGAGTTGCAGCGCTCGTCTTTGGCAAAGTCTTTGTTTCTTCCATAATTTCAAATAACTTTTTATTTGATAGTTCTTCTGGGGTATCTCGATATGTTTTTCCATCAATCGTTACATATAGAGGTAATTTTACAAAATTATAAGTTTCATATAACTCTTCTGTAAGGTCGACAGTTGAGTCGACGATAAATTGAATTTTAGATTTTATTTTAGTTCTCCCACTAGATAAGTTTTTTGAACATTTGATAATAAGTATTCTTAACTCGCTCTATCAATTTCTCCATAATTCTATCATATTTTTTTAATTATAAATATCTTTCATTAACAAATAGTGTCAATGTTTGTTTATTTTATAAAAATACGAATATATAAAACTAATTTCAGAACAATTTAATAAAAAAATCGCCGTTTCTGGCGATTTAAATTATAATAATTTTAAGTGCTCTAATTATTTCATAACATAGAGAATCCCAATTGTCCCTCTACCAGAGTGAGCACTAATAACACATCCTGCTTCCGTTACTTTAAGTACGCCTTTAGGAAACATATCTTTCATCTTACCATAGTAATACTTGGCAGATTCTTCTCCATCAGCGTGAGTAATAAAAACATGATCTTCTAAAATACCCCTGGCTTTATCTTGTTCGAATACACTGAATTGATGATCAAGTCCTCTAATAAGTTTTCCTTTAGGTGTTGCAGTAACTTCAAGTTTTCCATCAATTACTTGAATAAATGGATGTGCTCGTAATATTTTGCCAAATAAGTATTTAGCACTACTAATACGACCACCCATATAAATAACTCTTAGTGAGTCAACGATAAATTGGGCTCTAACACGCGGAACAAGAGATTCCATGTATGTAACTACTTCATCTAAAGAATAACCTTTTTTAGCGTAGTCTGCTCCATAAAGAGCAATTAACCCTGATCCAGTTGATAAGTTTCGAGAATCGACAATTCTAATATCTAAAGGTCCTTCATACATTTCAATTGCAACAATTGCACTTTGAATTGTTCCACTTAATGTTGAACCAATACCAATGATTACAATACCCTCATAGCCATCTTTTTCCGCCTTTTTAAAAGCTTCTAAAAATGAGGCAGGAGCAGCTGCACTTGTCTTTGGTAGTACTTCTTTTTCATCCATAATATCGAATAGTTTTCGATTTGATAACTCTTCTGGAACATCACGATAAGTTTTTCCATCGATCGTAACATTTAATGGAATAATTAAAAAATCATAAGCCTTGTATAATTCTGGTGATAGATCAATTGATGAATCGACAATAAATAATATTTTGGATTTCATACTAATCCTCCTTAACGCTTATATTTTAATCCATATGATTAAAAATGTAAAAGTAATTAAAAGCCGCGACTAAGTCGCGGCTTGCATTTATTAGTTTTTTTGATTATTTATTTATGCTGCTAATCTAGCAGTTACTGTACTAGCAACATTAGGTAAACGGCTATAAAGCCAGTCGCCCGGACATGATTTAGAACTAAACCAGCGATGAACTGTAATTAACATTTCATCCTCTTTTACAACATAAGCAAGAGAGTAATCCTTATCATCAAAGAAAACAAGTTTTGTTTTTCCATATCGGCGACAAATATCTTCACATAGATCTAACAAAGTATTATAAACAGCATCATACATCGCATATGGGTGCGTTGTATCACTTGCAAATTCTATTGTTATACCACGTTGATCATTATTTTCATTTGAACTACACCACGAACGATTTCTTTCATCTACATAAAGTCCAACTTCTCCGTTGCGACCAATGCCGTAATTAGAAGATGCTTGACTTGTTCCACCAGTTGCTGAATCAAACCAATTACCTAATCCTTCAGCAGTTAATTGCCCTTCAACACAATGCGGTGTAATTCGTTGAATCGCATATGTTCTTCTTCCAGAATTGTTTGGACTATAATGTGTAACTGATGTTAAGGAGCTATTACTAAAAGGGTATTTAGGCGCGCTCGCTGGGGTTGGATTTTGTAAGCGATTTGTAACTTCCGTAGCGATATTGCTTAAATTATTAATTAACCATGTACTTGATGGAGCACTAGAAGAAAACCACGGGTAAACTGTTAAAATCATTTCATTTGGAGCAAGAGGATGATTAAGCGTTGCATCCTTATTTCCTAAATATACAAGAGTATCTTTACAATACCTTTGCATTAAATCAACCGCAAAATCAATGAAACGATTATACGGCGTTGCATGAATTGCATATGGATCAGTTTTATCACTTGCAATTGCAACAGTAACTGCTCGATGATCGTTTTCTGGAGAGCCTGTACTCCAGGCACGGTTTTCTTCATCAACCATTTTACCGATTTAACCATTTCCATCGATGATATAGTTAACAGATACTCCTGAAGCAGTTCCATAAACAGAAGCCATTGTATTAATATCGTATTGATCACCTGCAATCATCGGAGTAATCCTAGTTACTTCGGTTATACTTTGTGTGCTTTTTGCTGTGAAATTAGTATTTGGATAATTACCATCAGTCAAATTACTATTACTAAAACCTGTATATGTACAAACATCTGGTTCCGAACTTGGTTCTTCAGTTACTATTTCGCCGTAGCAACCTTGATTAATTAAGGCTTGTTTTGCAATTGTTGATGCTTGGGTTGCTAAGTAGCCCATTCTACTAAGAAGCCAAGGACTTGCTACTTAATTTCTAAACCATTCTGAATAAGTTAATAACATTTCATTGTCTGCTATTGTAGCCTCATATGCTAGAGTAGCATCTTTATCACCAAACCAAATAAGAGTATCTTTACAATATCTAACTAAAATATCGGCAGCTAATTCAACCATACTATTATATGTATCTGCATATATTTCTGCATTTGTATCACTTGAACAAAATACTGTTACAGCACGATTATCATTAATTCCGCCTCCACCAGTACTCCAAGCACGATCTTGTTCATTAACATATAAACCGATTGTTCCATCCGTACCAATGCCGTAGTTACCAGAACCACCACCAGAATAGAATGTTTCGCCTAATGCATAGGCAGTAAAGGTTTCTCCAGTTACAATTGGGGTAATTCTTGTTAAAGTATTTGGTCTAGGACTTGTTTTGTTGGGGGACATTTTTACATAAGTAGCTAAAGTACTATTAGAATATCCAGAATAATAACATGCAAAAGGACCAGTTCCATGTTCTTTTTGATACTCCTGTTCTAACATAGCAACTTTATTATTAATTGTCGTTGGAGGGACATTATCATTTACGGTTTCGTTACCTGTAAATGTAGAAGGAGTAACAAAAAGATCATTAAGTTGCGGCCATGCGTTATATCCACTTGCATAACTAGATGAACATGATTGAATATGTGATAAGACTTGAGCAAGTTCGTTTCCGTTAATTGGAACTGTATCAACATATGTAATTGTTCGTTTAGTCCCGTCTGCAGTCCAGGGACCTACTTTAATTGCTTTGTAGTTATTACCAACGTAAGTATGTGCAATTAAGGCATCTTGCGATTGATTATGATTGCCGTCCTATGCTCCACTTGATTTTCTAAACAAACAATGGGTATGATCGACTGGAACATCATAATAAAATAATCCCTCATAATAGTTATCTAACACCTGAGTCATAAGTCTAGGATTTTCAAATGTGGGAGCACCTACTGAAGATCCTCCCCAATAATAAATGTACATTTGATCAAGAGTCCAATCACCTTCTAAATACGCATATACTCGACGGTGAGTTTGCATCGTCAGAGCCTTACTAATTTTTGGTACTTCAAGTTTGTTCATATTACTTCTTGTAATACCTACAAATGTGCCAAAAACTAGAACACTTAATACAGATATTAACGTTAATTGTTTAACATTTTTCTTCCGGTTTGAAGTCATTTTTATACCTCCAAGCAATTCATATATAGTCTAAGTTTTTTTTAAAACTGCTAGTTGAATTATAACAATATAAATTTGATTTTTAACTTTAGACACACGCATTATTAAATAAAATTATGATTAATTACCTGACTAATTATTTTTTAATAAAAATAAGTCGTTTTTGCAAAGAAAACAAACATTATGCTTGTGTTTTTAAAAATTATAATATGATGATTTTACAAATAGACACAAATTGTTAATAAAAGATTTACACATCTTTTTATTACTTAAAATTATCGATTTTAAAAACACTTAAGTTTTATTTAAGTGTTATGGTGTATATTAGATAATAATTTTAAAAAGAATAAATATAAACTATGAATATAATTAATAAATATTAAATATTTTTTTAAATGACATAACGAATAAAAACCAAAGAGATTTAATTACTCCAAATCCTTCATGGACGCGGAAGACTCTATATTGGTATTTAACCATCTTAAATTTATTAGAAGAAACTGAAACGTTTCCCACTCGATAAATGGCAAGAAACTCATCTAATCTATAAGCGATCGTTCCATCTCTTGTTGCATCAAGCCATGCTCCATAGTCTTCTCTTTTTTCACAATCTAAAGGCATTAGGACTTTTCCAAGATGTTTTGTATCATATATGACAGTTAAACATCCCATTACATTTCTTCTTAAAAGTGATTTATATGTAGCTTTGTCTTTTTTAAGCCTTAATTCTTTGTACTTTCCTTTATCATTCATTACTAAATAATTTGTATAAGTTATTGCATAATCATTATCTTTCATAAATTTGATTTGATTAGATAGTTTATCTTTTAACCTTAAGTCATCAGAGTCCAAAAATGCAATAAAACGTCCTCTAGCGTAATTGATTCCGACATTTCTTGCAACAGCTGCACCGCTATTTTTTTCAGTTCTTAAAACAACAACACGCGAATCTTCTTTTACCATGTTTTGAATGAATTCAAAAGAATCATCAGGCGAGTTGTCTTCTATTATTATCCATTCCCAATTAGAAAATGTTTGTTGCTTAATACTTTCATAAGTTTCTTGAATAGTACTTTTGCATTTATAAGCAGGCGTAATAATACTTACTTCGACATTTTGTGGTTTCATAATACATTAATATTATACATAAATTTAGCAATTAAACCTATATGATTGATATTGTTAGCACATCAGCAACCACATAAAAGAATTTAATCTTCATTACAGTATTTTTCTTTATTTTTTCCTTGTTTTTTTATTCATTCCTATAAAGTTAAACATTATTTGCATCCTTTTACAAAGTAATCTTTAAACGATTGTAAATTTTTATCTTTTTCAGAAATTATTAATTTTTTTACGCCACCAATTTCATGAAAAGGCCAATCAATACCAATATCAGGGTCATCAAACATAATTCCGCTATCGTTTGAACCATCAAAGGGAGCAGCACATTTATAAGAAACAATTGAGTCTTCTATTACTAAATAACCATGACCAAAACGGGCTGGTATTAACAATTCCTGCATATTTTCACCCGTTAAATAAAAACCCATCCATTTTTTAAATGTAGGTGATTCTGGCCTTAAGTCCACGATGACATCAAAAATTTTGCCAGAAACACATCTTACTAATTTTGGTTGATGGTTTACCTCCTGAAAATGAATAGCTCTAATAACTCCTTTATGTGAAATTGTATAAAAGACTTCATCTAAATTAAATATGATACCGTTTTTAAGAAATAGTTCTCTTGAGTAGTCTTTAAGAAAACCACCTCTATTATCTTCAGCAAAAAAAGGATTAATCAAATAAGCACCTTTTAATGGTAATTCCTCAAAACTAAATTTTTTTATCATTGTTTTTGCTCCTGCTCCAAAATCCATTTATGTGTTTTTTTAATTCCCTCTTTAAAGGAGACTTTAGGTTTAAAACCACAATCTTTTTCAATTTCATGAGTTGAAAAGACACTTATATCTAAATTTACACCAGTAAAAGGAATGTCCCCAAAAATAGGTTTAGCCTCTTTATAACATATATAAACCAGTTCTTCTAAAAATCTTCTTAATGGTCCAGCGTTTCCACTTCCAATTACATATGCCTTATTATTAATTCCATGTAATCCTAGTAGGTAAAAAGCATGTGCTACATCATCTATATAAATAAAATCATAATTTTGAACCCCAGAAGTGAATTGAAGTGGTTCTTTATAAATACATTTTTTAATTGTAGTATTTATTAATCTCGGTGAAGCCTCTCCAACGCCAAATGTGTTAGTAATGTAGGCCCAAACTAATTCAATATCAATTTTATTTGAAATAATTTTACAAAGAGAATGCGCTAATTGTTTTCCAATACCATAAATAAATGATTCTTGTGGTTTGCTGTTTTGTGCATATACAACTTCTAATGCTTCAAATTCCATTATCGAACCAGCACAAACGAATTTTTTACAACCAATATCCTTAGCAGACTTTAATAATTCAACTGACATTTTCGCATTGTTAATTTGGCAATTAATATCAGTTCTTAATGGACCAGCAGAACCGATCCACGCGAAATGAAAAATCGTGTCAATTTTTTTATCTTTAAAATAATTAAGGAAGTCAGATTTATTAAATATATCTAATTTTCTATAAACTAGATTTTTGTTTGATAGCTCTAATCTACTAGAAGGATTTTCAACTATATCAACAGCATAAACAAATATTCCCTTACTAAGGCACTCTTTTACAACAGCAGCTCCAACAAATCCAGCTGCACCTGTAATAATTACCTTATTCATTAAAGAACTCCATGATTTGTTTTTTGGTTAAACTAACTAAATCCCCATTTTTTCTCCAAACATCATACCATTCAGCAGTCATTTCAACTGCTTTTTTGATATTAATTTTTGGAGTCCATCTAAATGTCTTTTTGATTTTGTTATTATCTAATGATAAAAAGGCAGCCTCATGAGGACCATTATCACTTTTTATCATATATTTAAAATCTCCATCAAAGTATTTTGAAAATAATTCAATTAATTTGATTGTTGAAGAAAAGTCGCAACTATCTGGACCTATGTTATAGGCACCACAAAGAGCATGATTAAAATATTGTTCTTTTGCGATTAACAAGTAGCAAGCCAACGGTTCAAGTACATGTTGATATGGTCTAGTTGAATGTGGGTTTCTGATAACTAGAGCTTTTTTTTCATTTAATGCTCTAGCAGCATCTGGAATTATTCTATCTTTTGAAAAATCGCCTCCACCAATTACATTGCCAGATCTAGCAGTACTAACAGGAATATTTAGATTTTTAAAAAAAGATTTATTATAGGAATCAGTAACAAGTTCACTACAGCTTTTTGAGTTACTATAGGGATCATATCCATTTAATTTTTCATCTTCTTTAAATGGATGGTCGGGGATATCATCATTTTCATATACTTTATCAGTCGTAACGTTTAAAAATGATTTAACGAAAGGATATTTTCTAACACATTCACAAATGTTCACAGTCCCCATTACATTAACATCGTATGTATAAACCGGTTCAGAATATGAAATTCTAACAATAGGTTGAGCCGCTAAGTGAAAGACAATTTCTGGTTGATGTTCTTCAAATACTTTATTTAATTTATCTAAATCACGAATATCTGCAATAATTGAAACCATTTTATCTTTTAACTTTAAATAGGTGAAAAGATTCGGTGTTGTTGGAGGTTCTAAAGAATAGCCAATAACTTTTGCTCCAGCTAAAATAAGAATCTCTGATAGCCAAGAACCTTTAAAGCCGGTATGACCAGTTATTAATACTGTTTTGTTTTTATAAAATGATAAGTCCATTTTAGTCCTCCCATTTTTTCCAAGGAGCATTTCCAGAATTCCAAAGTCTTTCCAATTTCTCCTTTTCTCTTAATGTATCCATACATTGCCAGAACCCTTTATGTGTATATGCCATTAATTGTTTATTATTTATTAATGTTGTCATGGGTTTTTTCTCAAGAACTGTTGTGTCATCATCGATGCAATCAAAGAAAGCTGGTTCGAAAACCATAAAACCAATATTAATTAAGTCTCCATCAAGATCTGATTTTTCTCTAAAGGCAACAACTTCTCCTTTTGTGATTTCAAGAACACCTTTATTTTGTCCAAAGTTATAAACTGAAACAGTCCCTGTTTTTCCATGCGACTTGTGATAATCAAGTAGTTCTTTAATATTAATATCTCCTACCGCATCACCATAAGTAACCATAAATGTTTCATCACCAACATAATCCCTTACTCTTTTAACTCTTCCACCAGTCTGAGTGTTTAAACCAGTATCTACAATTGTTACCTTCCAAGGTTCGGTGTGTTTTTCATGAATGATTACTTTGTTTTTAGAAAAATCAAATGTAACATTCGATGTGGTTAATGAATAACTTTCAAACCATTTTTTAATGAAGTCTTGTTTATACCCCGCACAGATTATAAAATCATTAAAACCATAAGAAGAATATAATTTCATAATGTGCCACAAAATTGGCATTTCTCCAATTTCAATCATTGGTTTTGGTTTAAATTGTGACTCTTCAGAAATACGAGTTCCAAAGCCGCCTGCTAGTATTATAACTTTCATAATTTCATCCTTTTCTTTCTATATTGTATATAAAATAGTATAACATTTAACTAACTCATTAAATAGTAATACAGTAATACTCATCTAATAAAGGCTCACTATAAATTGTTTGTTTGGAAAGGTATAGTTTTTTATTTTCAAGACCAACCATATAACACTTATAAACCGGATAATCAATAAAAGAAAATGCAAGTGGAATTAAAAAATATTCAATTTTTTTCCTAAAAACAATTAGAAAAAATTGGAACATAAAAATATATAATAAACTAAAAACTGCTAATTCTTTCTTTTGCTTTTTCCAATTTTTAAATAGCGGATATAAAAGTAGGGCTTCAAAAGCAAGAAAACCTAAAATTCCAAAAGATGCCAAAACTTCTACAAAGTTATTATGAGAAAACGCATCTTTTCCCCATGTATAAAATTGAACTTGATTATAACCATACCCAAATATTGGTTTTGAAATAAACAATCTAAAACCATAAATAGCCAAATAAATTCTATCGAAAAAAGAATTATCAATTTTTCCGTTTGTAGAAAAAAACAAATTATACATATTCATTAATCTTGTCCTAAAGTAGGACATAAACGGTAATTGTAAAGATACTATAAACAACAAAAGTGCTGTAAAAATTGCAATCGTAACCCATATCCTTTGTTTACCTTTTGTCATATAAATAAATAAAGAGGCTGACAAAATAATTAATACTAATAAATTAGAAATTGAACCAGTAAATAATATTATTATAAGGAATATAAATGTTGAAATTATGTAAATTATTTTATTTTTACCTTTAACTTTAATGGCAAATATTTCACATAAAACAACAAATATTGCTAAGTTCTTAGCTAGGTCATTTTGATCTGAAAACTCTCTACCAAGCCGATCACTAAAACGCAAATGGATGATATCGTTAAAATAATAAAATACAAAATATGTTGCAAAAAGTAAGCCACCTAAAACAATTAATTTATAAATATTTTGTTTTTCTTCTTCTTTTAAAGTTATTAAAAATTGATAAAAAATAATTCCAAAAGTAGATAGTAAAAGAATTGTCCTGGGAAACCCTAATAAATTAAAATTCATTACTTGAGAAATTAAAATAGTTAGTACAAAAAGACTTATTAAAAAAGAAAAAATATCGAATACAAATTTATGATATTTAATTATAAAAAATAAAATTAAAAGTGTTTCAATACCATACAAAACAAAAGCAAAATAATTATACGGTTGTCTATCTGACAAAATTAAGAAAAAGGTCATTAAAGGTACTAATGCAAAAATTATACTCTTGAGCGAGCTTTCTAATGAAGAAAAACTTGTTTTTATTTTAATTTTTAATTTTTTTAACATAGTTACTCCATACATAAGCATTAAAAATAGAAGCGAAGAACACAATCAAAAAAATCAAATTCCCGATTGAATTAAAAATTTGATACAAAATATAGCGCTCAATTTTAAAAACAATTAATAAGTTGAAAATAATTTGACCCAAACAAAATATTGCAAAAGGTGTAAGAATATAGCTAATTTTAATTACCGAAGTCATTTTTTTATTAAAAAATTGAAAAGATAGTAGTAAAGCTAAAAACGATATAACTGATAAAACTAGAAATACTATCTTACCGTCATCGTCATATTCTCTTGACATTGTATTTAAAATATCGGTCTCCTCATATAATAATCCTGCTTCATCAAAAAGAGAGATATTAAGATCATTGCTTGCATAATCATACCCAATAACATAGTTAAAGAAGCGATCAAGATTTCCATAATTTTTCCTAATATCAAAAACATATGTGCTTCCTTTACTAAAAATGCCATATGCAAAGGTTATAATAGGATCCTTGAACCAAAACTCGAAAGATTGAGAATAATCTCCGTACATTCTAGTTTGAACTTTTTTTTGAAAATCGTTAAACATATAGGAATGATCATTATCCAAATATATTCCATTAACAGAAA
Organism: Bacilli bacterium; assembly: GCA_035367155.1. GTDB lineage: Bacteria > Bacillota_I > Bacilli_A > RFN20 > CAG-826 > JAAYSA01. The sequence continues at coordinate 45,361 of DAOSJI010000005.1, forward strand.
AAGTAATGCTCTCATTATTTTGATATTCATAACTTGAAGCCGAAAATGTAAATGTATTATCGGTTAATAATTTCCTAAAAGCTTCTTCTAAAGATTCACATTCAGCAAAACGACTATCATTATTAGCAATCTCCTCTGCCTTAGAGGCAGAAATATATGCTCCAAAGTTTGCGCCATTCTTAGCATTAATTTTCATTGGACCATCATCAAATCTAAAAAGTGGGAGACCTAAACTCTCCATAAAGTTAAAGTCATAAAATGTACTTACTTGTAACAAATGAGCTTCACCATAAACATCGTTTGTTGCTCCATAATCAACATTATAATTTATGTATCCTTCTTCATTAGAACTAACTAAAAAAGAATTATAATAACTATAATTGCTTTTAGTCTTTCTTTGTAAATTTAAGAATTTGTTATATTCTGATTCTGCTACTGACCCTAAGGAGGGATTATAAGATAAAGAACCATGTAAAAAATTTGTGTTTTCTTGTGATTTTACTTTAGCATCTAATGACATTAGAGCTGCGTATGCGATAGTAGAGCTTTTTGAAGCGCCGTATAAATATGAAAAAGAAATTCCTAAAATACTTAGTAGCGAGTTAACAACAAACATTAATCCTATAAAAACACGTTTATTTTTCATAATCTAAACAGTAATTTGTTACTGTTATATAATTTTATCAAACTTATAATAAAAAACCAAAAGACAGATGATTACATATTGATTTTATACACTAAACTCTTTTTATTTGATTTTTTTTACTTTATAAATTAGCTCTGTATGTCTCATTTTTTTGTTCTTTGGCAATACGAGATTAATTAATGTTTTTACAAAGTTTTTTATTGAAATTTTCGTTATAAATAAACGAATATTAGGTCTTAGTTTTTTATAATAAGAGAAATCATTTATGCAAACATTAAAATCAGTAAATTTATCATTTTTAGTACTATTTCTAAATAATGATTCATTGAATTGATCTACCTGACCAACACTAATGTTGGAATCAGTGCACATAGATTCAACTACTTCTTTTCCTTTTTTTGTAAGTGGAATCATTAAAGATTTATCAAAATTAGAATTTACATTATTAAGCAATTTGGAAAGCCCCCAAAAATCACCAATTATGATGTCACTAAATCTATTATTTCTAAAGTTGCAATCATAACAGGATTTTCGATAAATAGAATAGGAATGAAAAGCAACGTAAAATGGATTAAATATAAATGTTCCGCATGTTTTATACATGTTTTTATTCTTGCTAAATGTGTATAAGAAATTGCGATTATCTTTTTCAAATGCAATTTTATGTCTAAATGCAAATGATTCAATATTACCTTTTATAATTTTATTCTCATGTTCGATACATTTATCAAAAGCCCATTGACTTGGGACTCCATGACAAAGTAATTCTATTAAAAGTAATCTTTCTTGTTCATTTTTATTAATAAAGGTTCTAACAGCAGCAACTTGACATGGTATGCCAGAAAATACAACATTATAGTTATTTCGTAAGTCTTCCTTAATTTGTGCATAAACATCTTTAGAAACATATGATTGTATGTATTTTGAGCCAAGCATGTTTTTTAATTCATCTATATTTGTAATTCTTTTATGAATTACTTTTAAACCATCCCAACAGGCTCCATAAATAGATGTCTTACCTTTCATCAAGAAGTGTTCTGCAATAGTTTGAAACGCTCCGCCGGATGATGACAACTTCAGTTTTGACCATTCGTTTTTTGAGTATAAATATACATTGCTTTCACGGTCTACCTTATTTCCCTTCGCTTGGGCTGGACATTTTTGTTTACAAAGCCCGCAATTAATACACTTTTGCTCATCTATATGCGGATATAAAAAGTGTTCTCTATTTTCATCTGAGACAATTGAAATAGCTCCAGTTGGACAAATAAAAGCGCATAATCCGCAACCAGTACAGTTTTTGATTTCTTTAATCGTATTTTTCATCTTATTTAATTCATACAATTCAATAATTATTGATTGAACCTAGTTTTAAAGTTATCGATTATCAACAAAACTAATATCTTCAATGCCATCATACCTACCTTCAATCGGAGGTAGTTTCATATAATCTCCGTAGAGTTTTGATAAATATTTTTCTACTTCTTGTGGGCTATTATATTCTTTATTTTCAAACATAATTCTTCCAGGAATACCATATATTTCTCTAGACATTTTTTGTTTTTTATAAGAATACCGACTTGACATACTTACTAAAAAATCAGATTCAAAATTATTATATTTAATTTGGATTTTTTCTAGTTTTTTTCCTAAATACTTATAAGAGATAATTTTCAAACAAAATGAAACGAATTTTCTAAAAGCGTTTTTGAATTTAGATGTATTTTCAAAAAATTGACCTTCTTTATAATAAAAAATCTTCTTTATTCGTTTTAAATCTTTAATTTGCTTTTCTTGTAACTTTTCATCATTAGGTGCTTTATCCAGTGGAAATATGTCAAGAAAAAATCCATTATATTTTATTTTTTTATCAATATGAGATAATCTTTTTCTAATAACTTGCGTTCCCTTTAATCTGAGTAGTGCATGTGTTGAATTATGATATTTCTCTGTATCATAATCTTCGTAAAAAAAGTCTTTTGATGGATTAGTTAGATAATATTCTTTTAACTTTTGATAATCATATCGCGGCATTGCGATATCTAAATCAACATCCCAAGGGATAAATCCTCCATGCCTTACTGCTCCTAGAAGGGTTCCTGCAATTAGATAATAAGTAAGATTAAGTTTTTTACAAACTTGATCTATTTCATCAAGTAAAACAAGTTGCTTAAGTTGATAATTTCTAATATCTTCTTTTTTCATAATTATTTGTTCACTTTTTCTCTCAACATTGAAGAAGAAATACCTTTTGTATGTTCAATAAAAACAACTTTCACTCCAAATTCTGCTAATCTTCTTTCTATTTCTTTATACATTCCAGTTCCCTTCCAATCATCACCATGGAACAGAGCATTGAATTTATATTTTTTATAAGCTTCAATCTTATCTAAACTAGTTTGAGGAACGACTAAATCTACATATTTTATTGCTTCAACAATTGCTTTTCTGCTTTCAAAATCAATTACTGGAGTTTTTCCCTTGTAATTTTGTACAACCTCATCAGTTGAAACGCCGACAATAAGAAATTCACATTGCTCTTTGGCTTTCTTTAAAATATTTAGGTGACCTATGTGGAACATATCAAATACACCTGTGGTATAACCAATTTTATATTTATTCATTTGTCTCTCCTTTAAAATCAATAAATAATTTATGATATTCTTTCGCACAACCTTCCATTGAAAATTGCTTTGAATAATCAGCATTAAAGTTAGATATCTTTTTATATCTTTCAATATCTTTTAATATTTTAATCAATATTTCAATAAATTTTTCACTATCGTTAACATTAAATAAAAATCCATTTTGTGGTTCATGAATAACATCCGGAATACCTCCAGTATTACTTGCGACTACGATGCAGCCTGAAGCCATTCCTTCAATTAAGGATAAAGGATTCGCTTCAAAAAGCGAACCAAGGGCAATAATTTTAGAATCATTTACTACCTCATAAGGTTTATATAAAATTCCAGTAAACTCAATAAAATCATTTGCGTTTAATTTATTAGAATATTGTGTCATTTCATCAAGTAGAGGTCCTCCTCCAACAAAAGCAACTTTTAAAGAGGAAATTTTCTCTTTTAACTCAACAAATGAATCAATAAGAAATTTGTGATTTTTTTCAGGAGAAAATCTTCCAACAACGACAACATCATATTTTCTTTCATGAATTGGAATATTATTATTGTTGTTAGTTAAGTTAGTTCCATTATAAACAACTGGAACATTATCTTTTTTATAAAATTTGGCAGATACTTCTGCTAATTGTTTAGTAATAGCAACAGGAATATAATTTCGTTTTTTTAAAATGTGTTTATACATCATTCTAACTAAGGGATTACTACATTCTTGTTCTGGGATTAAATGCATTGCGTGAAAAATATTAATTTTATTTTTATATTTAGTTTTTCGTAAAGCTAAAAAAGTTTGAATTAAGGCATTATTCTCAGTGTGGATAACATCAGGTTTGAAATCCAAAATAATTTCTCTAAGTTGTTTTGCGTTTTTTAAATCAATATGTCCTTTTCTATCTAAAATAACAACATCGATATTGTTTTCTTTTAACTTTGAAATAAAAAAATCACGGTTTTTTTGATATAAAATAACAACTTTGAGTTTAGCAATTTTTGATATTTCAACACAAAGATTGGTCGCAAATGTTTCAGCTCCACCCATTGGATAAAGAGAACTAATCACCTCTAATATTTTCATTTAAATATCCTTCCATTCTCATAAACATTTTTAATTAATATTATAATCTTTAATTGCAATATTAACTTGATTACTGATAAATATATCAATAAATAATGCGTAGAATGAATAACAGTTTTATAAACTATTATTCACTCCGTAAAAATAGTTTAACATAAACAAAAACGTTAAGCACTTTTAAATAGAATAGGCTAATTTAACCAATTATCAAAACAACTATTAAATCTGATTGTATTTAATAATTATATGGAACTCATATATTGATTTATATAATTTTTATAAACAAAAAAAGCAATTATGTTTAGCAAATAAAATATTAAGAAATTTTATAATCGAATTTCTAAGAAGGTTTTAAAATCTTTTTTTCTATAAAGCGATAGGACAAAACAATTTAGTAGTACTAATAAAGCCCCCACTACTATTCCAATCAATAACCATAACCAAAGTGTATTAATAAATTTTAATGGGAATATGATCAAAACGTTAACAAGTATTATTAATATTTCAGTAAGAAAAGTTTTTAAATCTAATGGCGATATCTTAAAAATCAAGTAAACTTCTACATATTTAGCAATGTTTACAGCTATTTGTGCAAAAAGAAGCGCCCAACATAAACCGTGAATTTTGTCAAAAGATAAAACGAATGTAAAGAGAAAATAAAAAGCAAAGTATATAAAACCATTTAACATTTCCCATTTTTCATTACCGGTCATTACTAGCATGGTGCCGTTAGGACCAAAAAACTCACTAACCATATGAGCTAATGCTATTATTCGCAATATATTAGGGTAAACAGTATAAGATTCACCAAATATTTGCAAGAAATTGGTACTATGAATAATGAAAAAAAGATATAGTGGGATTACTAAATAAGAGTTCATTCTTGTGTCAAAGCGATAAACTTGAATAAGTTCTTTAGTATTTTGTTCTCGTTGTAATTTTGCAAATATTGGTTTAACAATATTATCTAATGCAGCTGTAAATATTCTAACTAATGAAACAATACTAATAGAAATTGATATAATGCCTATAGCAACATTATTTTTAAAAAGTGTGCCTTGTAACACTTTTGTTAAATTGTTTCCTAAAGAGTAGGTAATTGTAACACCAAATAAGAACAAAATTGATATAAAATCACTCTTTTGAATCTTTAAATCAATTTTTTTAAATAGTTTGATTGTGAATGGAATTGCAACTAGGGCATATACAATTAAATACACAATCATATATGTTAATTCAAAGCCTTTGTAGAGGTTTAAAGCTATGAATATAATGGCACAAATAAATAAGACAAGTCGAGGAATTAAACTTTCAAAAATTACAGAAAGATAATATTTCCCTTGTCCCTGATGATATGCTGCTACTAAGACATTTATACCCATGATTATTGCAGAAAAAAGAACGATAAAAGTTAATAATAAATCATTATTCGTATGATCAGAAAAATAATAGATACCTAAAAACATAAATGGCAGCATAAAAATAACTACTATAAAATATAAACTAAATGCTTTATTCATTATGCCTTCACTTCTATTTTCGTTTTTAAGCTCTCTAATTAGAAATGAGTTAATTCCAAATATCATAAACTGAGCACAAGTATTTACTAATGCTATTAGATACTGTAATTTACCGAATAACTCGGCTTCTAACATCCGTGCTAAATATAAATTAAGCACAATGCCGATAACCGAAGCGAAAACAGAAAGTATTAAGGTTATTACATTTATTTTGCTAAATTTTCTTTTCTTTACCATATATTTGTGAAACTTTCATATATTTTCTACTGTAATTAAAGACTATCGTGAATGTCTTACTATTGATTTCTTATGTACAATTCACAGTATTTTTATACATTTAAAAACTAATATGCAAGTTCATCAATACTCTATAGCGTTCATTATATCATTTTTAAATTTGATTGCTATTATTATAAATAATAAAGAGGTATAGAAGGTTTGACTTCATATAATTCCCTTTATTAAATAATTCCAAATTTGTTAAATTATTTGAAAAAATTACTTTTAAAAATTTTTGTCTAAAAACATAAAACTAATTACTGTTCTAATTAAAACGCAGTACTTAGCACCATAATTAACATTCCAACCCAATAAAACGCACTACTAATTCTAACCATATATTTTGTCCCAGTTATAACAAAATAATCTAATGTTAATAGTTGGTCGCTAATCATAAATAATATTGATCCTATCCCTAGTAACACGGCCCAATAATACATCGGTCCAAGAAAAATTAAGGCCGCTATTGCAATAATGCCGTGGAAAATGATTGATGTTAGATAAAAAAGCATTGGCCATTTCATTTTTCCTAGCCTAAATATATTAGGCCATTTTGACATTAGAAAAACCCAAACTCCTACTAAAAGAAGTGTAACTGGAATAACCCAACACCATTTCCAAAAGCTTATGTCATTTATACTAAATTGAGCAATATAGTAGGCTCCAAACACTATATTCCCAGCTAAGAAGAAATCTCCTCCGCGATTTATATTCCACAAAAGAAACACATCACCTAATACCGCAAAGAAAAATCCAACAAATAAAAGCATATGAACTGTTGTTGAAGGCAAGACACCACCTTCAGAAAATCGAGGATTCCTATACATTAGAACAATTGCAAGTGTAAAATAAGCAACCGCCATTGTAATTTTATGGGGAGCTCTTATTTTGATTTTGCCGCTTGTTTGACTAAAAAAGTAACCACAAAGAGTAATTAGATAAAGAACAACAAAAATATTGAGTCCTATCATATTAATTCCAATCATTTTAAACCTCCTTTAGTTCTTCTACAACTGGTACTTCTATTTCAATATCACTTTTTGGATACGAACAGCATGGATGAATATAGTTAAATTTGAAATCTGCACCACGTCGGAATTCATCTTCTTTTCGAACATAAATTTCACCGCTAATTAGGCGAGAATGACAAAAACCACACTTACCAATCCTGCATCTATTTGGTGCAGCAAGTCCTGCTATTTCCATCGCAACAAGAAGAGTTTCATTATTTCTTGCTTTAATTTTATGAATATCATTTTTCATTCTTACTGTTAAATCATATATTTTTAATTCTTCAACATCCAAATCTACAATTATGTTCTTTTCTTCTCTAATTGGCACATCTTCTAAACCAATATTTTTTAATTCGTCACGAACAAAATCATACATTGCTTTTGCTCCACGCATAAAAACACTAGAATCCTTTGTAACATACTTCTTTAAAATTTCTCTAGTAATAATTCCTTTGTAGCAACCTTCAATATCTTCTTTTTCTACAATTACAGCGGTTTTGATAAGAGGGTGATTAATATTTTTAACATCAAATAATAAATCACTATAGGTGTTTACTCCATATAAAAGAGTAAATTCAAATTGTTCACTACTTTCAAGAATGGCTTTTATCATCGAAACAAATGGTGTTACACCAGTGCCACCTGCTATCCCAACAATGTGTTTACGATCACGAATATCATCATGATAGAAATCACCACAGGGTTCACTAACAAAGACTATGTGACCGACTTTTACTTTTGTGCATAGGTATGTTGATAATAATCCGCAATCAGTAATTGCTAGTTCTAAGATTCCTTCTAATGCTTCATTAGGCGAAGAAAAAATCGAATACGGTCTCGTAACTAAGGACATATCTACTTTTGTAGTAATAGTTACATATTGTCCAGCCCTAAAATATGGAAATCGACCATTTTTTGCTAAAGATTTAAAAGTAAACTTTTTTGTATTATAAGAAAGTGTTTCTATTTTAATAATTTTAGCTTTTATAAAACCAGGATGAAGTTCTTTTGCTAACTCGTTAACTTTATAAGTAGAAGGGAGGGGCTTAGCTTTGGATCTATCGATTGCTTCTTTTCGCTTCTCTTTCATTGCGAGCGTGTTTTCAATATGAACTAGAAGTTCTTTTTCTTTAGCCATGTTGTTCCTCCTTTTTAATATCATTTAAAGTGCGTTTTGCTTCATTGAGGCCGGATTTGTAGGCACTTGAATAACCTAAAAGTCTATCGCCGAAGCCACCACACATTCTTAACCCTTTAATAAAAGCATCATCATTAACCATTTGTGCTCTAGCCATTAAGGCATCAAGTGGTTGAGATTCATAGCCATAAATTGTTCCTTGAGGATGACCTCCGTATCGAGCATAAGTAACAGGCGTAGCTATTGCTAATTCTTCAATATGACCAAATTTTTTAGCACCTGTTGCAAGTTCGAACTTTTCAATAAATCTTCTAGCTACTTCATTTTTCTTTTTAAAATAATCTTTTTCTTCAACTTCTGCCCAAACATCATCCATATATAGCGAAGTTATGTATAAAATAGTTGTTCCAGGAGGAGAACAATTTGGTACAACATGATTTAGACAAACTGTAGCTTGACCTGCTGATGAATCTAGGTTTTTCATTTTTTCATAAATGACATTGGAATCAGCAGTATCATAAACAAAATAACTATGATCAGTAATTCCTAACTCTTCAGGGCTTTTGTTAAGCCCAAGAAAGATTGTAATACCGCGTCCAGCAATTTTTCTAAAATTTGCAAGTTTTAAGGCGCCTTCAGGTACTACTTTTTTATCTAACATCTTTCCGTAAACTGTATGTGGCGACATGTATGCTATTACATGTCTTGACATATACTTTTCTCCAGATGTTAACTCAACTCCTTCAACATCCCCATTTACATCAGTTAATATTCTACTAACTTCGCAGTTATAAAAAATATCACCACCTAATTCATGGATTCGCTTTTCAAAAGCAAGACTCATTTCATGACTTCTATATTTTGGAGCAACCGCGCCAAATAAGTAGTATTTATATGTCATATTTGCATAATGAGCAAAGTTTAAATCTGCAGTTCTAGTGCCTAAATAAGACCAATATGCACTAATGATCTGTTGTGTTTTCTTAGGGAAGCCTTCCATTTCAAAGACTTTATCAACTGAGTAGGAACCATATTTAAGATAATCCATATATTTTTCTTTCATTACTTCCATATCTGGTTTACCTTTTGACATACCAATATAGGTCATTGCATCAGCAACATTAATACTCATATCAATGAATCGCTTCATATATTTATCGCCATCTTCACATATAGTTTTAGCAGCTTCAATAATATTATCTATGCCTGTTGGCATCGTAAAATCAATTCCTTCTTTTAAAGCAATTAGGCGATAAGCGTTTTTAATTTGTAGCCACTCAATTTTATCTAATACACCAAGTTCTTCAAAAAGAGCATAGGTTGAACCAGTGGAACTTCCTTGCCCCTTACCGTTAAGTTCATGAAGAGATGCCTCAAATTCAAACCGACCACGCACAAAACTCGTAGCAAAGCCACCTGGAATATTATGCTTTTCTAAAACAAGGCACGACTTGCCACCTTGAAGAATTGTGACAGCAGCGGCAAGTCCGCCATTACCTGCTCCAATTACTATTACATCGTACTTTTTCAATTTTAATCCCCAAATTGCACAGTATATGTAGTAACATCAGGTACTACTTCTCCATCAATTTGAAGAGCACATGGTGCATCGTAAATTACTGTGATTTTCTTTCCTACAAAACTAGTAATATATTTTTTCTTATCATGCTTTCCACTTGAAAAAGTTGGGAAACGAAGTAATGAACGCAGGCGTCCCTTACTTGATAATACAGTAAGAGTAACAGTTCCGTTATTATTTAAGCGATCTTGTTTTGGAGCAGCATTAATGCCTCCTCCGTAAAAGCGACCGTTCATTGTTGCGGCTACCCAAACATTTTTAAACTCATGTTCTTTTCCATCAACAATTACTTTACAATTTTTAGTTTGATAGCTAGTTAAAAGGAGTTTTACAGCGATTTTAGAATAATTAATGACAGCATCAGGATTTTCTTTTCGAATTTGATCACCAACTAAACAAGTATCACCATCAACTCCATAGCCAATCCCATTGATGAAGCGACGCTTTAGTCCCGACACTTCAATAAAAGGTAAATTCCTAATAAATGGTTTTAAATCAACTTTTCCATCTTTTTCAAGGTGTTCAACATCTCGGTAAAAGTCGTTACCTGAACCACATTTTACATAATAAAGTGGGTTGTTAATTTTACATTTTTCAATATCATTAACAAACCAATTAAGTGTTCCATCTCCACCTGTTAAGATGACTTCATCATCTTTTTTTAACTTTGAAAAGAACTCACAAAAGTTAAGGCCGATGACACTTTTAAAAGTAGGGTCAAGACCTTGTTTTTTGGCCCATTCTTGAGCATCTTATTCTCCCCTTTTATTATTGGCAAGGGGATTAAACAACAAATAAAGCATTATATTCCTCCTTTTTTTAAATATATTTAATTTTTATTGTTTTTAATTAGGGCAATTTGACCATAGAATGTATCTGTCATTATTTGTTTAATTTTTTCGCTATTTGGTTTCATATAACCAGATATAATCATTACAGCTAGACCATGAATTGTAAGCCAAGAAATTTCAATGATTTTTACGGCTTCCTTTTTAGTTAATTCAAAATCATTACGAATTACAGAAACTATATAATCTAAGTTTTCATCTGCTGCATCCTCAACACTAAAGGAATTGTTTTGTCTATCCATAAATAATGCTTCATAATAATTAGGTTCCTTGTATGCAAACATTAGGTATTCAACGCCAACATCTCGAAAATGAACTGCATCTGTTCTAGCTTTTAATTTACCAATGTGAGCATTATAAATTGATTTAATTTCTTTTCTAGTTTCTTCACGAAGTTTTTTCATTGTACCGAATTGATAATAAATCGGTTGAATTGAACAATTTAATGCTTTCGCTAATGATCTAGCATTTAAGGCGGATTTTCCTCTTTGTCTAACAATTTTTACAGCTGCTGAGATTATATCTTCTCTTGTTGCTTTCACTCTGTTTGCCATATATTAAATTTCTCCTTATATATATCTAATGTTATGTTATATCCAAAATAAAAAAAATTTTTAATATATTTCGAACTGTTTTATTTCTATATTTATTTTAACTAATCCATTATTGCCTCGCAACATTTGACTATAATTATAAAAAATATGATATTTTAAAGTATCTTTCTAAAACTAGAAAAATGTAAATTAGCGTTTCATTTGAATGAAAAAGTAATCATTAATCTGAATTTTCAAAATCGGAATAAAAAACTTTTCCTTTTTTTTCTTGCCATTTTTTTATTCGGTTAGCTATTCCCTTTGGCAAATAGTCCGATGCCATTGTTTGCACAAAAAGTTTAAAATCTTCTTTATATGTTCTTACTTTTCTATCACTTACATACAATTTGTTCTTTTTAATAAATTTCAAGCCACGCCTTAAATATTTGCCTTTTCTAACGATATCTTCAAAAGGAAAAACGTTTTCTTTTAAATAAGCAAAACAAAATAGCTCATTTTCGCGTGATCTTTTAGTCAATCTCACTTCTGTTTTCCAAATGTCTTCATCTGGAACTAATACTTTTTTTAAAGAGTCTACTTTCCATATTCCTGGATACATATTTACTTCATACACATTATGTAAAGGTAGTTTCTTTAAACCAAGTTCGTTAACTTTAGTTTTATTTTTTGGTTTTTTGAAAAATCTACAATAATCAACATTGTTTTTAATAATGAAGTCAAAAATTTTAATTAAATGTTTCTGATCAACATTATCTTTTAAGAAATAATCATCAAAGGTTAAAAAAACATATTTTGTAGTTACTTCGTCAATTGCTGCAATTAAACGATTTGAAGGTTCAGAATTATATATTTTAAGATTATCATGATAATTGAATGGGTAAAGTGCTTCCCCATCGCTGATAATTTGAAATTTTGGATGGTTAGGCCAAAATTTAGTCAAAAGAAAAACATTATTGTCCCATAGATCACTAAATTTTGCGCAGCTAAGAATAATGATTGTAATATTTTCATCT
>DAOSJI010000006.1:0-56220 GCA_035367155.1 Bacilli bacterium
TGTTACCTTCATACAATTTGCAAACGTCTTTTAGTACAACTTTTGCCATATTTTTCACCTCTAGTATAAATATAGCACAAAAATTGTTATTTCAATTGTGCATCGTGCACAAATTTAATTTTTCTCTTGTAACCTTAAATAAATATTAAAATAAGTCGCGTTCCAAAAATCGCGAATATCCAGTCCCGTTAAAGAAATAAACTTGTTTAAACGATAATTAAAAGTGTTGCGATGAACATAGATTGCATTGGCAGCTGCACCAGCATTTAAGCCCATATTTATATATGCACGTGCTGTTAAGTATAAATCATGAGCCAAATTAGAGAACTCTGCGGTAATTAATTTCTTTATATCTTCATTACCATTCACTATCATTTCTAAGACTACATCAGCCAAATTCGCATATGTAACTGAACGACTAAATGCATAATCAAGTGCTCTTAATGCAATCTCTTTTACGTTATGGCTATAAATAAAAGTAATTTTAAACCCTAAATCAGCGGTTAAAGTAGGGATTAAAGGTGATAATATTTGATTTAAGTCGATACTAGTTTTAATATATCCACGCTTAAAATCAATATCGAAAATGTCAAATTCACCTTTATTTAGCGTAGTTAAAAAAGAAATCAAGGCATCTTTTTCTTTGTTTACTTCAGTTTTAAACAAGTAATACTTAACCATCTAATCTCCGATACAATAACATCGCTTCAAATGGACGAAGTTTTAAGCTATCATTGCTAATCCTCGCGACATCTTTATAATTATGTAACAATATTTCTCGTTTCAATTTTAGGACGTTATTTTTAAAGATAACTTCATAACTTCTAAACGAGGCAATCACAATTATTTCCTCTTCATTTGTCTTATGAGTATATGCAAAAACATCGTCATTTTCGGCATCAATTAAACAAAAACGGGTGTTAATAACTAAATTAGTCATATTATCTTTCTTTCGTAAGTGAATTGCCTTTTTATAAAAATTTAATATGGAGTCTTCGTCGTTAAGTTGTTCTGCAACATTAACTTCTTTGTAATTTTCATTAACCTTTAACCAAGGTTCACATTTAGAAAAACCTGCATTTTTACTATCGCTCCACTGCATAATTTGATGGCCGTTAGTTCTAGCAGTTCTATTCATAAAACGAAGTAAAATATCATTAGAAATTTTGTCTTTTACTTCTTTTATATAGTTTTGGTCACTAACATCTTTAAAATCATCTAGACTCTTATATGTGGTGTTACTCATTCCGATTTCTTCGCCATTATAGATAAACGGAGTACCATACATAAAAAGTAATACTAAACCAAGCATTTTTGCAGATTGTTTTCGATATTTAATTGAGCCATATTGTGATAAAACACGGGGATGATCGTGATTGTTCCAATACAAAGGCAGCCATGCTTTCCCGTAACAAACATTAAACCAATTATTAAAAATCCACTTCATGTTTCTTACTCTAGTTTTTAATTCATCATCAGCTAAATAAAGAGAGTCATAAGCACCATTTTCCCAACAAGTATCAAAATTAAAAACCATATTCAGCGAGCCAGTTTCATATCCTGAGTATTTTAAAGAATCCTCAACACTTACCGCCCCACCAACTTCTCCTACCGTTACACAATCATAATGGTCTAAAACTTCTTTTTTAAATTCCGCCAGATAATCATAAATTTCTGGTCGATTACTAAATTTATGAAAATCCAGAACCATACCCATCTCATTTGTTGGATAAGTTGAATCTTTAAAAGTAAGATCACGAGCTAGGTGCGCGACTGCATCTAACCTAAACCCATCACATCCTAAATCTAGGTAAAAACGGGCTATATTGTATATTTCCTGCCTCATTTTTGGATTAGACCAATTTAAATCAGGCATTTTCTTAGAGAAAATTTTCATGTAAAAAGAATCACTTTGTTCATCGTAAGCCCAAGCTGAATCCGAGAAAAAACCCTGCCAATTATTTGGTGGTAGTCTTTTTCCATTATCTCTTTTTCCATCATGCCAAATATAAAAATCTCGTTTAGGGTTATTTTTATTTTGCCTTGCTTCGATAAACCATGGGTGTTCATCACTAGTATGATTAAGGACAAAATCAAAAATAACCTTCATGCCACGAGCATGAATTTCATCTATAAGTCTTTTCATATCCTTTGTTTCACCAAACATTGGATCAACTTCAAAATGATTACTTACATCATATCCATTATCATCTTTTGGTGATTTAAAAAAGGGACAAACCCAGATCAAATTCACACCTAAATCATTTAAATAATCTAGTTTCTGAATTATACCTTCTAGGTCGCCATAGCCATCATTATTAGCATCAAAAAATGAGGCGGGATAAATTTGATAACCAATGGCTTTTTGCCACCATTTTTGCTCTTTAATCATAAATTACATCCCCTTTTTGCGCACTTTTAATGATTTTTTTCATTTCTGGTCCACTCACTTTATTACTGAAGTTGGGTAGTTTATTTACATCAAAGAAATGTACTTCACTTATCTCATGGTCATGACCTTTTAAGGGTTCTAAAAGTTCTGCTTCAAAAATAATCACATATTCAGGAACACTAATTTTATTTTTAAAAGGTGTGCGGTTTAATACACCAACTAAACGCTTAATTTTCACTATTGCTCCTGCTTCTTCTTTACACTCTCTAATCGCAGCAATTGAAGGACTATCATAAAGATCACACCAACCACCCGGAAGAGAATAACCACCGTCTGACTTTTCTTTTACAAGGAGAACCTGACCACTATTATTAAAAACACATGTTCTAACCGATATATTTGGTGTTGGATAGATATCTCTTAGAAAGTAATTGTTTCTATCAAAATTAACTTCTTGAATATCTTCTAATAAATGAAGCGATATTTGCTCGATTTTTTTATAATTTTCAATCGCATATGGGTCTTTTGAATACTTTAATCCAATTTTAGCAATTGCTTGTATTTGAATTATAAAGTCGTAAATTTGTAATTTCTTTTCTTCGCTCATAAATATCACCTTTTTAATTATACCCAATTCACAATATTAATCACTTAAATAGTAAATGATAATACATTAATGTGTTATCATAAGGTCGTGGTAAATAACAATGTCAGATAGTCAATTTTGGGTAATCCTTATTGTAATTCTTGCTGTCGGAGGTCTTCTTTATTTAGCCTCGGGTTTTATATATGTTCATAAAGGATATATGGCAGTTATTGAAAAAGATGGAAAGTTTTATGCTGTAAAACCTCGAGGACTTTACTTTTTTTTACCCATGCGTGCTAGAAGGGTCGGAATGTACAAAATTAGAGAATACGAAGATACCGCTGTTTTAAACGGAAAAACCATTGTTGTTCGCTATAACATCAAAGATTATAAGACCTTTCACTATTCAGGAAGAGAAGTTACTTATCTACTTGAAGTATTAAAAAAGAAACATCCAAATCTTGTTTTTGAAGATTTAAAAAAACTTTTACCTACTCTAGGAATAGAAATTATTTCAATCAAAGAGGAAAATTAAAATGTCACAGCTAGTAATTGTTTGGATCATTACCTTCTTATTAATAGCGATTTTTGAATATATTACATCACGTTTTATCGCACTTTGTTTTGCGCCCGGATCACTAGTTTCACTAATTTTAGCGATGTTCAATATAAACTTAATAATTCAATTAATCGTATTTGCGGCCATTTCTGCAATGTTTTTACTTTTACTTACATTAATTAAACTTTCAAAAAATAAAAATAAAATAAAGGAGTCATTAAAATGAAATTAACTTATATCGAATGGCCGCGCTTTAAAGACGAAATTAGCGCATTTACAACAACTAGAGTGGGTGGCGTAAGCGACACACCATTTAAAAGTTTGAACCTTTCATTTACTGTTGGCGACAGTAAAGAAAATGTAATTAAAAATAGAGATATTCTATTTAAGGATCAAAATATATCGCCCAAAAACGTTGTTATTGTTCATCAATATCATAGTGATGTGTTTTCAGAAGTTAATCAAAAAGATGCTGGAAAAGGAGTTAATGATGTTGAAAGTGGAGTTCGTGCTGATGGTCTTTTTACAACCGAAAAAAATCTTGCTTTAGGTATTTTTCATGCAGACTGCGTACCAATTTTTATTTATGTTCCATCTATACCTTTAGTTGGCGTTGTCCATGCAGGCGAAATAGGGTCTTTTAATAAAATAACTAGAAATGCCGTAAAGAAAATTAAAGAAAAATATAAAATCAAACCTACTGAAATCTATGCATTTATTGGGCCTTCTAGCCATTTTTCGCATCGAATCATTACCAAGGAACGTGCAACTGAAATATTAATGAGTGAAGATAAAAATTACGGAGTTGTTAAGTTAATAAATGAAAATTACAATCTTGATTTACCACTTTTTAACTTTTTACAACTTAGAGATGAAGGTGTGCCTAGAGAAAATATAGATATAAGCGAATATTGTACATATGAAAATCCTGCCCTTTTCTTTTCATATGCTAGAGAAAACAAAACTGGCAGGAATATGTCTTTTATTAAAATTAAATAATTATTATCCTAGTGGGAATTTCTTCTTAAATGTACTTAAAACTGCGTTAGGAACATAACGCGATATATTAGCTTTACCAAAGTAAAGTTCTTTGATTGTACTACTTGAAACAAACATGAAGTCGGATGTTGCCATAAAAAACACCATATCAATGTTTTTATCTATGTTTTTGTTAACTGCAGACATTTGAAATTCGTACTCAAAATCTGTAACTGCTCGTAAACCCCTAACAATTGAATGTGCTCCTTTACTTTTGGCATATTCAACTGTAAGGCCATCTGTATGGTCCACTATAACATTATTTAAATGTACTTCTTTAATAGCCTCTTTAATCATAGATACACGTTCATCTAACTCAAATGTTGTTTTTTTGTCTCGATTTTTTGCAATCAATACAATAAGTTTATCGAACATCTTACTAGCACGAACTATGATATCTAAATGTCCGTTGGTAATTGGATCAAAAGAACCTGGATAAACACCTATTTTCATCTTTAATTAAACCTCCAAATAATATATAAATTAGAAAGTCCGAAATGGTAATGGCGAATCTTTTCGTTTACATCTTCGCCTATTGAAAGTTTTTCATCCGTTTCTATTACAATTATACCATTCTTTTTTAAGACACCTGATTTTTTTACTTCATCAACAATTTTTAAAATATCTCCATCATAGGGAGGATCAATAAACACAATGTCAATTTTGCTATTGATTGTATAATTTTGTAGCACTTTTGCATAATCCGCCTTAAAAATGTAGTACTTTTCTTCTACAAACGCCAAATTTGTTTTGATGCAGTTTATTGCATCTTTATTACTATCAACAAAAATAGCATATTTCGCCCTACGAGAAAGAGCTTCTATTCCAAGGGCACCAGAACCAGCAAACAAATCTAAAACATTAGAATTTATAATACTTGACCCCAACGCATTAAAAATAGCGCCCTTTACAACATCTTTAGTAGGCCGAACTTCATCTATCGTCGGTCTAATTAATTTTCTACCTTTATATTTTCCTGCTATTACTCGTAGTGACAAAACCCATGTTTCCTTTCTTAAATTACAACTTTGTAATACCACATTCATTATAAATGTTTTAAGTATCTTTATAAACAAAACTTGATTAATGTGTTAACATTAAAAAGTATGATTTTAAAAGTTTATGACGATTCTTACAAAACTTTACGTTTAATATCAAAAGATGTTGATATTCCCCTAACTGCTAATGATGAAAAACTAGCTTTATCTCTTTTAAATCATATAAAAGCTAGTCAAAATCAAGAAATACGTGAAAAACATAAAATTCGTGAAGGAGTAGGACTGGCGGCTCCTCAAATTGGGAAAAACAAACGAATAATTGCTATTCATTACCCTAGTTCTGATGGTTATGTTACTCATGTTCTTGCAAATCCAAAAATTATAAAGGAGTCTGTTAGACGCGCCTTTTTATCAAATGGTGAAGGATGCTTGTCGGTTCCCAGACAAGTTGATGGCCAAGTTTACCGTCATTATAAAGTTACAGTAAAAGCTTATGATGTTTTAAAAAAAGATTATGTAACTATTAATGCTACTGGATATGAAGCCATTGTTCTTCAACATGAGATCGATCATTTGAATGGTATTCTTTTTTATGATCGTATAAATCCACTTCTTACATTCAACGCTTATCCTGATGCTGTTGAAATCTAACTTTACAATTGAATATTTCTTGTTATAATTATGTTGATTAATTATTAAATATATAATTAAGGAGTTTATTATGAACCTTGAGAGAAAGTTTGTTATGCCTGTATCCGTTTATGCCTTAGGAGGCTTAGGTGAAGTGGGTAAAAACACCTATGTTATTGAAAATGATAACACTCTAATTTTAATTGATGCTGGAGTCCGTTTTCCTGAAAGTTCAATGACTGGTATAGACTATGTTATTCCTGATTACACTTACATAAGAAACAATAATAAAAAATTTAAAGCTCTTTTTATTACACATGGTCACGAAGACCATATTGGTGGTATTCCATTTTTACTTCAAGCAGCACATATTCCTGTTATATACGCTCCTCCTCTAGCAGCACAATTAATTCGCCACAAACTCACAATGATGCGTGTTAGAACTGCTGTTAACATTATTGAATATGAAGAAGACGATATAATTACCATTGATGACTTTAAAGTCTCATTTTTCCACGTAACCCACTCAATTCCCGACTCTTTTGGAATTTGTGTTGATACTCCAGAAGGAAGAATCGTAACAACTGGAGACTTTAAAGTAGACCTAACCCCTATCGGAAGAGATATGAATTTAGGAAAAATAGCTGCGCTTGGCAATGAAGGAGTTGATTTACTTCTAAGTGATTCAACTAATGCTGAAAACGAAGGTCACACACCAAGTGAAAGAAATGTAATTTCTGCAATTAATGATATTTATTCTACGACTAGTGGGCGTTTAATAATCTCTACTTTTTCTAGTAACATTTCACGGATTCAACAAATTGTCGAAGCCTCAATTAATTTCAATAGAAAAGTTGTTATTATCGGCCGTTCCATGGAAAGAGCTATTAAAGCATCTCGAGAGCTTGGCTATATTAAAATTCCTGATAGCCATTTAGTTGATGTAGAAAACATCAATACACTACGCCTAAACGAAACTGTAATTTTATGTACAGGTTCTCAAGGTGAACCATTAGCTGCACTTAGTAGAATCGCAAATAATGACCATAAAAATGTAAAAATTATCCCTGGCGATACTGTCGTTTTCTCTTCTTCTCCAATCCCTGGAAACACAATAGAAATCGATAAAGTCGTCAATAAACTAACTAGACTTGGTGCTAAAGTTTTAACAAATTCCATTTTACGTGATATTCATAGTTCAGGACATCCTAGCAGACAAGAATTAAAAATAATTCTACGTTTATTCCGTCCTAAATACTTTATGCCTATTCATGGTGAATATCAAATGCTTAAATTACATGCTGATTTAGCAGTAACTGTAGGCGTAGATCCAAACAATGTATTTGTTTGTAAGAACGGCGAACAACTAATATTAAATAACGGACGTATTACTCGTGGTCCCTCAATACCAGCTGAATCTATTTATATAGATGGTGTTTCAATTGACGGTATTTCTGATGCAGTCCTTCATGATCGTAGAAGACTATCAGAAGATGGGATGTGTGCAGTTTTCATTCCAATTGATGCAAAAAGTAATACTTTATTATCAAAAGCGGTTTTATATACTCGTGGTTTTGTAACATTTAGTGCTTCTAAGCTAATTCCAACAGCAGAAAAATTACTAAATGATGAACTTGAAGCATTAATGAGTAGAAAAACAACTACTTTTGGAGAACTCAAACTAACTGCAAAAATTGTTCTTGAACCATACTTTTATGAAAAAACCGGTCGTAATCCAATGATAATACCCGTAATTATGAATAAAGCGGAGGAGTAATGTTTATATTAGCTTCTCAATCACCCCGACGAAAACAACTCTTGAAACTTATTCAAGATGATTTCATTATTGAGGTTGCTGATATAGATGAGGCTGCAATTCATGCCTCAAATAGTGAACTTGCTAAAGAAATTAGTAAATTAAAAGCATATGCAGTTTTTAAAAATCATCCAGATGCTACGGTTTTAGCAGTCGATACCATCGTTATTATCGACAATGAAATATTAGGAAAACCAAAGGATAGAAATGATGCTTTTAAAATGCTTAGAAAATTAAGCGGACGACAACACCATGTTATTAGTGGTTTTACTTTAATAAATAAAAATAGCGAAATTAATCGCAGTATAGTAACCGAAGTTTATTTTAATAAATTAAGTGATGAAGACATTAATCGCTATATCGACAGCGGTAGTCCTTTTGATAAAGCCGGTGCATATGGCATTCAAGATGAAGATTTTAATTTAATTAGTCATATTGAAGGAAGTTACTATAATGTTATGGGGCTTCCAGTAGAAGCGCTTAAAAAACATATTAAAAACGAGTGACAATCACTCGTTTTTAATATTGAAATCACTCACAACTTCTTTTAATCGGTCTTCAATCAAGAGGACCATTTTTTTACTCATTGTAATAATATTAACTACGCCTTCTTTTTTTAATTTCTCTTTGTCTACTAAACTTTGGTCAATACAAACCAATGTTAATCTAGTACCCGTTAAAGAAAGAGACTTAATATTATCTTTTCCTCCACAGACTTCATAAAAACTTGAATAATCAATTGTTTTTACTTTAGTGGTTCTTTTTTTATTTATCGCAGGGATAATGTAAAAAAGTGCAATTATTACAGCAATTAATAAAGCAAGTGCAAGAGCAATATAAAGTGAATATGCTTTTAAAAAATCATCAAAACTCATCTATTTATCCTCATTTTTATCTTTCATAAATGTAGAATTTAATACATCAAAATATGTATTATTTTCATGGTGAATTAATTGGAATGTTTTATCACTCAACCAAATTCTAATTGTATAATCTTCGTTCATTTCTAATGTTAAGTGATCATATCCAATAATTGTCTTTTTAGCAACGGGATCAAATTTAATAACATGATTTGGGTTTAATATTAACGGTGAATTAATTGAGCGATAAGAGCGATTTGATAAAGCTGCTATTTCTTGTAGTTGTAATATTTCAAGTCCTCTTTCAACAAGAGCCCCACCTAAAGAACGATTATAAGCGCTGCTTCCAAGTTGAGAAGAAACATTAAGGCCATTGCCATAAAAGGCGTTAGTTAAAAAATCATCAATATAAATATTAGTTATTAGTGTGTGGAATGGGTTTTCAATTCTTATTTCATTTACAGCAAAAATGTTCTTTTTTAATGTATTTGTTGCAATTTCAGCTTCAATTAGGCGATATTTTTTTGAATTTGCGCCATTTTTAATACGATTAATTACCTCTTCTATTTCACTTGGTTTATAATCACAGAAAAAACCCAAAGTACCAGTTCGAACACCAATAAAATGAATAAGATCAAGTTTTTCAATATAATAGTGAATTGCTCTTAAAAGGGTACCATCGCCACCTATAAAAATTACAATATTAGGGTTCTCATCATCAATAGTTATTTTAGATGACATTAGTTTCTTTTTAATTTCTTCGGCGATTTTTACACTTAATTCATCACCACGTACATAAACGGCTACTTTCATCGCATTCTTTAATTCCTTTCTAATTTAGTGTATCATAAAAAAGAAAGGTCGTAAGATAAACATGTCAACAAATATTGAAATTGAAGCTAAAACATTAATTAGTGAAGATGATTACCATAAAGTTATAAAAAAACTCTCTTTAGAAAATAAAGATTTTGTTACACAAACAAATCATTATTTGGAAACACCAAACAATCATTTATTAAAACACGGAATTAGTTTACGTGTCCGTGACCTAAAAGGTTGTACTCTTACCTGTAAAATTCCTTTAGCAGAAGGTTTATTAGAAAAAAATCAATCTATTAGCAAAGATGAATTTAAATCATTTAAAAAAGATGGGCATTTTCCAGATGGAGATATCTCACTATTTTTAGAAAGTATTGGCGTTGATTTGACTAAACTAAAAATTGTTGCTTCTTTAGAAACTAAACGATATGAATTAGACTATTTAGGTTGTAAATTAGCTGTTGATGAAAACATTTATGGTCATAATCGTTCTATTATTGACTATGAATTAGAAATGGAAGGTTCATCAATAGATAACGCAAATAACTCCCTCGTTGCCTTTTGTAAAGATGTTGGAATTAAATATGAATTAAGCCAGCGTTCAAAACAAAAAAGAGCAATGGATGCAATGCTATAAAAAAACTAGCCAGTTGGCTAGTTTTCTATTTGTTTAATGTGCTCACAATTGAAGTAATCGGGACAACCATGCGGGCAACAACTTTCCATCGCCAAACGTCTAGCAGGAGAAATAAAGGTCATAATTTCTTCGCTATTATACCCAACTTGAATGCGCCTATCATCGACGATGATTGGCCTTTTTAAAACAGAAGGATTTTCTTTAATAAAAGCAATTAGTTCTTTTATTGTCATTGATTCAACATCGATATTATTGTCTTTAATTACCTTGCTTCTAGTTGAAATAATATCATCAGTACCATTTTCCGATTTACTTAAAATATCTTTGAGTTCTTCTTCATCAAGAGTAGCTTTAAAAATATTGTGTTCCTCATAAGGAATACGTTGATCATCAAACCATTGTTTGACTTTTCTACAAGAGGAGCAACTAGGTGAAACATAAATTTTAATCATAATTACCTCGATATTATTTTACCCTATTTTATATTGATACACAATGCACGGAATTCAAATTTTATACATTTTTAATGTTAATATTGCTAAAATGGCTCCTTTTTAAAATAACTTAATATTTTGTGTTTTTTCAATAGTTATTACTTGTAATAAAAATTGACTATAAAGTGGCAGTTTATTATAATTTAAATTACGAGATTAAGGAGGATTTTATGCGTGTCTTAAGTGGAATTAAACCAACCGGTCGTCTTACTTTAGGAAACTATATTGGTTCATTACGTAATTTTAAGGCTTTCCAAAATGAAAACGAAGTTTTTATATTTATCGCTGATCTACATGCTTTAACATTACCAATTGAACCTGATTTTTTACGTTCCAACACTCGAGATCTCGTAGCCTTTTATTTAGCTGCCGGTTTAGATCCCAAAAAATGTGTAATTTTTAAGCAATCAAGCGTTAGTGCTCACGCTGAACTAAATGCCATCTTACAAAATTTTCTTTACATGGGTGAATTATCAAGAATGACACAATTTAAAGATCAAAGTTTAAAAATGGATCAAAATGCAATTGGTTTGGGTCTTTTCGCTTATCCTGTTTTAATGGCTAGCGATATAGTTCTCTATGATTCAAAGGTTGTTCCCGTTGGCGAAGATCAAATTCAACATGTTGAAATAACTCGTGACTTAGTAAATCGCTTTAATAATAGATACGGCAAAATTCTAGTTATGCCTGAAGCTAAAGTTACAAAAGTTGGCGCACGAATCATGTCTTTAAGTGATCCAACAGTGAAAATGTCAAAAAGTAATGAAAAAGGCGATGTTTATTTAAATGATTCTCCCTCTGTTATTAGAAAAAAAATCATGTCAGCTGTTACAGATTCAGGTAATGAAGTAAAATTTGACCCTGAAAACAAACCTGGCATTTCCAATCTTTTAACTATTTATGCAGCCATGAAAAACATATCAATTATAGAAGCTGAATCTCATTTTAAGGAATCTCGTTATGGGGATTTTAAAAAAGCTGTCGCAGAAGCTGTTCTTGAAGAAATAGTACCATTCCAAGAAAGATATAAATCAATTTTAAATTCTTCTTTAGTTGAAGAAGTTTTAGAAGATGGTGCAATTCGTGCTTCTAAAGTTGCCAATATTACATTAAATCGTGTTAAAAAAACAGTTGGATTATTATAATGAATAGCAAAAAATATATTATTGCCATCGATATGGATGGTACTCTTCTTACTGATTCAAAAAAAATCACACCTAAAACGGTTGATTTTTTAAAGAAGTTAAATAACGAAGGCCATTGTATCGTTATTGCTAGTGGTCGACCACTGCGTGCCTGTATTAAATATCAAGAACAATTAGAAGTAAAAGCACCTATTATTTGTTACAACGGTGCCCTTGTAATAGATCCTCACAACAATCAAATTAAAAAGCGCATTGTAACTCTTAACCGGAAATATGTTAGTCAAATCATCGATCAAATCGGTCTTGATAAACTAGATAACATGATGTTAGAAACAGAAAATCACATTTATTTACTTAAAAGAGATGACCAATTAAATGTATTCTTTTGGAATCAAGGTTTAGATGTAATTTATGGTGAGCCTTGTGAACATCTAAATGAAGATTCAATGACTCTTATTTTCAAATTGAAGGAAAGAAACCCTGAATTTGATGACTTTATAGTTAAAACCGTTGAACAATATCCCAATTTCAATCTACGGTTTTGGGATGATAGTTCTTACTGCGAAGCTTTTTTAACAAACGGAACAAAAAAATATGCTTTTAAATATTTAGCAGAGCAATTGGGTTTTGATCATAATCAAACAATCGCTATTGGAGATGCCGAAAATGATATAGGCATGATTGAATGGGCTCGCTATGGTATTGCAATGAGTAATAGTGTAGAAATAATTAAAAATGCCGCCACTCATATTACCAAAGATGATAATAATAATGACGGCATTATCGAAGTACTAAAAGAAATTATTTATCAATAATACTTAGCATAGACAAATGATATTCATTAGCGGTTTTAACCGCTTTTTCTTTTGAAACTAAGCTCTTGACTCCATAATAAAATTTACACTTTGGTTCAGTCCCACTAGGTCTAATTGTAACGGTGTTTTCATTTTCTAAATAAAATTTAATCACATCGCTTTGTGGAAGTTTAATTTTTTCATCCCCTTTTATAGATTGACGAATTCTTGTTAAATAATCTTCAATAGTAATAACTTTTTGATCCGCGATTTTTTTTGGAGGTGTAGCACGTATCTTTGAAAGCATTTCTTCCATTTCTAATGCACCTTTTGCACCTTCAAAAGTTATTGATTTAGTTATATCAGAATAATATCCATGTTTACTACACAAAACATCATAAGCTTGATCTAATGTCATGTCTTTTTTCTTATAATAATTCGCCATCTCTAGATACATAACTAATGCTTGAAGAGCATCTTTATCACGAACAAAAGGTTTAATTAAGCAACCATAACTTTCTTCATATCCAAATTCAAAATGCGCATCCCCACTAACTTCATCTAATGAATATTCATGACCTATAAACTTAAAACCGGTTAAAAACAACTTAACATTAATTCCATAACTTTTAGCAACATCTACACCTAGTTTTGAAGTAACAATTGTGGTATAAAGCGTACTGTTTTTGCGTAAAAGACCGCGTTTTTGCCGTTCGCTTAATAAATAATCAAGCAATAATGTGCCAGAATCATTTCCTGTAAATAAATCGTACTTGCCAAATCTATTTCGATATCCAACACCTACTCTATCAGCATCTGGATCAGTAACAACTATTAAATCAGCTTCTACATCTTCCGCTATAATAAGTGCTTGCTCATAGGCAGCAGGGTCTTCTGGGTTCGGACTTTTTGTATTATCAAAACCAGGTAGCGGATCAAGTTGACTAGATACAGGATAAACAGCATAACCTAATTCATTTAATAACCTCATCCCTAACATTGAGCCTGTACCATGTTGAGGAGAAAAAACAACTTTAAAGTCATCTTTCCTTAATTCATTGTTTATTTGAATACTTTTTACAGCTTCTATATATTTATCATCAAAACTCAATGGAATTTCATGAGTGATACCATTTTTTTTACAAACGGGTGTTTTAAGATTTAAAAAATCTGGTAATTTATTAATTTGTTCTAACAATCCATCAATCTTTTCAGGAATTAACTGACACCCATCCTCATCATATACTTTGTAACCATTATATTCTTTTGGATTATGAGAAGCAGTTATTACAATTCCCCCAATACAATTTAGTTCTCTGACTGCGTAACTTAGTTGTGGAGTTGGGCGTAAAGAATTAAAAACATAAGCATCAAATCCCATTTTATTTAATGTATTAGCTATATCCATCGTAAATTCTCGCGACATATATCTATTATCGTGAGCAATAGCAACACCTCTTTTTTTAGCGTTCTTACAAATTGTGCTTAAATAATTAGCGAATCCTATTGTAGCTCTTCTAACTGTAAAAATATTAAGGCGATTAGTACCTGCGCCTAATAATCCTCTCATTCCAGCGGTGCCAAACTCAACATCTTTAAAGAAAGCATTTTCTATATCTTCTTTACTCATTAACTTAAGTTCATTTTTTAGATAGTCCGGCATTTCTGGATGATTGAGCCAAGAATAATATTTTTCACTAATTTTCATAAAATAACCTCTATCTAATTTTTTCAATGATTTCTTTCATATCATCAGGTAATTCTGCTATAAATGTTTTCTTATTCAAATATGAAAATGGATGCGGAAGTTTTTTAAATTTAAGCTCACCTGCATGAAGACATAAACGAAAAACATTTAAGTATTCATTAAGAGTTCTATCACCATATTTAAGATCACCAAGTAATGGATGATTAATAGCAGAAAAATGTGCTCTTATTTGATTAAATCGACCAGTAATAAGATGAATTTCTACAAACGTAATGTTTTTAAAATATTTGATCGCCTTATATTTAGTAATTGCTTCTTTCATTCGGTCGCTCTCTTCGTTGTCATTTTTCTTTACAAATGAAATAAATGTTTCCTCATCTTTTTCAAGCTCAAATTTAATTTCGCCTTCTTTTTGCAATTTTCCCGAGCATAATGCATAGTATTTTCTTACTACTTCATCTCGTTTAACAAGAGCATCACTCAACACTTGAGCAATTTCTAAAGTTTTAGCAAAGATTATTAAACCAGTCGTTTCTTGATCTAAACGATGAACGGGCGAAGGAATAAATCCTCGGTTACTAGGATCAAATTCGCCTTTACTTTCTAAATATGTTAGTACTTCATTCGTTAATGTTTTAACTCTTTCAAGACGAGTACTATGAACTAGTAATCCTCTCGGTTTATCTAATACTAAAATAGCATCATCTTCATAAATGATTTCAGCAGTCATGGGTATACGTTCAAATACATAAATAGTCGAAAAATCTTTAAGTTGTTGATCAGTTAGAAAAATGCTTAATTCATCACCTTCAACAAGGATAGATTGAGGAAGGGCAGTAAAATCATTAATTTTAATATCTTTGCGCCTAAATTGACGATATATAAAGCTTCTTGGAGCACGACTTAAAACTTTTTGTATATATTTATCTGCTCTTTGATTAGCATCAACTTTCGTTATTTTATAAATTTTCTTTACCATGACCTTATTTTACCACATTTATATTCGTAATTTATGATTTATTAATGACAAAATACACTTTAATGATATAATGTTTCTTGCGACGGAGAAATACCCAAGCGGCTGAAGGGGCGGGCTTGGAAAGCTCGTAGGCCTGTAACAGGGCGCGAGGGTTCAAATCCCTCTTTCTCCGCCATAAAAAAACTCGCTAACCAGCGAGTTTTTATTATTAAATATAATTTATTTATTCTTTAATTGACAGAGCCAACCGGTATGAATGTATGAAATTACACCCATAGTTATTAATGCTGCAAAAATACCAATAAATTGTAAGGCTGTTACTGCATTTCCATCAACAAGTTTCATAATCCAAGAAATGAACAATAATAAAGCGGTCGAACCAAATAAGATAACCTCCAATATAATTCCAGTTTTACTAATAGGTCTGACTCCAGCAATTCTTAAGATAAAGAATATTAAATGAGTAATAACAGCACCTAGAATAAATATGTCATTTATCAGCAATAAAATCGCTGGGGCACGGTCTACTCCATCAAAGCCACTAACTGCATCAAGCCATTCAATCATTTGAATTGCATTATAAAATGCGTATGTTAAGAATGTAAATAGAACTAAAACTAGTACTGCAGGTAAGCCTAAGAATTCTTTAAAAGTCATTCTTTTTCCTTTTGGTTTTGGCGTTTTTTCAACCTTTGGTTCTTCTACAGGTTCAGATTTTGGTTCTTCTTTAACTGCTTTTTCAGGTTTTTCTTCGACATTTTCACTGTCAACAATTTTCTTTTCTTCGTTTTCCATTTTTAATCTCCTTATCTAAATTATAACCTACTTAATAGGGGGAATAAAGAATTTTCCATGTATCTGTCTAACATCAATAACATTTATGAAAGCCTTAGGATCAAGTTCACGAATAAGAGTGACAGCATCATTAACTTCATTACTTGATACTGTCATGTAAATAATCGTTTTTGCCTCACTACTATAGACGCCTATTCCGCCTACCGTAGTTGCTCCATGTGGAAAATTATTAATAAGTGCTTTGGCTAGTTCTTCATTGCTAGTAAATATTTGTAATTGTGTTTTTTTGTTACGAATATGAATTGCATCTATGACGATTGAACTCATTACTAAGTATAAAACAGAATATATAACTGCCGTAAGAGCATTTGAACTCGGATTTTCATCAAACAAATTAAGAATAAAAAAGATAATAAGAACAACACCATTTAAAATAACAGAGTATTTACCAACATCTGTACTTTTTTTATTCGCGAAATAATAGGAAACAATGTCCATTCCGCCTCGCGAAACATTAGATTTTAGCGCAATTGCCCCTGCAAAACCCGCCAAAATGCCGGCGAATAATGTTCTTGTTAGTTGAGAATCTATTATAACTGCCTTTTCCCATGAAACTGGAATAATTGAAATAAATAGTGATGTTAGAAAAACATTCATTACCGAAAAAAACGTAAAACGTCGTCCAATTTTAAACCAACCTAGTAACATAACAGGAATATTAAGCGAAAAATATAAAATGGATTGAAGTAAACTTCGATTTACATTTTGGACTTTTAAAATATCCGCTACAAATTTGACTATGTTTTGAGCTAATCCACTTACTCCTCCTGTAACAAAATATATCTGACCTTCTGGTAATTCAGCAGGAGCAACAAATAGTCTAAAACTAAGACCGACCATAAATGCACTAATCACACACATAAAGAATGAATAGGCATATTGAGCTGCAATTGAGAGCTTGGGTCTTTCCTTTAAGTATGCTTTAATTTCTCTAATAATATTTCTTTTCTTTTTCATTAATATGTACCGATATTGATTATAATAAGAAACTATGTTTCTTGCAATGAATAAAACCACTTTATGATATATGAGTAATTTTTATAGTTTTCTTTGTTGAATTCGCACGCGTACGGTGATATTATTATAGTGCTATATTTTATATAGGAGGACTCAGTATGAAAAAAATACTCGGTGCCATTGGCGCATTCTTCGTAAGAATCTGGCAATGGATTAAAGAAACAGCATGGATTCAACCATTGCTTATCGTTGGTGTTATTTTTGCAATTATCTTTTCAATTACCCCTATTTACAATGGAATTAAAGAATTAAACGATAAAAGAAATAGCCCAGATGCTTTTTATAAAAATTACCAAGTTTCTCTAAAAGGTGCTGTTGATAGCGATGCACAAAAATTACTTGATGATATTTACGAAAATGAAAATGGTCTATCTTCTAATTTAGATGGACAAAAGTTCTTCTTAGCATTTATTCAAGGTGAAAATAAGTGTACATATTGTGACCAAATGCAAGAAGGTTTTGATACTATGAGTAAATTTAGTAAAGAAAAACTAGGCGGTGCTGCCTTTGGTCTTAAAACAATTTTCGTAGATCAAGAAACCAAAGAAGATTGGAAAAATGACGATTATAAAGGTGATGACGAATGTAAATCAGCATTTGATGCCCTATTAGTTAGAAATATTCTTTACTTTGAAGAATTTGCAGGTAGTGCTCAACAATCAAATTACTACATTAACGATGGAATAAGTGATGAAACAATTACTAAGATTCAAGAAGCTAATGTTGATACCTTTGTTACTCCAACTATATTTGTCGTTGACTTTACAAATGGTGTAACTGCTAAAGGTGTTCAAACCGCTTTTATTAGTTTCACTGGTAGTAATAGTATTCAAAAAGCAGAATTCCTACTTGATGCTTGGTTATATCGAAACGATTTCGGACCAAAATAAAAAATACTAATAAAAAAAGATTCGGCACTGCCGAATCTTTTTTTTTACATTGCTTCAATATATTGCTTAACTAAATCACAATAATGTTCGCATTTTAGGACTGTTTCTGCTTCTACCATGATTCTAATTTTTGGTTCTGTGCCGCTAGCTCGTAATAGAAGCCTTCCATTTGTTCCTAATTCAGTTGTAATCTTTTTAGCAAGTTTAAGAAGTCCTTCATCCTTCATTACTTTATTTTTATTTGAGACATTTACATTTATTAAAACCTGTGGAAGTTTAGCAAAGCCGTTAAGAGCTTCCTCAATTGTAAGTTTTGCTTCTTCTAATAGAGTTAGTAAATACAAAATTGTTAAAAGACCATCACCGCTATTTAAAAGATTGCCAAAAATAATATGGCCACTTTGTTCACCGCCAAGTGAATATCCTTCTTCGTTAATTTTAGCCTGAACATATTTATCGCCAACATCAACAATTTCGTATTTAATACCTTCTTTTTTTAACGCATTAAGAAGACCTAAATTACTCATTACTGTTAAAACGACAGTGTTTTTGTTAAGTTTACCTAGTTTTTGCATGCATCTAGCAGCAATAAATATTATGTGATCACCATCTAATTTATTACCATCTTTATCAACTAAAAGCACACGGTCACCATCTCCATCAAAGGCAACACCTAAATCAAATTCATCTTTTCTTTCTTTAATCTTACTACTTAAGGTTTCTAGATAAGTTGAGCCGCAACTTGCGTTAATGTTAATGCCATTCGGCATTGCATTAATGATTTCATTATTAATAGCTAAATCCTTTAAAACAAGTGGAGCAACTTTACTTGCTGCACCATTTGCTAAATCAAAAAGGATATTTAAATTTGATGTAATTTTAATGTTCGCTTTAATAAGATCTACATAATCAAGTAAAAGTTTACCATTATATGTATAAGTGCCAATATCATCTTCTTTTTTTAAAGGAAGATCATCTTCTTCTTTGTTTAAATATTCATTAATCGCATGTTCTAATTTTTGTGAAATTTTATCACCATTTTCGTTAATTACCTTTATACCGTTATCATAATAGGGGTTATGCGATGCCGTAATAATTATTCCGTAATTAAACTTATGCTTTTTTGTAAGATAAACAACCGAGGGAGTTGTTGTAACACCTAAATCCACAACATCAGTGCCTGAAGATAGTAAACCAGCTACAATAGAGTGCAATAGCATTGAACCACTAATTCTTGTATCACGCCCAATTAAAACGGTATTTCTTTTTTTCTTATTATGATATTCGCCTAAATAACGACCAATTTTAAAAGCTAATGTCGGAGTTAGTTCGACATTTGTTTTTCCTCTAATTCCATCTGTTCCAAAATATTTATTCATTGTTAAGTTCTGCGGTTTCTATTTGCATATATTCTACTAATGCGCGATAGAAATTATCGCGGCTAATGGGTTGCAACACACCCTTGTAGGCTATTGAAATTCGGCCGGTTTCTTCACTTACAACAATAGTTACTGAATCAGTCGTTTCACTAATTCCTAACGCGGCTCTATGCCTTGAACCAACTTTACCAGATAAGGGCTTAGTTGAAGGTTTAAAATAAACACTAGCGGCAATAATAACGTTGTCACGAATGACAACTGCGCCATCGTGAAGTGCAGTACCTTTATGGAAAATTGTCATTAATAGTTGGGCTTTAACCGGAGCATCAATTTGTGTTCCATTTGTAATGATGTCATCTAAAAGAGTTCCTCTTTCAAGCGTGATTAGTGCACCTGTTTTAGTTTTCGAAAGAAAATCAACTGCAATTTCAAGTTCATGATAAACTGCTTCTTCATCATAAATCTTTCTAAATTTTCTTTTATTTCGATTTAAAGAACTTTTTGAAATTTGACGATCAAATAAATTAATAATATTTGCTCTAAATTGAACTATGTTTCCATAAATGAAAGCAATACTTCCTGTGATAAATAAAATAAGTGCAACAATTAAAAGAAGGTCTAATTTAAAAAGGGCAGCAAGTGCGATAAGGGGTACATTAATAGCGTAAAATAGTTTAATAAATTTACTACCAAGATGTTTACATAAAAAAACAACAAAGATTATTAATACAATCATGGCTAATCCGAAGTTAAGCCAAAAATACCAACTATGAAACTGTAATATTACCTCTTTAAAATCTTCCATTGAAAACTACCTTCTTTCTAACCATAGGGTTGCATAAACATTATAGCAAAATAATGTGAAAAAACACTGCAAAAAGTAAACAAAAATCACTATTTTTTTGGCTTTATACATATTTAATTTAAATATCGTGCAAAATAGCCCTCAATTTGAAAAATCATAATTGTATTTTTGTTTTTATCATCAAATTAAAGGTTCTTTTTTTATTTAATATCAAAAAAGTAACCAAAATTTACGCATACAAATAAAAAAAGGAATTCAAAACGAACTCCTTTTTTGATCGCTATTAGTCTATTTTAAATATGTTGTTGTTTCACCAATTTTACCAAGTGTACCAGTGGAAGAATTTTCTAAAACAAATACTCGAAGATTACCTTTTCCACTTAGTGATACATTAAGTGAGCCACCAGTTACATTAACTCTTTGACCAGTAACTACATCAACATAAGTTCCATTAGGAATACCACTAAATGTTGCTCCTCCACTTATAGTAACTAAGGCTAAAGAATCCGTACCACCAACAGTATAGCGACGAATAAAGGCCATATTGCCATTTACTCCTTGTGTCGTATATTGTCCCATTGATAAAGCCGGAATTGCTAAGCGAATTTGGTTTAGTTTCATTAAATGACGAACAAGAGGTTTATTTAATGTCGATGCAAGTGCGCCAGTAGCGTTACTGTATTTACCAAATTCGCTTACATTAACGCTACCTTCAATATGATCGCCGTAATAAGCTCTTCCAGATTCACTAAGTAAAATATTTGGTCCTTGATCAATCAACTTTCCTTTTTGAAATTCTATTTCTGAACCGTAATATAAGCAAGGAATTCCTCTAAAAGTCCACATTAATGACATATTTTCAGCCCATGCATCTGTTCCTTCTACATATCTCATCCTTTCAATACAATCAGGAGCATAGTCATGACTATCGACATACATTACATTATATGTTGCATCGTTATAGAAATGATCGTTGCTTACAGCAACATTGAATGCATCACGTGCATATTGGAAATTCCAGTGCATTGGAAAATCAATTACTCCAACACGTGAACTTTGAGAATAATTAGGTGTATGATAAGCAATTCCATTTAATTTAGCATTTTGCGATGTTCTTTCATTGCTAACCGAACTGTTATCATTATAGGCAAGTTCAATACTATTTAAGTTAGTTATTGTATCTCCCCATGGATATTCTTTATTTTCTTTCCATGTGTAAAATGGGGCACTTAATGCAGGAATATTGTGGTTCCAAACACCACGAACCCTAGCACACACTTCTCCAAACATATGGAAATGATCGTTACCACATCTTCTTGCAAACTCATAAAGAGCAGGGAAGAAATAATTATTCATAGTAAGTCTTGATATATGTTTAAGCGTATCGATACGGAAAGCATCAACACCCATTCTAATAAATTCGCCATAAGCTTTAACGAGATATTCTGCTACTACTGGGTTTTCAGTATTTAAATCAACACAGTCTCCGGCAATTTGAGCGACTTGTTCTCCAAATGATTCCCACGAGAAATGTCCATAGTGATGATAAATATAATTTGGATCACTACCGTCATTACGTGTATTTTTCATTGCTGCAATTCGAGCATCATATTGCTGACCATGATTTAAAGAGTCATAATTTGCAGGTAAAGGAGCACCAGGTAGCTTAACTAAACTAGAAAAGTTTCCATAGTCAGTTCCTTGTTTGGTAAACATTGGGAAAAGATATTCTTCACCAAAATTACCAGTATGGTTAAAGACAACATCAAGAATAATTTTCATATCGCGCGCGTGCGCTTCATTTATTACAGTTTGAAATGAAACATCTTCTGATAAATATCGCTCATCAACCATTCTAAAGTTAAGAGCATGATAGCCATGATAATCATAGCCTGAAGCATTACGCACAATTGGAGTAATCCAAATTGCTGTAAAACCAAGTGCTTTAATATAATCCATTTTTTGAATTAAACCTTTAAAATCACCCCGCCAAGCTTTATCGCTATCTGGATTGTTTCCGTCCCAACAATGAACATTGTTTGAGGGGTCACCATCATAAAAGCGCGTGGTTATTGTAAAGTAGATGGATTCATTACGGAAGTCTTTCCTGTTTCCGTTATATTTATTTATTGTCGTCCAATAAGAGGAAGGATATTCGTTCCAAAATGGGAAATCTCTCCAATCTTGCGCTTCATAAGTTGGTAAATCTGGATATGAAGTTTCACCTTCACTATTTCCTCCTCCACCTCCACCAGTACCAGGCTTTTGATTAGTAAGATTACCGTTGTAATACCAATAGTATCCTGCTCCATCAATAGAAAGATCTTGTGTTTGATTAGCACTACTACCTGTGCTAAAAATGACATTTAAGGCGGTATAGCCTTGGAAATCATATGTTTTCCAATCATCATCCTATGGTTTTAAAAGGGTGCCTGGCCAACCACCAACTAATTCATTAACACCTCCGCTCTCATTAATCCAGGCATAAACATGAGAGTAAAGTGTAGGGGCAAATACTTGAACATAACTAATTGGCGGTAATTCTGGTTCGCTTGAAGTTTCGCTCGTTGTATCGCTTACATGTTCCGACCCATCAGTTGTTGTGGTCGAATCAAAAGTTGTTTCGCTTTCATCGCTTGTTCCAACAGGTGGTCTTGGCGATTGACACGAAAATAGCAAGGTTGAAAGTAACAAAAGTACAGTTATTCTATTTCTCTTCATCATATGTTCATATTAACATATTATGTTAACAAAAACTTGTTTTATTTAGTTTTATTGTCGTTTTGATTCTATCTTGGTAAAATTACAATAGTTAAAATGATTTAAGAAAGGAAGAATACTATGTTTTGTCCTAACTGCGGAAAAGAAATTCTTGATCCAGTAACTTCTTGTCCTCATTGTAATGAAAAAATAGTCGAAAATGTTGAAGTTGAGGTTATTACTAATACTACTCAAAAACCTGTAAAGAAATCAAAACGTAGATATCTTGCCCTCGTTTTTGGGGTTATTTCAATATTTTTTGGTATTCCTTTTGGTATAGCTTCCTTGATTATTACAAAAGTAGATCCAGTGCAAGAGGAACTATTAGCAGCACGTGTCAGTGCAATTATTGGTATTATCGCCCAAAGTTTATTACTTGTAATTACTATTATTGAAATGATAGAAAAAGCACAGCAAGCACTTGAAGAAGCAAGTTCTCTTCTTCATCTTATTTTATAAAAAATATTGTCATTTAGACTATTTGTCTAATTGACAAACTCAACAAAACTAAATTAGAATTAAATTAATAAGAAATAGGAGAAATAATATGCAAAAAAGAGACATTGTTGAACAACTATATGATGTTAATAGTAAGGAAAATATTTTTATTCAAGATGTTAATGGTACGGTCTTTGAATACATTCAGCTCGCCTTGATTCCCTATAATGATCAAGACTATGCTGTCTTGCAAATTGCAAAACCAGTTGGAGGATTAAAACTTGGCACTCGGCATGTTTTTTTAATTGATCAAGAAGCCCGTCAACTTCATATGCAAGATAATAAGAAAATAGTTACTGATGTTTTAGAAGAATTAGAAAAACTATATCGAAAAGAACGACGAAAAAAACATGAACAATCATTAGTTTTTACTAGCGTTAAAGATCCAAAAGAAAAAACAGTTCCTGCAAAAAGAGAAACGCCCGTACCCGTAGAAGCACAAACTCTCCCTCCTATAGTGGAAGAAACTCCTTCTACTGAAAAAACTTCAGTTGTTGAAACTACTCCTGTTGTTGAAAAAAAACCAAAAAGAAAAAAAGGCGGAGCAATTACATTTGCTATTCTTTCGCTTCTTTTAAATCCTTTAGCGGTGATTTTTGCTACAATTTCACTCGTTCTTGCAAGTAAACCAAATCAAGCTGCTCGTATTTTTTCACGCATTCTTTCAATTATTGCTCTTGTTATTTTTGCTGCCGTCATTGGCGCAGTCGTTTACTTATATTTTACTGATAATCTTACATTTGTCGTTGAGTATATAATAGACATAATAAACCACATATTCCCTGGACTAATTCCAGTATAAAATAATACGCGGCTTAGCGGCGTTTTTACTTTAGAAGTAAAAGAAAAAAATCACTTGATGTGATTTTTTTAATGGCGGAGTAGGAGAGACTCGAACTCTCGCGTCAGTTACCCGACCTACTTCCTTAGCAGGGAAGCCCCTTCACCAACTTGGGTACTACTCCAAAACGCTTAATTAATATATCATAATTAGCGTTGTAATGTAAATATTAATATGCTTTCGCAATAATAACAACAAATTTTGCAGGTTTGCCACTTATTAAACATTTTTTGGCAAATGGTGTTTGTTCAAAAGGTAGACATCTTGCAGTAGCACTATATTTTTCTTTGATTTGATCTAACACTTCTTGTTCACCAGACCACATTATTATAGCGTAGCCACCTTTGTTTTCTAAAACATCTGCAAGTTCTTCTTCGGTATGAACTTCGGTGAGGTGTTCTAAGAAATAATCATGAGCTTTCTTATACAATGCTTCATGAATATCTTTTAAAAGCTTTGGAATTTCAACTTCAAGATCTTTTTCGTTTAAAACGAGTTTTTTTCCATTGTAACGAATCGCAGCACTAACGACGCCATTAGCAATATCGCGTGGACCAATTTCAAGACGAAGCGGAACGCCCTTCATTTCATATTCACTAAATTTCCAGCCCGGTGTTCGGTCACTATCATCAAGATTAACGCGAATTCCTTTTGCTTCTAAACGGGCCTTAATTTCATTCGCCTTTGCTAAAACGCCCTCTTTTTGCATTTGAATTGGAACAATAACAACTTGAATTGGTGCAACATATGGTGGAAGTGAAAGACCATTATCATCGCCATGAGCCATAATAATTGAACCAATTAATCGTGTAGAAACACCCCAACTTGTTTGGAAAGGATTAACTAACACATTTTCTTTGTTTTGATAAGCAATATTAAATGCTTTTGCAAATCCATCACCAAAATAATGCGTTGTTCCACTTTGAAGAGCTTTTCCATCTGGCATAAGAGCTTCTATTGTATATGTAATTTCAGCTCCTGCAAATTTTTCATTCTCTGTTTTCCTACCAACTAGGAACGGGACTGCTAAAAGTTCTTTACCCATCGCTTCATAAATATAGAGCATATCAAGTGCTTCTTTTTCTGCTTCCTCCTTAGTTGCATGCATTGTATGACCTTCTTGCCAAAGAAATTCTGCTCCTCGAAGGAAAGGACGAGTAGTTTTTTCCCAACGAACAACACTACACCATTGATTGTATTTTTTTGGTAAATCACGATGACTTGAAATGATTTTTGCGAAATGGTCACAAAAAAGAACTTCACTAGTTGGTCGAATAATTAACTTTTCTTCGAGGTTATTAGCACCGCCAATAGTGGCAATTAATGTCTCTGGAGCAAATCCTTCAACATGATCTTTTTCTTTTTGAAATAATGATTCAGGAATAACAAGTGGCATATAAACATTTTCGTGTCCAGTTTCTTTAAATCGTCGATCTAAATAATTTTGAATATGTTCCCAAATCGCATAACCATACGGGCGATAAATAATGAAACCCTTAACAGAACTATAGTCCATTAATTCGGCCTTACGACACACATCGGTATACCACCGGGCAAAGTCTTCACTTTGTCTTGTAATTGCTTCGTTTTTAAATTCCTTTTTCATAATTTCCTCACTTCTATTTCGTAAACGAATTTACTTTCGTAATTTTCTTTATTTCAAGTGGAACAACCATTGAGTTCTTTTTAGCAATTTCTTCTGCGCTAACTAAATTAATTCCGCTTCGAACCATATATTCTATTTCGCTCCAGCCTGGTAAATCTGTAACAATAATTTCCTTGTTGTATTTTAAAAGTTTACCAAGCGTTGATAGTAAGAAATTTAATTTTCTTTGATCTTTTTTAATGTTTTTAACATTTTTTTCATCAACAACAAAATAATCAAAAGTTCCATATAGAGCAGCTGGCATCGTAAGTTCGGTGTTTGAAATTGTTAAACCTAGGTCAAAGCCATAATTTTTAATTTTCGTTAGTTTCTCAATGGTTACATCTGAAGAAAGAGCAGACATTGAAACATCTTCTTCATCAAAAAGAAGGACAAGCGGAATATTATCAGCATGATTCATTCTACTTAAACTATTTGAAATAGCTTGAAAATCACTAATAAGAACATTTAAAAATAAATAGTGCTTATCGCTAGTTCTTTGATTAAAAAACTTTGTAAGAATATTTCGCGACATTACTGAAAATAATTCACGTTCTCGTTCAGTTTTTAGAGCAAATTCCTTAATTTCATTAAAGTTATTAAAGATTGACTGCGATGGTTCAATATAACTAAAATAACCATAAACATCACCGCTTCTTGCATCAACAATTGGTCTAAAACTAACATAAAGTCGTTTATCTTTTATTACTAAATCTAGCTCTTTTCTAAAGAATGTGTTATCTAGATTAATCATTGGTCGTAGACGGTCATAGTAGGCAATTTGTTCAGGGTTCTTCTCTGCTGCAATTGCCATTTCACGAGTTGTATCAATTAAATCAACACATTCACCAAAGTCACTTGCTGAAACAACTCCAATAGTAAAACCATAACCGCTGATACCGTTAATATCGATATATCTATTTAGATATTCACGCAAAGACCGTGCAATTTGCCGTGCAATTTGAAAATCGCTTGATCTTAAATCAAAAACAGCAACCTCCATGTTACTAATTTCTATTAGTACTCGAGAGGCAGTTAAAAATAGAGTAACTCGATCTTTTAATTGCGTTAAAAGAAGTTTTTCTATATCAGGTTCACTTTCTTTTTGACGATGAATTTTATAAAACCTAATCAACATCAATAAACCACGGTTTTTCCTTTTCGCACGATGAAAAAGGTGATCAAACTCTTCAAGCGAATAGGGGTGCCTTGCTTTTTGAGACATTTTCTTATTAATTTGATTTTTTGGTGTTAAGTACTGTAAAAGATGACTTTCTAAATAAATTATTTCTTTTTCACGGTTAATATGAATTACTTGAAGAAGAGAAAAGAAAGTTGCCTTTTTTCGTTCAATGTTTACATCTGCTTCAAACCATGTTGGAGTATTCTTCTTATCTGCTAAAAGATTCTCGAGCCATTGCTCTATTTCTGTTGCAGCATTTAATTCAAATTGACGAAAGAAAATATCTAATGTACCACTTTGACGTTTCCCAAAATCACGTTTATTAAAGTAAGTCGCTCTATCATTACCAAAGTCAACAACAAAAACACGAACCGTATTAATACTTTCTTGCATAGTTGTTGTAATTTTACGATCTTGCTTTTTGGTAATCAAATAAAAAAGAAGTAATACCGATAATAGGACAATAAGCGATAAAAGTACACCAACAAAAATAGGATATTCTTGTAAAAATTCAATTAAGCTATCCATGCTTTTGCTCTCCTTTTAATAACATATCTATTATACACGAAGGAATAAAAAAATAACATATTAGCGTTTATCGCTAATAAAATAACAATTTGGTGCAAATTTGAGATGTTTATTAACTCTTTATACAATTTTGTTTTTCCAACTTTTAGCCTATGATATAATGCTTTATACGGAGAAATACCCAAGCGGCTGAAGGGGCTGGTCTCGAAAACCGGTAGGAGGTTTAGGCCTCGCGAGGGTTCAAATCCCTCTTTCTCCGCCAGAATAAAAACCCGCCTCGCGGGTTTTTATTCATATATTTAACTTTTATTTATTCTTCAACTTCAGTTTCACGTGGCTCTTCATCTTTACCATCCATAATAAGTGATAAACGTTGAGCTCTTCTTGAACGCTTTTCTTCTTCTAAATCGACTTTTTTAGCAACGACAACTATAGTAATTGTAATAACAATTACGCCAAAGAGCATAATTATTGCACCAAGTTGTTGAAAGTTTAACTTAGTTGCTGCAATTAACTTATCTTGATTTTGACGAATTGAATTTTCTATGTCTGATAAATTACGTGCAACAATACCTAAAATTGCTAATGTAAGTCCACCAATACTAATTAATGCACCAATGATACACATAACAAGTTCAGCGATATTTACATTGATTTTTTTCATAGTTCTTCTTTTCTTCATAATTAATAACCTCAACTTAAATTCTACTAATTATAAGCACAAACTGCAACGCCATATCCTTCATTTCCAACATGAGTTAAGAAAACTGGATCAAGGCGAAGTGATGTCGCTATTTTTAAATTAGGAATTTTTTCTTTTAATTTTTCTTTTATAATTTCTAATGATTTCTTAGATATTTCACTTCTATAAAAAATGTTTACGAAAATATTTTTGCATTTTTGTGCAAGATTTACTACTCGATTTACAACCATTTCAATATTTTTCATGCGGTTTCTGTTAATTCCGATTGCTTTTAGTGAACCTTCTTTGAACTCTATCAAAGGCTTAATTTTGAGTAAATCTCCAACAATATATTTAAGTCTGCTTAAACGACCACCATTGTATAAATGTTTAAGTTCATTAACTTCAAAAATAACAAGCGCATTTTCATTTCTTTTTTCAATTAACGATATAAGCTCGCCAACATCTAAATCGTTTTCAAGTGCATCCCGCATACCTTCAAAAAAAGCATCAATGCCAATTGAAGCATTAAGGGTATTAACAATGTGTACATGTTGCTGTTTTTCTTCACTTAAAAGAGACCTAGCAACGATAGCAGTTTGATGAGTTCCACTTAATTTTTCAGAAAGTGGCAAAACGATAATATCTTTAAATCCACGCTCAAATTGTTTTTGATATGCTTCTAGAAAGGCATTAGGGGTTGGAGAACTTGTTGTAGTTTTTTTAAATGTACTATAGTCTTTTTCAAACTTATCATCATCAATATCTTTGCCAAGTTTTGTAACTCCGTCAACCGTAACAAAAAGCGGAACAATTTCTATTTGATATTTTTCTATTAAATCAAGCGCAATAATTGCCGTTGAATCAACAATGAATCCTACTTTATTCATACTATTTTTCCTAATGTTTTAGCTTATGCTAAATTTTCCATCTTCTTTTGTGCTTTTTCGGCTGCTTCTTTTGAAAATTTAATGTATTCATTCATAACTGGTGCAAAAGTGACTTTCCAAAGTGCTTCGCTTTTTTCAGCTTCTTTAAGAATTGATTGTTCAACGTCCTTAAATAAATCTGGGAATGTTGTTCCTTCTGGAAGAGATCTTTTACCGCTCATGGCTTGAACAAGCATATTAACTTTATCAAGCATTTCGTGATAAGAAGCATCTTTTACGCGATTATGTTTCTTTTGAAAAGCGATAAAACCATAATATTTTGTAATATCATCGTTAATAAAGTTGGCTACTGGTGATGGTTCACCTTTTGATTCTCTCATTGCGACTTGAAACTCATTAAAAGCCTTAATTAAATCATGAACGATGACAAGATGAGAAAGAGTTCTAAAATAATATTCATTGCTGTCAATTGCTTTTTCTAAGCTCTCTTCATATGTATTTGTTTTTTTAGCATGATTTAAATATCCTTGTAAAATATCTTCAACCGTTTGAAATAAACCTACGACCATTTCATAAAAAGCAATATGCTTAGCTTGATCGACTTCAACTTGATCACTATGAATTTTAACGATTGATCCTTTGTCGCTATAGACTTCAACTTCAAAATTTCGGAAGTTATTCATTACTTCCTCGGCTTTTTCACCGTTATTTTTTACAAACGAGGAAAAAGGTGAATTTTCACTTAAAAGTGAGGCAATACCTTTTTGTCGTTTTTCGTATACATCAACAGTAAATGTGCGATTTGGTAACATATATTCCAATGAATCGCGAAGTAACAAATTTAGTTGATAAATTCCCATTATATAATGGCTAGTTGTGTTCATATTAATATCCTCCTAATTTATAAATATGCCTGAAGATCATAAAATCGTCTTAAAATGTGTTTAGCATATTTTTTTACCGCTAGTGAACTATGTTTCATACAAAAGGAGTTTTCATAATATTCCTTGAACATAGAAATGTCATTACCAGAATCACCAACAACATAGATGTTTTCATCACTAACACCTTTATATTTTTGGTATTTTTTAAGACTCTCACCTTTTGAACAACCTTTCGGTGTAATTTCAATAAACAAATGCGACCATGATGCTTCAAAAGAGTCACCGTAACGTTCGCGGATGTATTTATTTGCTTTGTTAGCCTTGTCATGTCCATCTTTACCAAGTCCAAAAAAGAACATTAGTTTATAAACCCTACCACTTCTTAATTCTTTTTGAAATAAAGAACGAGAAAGTAAAAACTTTTCAGCGTATACCCCTTGTGTCCAGTAGTATATACGATAAAAAAGCCGTTTCACCCAGTTAAAATGAGGTCCAGTAATTAATAGAGGGTATCTTTTGCTCATAATCATACAACCTAAAATATTAAAGCGAGTAGTAATGTCTTTATATAAATCAAGAACTTCTTTATCTAAAAAATGCTCTTCTTTAATTTGACCATCAACAATAATAAAAGCACCATTCATACCAATTACATCGAGTGATGATTCAATTTTCTCTTCTACTAACATTGTATAAAAATGAGAACGTCCAGTTACAAGAACTAGTTCATTTCCTTCATTAATCAACTTACGACAAAATTTAAGATTCCTGTATGGAATCATGCCAATTTTACGTCTTGGATAGAAGAGTGTACCATCTAAATCTGTTGCTATAACTTTACTCATTTTTGACCTCGCAAGATATTATACAATATCTTAGCGAAAATAGGAAAGATTTAAGATATTGACCCTATTTTCGCATAAAAAAGGACTGCTAGCAGTCCTTTTTGTAATTTAAAATCGTTTACTTAATTTTGTTTTCAGCTTGAATTAAGCCATATCCCCCATCATTACGATGATATA
The DNA here is from genome assembly GCA_035367155.1 of Bacilli bacterium. Lineage (GTDB taxonomy): Bacteria > Bacillota_I > Bacilli_A > RFN20 > CAG-826 > JAAYSA01. The sequence goes on from DAOSJI010000006.1 coordinate 31,335, forward strand.
GAAGCGAAATTAATTTATCATCTTGATCTAGATAGAGAAAGAAACTATGATCAAGTGCTTCCATTCTAATGATTGCTTCTTCTAGACTCATTGGTTCTAAAAAGATTGATTTTGTGCGGACTACTTGAGCTTGTTCTTTGGTCAAGTTTGCTTCCGCTTCAAAATTTTCAAAGGCAATCGATTCTCCTAAACTTTGACGATTGCGACGAGACATCCGAGTTTTAAGTTTTCTCATTTGTCCTTCTAACTTGTCGATTGCTTTATCGACAGCTGCATAGAGATCCGAGTTCTTTTCTTCAACACGGAACGTCATTTGTTTGGTGAAGATTGTTATCTCCACTTTTTTTACATCTCTGTAGCTACTTACTACAGCGCGGCAATCAACAGTATCATCAATAACAAAATACTTATCCATTCTCGATAGTTTCTTTTCTAATGTACGACGAATGGCATCTGTTACGACGATGTTTTTGCCAACAATTTGGTATTTCATCTATCGTGCTCCTTTCTAAATTATATATGTGAGCTTATCCACTTTTATTATAAACAATTTAGGGACAATTTAGTACCCCTAAATAGTTGAAATCTAGTTTTTTTTAGAACTAATTATTTTTCTATTTTTGCTAGTTCAGCCTTAATTTGCTCGACTTTATCTAGCCTTTCCCACGGGAGATCTAAATCATTTCGACCAAAATGACCGTATGAAGCAGTATCTTCATATTTGAAGGTTGGTTTAGTTAGTGAAAATTGTTCAATAATAACACCAGGGCGACAATCAAAAAGGTTTCTAATTAACAATAAAATAACATGATCACTATACTTAGCAGTCTTAAAAGTTGAAAATGAAACACTTAATGGGTCTGCAACACCGATTGCGTAACTTAGTTGAATTTCAATTCTATCCGCTACTCCTGCTGCTACTAGGTTTTTAGCAATATAGCGCGCCATATATGCTGCAGAACGATCAACTTTACTAGGGTCTTTGCCACTAAAACATCCACCACCATGCCGAGCATATCCTCCATATGTGTCAACGATAATCTTACGACCCGTTAATCCAGTATCTCCTTTTGGCCCACCAGTTACAAAACGACCTGTTGGATTTATTAGCCATTTAAAATCTTCATTTAAATTGAAGGATTTGACTACTGGAATCATTATCTTTTCATGAATGAATTTTCTAAATAATTCCATATCTACATCTGGTTCATGTTGTATAGACATTAGCACATTATCAACTCGAGGTCTTTTAGGTTTTGTGTAATCAATAGTTACTTGTGATTTCATGTCTGGTCGCGCACCTTTAAATTTGCCTTCTTTTCGCATAGAAGATGCAACTTTTACAAGCTTATGAGCTATTACAATGGCAAGAGGCATATAATTTTCACTCTCATTACTAGCGTAACCAAACATCATACCTTGATCACCTGCTCCTTGAGAATATTTATCCTTACGGTTAACTCCCATTGCAATATCAGGACTTTGAGTATTTAGTAAAACATCTACGCGACATGTATCTGCATTAATTCCTACCTCTTCACTTGTATAACCAATTCTTTTTAATACATTTCGGGCTATTTTTGCATAATCCGGATGCTCTTTGCTGGATATTTCACCCGTAATAATAATATGGTCTTTCATAGCAAAAGTTTCGCATGCTACTCTTGCCTTACTATCTAAGGAAAGAACAGCATCTAAAATCGCATCACTAATTTGGTCACAAACTTTGTCAGGATGTCCTTCACTTACTGATTCACTAGTAAATAAATGTAGGTCGTTCATAATATACTCCTTTAAAAAAATTACTTTGCGAAGAAAGTAATTATTTTTTATTACTTCCTTATCGCTCAGGTATAACCTGCTAGGGACAGCACTTACTCAACGAGAGTTGCTACTACATTAATTCCCCTATATGTAGTTCTTGATAAGGTATTTATACCTAATTAAATATAACCTTTTATAGTTGCTTGGTCAACAAAAAAGTACGCTGATGCGTCCTCTTGTTAGCTATTTTTTACAATTGTTCCAAATGTTTCGCCGCTAATACCAGCAGCATTACTTTCATCAGTATCAATGTGCATTGCTAGTTTGAAAGTATCACTAACACGGATTAGAACATCACCAAAAACAATTTTCCTATCTTTTGTATTAACTAAGACTGACACGTTGTCATTATGTTTAACATTAAAACGTTTAGCATCTTCATTCGTCATATGAATATGTCGTTTCGCAACGATTAAACCTTCTTCAATTGTTAATTCCCCAGCTGGACCTACAAGTTTAACACCTGGGCTTCCTTTTATATCACCGCTAAGGCGAACTGGCACTTCTATTCCTAGAGTTCTAGCGTCCGTTAAACTAATTTCAACTTGAGACTCTTTTCTAGTAGGACCTAAAATTGATACTCTTTCAATTGATCGTTTTGGTCCAACAATTGTAACTCTTTGACGTGATACATATTGACCAGGTTGACTAAGTGGTGCTCTTTCTTCTAATTTAGCACTTTTCCCAAAAAGGATTTCCAAATGTTCTTGTGTAACGTGAAGATGACGAGCAGATGTTTCAACTAATATTTTCTTTTCCATATTATCAAATTCCCTTCAATGTGTATTATAGCATTATCTAAGCCTTATTTGTGACAATATACTTATTTAATACAATTAAAAAAGGTCTTTTATTATAACGTCGCCCTGCGACATTATAAGTAGAAAAAACTATTTCATTGGTGTATAGTAAAAAGAGACATAATTATGGAAGATAAATTTGAATTATTAGAACATTTAAGAATCATTATTGATAACCGTGATGTTAAAGCATTACGAGAATTTTGTAACACGATTGAACCTGTTGACTTTGCAGATGCTGCTAATAGTATTGAGGATGTTTCAAAACTTCTATTTGTTTTTAGAACAGTTGAAAGTGAATATACTGCGGAGGTTTTTACTGAGCTTAGCACTGAACAACAAAATCGATTAATTGAGCTTTTTAGCGATAAACAAATTAAGGATTTAATTGAAAATACATACACAGATGATATTGTTAAATTTTTAACAGATATGCCTTCTAATCTTGTAAATAGAGTACTACAAAAAGCAGACAAGGAAACAAGACGAGATATTAATACCATCTTAAATTATCAGCCCTATACCGCTGGTTCATTAATGACTACTGAATATATTGAATTGCGCGGTAACCTAACTGTTAAACAAGCTCTAGATTACATCCGAGAAAATGGTCAAGACGCAATTACTATTTACGATATTTTTATCATTGATAATAAAAGAAATTTAGTTGAAGTTGTAGGTTTAGATAAATTAATTTTTGCAGAAGATAATGAAGAAATAGCCGAGATTGCAAAAATTGAGCCCGTTTTTGTACATGTTTCAACTGATCAAGAGGAAGTTGCACGTTTATTTAAACGTTATGATAAAACAACTCTTCCTGTTTTAAATAAAGATAATAAAATGGTTGGTGTTATTACAGTTGATGATATTATCGATGTCATCGTTGAAGAACATACAGAAGATATCGCTAGAATGGCTGCTGTTGCGCCACTTGAAAAAAGTTACCGAGAATCATCAATTATGAGCCTTGTTAAGAGTTCATTACCATGGTTAATTCTTTTAATGGTTCTTGGGATTTTTTCATCTTTAATTATTAATAAATTCGAAAGTCAAATTGCAACAGTAATCATAATGTCTAGTTTTATCCCCCTTCTTCTTGCTAGTGCAGGTAATGCAGGCACTCAAACAGCATCACTTGTTATTAGATCTCTTGCTCTAAACGAATATCATAAAGGAGAGTATCGCAAAATAATTGGAAAAGAAATAAAAACTGGACTTTTAGTTGCTCTTGGTTTGGGATTATTTACTTTTGCATTTATTCCTCTTCTATTTATTATTGGGATAGTAAATGTAACTCAGCTGGAAGATCTTACTTTTGTTAAATGGTCACCTAACTGGTGGATTAGTATTCTAGAAATTTCAGGTACTATTAGTATTACAATAACCATTTCAATTGTTATATCTAAATTTGTTGGCGCTATCCTTCCTTTAACTGTAAGATTAATAAAAAAAGATCCTGCCTTAATGTCAAATCCTTTTATTACAACGATTTCTGATATTGTTACTTTAATAATTTACTTTCTGCTAATTATGGTGATTATATAAATGAATGAAATTAACGAGAAAATCCCTTTACATAAACGACCTATTTTTTGGGAAATTGTTCGATTTTTAATCGTTGGAGGAATCGCAACAATTGCAGACTTTTTAGTATCAGCTCTTTTTCTTTATGTTATTTATACGGATTCAACCTCTTTTCCTTTTTTATGGTTTAGTCTAACAAGAAGTGTCACGGTTTCTACACTTGCAGGCTTTACAGTCGGAGTTATAGTTAACTATATTCTTTCAATTGTTGTTGTCTTTAAAAATGTTGAAAATAAAAAACGAAGTCAATCAGTATCTGGTTTTATAATCTTTTTAATTCTTGGTTTTATTGGGATGGTTATAAATCTCCTCCTAAAGGAAGCAGGAAATCTTATTATTCCCTTTGAAGGACATGTATTTTGGTTTATGGTTGTTTTTGCTTTTGCTACGATTGTTGTTCTTATCTACAATTATATTACAAGAAAATTAATCCTCTTTAGAGCACCTAAAGAAAATAAAGATACTTTAAAAGAAGGGATAGATGAAAATGGCCAACAAGATAAATAAAAAGACTGCAATAATTATTGGTGCTGGTCCTGCAGGACTTACTGCGGCTTATCAATTATTAAAAACTACCAATGTAAAGCCAATTGTTTTTGAAGCAAGTAACGAAATTGGTGGCATTAGTAAAACGGTCGAATATAAAGGAAATTACATCGATATCGGCGGTCATCGTTTCTTCTCTAAAAATAATGAAATTATGAATTTGTGGTTAGAAATAATGCCTCTTCAAGCATATCCTTCATATGATGATATTATTCTAAATAATGAGAAAGACTTTACAAAAGAAGGTCCAAATCCCGAAATAAATGATATTGTTATGCTTCTTAGACGACGTGTGTCACGCATATTTTATCTTCAAAAGTTTTTTGATTATCCTGTGTCTTTAAAATGGAAAACTCTACGAAATATGGGCTTTACTAGAACTATGAGAGCAGGATTTGGTTATCTTGGCTCAAGTTTAAGAAAAAGAAAAGAAACAAGTCTAGAAAATTTTTATATTAATAGATTTGGTAAACCTCTTTATTCAATGTTTTTTGAAAAATACACCGAAAAGGTTTGGGGTCGCCATCCTAGTGAGATTGATGCTAGTTGGGGTGCTCAGCGGGTAAAAGGACTTTCGTTATGGAAGACTCTTGGTAATGCTATTGCGCGCCCGTTCCGTTCAAAAAAGAATAAAGCTAAAGTAGAAACATCTTTAATAGAACAATTCTATTATCCTAAATTTGGACCAGGCCATCTATATCAACATATGGCTAATTTAATTAAAAAAATGGGCGGTGAAGTTCACCTTAATCATGAAGTTGTTGGTATTAATATTAAAAATAATGAAATAACTAATATTGAAGTTAAAACTGATAAAGGAATTAAAACATATAAAGCTGATGGTTACTTTTCATCAATGCCTATAAAAGATTTATTTATTGCTTTAAAGGGCGAAAAAGTTGACGAAAATTGTTATGATATTGCGACTTCTCTTATTTATCGCGATTTTATAACCGTTGGAGTATTAATGAAAAAAACACTACTCCAAAATAAGACAAAATTTAAAACACTTAACGACATAATTCCTGATACTTGGATATATGTTCAAGAAGAAAATGTAAAAGTTGGTAGACTTCAAATTTTTAACAACTGGTCTCCTTATATGGTAAAAGATCCTGAAAATACCATATGGATGGGAATGGAATACTTTGTAACTGAAGGTGATGAACTTTGGGAAGAAAATGATGAAAAATTCATTAGTAATGCTATTGATGAACTTGTAAAACTTAAAATTGTTGATCGTGCCGATGTTATTGATGCTGTTCGAATTAAAGTAAAGAAAGCTTATCCAGCATACTTTGATTCATATAAAAATATCGATCAAGTTATTAATTATTTGAATAAATTTTCTAACTTATACTGTATCGGCAGAAACGGACAACACCGCTATAACAACATGGATCATAGTATGCTTACTGCGATTGAAGCAGTAAAAGTATTTATTGATCCAAACAATAATTCTAAAGATATTATTTGGAAGGTAAATACTGAGCAAGAATATCATGAATCAAAAGATAGTAAACAATAGAAAAAGAGTTAATTTTGCAAACTTAACCTCAAAATTGCAAAGTTTTAAATATAAATGGTTAATATATGTACCAATTCTTTTTATCACTATTTTTGTCCTTTATCTTATTTTTACAATAAATATGCCTGTTCCAGATCCTGCAAAAATGGCTGAAATAGAGGCCATTAGTCATGAATCAACTAGGCTTCAAACTCTATATAAATATTTCCGTGAACTAGTAGCCTCTCATAATGCGAGGCCAATAAAATTATTTACAATTGCTTCAGTTATATTAATTTTCACTTTAGGTGCTACTTTTATTAAATTAGATAGAGAAAAATGCTGGATTGTTTTAATTATTGTTGTTTTAATTGTAGGCTTTTTAATGCGTTTTATGTATACAATTTATACTGATGCTATAACGGAGCGACAACATGACACCTTATCAATAAGAGGAGCAGGACATTATCATATTATCCTTTCTTATTTTAAAACTAATAGAGGACCAGAGCCATTTCTTAATCAAGATGGTTCAGTAAATTTTCAACTTGGTTATCAATTTTATCATCCGCGATTTTCACATCGCTCTCTTGCTATGTTTATGAAATTTATGCGAGTGTTTCTTGGTAGTGATGAATATGTTCTTTATCAATCAACCCGAATTTTACTTTGTTTTACATCTTGTTTAACCTTAATTTTCGCTTATAAAACGACTAAATTATTATTTGATTCACCTAGAGCACAATTATTTGCTTTATTAATAATTGCTTTTAGTCCTATTTTTTATCGTCTTTCGGCGATGACAAATAACGATAACTTTGCAACATTATTTACCTTTATTGCAATCTATTATGCTATCAAATGGTGGCAAGACCACAAAATTACCTCAATTATTGGTATAGCACTTGGAATTGGATTAGGGATGGCAAGTAAAATGAGTGTTGCACTTTTTGCCCTACCTATAGCTCTATTGTTCCTATATATTTTATTTATTGAAATACTAAAAGCTAAAAATGAAAAAAGATTAACTAGACAGTTAACTTATCTACTTGCTTCTTTTGCTATTTTTGCAGTCATTGTATTTCCACTTGGTTTATATTATCCCATCAAACATCTTAAAGAATGGGGGCAACCAATTACCTTTGTTTATAATGTCCCAAATCAACAATTATCTGTGCAAAACACATACTTTTTTGACCGTTTCCTCTCCTTTTCGCTTGCTGATTATTTTAAATATCCTTATGTTAGACTTGGTGCTAATAATCCAAAAGGTCAAGATTTTAACATCTACGGAGTACTTCTTAAATCTATAACTTATGGTGAATTTGGTTACAAGGTGCACTGGGGTGCAACAGTAATCAATGTCTTGTCACTTTTGTCTTTTCTTGCTTTACTTGTTTCACTTGTTTATATGATAATTACATTCATTATTACTACAAAAACAAAAAATAGTATTATTCTTTTTAGTACAGTTATCGCTATAAACTTCATAATAAGTCTTTCCTACATTACCTTTAATATTAAGCATCCTGCGACATGTACTATGGATTTTCGCTATGTTATTCCAATTCTATTAACTTATGCTCTAGTTTTTGGTTTTACAATTGATCGATTACTAATAAATAAAAACAAAATTACTATTGGTGGTTTTATTCTTCTATTTTCACCAATCCTTCTTTACATAATAAGTTCTTGTGTTTTCCACTTTATTATCTAAAAGGGATAAATTGAATCTTTGGACTTGTAAAAAGATTGCTGTTTATATATAATTAATCACGCACGCAACCATGGCGGAATAGGTAGACGCGTACGTTTGAGGGGCGTATAGGTAACCCCTGTGAGAGTTCGATTCTCTCTGGTTGCACCAGTTGATTAAAAAAGCACGTAGGAACGTGCTTTTTTTCATTTATATGTTCTTTACTATTTAATTTATGGAATATAGAAAGGATTATCATCAACTTCAAAAACTAGGTCGCCATTTTCAAAATCAACTTCAATACTTTTTATAATAAAACGCTCAGTAAAAGCTTCTTCAAAATCTTCGTAATTTATTGTAAAGCTTTGTTCAAGATAAATTTCATCCATTACTCTTTCTTCTAATCCACTAATATTTTGACCATTAATATTTATATCAATAATTTCAAAAGTAACTCTTCTAGCAACAATATCATTATCAATTTCATAATTAATTAAAGCATAACTGCGCACACCTTCAATATCTAACCCATAATAAATTAAATTATTACGAGCATCTACACTTACATCAGTTGTTTCAAGAAAATAGGTGTGACGAAGAATATCTTGACTTGTTCTAAATGCAATTTTTGGTTTTCCATGTAAAGGATCATTTTCATCCGTTCTAAGATACTCTTTCATAATAAAACCATTAAAATCAGTTTGACTAACACGGAGTGTTCTTGAACCTTCTACATAAGTTGCAAACGAATTAGTTTTAATATCTCCTATATTATATGAATGATAATCTTGATTTTTTTCTTCGTTAACAATAATTTCAGTTAAATCAATATTAAGATTTGCTTCTCCTTCTTTAAAAAGAATTTCATAAGCATCGTTGTCTATAATATATTTGATAAAGCCACCTTCTTTAAGGTGTTCAGATAAATCAATACTAAACTTATCAGTTCCAATAATATCAATAATATTTTGTTTAAAATTATCTAATCTAATGTGACCAAGTTTAATCGGGCTTCCAATTGAAATTTCAACTAAAGTACCAACGGCACTTATTTCAATTGGTATACTTAAAATCGTTCTAAAACCATATACTCGTACATCAGCTTCAATTGCAAATTGTCCATCTATAAACTTAGCATATATGTTTTTAATAATAATATTTTCATTTTCTGGCAAGATGAAATAATAATCTTCATTTTCAAAATTTGTAAGATTCATCCGCTCTTTAATTACAGTATTTAATATTTCAATCGCATCATTTTGAGTTAATCTAACATTAATGATTGGACTAGCCTTATCTGGGTTTTCTTCAAAAATTGCTCTTCTATTCATCACCGCTTCATAAAGTCGATCTCCAAACCTAAGTTCAATATCAGTCGTATTATTATTAAATGGTTGATTAGTTGTCTTAAAAAGCAAAGCTAAAGGAATCCCTACTACAATACCAGTAAGCATTGCAATAGTGGTAAGAAATATAAGCACGCCTTTTAAAAATCTTCTCATAATGACTTCCTCTATTTTTATTATACATGAAAATTTAGAGTGCAAAAATTATTTGCACAAAAAAACTCATAAGAGTGTTTATTCTTTATAAAATGAGTATATCTAGGTTCTTCGTTTTTTTAGGTTATTAAAGTATCAAAATAATGCAAAAGAGACTAAACCAATTCTACCTAAAACTAAAACAGAAATAAAGTCATCTTGCTTTCGAGAAACTAGTTTTAGAGCCGAAGATGATGGTAATGTGCGGTTAATAAAGTTGGTAAAACCATCTGAGCCATATTTCTTTGCAATATAGTCATAGCGGGCAATTGCTTGATAAAGAAGATTGCCAATTACATTTGCTTCATGATTTTGAAGAACGCTTTTAACACCGGCGCTTAAAAGAGAAAATTGATAATCAAGCATATCCCAAGTAGTTTGTGCTATATTGTTTAATACACCAGTTGCATCACAGTTATTTGTTGAATTTAAATTAGTAATTCCAAATAAAGTAGCTTCGTGATAATCGTTGCTATATGTTCCCCAGTTACTTTCATTATGAAAATAAACATTTTTAGGATAATCACAAACAAGATCAACTGTTTTAACTTCACCTCCACCTGTTTGACCATTATTAAAAACCAACATATCTCCAATTTTGTTAGCTTCAACAGGAAGCGTGTGATATCCAAGACCATGATTTGTCATTCTTGTTCCTGGCCATCCTCCAATTTTTTCCCTAACTGAATTTGGAAGACCTAGAATCCAAGTATATGCATATACATCACCCGTTGTTAGGGTCTTGTTTTTATCATAGAATGTTAATCTTGTGTCACTTAAGTTTTTATATTTTCCGTACAAGGAAAAATCGTTACTAACAGTTCCTGGTACATATTGTGTTGTAAAATTACTATCGGTATACCAGCCATGAAATCTTTTACCTTCAAGATGAACGGGAGTTGGATTATATGTAGGATTAAACGTATTGTCTTTATATACGCGTTCTGTTTCAAGTTCAGTCGCTCCATTATACTTTGTAATAGTTTTAAAAGTAGCAGATTGAGAATGGAAAAAATACTTTCCAGTTTTGGCATCAAAAACTACTTCGTAAATACCACCCGTGTTTACTCTTATGTTATTGTTTCCACCTTGAGATAAAACACCTCCTGAAGAGGAATTGGCAATATCAAATGCAGTATAACCCCAGTCACCTTCCCACATATTCCAAATATTTACCTTGAACTCTTTGTTACCTGTAAAACTTCGTTCTATGATGGCGTAGCGATCATTATCCCATGTTAAACGGTTATTAGAATTGTTTGTATTCCAGTTAGTATCAACAGCATCACCAGAAAGAACTAAATCCGCAATTCCCATAGGTGGTTTAGAAGTACATCTTACTGTATATCTATATTGGCCTGCGGGAGAATTAGGATTATTATCTGGGTTATAAATCCTAATTTCATAACTTCCTGACTGAATAAAATATATATTGCTATCGTGATTAATTGGCACAATTCTATATCTAGCAGTTGAATTGTTTACATCATACTTAGTATTATCGTATCGTTGCCAAGAACCAGCTGGAACAATAGTATATTGACCAGGAATTAGGTTAGAATATGTTTTTGTAAAAACAGCAGGTTCACCTGGGACAGGATCCATTTTAAGTGCTGGGTTACTATTTGACCAACCTAATCTAGGGTCGCAACCAGTAAATAGCGGTTCCGTTGGTTGAGCTTGAACTGGTGCAACTTTGCCTGAATATAATAAAATCACACAAGCAAAAAAAACTAAACTAGAAATAGTTGCTAAAATTCCAATTCTTCTTTGTTTATTCTTCATGATGTTTTCACCTATAATTCCTTATATGTTAACGCTATCATTACTATGATAGCTTGTCAATATATTTTAAAAATTTTCTAAAATGAATGTGTTTATCAGGAAATAGGTTATGAACAATTGAAAGATGATGATGGGCATCTGATACATACCAGTGATAGCCAATTCCATAAACATATTTAGCAACTTCTGGATCTCTTAGTGTTATATAAGCACGACGAACTATTTCATCGCGGTTATTATCCCAAATAAAAATCTTTGTATCTATGTTATTTCTTTTTAGTGTTGGTCCTAAATAATCACGAACAAAAATCGCCTCATCTTCTGCACTATATATACAAGACTCCCATCTTTGGATAGCTTCTGGTTCGTTTTGAACAGTTAGAAAATCTATTTTTATCCCTTCCTTCCCCATGTGTTTTACATATAAAGAAAGATAATCCGCCCAGGTTTGGTAGTGTTCTTTAAGTAATTTGCCGCCTTTATTCATTTTTTTCGTTGTTTTCATAAAGGCGGGTGGAGACCAAGGACTAGCCATTAATTTTAAAGGTTCTCTTCTTAATTTAAAGACATCTTTTAAAACAGGAATACAGCGTGTTTTTTCTTTTTCTAAACTAAAGGTTTTAAGTGTTGCATCTTCTCCTTTAAGATAATCATAGTTCCCATAGCCAAAGTCACTTGAGTTAATTGTTAAACGCCCTAAATTGTACTTTAGTCCTTCTTTTCCAAAATAGGCTTCAAGAACTTCTTTATATTGTTCCTTACTCATTAGTTTAAGATTTGCAGTTGTTGCCTCGGTAAAAGCACCACCAAAACCAGCATGTGTTTGGAATGTTTTATTTTCGTCAACAAATAGCAGCCTTCCATCATGTAAGGCTTTAATTGGTTTAATTTTTGCTAACTCTTTTAGACGTTCACCGTCTCTAGAACTACGAATGATTTTTAACATATATTAAATTGTTACTCCTTCCAATGTACTTCAAGTAGGCCTTCCCACTCTTCAAATTTATAAGTTTTTCCATTAACGGTGATTTGTTGATTAATATCCACTGCGTTTTCAACTAATAAATCATATCGATTTGCTGCTGTTTTATATTCTAGTAAGATATCGTACCAAATACCTTTTCTACCTAATTCTCGTAAGTCAAAATAGAATGTTCCTTCGACAAGTGCTCCCGCATCATATTCAATAAAGTGAATTTCATCCATATTATCCTTAACAATTAATCTAAACATTTCATATGTGAGAGGACTATTTAGTGTTGGTTTTACAGCTAATTTAGGAATGTTATCTTGAATAACAAGTGGAAGGGAAACAATAACTGAACCCGCAAGCATTATTGGATAAAATGAGGGATTCGAGTTCCCTGCACTAACTAAATCACCAAGTGAACGTGCTAGTGTGAAGTTTTCAGGTGATTGAAGCGAGACTAATGTCCAAAGGAAGTTATTATAATTCCGCATAAATGTAGTTATTCCTAAAACAACTAGCATTGGTGTTACAAGTGGTAAACTAACTTGAAAGAATATTCTAAAAGGACCTGCTCCATCTAAAATAGCAGCTTCTTCTAATTCTTTCGGTAAGTTGTAAAATTGTTGTCTCATCAAAAAGACATTATAAACACTCATTGTAAAAGGCAGTATTAAAACAAGAAGCGTATCATCAATACCTAAAAGACGACAAATAATTAGATTAGGAATCGTCATTACCGTACCAGGAATCATTATTGAAAGAATAATAAATTTAAATGTTAATTCTCTTCCTTTAAACTTAAGTCTTGCAAACGCATAACCTGATAAAGCATTAAGGAATAGATTTAAAAATGTATTAACTAAACATACTATCATTGTATTAAAGAAAACTCGCTTTAAATCAAGGTACTCAAAAGCTTCTTTATAATTATCGATAACAAAACGGACTTTTCCGCTCATATCACGAGGCAAAATTGAAAATTGGCCTGAATTAAAAATCGCTTCAGGTGTTCTAAATGAGTTAGTTACTAACCAGACATATGGGAAAATAAACCCAATCGCCAATAGAGTCAAAATCGCATATTGTACCACTCTACTTAGTTTTGTAAGTCTAATTTTACGCCGGTTATCTTTTTGTCTTTTAAGTGTAAGAGCATTAATCTCTTCCGGGCTCATTTCGTGAATTTCAGGCTTAATTTGAACTGTTTGTGTCGTAGTTTTAATATCACCTTTATAAATAACTGGGTGTTTTTTTCTAAAGATGCTTCTTTTGCTTGTTTCCGTTTCAGTTTGATGACCTTGCGGTAAAAGTCTAAATTGAAGAAAGGTAATAACAATGATTATAAAGAAAAGAAAATAACTCATTGCAGAAGCAACGCCAGCTTCTTCGTATGTAAACATTGTTTTATAAACTGTTAACATAAATGTTCTTGTTGAGCCTTCCGGTCCACCACCAGTCATTAAATACATTTGATCAAATGCTTGAAGTGAGCCTATGACACTAGTAATGATAATAAAGTAGAGTGTAGGCATAATCCCTGGGATTGTTACATGGAAAAACTTATGGAAAAATCCTCCTCCATCAACCTCACATGCTTCATAAAGTTGAGGATTAATATTTTTCATTGCACTTAAAATAATTAAAACATTATAACCAAGACCTCCCCATACTGACATTAAAGCGAGAGTAGGCAAGGCTCTTTTGGTTGTCCCTAATAAATTTAATCTAGTTCCAAATGTTTGATTAATCCAACCAACTACTCCATAGGCAGGATCTAACATAAATAACCAAATCGCCGAAACGGCGGCTCCTGCTGTTACAGCAGGAATATAAAAGGCCGTTTTAAAGAAACGTTCGCCTTTTATTTTGTTATTTAAAATCGCAGCAACAATGGTTGCTAAAATAACGGATAAAGGTACCGTTAGAAGCATATATTTAAAAGTCGTGCCTAGTGAGGTCCAAAATTCAGGATATAAGACACGATTTGTAAATATTGAGATATAGTTTTTAAAGCCGACTATATTAAATTTTGGCGAACGCCCATTCCAATCAGTAAATGAGATAAAAAACGATATTAAAATAGGCGCAAGTTGAAAAATTAGAAAATACACTATAAGCGGAGTAATAAAGATTAATCCGACTTGACCTCTTCTTTTTTTAATCTGCTTTAGTGTAGCGGCCATAATTAATTTCCAAATAATCTTTGATTTGCAGCAGTAGCAGCATCATCAAGAGCACCTTGAATATTAGCGCGTTTAGTTGCGTCTTCACTTAATACTTTATCGCTAATTGCTACTCCTAATTAAGAGTCATTAACTTCAAGCTATTTTGGTATGACTGGACGAGGTACGCTCGTGCTAAGTTGATCAAGAATTACGGCTTTTCGTGCACGTGATTCTTCTCTTACTACTGAAATTGAATCAACACTAGCATATTCTTCAATCGCAGGGAAGTTACCAGTAAAACTAGCAATTCGATTGATGTTTTCTTTTCTTAACAAGAATTCAATTAGTTTAATACAGTTTTTCTTGTTTGGACTATGATCAAAAACAACTAAATTTTCGCCACCCATATTTGAATAGGATGTTTGGCCTGCTACACTAGGGGGAATTTTAGCGATTCCATAATTTAATGTAGGAAAGTTAGTATCTAGAGCATCAATATCATTTGATGATTCTAATTTATATGCAATTTGTCCACGGCCAAAAGCATTGTTTGAACTGCGGTTTTGTGATGCTTGTCGTTTATCAAAAGTATATAAATCTTGAATCATCTTAGCGGCTGCAACACCTTTTGCATCGTTAAATGCAACTGCAGTACCGGCATCGTTTAAAAGTTTTCCGCCATTATTAGCAAGAAAATCTTGATAATACCAACCAGCATAACCACCTGTTCCTATTCCATCAAAAAGTGAGTGCTGACTATTTTCAATTGGTGTATTAAGCCATTCATCCCAACTTTTTGGTGCTTCTTCTCCAACTATATTTTTATTATAGAAAAGAACTGATGTCGTCATATTTAGCGACACACCGTATTGTTTTCCTTTATAAATATTGGTTGCAAGACCAGATTGGAAGAATTTAGAATTATCAATAACTTCGCTTTCTGCAATATAGTCATCAAGACAAGCAAGAGTACCATCATCAGCAAAGTCGCTAATTTTAGGTTGATCTAGATAGGCCATGTCTGGTTTACTGCGACTTGAAAGAGCACTATTAATTGCTTAGTTGTAACTGTCTTTTACAATCATCAAAAGTTGAACACTAATACCCGTTTCTTCTTTAAACTCAGTCATTAGGTTTTTATAGGCTGTTTGGTCCTCTGGTTTTGATGGCTGATAGACCCAAAATCTAATAGTCCCGTCTCCTCCACCATCACCGTTTTTGCTACAACCGGTTGTAAGAGTAAATGTTAAAGCTAAAAAAGCTCCAAATGCTAAATACTTAAAATGATTTCTTTTCATGGTTATCCCCCTGCGTCTTAAATGTTATCGTTATCATTTTAAAATATATTACTTAAAACTTTTAGTAATATAGTAAAAAATCTAGAAAGTATCCCGAACGACTAATCTAGGTTGAATAAGAATATATTCGTATGGTCCTTCGTTTTTTCTTTTAATTAATTCGATAATATGAGAAGCAAGCTCACGACCTGCTTCATAAAGTGGCTGACGAACAGTAGTCAAGTGTGGATAAGCCACCTCATCGGTTCCAAGTCCATCAAAACCAGTAACAACAACATCTTTTGGAACTTTTAGACCATGATGTTTTAATGCTCTCATAACACCAATTGCTATATCATCACTAGCACAGATAAATGCTTGCGGTTCTCTTGTTTCAATTAAAAGTTCATTTGTTATATGGTATGCATCATCATCATTATTAGCAACTTTTAAATTTTTAGCTTTAGCATCGGGTCTAAACTCTTTTACAGCGTCTATAAACCCTTTCTCGCGATCATATACAAAGCGTTGGTCTTGATTGATACCAACGTAAACAATATTAGAAAAACCCCTTTCTAAAACGCGGCGTGTAATTTTATAAAGACCCGCATAGTTATCAATGTCTATAGACATTACATCTTTTGCATAGCCGAAAACACAAACAGGCTTGTTTTTAGCTAATTTAGCAACTTCAATTTCTTGCTCTGGCGATAATCCCATGAAAATACACCCATCGCAATCCTCATTGTTATACCAAGTTCTTTTAATTAGTAAAGAATATCCTTGTTCACCAAGATATTCAGCAATTCCAGAAACAACATTCATAAAAAAGAGGTCATTTGGTTTTAGACCACTTGGTATATATACAAAAATAATATTTGTTCTTCTTTGAACTAATGCTCGTGCTAGAACATTAGGTCTAAAATTAACGCGTTCAATTTCAGCTTGGATGATTTCACGCGTTTCTGGTCTTACTTTTTCAGGATCATTGATGACGCGAGAAACAGTAATTGTAGAAAATCCCGTAGCACGGGCAATATCTTTTAGTGTTGCCATGATTAAATGTTAGCATCTTTATATTTTACTGTCAAAACAGTAAATATATCGCAGATATTTAGTTTTGCCTCATATAGAAAGACTCTTTTTACTTCGTTATTGTGTTTTTTTAGTATAATAGAAACGAAAAGGAACTGAATGAATGAAAAAGAATGCAAAAACAATATCTCGAAACATGCTTCATCGTCTCCCACTTTATTTAAGTGTTGCAAGACAACTGCTCAGCGAAGGTGAAGATTATGTTAATGCACCGCAAATTGCAGAAATTATTAACATCAATCCAGAAACCGTCAAAAAAGATCTCTCCTTAATTTGTAAAACGCCTGGTAATCCTCGTTTAGGTCGTAAAGCAGAAACTTTAATCCAAGAAATTATTGATTTTGGTGTTTATACACAAACAAGTAATGCTGTCATTATTGGAACCGGAAAATTGGGTCTTGCCCTATTTTCTTATACTGGCTTTAAAGAATGGGGGCTCAATTTTGTAGCAGGTTTTGATGTTAACCCAAATATTATTGGCAAAGAAGTTAATGGCAGTTATATTTACGACATTAAAATGCTTAAAAGTGTTATCGAAATCACTGATGCTGAACTTGCAGTTATAACGGTTCCATCTGAGGCTGCTCAAGAAGTCGTTAATCTAGCAATTGATGCAGGTATTAGAGCAATTTGAAACTTTGCGAGTACACATGTTCAAGTTCCTTCTAATATTATTTTACATAATGAAAATATGGCAAGTTCACTTGCTCTTCTTAATTACAATTTAAGACTAAAATATAAAAAAGGTACTTCAAAAAAATCAGGCTAAATAGCCTGATTTTTATTTTAATTTATTGATTCAATTCTTTAAGTTTTCTTTTAAGTGGATTAATAACTTTTTTAATTGTTCCTTCTTTAAAAGGATTATACAATTTAGCTTTCTTTAATAATTCAACATATGGATATTTGCCGCCTAATTTGCAAAGTTTAACATATTTTTGCCAGGCTTTTTCTCTATTCTTCCACATTTCATTTGCAAACTGAAAAGCGGAAATTTGTGCAAGAGTATAATCAATGTAGTAGAAAGCATTAGAGAATATATGACCTTGTCTTGTCCAAAAGCCACCTTCATCTAAAAAAGGAAACCCTTCATAGTTTCTAAACGGCAAATACTTTTTCTCAATTTCTCTCCAAAGAGCTTTTCTTTCTTTATGAGTTAATTCTGGGTTTAAATAAACCCCTTCTTGAAATTCGTCAACACTCACTCCATAAGGTAAAAATTTAATTGCCCCTTCTAAGTGTGAAAGACGATATTTGTCTGCTTCTTCAAAAAAGAGTTCCATCCATGGCCAAGCGAAAAATTCCATTGACATTGAATGTATTTCACAGGCTTCAAGTGTAGGTTGACGATAGGCGGAAACCTTCATGTTTCGACTCATATAACCTTGGAATGCATGACCAACTTCATGAGTTAATACGTCTACGTCGCCTTGTGTACCATTAAAGTTTGCAAAAATAAATGGGGCTTTATAACGTGGGAAATATGTCATATATCCACCTGAACGTTTACCTGGCCTTGCAGTTAAATCAAGCAGTTCGTTTTCAACCATAAAACGGAAAAATTCACCAGTTTCTTTACTCATTTCATCATACATTTTAGTAGCGTTTTTCACTAAAACAGGTTCATCACCTTTAGGAAGAGGATTACCGTCCTTAAATGATTGATTTAAATCGTAAATGTATGGTTTTCTAATTCCAATTCGCTTACTTATCTGTTTAACAATCTTATTAACTAAAGGCACAACATGCTCAAAAATTTGTACTCGATAGTTTCTTACATCATCTGCATTATAATCAGTTCTTCCTAAGCGTAAGTAACCAAGTTCAATATAGTTTTTAAATCCGAGTTTAGTCGCCATTTCATGCCTAATTTTTACTAAACCATCATAAATTTCGCCTAATTTTTCATCGTTTTCACTAAAGAAATTAGTTGTTGCAAGATATGCCTCTTTCCTCGTTTTTCGGTCTTGACTTTGGGTAAATTTACCCATTTGTGAAAGATTATAAATTTCGCCACGGAATGGGATCTTTGCACCTGCAATAACTTTGTTATACTCCATAACAAGCATTGCTTCTTTTTGTAATTCTGGAATTATTATAGGATTAAAACAACGCATTGATGTTTCAATCATTTTAAATAGAAATGACCCCCATTCTTTTTCAAGTGCTTCTCGATGTGGACTACTAATCAACGCTTTTTGAAAATCATGATAAAAACCCTGTAGCAACGGCAAATCTTTATTTAATTGTTCACTAGCTTTTTCATATTTTTCATCACGAGCATCAAGAGAATATCGAACTGAAATAATTGTAATGTCAGTCATCATATTTTCCATTAAACGATTCATTCTTTTGATTACTTTTGAAGCATCTTTACTAGTTGGCGCATTTGCAAACTCTAGTGTGAGACTAGATATTTTTTTACCTAATTTTTCAACATTAGGCATTTTGAAAGGATATTCACTAAATTTCATTTTTATACTCCTTAATTATTAGACTTTCTTCTTCCATTTCAATTGGTTTTTTATCTCCTAACATTTCAATAATTGTTGGAGCAATATTACTTAATTTGCCACCTTCTTTTAATTTAATGTTCGGATTATTAATACTAAAGGGAACTAAATTAGTTGTATGGGCTGTAAAAGGATTCCCTTTTTCATCAAGTAATTGTTCAGCATTACCATGATCCGCAGTAATAATTAATGTTGCGTTATTTTCATTAACCCATTTAACAATCTTTCCTACCGACTCATCAACATTTTCAACTGCTTTTACGACTGCATCAAAAATAGCGGTATGACCAACCATATCACAATTAGCATAGTTTAAAATCACAACATCTAAATCTTTTTTGTTTAATTCATTTAATAAAGCTTCAGTAACTTTTGGCGCACTCATAGAAGGTAATAAATCATATGTAGCAACTTTAGGTGAATCAATTAAAACGCGACGACAATTTTTAAGAACGGGTTTTTCAACTCCATCATAATTAATAGTTCCATCAAAAAAGAATGTAACATGTGCATATTTTTCTGTTTCTGCAATTCTTAATTGACGATAATTGTTATCTGCTAGCCATTCACCCAAGGTATTCGTAAGTTTTGGTAAAGCCATTGCAATTTCACCTTTGACTGAATCGGCATATTTCATTGTACAAACCAAGAAAATATTCTTTAATACTGGGTTTGGAACATATGGTTTGTACAAATATTGTCCGTCTTTTTTTGGTGGATTTTGATAAAAATATGGATTTGTTAAAATCGTAGAAATTTGAATTGCACGATCTGGTCTAAAATTCATAAAAATAACAGCATCATTATCACCGATTGATCCATCAACAAGTGCATTATAACTTGGAGTTACGAATTCATCAGATGGATCCATTCCTTTTTTAGGTAGTTCGCTATATTCTTTTTTAAAATATTCTTTATAATCTGTAAACGATGGCCCTTTACGATTAACCATCATTTGATAAGCTACATCAACACGGTCAAGATTCTTATCGCGATCCATTACATAATAGCGACCGCCGATTGATGCAAGTTTGCCAAATTGTAATTTGTCCATTTCGTCAAGTATTTCTTTTATATAATCAGGTCCTTTTTGCGGATCAACATCGCGTCCATCCATAAACGCATGAAAATATGCAGTTTCTAACCCAAAATCTTTGGCCATTTTCAAAATCGCCTTAATGTGATTCAAATGACTATGAACACCACCATCACTTGTTAAGCCAAAAATATGTAGTTTAGAATTATGATATTTTGCCCATTTCATAGCTTTTAAATAGCTCTCATTTTTAAAGAAAGTACCTGTTTTAATTGCATTATTAATGTAAGTAAGTGATTGATAAACAACGCGACCTGCACCAATGTTCATATGACCCACTTCTGAGTTACCCATTTGACCAACTGGAAGACCGACTGCTTCTCCAGAAGCATCGATTAAAACAGTTGGATTATTATTAAAAAAGGCCGTTAAATTAGGCGTTTTAGCGTGGGCGATTGCATTGCCTTTTTTTTCTTTTCGATAGCCGAAGCCATCCATAATACATAGAATAATCGGTTTAGGATATTTCATAATTTCGTCCTCTTTTCTAAAACATTATACTCGCTAGACAATCATATTTCAAAAAATATGATTAATCTCTTAAATTTCTTCTTTTAGTTTGAAATTAAAGAGGGCGACAAAAAAAGCAAAAACAAGAGATTTGGCATTGTAGTTATAATTTTTAACTATTTTGTTATGAGCCATTACAATGCGACGGTAGTTATCATCACTATCTTCAATTGCAGATAGTAAATCTTGAATATATTTTTTTGAATTATCATCTTTCAGAAGATCCGTTTTTTTTGAAATTTCATTAAATCCTTCATTTAATTTTTCAATATAAAATTGACGGTTATCATTAATAATGTTTATTCGTTCATTTTCAAAGTCGAATTTACTAAAACTAACTGAAATTCCTTGTTCTTCTAAACGGTTTACTGCTAACCCAAGAGCTGTATTCTTATTAGCAATTAAAAGACGACTTGATTTTTTATGTTTGAGCATCTGTGCTTTATAAAATAACATTACATAACTAAATATAAGTCCAATTAGTACATATATGGCGAAGAGAATAGTATATATTAATGTCCAATAATTCATTAACCAAACCTCAACAAAGATATTATAGCACGAACAAAAAAATCTTAGTCAAAAAAAACTATCAAATAATCGCTTATTTTGACATCATATTATCATAATGATAATATATTAAAGAGGTATTTATTATGGCAGAAAAACCAATTATGGCGTTTATCTACGATTTTGATAAAACGCTATGTCCTGAAGATATGCAAAATTATTCCTTCATTCCAGCCTTAGGTATGACGCCTGAAGAATTTTGGAATGAAACAGGAAAATTTAGTGAAATAACCGGCGTAGAACGAATTTTAGCGTATATGTATATGATGATTGTTCTAGCCAAAGAAAAAGGCATTGAGTTAACAAAAGAATACTTAAATGGTCTTGGAAAAGATATTCGTTTTTATGATGGTGTCCGTACATGGTTTAAAAGAATCAATGCTCACGGAGAGCAAAGGAACGTAAAAATCGAACATTATCTTATTAGTAGTGGAACAAAAGAAATCATTGATGGTTGTGCTATTGCACATGAATTTAAAGAAATTTATGGTTGTGAGTTTCTATTCGATAAAGAAACAAAAACACCTGTTTGGCCCAAATTAACCATCAATTACACTGCAAAAACGCAGTTCTTCTTTAGAATTTCTAAAGGAGCCCTTGATATAACTGATGATCAAGCGTTAAACAGAAAGCAAACAATTCGAAGAATCCCATATCGAAATATTGTCTATTTTGGAGATGGGATGACAGATGTTCCCATTATGCTTCTAGTTAAAAATAACGGTGGAAAGTCAATTGCTGTTTATCACAAAGGACAACGTGATAAGGTCCACTATTTATTAGAAGATGATCGTGTTAATTTTGTCTGTAACGCTGATTATTCATCAAATTCACAATTAGAAAAAATTTCTAAATTACTTATCGACCAAGTTGCTATAACTGAACTAGTTGAAAGAAAACAAGAAGATTTATCTAAAATTAAGTAGTTTAGTCATCAACAAAGAGGTGTTTTATGAACTATGCAGTCATTTTAATGGCGGGAAAAGGCGAAAGATTTGGTGGCCCTCTACCAAAACAATTTTTAAATATTGGTAACAAACCACTTTACTTATATACTGTTGAAACTTTTGCCTTTCATCAAGATATAGATGCTATTTTGATTGTATGTGAAGAAATGTACAAAAATCGCATTCAAAAAGATATTGTTAAGTTCAAAATACCTAAAATCACTACTTTTATTACTGGCGGTACTACAAGACAAAGTAGTGCATTTAACGCATTAATTTATCTAAATGCAGTTGGAAAAGAAAATGATATTGTTTTAATCCATGATGGAGATCGCCCTCTTGTTACTAGCGAAATTATCTCTAATAATATTGCCGCTATGCAAATTACTGATGCTGCAATAACAGCCATTCCTAGTGCAAACTCACTAGGTATTTCATATGACAATCAAACTATTAGTTCTTTTCCTCCACGCCAACAATATTATGTCATTCAAACTCCGCAGACATTTAAACTTGGCTTAATTTACAAGGCACATGTACAAGCAAATCAACATATTAATAAAATGTACTACACAGATGATGGAAGCATTGTTTTAGCTTATGGCAAGGAAGTTAATATTGTACGTGGCTCAACTCACAATTTTAAAATTACAACATATGATGACTTTACATTACTTAAGACACTTTTGAGGTTTAAAAATCAATAAATGGCTAATTTCGAATACAACATTGGTGATATTATAGTTGGAACCGTTAAAGAGATACGTCCATACGGTGCAATAATTTCCTTTAATGATGAATTTGAAGGTTTGCTGCATATTTCAGAAATTAGCGATCGTTATGTCAGCGACATTAATTACTTTTGTGAAGTTAATAAAAACATCGCAGTTAAAATTATTGATATCAACGAATTTAATAATTTTATGCGTCTTTCATTAAAAAAAGTTCCAGTAAACCAGCGTTTGCCTGGACCCAAAAGGAAAAAAATGAAAGAAAATATTAAGTTAGAAGAAATTGATTTTACGCCTTTAGCAGAGGCTCTGCCACGGTGGATTGAAGAATTCAAAAAAAGGAAAGAGGAAAACGACTAATGAGATTAATATTAGATCATACACTGGTAAACCTACCAATTGATAAATATAGAGAAAGAGTTAGTTTGATTAATCAAATGATTAACGAAAAGAAAGGTGCAGGCAACGACTATTTAGGTTGGGCTGATTACCCTTTAACATACGACAAAGATGAGTTTAATGAACTGATTAAAACTTCTAAATATATAAGAGAAAATTTTGATACATTAGTCGTATGTGGTATTGGCGGATCCTACCTTGGAGCAAGAGCAGCATTAGAAGCTTTAAAAGGCTTTTATAACAAAAGTGATATTGAAATTATTTTTATAGGCCAAACGTTTTCTCCGACTTATACAAAACAGGTTCTTTCATATTTAGAAAAACGCAATTTTGCAATTAATGTTATTTCTAAAAGCGGTACAACAACAGAAACTGCAATCGCGTTTCGACTTTTACGACAACTTCTTGAAAAAAAGGTTGGAAAGAAAAAAGCAAAAGACAGCATTTTTGTAACAACCGATGCAAAAAAGGGTGCTTTAAAAGAGCTTTCTAATAAAGAAGGTTATAAAACCTTTGTTCTTCCTAGTGATGTTGGTGGTCGCTTTTCCGTTTTAACCCCTGTTGGACTTCTTCCACTTTCCGTGGCAGGAGTTGACATTAAATCTATGATGGCTGGTGCACTTAAAGCTCGTGAAGACATTTTAAAAACATCACTAGAAAAAAACGACTGTTACTTATATGCATGCATGAGAGATTTTTTATATAGAAATAATTATTCTGTTGAATTATATGCATTTTATGAACCTCATTTTGCTATGCTAGGCGAATGGTTAAAGCAACTTTATGGTGAAAGCGAAGGGAAAAATAAAAAAGGCCTCTTCCCTGGATCAGTTACTTTTTCAACTGACTTACATAGTCTAGGTCAGTTTATTCAAGACGGAACGCCGCTTTTGTTTGAAACCGTGATTTACATTAACGAACCTTTAGCAGATATCACCATTCCATCTGATGATGATAACTTTGACGGATTAAATTATTTATCAGCAAAACCGCTATCTTTTGTAAATATGCAGGCTTTTAAGGGAACACTTGTCGCACATGTAAATGAAGGCAAAGTACCAAATATAGTCATTGAAATTTCACACCTTGATGCTTTCAAGATGGGTTATTTATTTTACTTTTTTATGAGATCGTGTGCTATGAGTGCATATCTTTTAGAAGTAAATCCATTTAATCAACCTGGAGTTGAAGTTTATAAACGTAACATGTTTAAACTACTTGGAAAAAAAGATTAATAATATTTTATAAACTTTAAAAGCCTTAAATAAAAATAGTATTATATATTAAAATAACTCATATAATGCCAAAAATGTGTCGAAAAAATTTTAGG
>DAOSJI010000007.1:0-52082 GCA_035367155.1 Bacilli bacterium
TCATAAGAATGAGATAACATTTCAGCAATCTTTCTATTCTTTTCATCTTTACTTCTTTTTAACATTGTTGTAAACATTTTTAAAAGAAGTTTAGAAGACCAGCCCATTTTTGCATAGTTTAGTCCGCCAGAACAATAGAAGAACTTGATAAATGTTTTATCTTCTTTAGGAATAACCGCTTCTTTAAATTGGACTATATCAGGATTATCCATTGGACTAGCACCAACACAAAAAAGGATTAGTTTTTTATCGTGCCATGATTTGGACTTTTTAAAAAACCATTTTGCATTAACGACACTTGAAGCTTTAGCCCAGCCGCCAAAGATTATTGTATCAAAAGATGCAAAGTAGTCTTTCTTTTGTTTTTTCGCACTTTTTAGCTCAAGAATCTCGCCACCTATTTCTTCGTGTAACCAGGTAGCATATCTTTTCGTAAAACCAGTTTGTGATGTGTAAATTATTAATGATTTCATATGTCCCCCCTTAAAATCAAATTATTTATACAATAAGTTCTATGTTAAAAATAGTTCAACTAAATATCTACTTATCCTCTTTATCTTTCTTAGTAATATTTACATTAACACCCTTTTCTTTGACGGATTTTTTAAGCTCTGTACTTGCTTTTTTCTCTTCAATAGTAGCATCCATTAATTCTGGACCCTTTTTAAGCATTTTATGTCTCATTACAAGACTATAAGTCATAAAGCCAATCACAAAAAGAAAGGCAATCACAAAAAGGATACCAAAAATGATAAACATAATCTCCATACGGTCAAAAGTTCTTTGAAATTGATCGTCTGATGATGTCATAAATATAATTAGATTCTTTAACATTTTTAATACCTCGTTTCGTAAAAATTATATCATAAATATGCATTCTGCATATTCAATTAGTTATTATTTAATAGTTTTTTACATTTATCGGCAAAATTACAAAATAAATTAAAACAAAATCATTATGATTTTTGCCGATAAATTTTTAATAAAAAACGGCTAAATGCCGTTAATTTTATAAAAAAATGGAGCAGGTGACGGGAATCGAACCCGCGTATTCAGCTTGGAAGGCTGATGTTCTACCATTGAACTACACCTGCATAGCACTAATGTGCTAGATAATAATATCAATTAAGGTTAATTTTGTAAAGATGGAAAAGAAAAAAGCACCGAAGTGCTTTTTATTGCTTAATGAAGCGTCTTAAAGGTTCTTTAGCAACATAACCTACTTTAGTAGCGATTGGTTTTCCATCTTTAAAAAGAATCATTGTTGGAATTGAATAGACAGAGAAACGTCCAGCAACTGAAGGATGATTATCTACATTGACCTTTAAAAAGGTAACATCAGTTTCTTCCTTTGCTAGTTCTTCAAGAACTGGTCCAAGCATACGGCACGGTCCACACCAAGAGGCGTAAAAGTCTACTAAAACGGTTCCTTTTTCAATTGCTTTAGTAAAATCGTTAGAATTTCCTAGTTCAATTAACATTTTTTATTCCTCCTATATTAAGTATATTAGAGCATATATTATGCCTAAGATTATTAGATGAACAGGATAGAAAAGATAGTAGGTTACTCTCCACCACTTTGCTCTATAACCTAGTTCCCCGTTATAGAGGGCAAGAAGAGGAAGAGCAAGAAGGGCATATGTTTGAATATATGGTTCTACACCTGTTCTAAATGTCCATCTGCTTAAAAGATACCAAAAGAATGTCAAAATAAAAAGTAATATGCAACTATAAGCATTATTGACTTTTTGGGCAGTCATCGTATCGTTTAAAGATGCTTCAGGAAGTGAATATTTTCTTTCTATAAATCTTAGACTAGAGCGAGTAAAAATGTTCGCTAGATAAAATAAAAGAATAAGTAAATAACCATAGATCATATATTGAGGAGTAAAGGAAAGTAGAACGGTATTTGTAGGAAAGATTAAACTAAGCGTTGTTAAGGTAATTAGCACGATACTTGGAAGTAGCAAATATACATGTTTGTATTTTTTATGATGAAAATATACTAGTATACTTGCTCCACCTAAAAGAGTTAAAAAGACATTGCCATGTATTATTAAATCTGGATTATATAGTAAAGGAATTGAAACGATTGCCTGTGTTATTAAATATAAGATAAAAAGTCTACCTAAATAGCGAAGTGGATTTTTAGTATGTTTGACTCCTTCTACAATAAAAAAGGCGAATATAACAAATGAAAGGCGCCCAACTGCTCTAAAAATATAATAGAGAATATAGTTATTAATAAAGAAAACTGCAACATGATCTATTAGTGACGCAAGTATAGCAATAATGCGCAAAATCGAGCTGTTTATTACAAAATAACGTTCTTTTTGCATGGTTTTATGATAGAAGTGTAGCAAAATAAGCTATAAAGTTATTATATACATGGGCAATAATAGGAGTTTGTGGACCCTCATTTTCATAGGCATGTCCAAATACTAAACCCATTGACACATACTTTGGCAAGTTAATAATTTCAATCCAAAAGTCTCTACTACCTATTGAGGAAAAAACCGAATAGTCGAAATGAATAAAACCAAAAATTAGTGCGGAAATTACTAAAGCTGCAATTTTATTCCACCGGCGTAATAAACTATATAAGCCAACGCGATATGTTAATTCCTCTACAATTGGACCAAGAAAAGGAATAAAGATAAACGAGGCAACCGGAGTAGCTTTAATTACTTCAACTACGATTTGTTGATTAACATTATCACTTACTGGCCCAAAGATTAAGATTGAAATTGAGCCAATAATCATATTAATTCCCATACCAATAGCAAAATAGACAATACCTGCTAACCAAGGCCTTGCTTTTTTAAAACCTTTTAAAAGAGGTACTAATTGTTTGCTTACTGCAAGTATGCCGAACATTATTGCAAAAATTACAATATAGCGAATAAAATTTAAAAGACCAAGCGTGCGAGGCATTGAAAAGAAGGCGATAATTTCTTCTTGTTCTGTAAGACCTTTTGAAGCTTTTAAAATAATCGCAGTAAGTTCACTTACTAGACTAAGGCCAAAGTAACCTAAAAAGATAAAAACTAGGGCCATCCAAAGTGGAGCAATCCAAGCTTTTGAAGGCTTTTCATTTATTTTGCTCTTTGTTTCAACAACATCAGTTTCAATAATTTCTTTAGTTTCAATAATATCTACTTTATTTTCGTTCATGAAGTTATTATAACAAAATAGCTTTAGAGAGAAACATAAAATGTTTATCTCAGCAAGTTATGATAAACTTATTTTATGAAGACAATATTAGAAAACTATGTTACAGAAATTGAAGTTGAGAGATCTCGCTTTATTGCACTTTTGTATCCTCTTAAAAGTGAAGTAGAAGTTAACTCAATTCTAGATGAAGTAAAAAAAGAGTACCGTAATGCTCGTCATTATTGTTATGCTTATCGTTTTAATGATAGTGAAAGAGCAAGTGATGATGGTGAACCTAAAGGAACTGCTGGTCGTCCAATGCTTGATCTATTACAAAAAAACGATCTACAACATGTTTTACTTGTAGTAGTTCGCTATTTTGGCGGGACTCTTTTAGGTGCAGGAAGATTACTTAGAACTTATGTTGCAAGCGGAAAAGCCGTGTTAGGGTTAGCCACAATTGTCCCAATTCAAACAGTTTATAAGTATCAATTTAAAATTCAAGTAGATGAATTAGATGCGGTGTATAGTTTTGCAAATCTTCATAATATTCCGTTTGATTCAATTTTTGGTGAAAAAAGTGTTGTTATAACTTTTAAATCAAATAAAGATATTACATCCTTACTTGAAGCAAATTTCTACGATAAACAAATAATAAAAACGGAAGAATAATGACACATAGATAGTTTACAATTATATAATTGTAAGGCAAAATAATATTGGTTAGTGAGGTAATAAAAATGAGCGATGTTTATAAAAGAAGACGAGAAAAATTAATTAATGAAGTCAATGATCATAGTATGATACTCCTTTTTAGCGGTGAACATCTAATAGCAACAAGTGATCAAAACTATCCCTTTATAATAAATAAAAATTTCTTCTATTTAACAGGTTTAGATATAAGTGAGGCTGCTTTACTATTAGTTAAAATTGATCAGGAAGTATACGAATATTTATTTATTGAAGAATTTAATGAACTTCGAGAAAAATGGACCGGAAGAATGCTTCGTCCTAATGAAGCTACAGAAATATCTGGTATTAAAAACATTCTTTATAGTTCGCAAATTGATAGTAAAATTGATGAGTTAATCGCTGCTAAATCTAGTTATGGTGATGTTAACCATGTCTATATTGATCATAAACATAAATTTCTTCGTGCTAATCAAACACATGAAGAACTTGTTACCTACATTAAAAGAAAAGGCAAAAAAGGCCTTGAAATAATTGATGTCTATCCTTTTATTATTCGTCAAAGAATGATAAAAGATGATCATGAATTAGAGTTAATTAAAAAAAGTATCAAATTAACGAATAATGCCCTAAAAATGGTGTTAGATAATCTTCGTCCTGGGCTTCATGAATATCAAATAAGAGCAATGTTTGAATATGTCATTCGAGGTAAAAATGCTGATATTGCCTTTGATACAATAGTAGCAAGTGGATCAAACGCAACGATTCTTCACCATGTAGATTTAAGTAGTAGACTCCGGGACGGACAACTTGTTTTACTTGACTGCGGAGCCTCAATTGATAAATATAAAGCCGACATTTCCCGCACGTATCCTGTAAATGGCGTGTTTAATCCTCTACAAAAACAAATTTATGAAATTGTTCTAGCCGCAAATAAAGCAGTAATTAATTTTATTCGTCCAGGCCGAACAATTGCGGAACTTCAAGCTTTTACTCAAGAGTTTTTTAAAGCGCGACTCGAAGAAGAAAAACTTTTAAAAGAAGGCGAAGAAGTAAAACAATATTATTATCATAATGTCTCTCATCACTTAGGTCTTGATACGCATGATCCAGCCCTTCATGATGTTCCATTAGAAGAAGGTAATGTAATTACAGTTGAACCAGGTCTATATTTTGCTAAGTATGGAATTGGAATTCGTATTGAAGATGATGTTTTAGTTACTAAAAATGGTGCTACTAATTTAAGTGCTGAAATAAAAAAAGAAATTAATGAAATTGAAACTCTAATCGCTAAAAAATAAGTTAGGAGTCTAGATATGAAGAAATACATTTTATCAATCGACCAAGGGACCACATCTACTAGGGCGATCCTTTTTGACAAGAAAGGTGAAATTGTTGCATCTGCTCAAGAAGAAATTGGCTGTTTTTATCCGCACGATGGCTGGGTTGAGCAAGATGCAATCGATATTTGGTTAAGCGTTCTAGCCGTTATTAATGAACTTTTAATTAAAGCAAATCTAACGCTTAAAAATATCGATTGTATTGGTATTACCAATCAAAGGGAAACTGCAATTGTTTGGGATAAAAAAACTGGAATGCCAGTTTATAATGCTATCGTTTGGCAGTCGCGCCAATCGACGGCAATTTGTGATGCCCTAAAAGATAAACAAGAATTAATTCATCAAAAGACGGGCTTAATAATTAACCCCTATTTTAGTGCTAGTAAAGTTCGTTTTATTTTAGATCATATTAAGGACGGACAAAAAAGAGCAGAAAAAGGTGAATTATTATTTGGTACTGTTGATACTTGGATTCTTTATAAACTAACTAATGGTAATGTTCATGCTACTGATGTTAGTAATGCATCTCGAACACTTTTATATAATATTCACACGCTTAAATGGGATGATGAACTATTAAGTTTATTTAATATCCCTAAAAAAATGCTCCCTAAAGTGTGTCCTTCTTCATATTTGTATGGTCTTAGTGAATTTTTTAATACATCAGTTCCTATTACTGGGATTGCTGGTGATCAACAAGCTGCTTTATTTGGGCAAATGTGTTTATCGAAAGGTTCTTGTAAAAATACATATGGGACTGGGTGCTTCCTTTTAATGAATACGGGTAGTAAACCCGTAATAAGTAAAAATGGGCTATTAACTACTATTGCTTGGCAAATCGACAATAAAGTAACTTATGCTTTAGAAGGTTCAGTTTATATTGGCGGTGCTGCTGTTCAATGGCTTCGCGATCAAATGAAAATGATTTCTACTGCAGCAGAAAGTGAAGATGTTGCACTTTCTGTTACTACGAACAATCACATTTATATTGTCCCAGCTTTTGTTGGTTTAGGTTCTCCGTATTGGGATGATAAGGCTAGAGGCGCAGTTTTTGGGCTTACTAGAAGTGCTAATCGAGCACATTTTGTTCGGGCAACGCTTGAATCCATCGCGTTTCAAAGTAAAGATGTTTTTGAAGTAATGAAAGAAGAAACAGGCGTTGAACTTAAAACGATTAAAGTTGATGGAGGAGCAACTGCAAATAATTATTTGATGCAGTTTCAATCTGACATTTTAAATGCCACGATTAAAGTTCCACATATTCTTGAAACAACTGCTTTAGGTGTATGCTATTTAGCAGGATTAAAAACAGGCTATTTTGGTTCAACAGCTGAAATAAGAAAAATCCATCAATATGACCGGCAGTTTAAACCTAAGATGAACGAAGTTGACCGTGTAAGAAAATATAAAAACTGGAAAAGAGCAGTCGCTGCTACTCGTCAATTTATCTAAAAATTTATAACTAATTTATAATATAAATTAGTTATTAATAATATAGAAAAAAATGCTTTTAAATTTGTAAAAAATCCTTTTATAATATGAGTGAAAGGACTTTTAATGAAGGAAGTAAATCTTATAATTGCACCTTATTATTTATATGCCTCAATTCTTAAAAAAAGAGATGAAGGTGTATTTAATTCTAATGTTAAAATTTTTACAAAAGAACAACTTGTTAGTTCTCTTTTTGGGCGAGTAAAAAATAAGGCTTTATATTATTTAATCGAAAATGAGGGGCTAGGGCTTGATTTATATTTAAAATATTTACCTTTTTTAGTAACGCCAGATATTACTCATGAAATAAAAGAGAATTCAAAATCATTAAAAAAATTAGATTATTTACAAAGAAAACTAAAAGAAAATAAATTAATTAGCCTGGATAATAATTTCCTTAATAAGTATAAAGAAAGGAAGTGTTTAGTAATAGGATATCGTAATGATGATAAGTATTTAAATCGATTGTTAAAAAGTTTTACCAATAATATTAGTTTTTATCCTTTTAATAAAGAAAAAAGAAGTCTAAATGTATATTCATATCCTAATGTAATCAGCGAAGTTGCCGCCTTTTTTAATGAAGTTAGTAATTTGATTAAAAAAGGAGTAAAAAAAGAAGATATTAAATTACTTCGCCCACGGGAAGATTATTTAGAATCACTTCGCTATTTAAGTATTCATTTTAATATCAACATCATTGATAACGTTGGAACGCCTTTACTTCATTATCCTCTTGTTAAGGAGAAGTTTAATAACCTCTTTCTAACCGAGGAACTATTTAATGATCGATTAGCGACCTTTTTAAAAGAGGAACAATCTTCTAATGAATTAAACGAGTTTAAGAATCTATTAATTTTTACACCAAAGCTAAATTTAGGCTTTAATAATTATAAATATTTAATTTCTCATTTATTGGAAAAGAAAAACTTACTAGAGATGCAATTTGAAGATGGTATCGAGATTGTTGATTCAGTTGATATATTTAAAGACAATGAACATTTATTTATTTTAGATTTTAGTCAAAGTAATTATCCGCATTTTAAAAAGGAAATTGATTTAGTTACAAAAGAAGAAAAAGTGTTACTAGGATTACCAACCAATGAAGATGAATATTTAAATGAAAAAGATAAATTAATTAAAATTATCCTTAATAAAAAGCACTTATATTTAAGTTTTGCAACTCAGGTCGGCGAAAGAAAGTATGAAAAATCAATATTAGTAGATGAATTAGGCCTAAATTTAATTAAGGGCGAATTAGCTAAACAATTAAATAGCACTGAATATGCACGTTATATTTATGGAATTAGTCGCGACCTTTATCGCAATTTTAGTGAAGATGATGGAACAATAAAGGCACTGGAATTTATTGATCCAAAAAATGAATACTTAAGTTTTGATAATTCTTTTAAAGGCATAAATTATATTAATACTAATAGCATAGTACTTTCCTATACTAGTGTTGATCGCTTTTACAATTGCCCTTTTTCTTATTATCTAGAACGCGTTCTTAAAATAGGTGAAGAAGTCGATACCCATTATATGAAAATTGGTCTTTTAGCCCATAAACTATTAGAGGAATCCAAAAACCCGAGTTTTGATTTTAAGACCCGATTTGTCGAATTACTTAAGGAAATGCAGCTTTCTAATCGTGATCGAATAATTATGGAAGGTTATGAAGGTCTATTAAGGAGTACTATTAAATTCCATTTAATTTTAAAAGAAAAAATGTCTTTAATTGAAGAACATGAAGAATTACCTTTAGAAATTAATATTGATGCAAAAACAAAATTAAAAGGTATAGTTGATAAACTATATGTTGTTGGTGAAAAAAATAATCGAAATTTAATTTTGATTGATTATAAGACAGGTAATTCTACCTATAAAGATAAATTTATTGACTATGGCTTAAATTTACAATTACCAATTTATTGTTTATTAATAAGTAATAACCTTAAATTTAGTAATGATAAAATTTTAGGTATTTATATTCAAAAAATTAGAGATAATGAAAATTATATTTTTGAATCCGAAAAGGAAGAAGAAAATTATTACTATTCAATTTTAAAATTCATTGGTAAAACACTTAATGATAGCAATAGATTACGTTATTTTGATCCTGACTATGAGTTGGGTGGTTTTATAGATGGCTTGGTAACCTCAACAGGCAATTTTACAAAAGCGAAAAGTGCAAGCGAAGATTATTTTATTGAGAAGAAATCTCAAGCTCTTGAAAAAGTTGAAGAAGCAAATAAAAGAATTAGAAATAGTGAATTTATTATTCAACCAATTATTGAATCTAATAGCCTTGACGCATGTCTTTACTGTGAATTTAAAGATGTATGCTTTAGAAGAAGCAAAGATTTTTTAGATTTGAATAAACTCGAAGCTAGTACGAAAGGAGAAGGTAAATAAGTAGATGGAATATCATGAATTTTCAAAAGCTCAACAAGAAGCAATGTCACTTGAACCAGGTAATATTCTTGTTTCAGCTGGTGCTGGTTCAGGTAAAACAGCTATTTTAATTGAACGATTACATCAAATCTTTTTAAGAATGGATGTTGCAGTTGATCAAGTACTCTTAATTACCTTTGCAAATTTAGCAGCCGATGAGCTTCGTGAACGGCTTAGAACAAAACTAAAAGAAGACAGTAAGACAAAAGAAATTGCTAATTTAGTTGATGCTTGTGAAATTACTACATTTGATGCTTTTGCTTTAAAAATCGTGCAAAAATACGGTTATTTGCTCAATTTGCCGATAGATATATCAATAGTTGATGAAACAATTTATAAATTAGAGTTTCAAAAACTATACGATGAAGTCTTTGAAAAGCACTGTGAAAACCCAAGCGATGATTTTTGTTTTTTAGTCAAGACATTTGTTCGTCATAGTGATGATGTTATCTTTGAAGCAATTAAATCAATTAAGGAGGCTGCCGAAGCAGCAGTTGATAAAAAAACATTTATTTACAATGTTAAACAACATTACACAGATGAAAATTTTGATCGGCTTTTTCTAAAATTTGAAGAACAACTTGATGAAGATATAAATCAAATTAAAAAAATATTAAGTGAATTTCCGAATATTGATGAAAAAGAAAAATATTTAGAAATTATCGAATTTTTATCAACAAAAAAAGAATTTGATGAATATGCTTTATATTTTAGTAATTATAAGCAGCCAGATCTTACAAGAAATTTAAGAAAAAATGAACCTGAAGCGGTAAAAATTATTGAAAGATTTCGTCGAGGAATTACCAAAATAAAAGAAAACTATTTTACATTAGGAAATAAGAAAGCTTATTATGATGATTTTCATCGTACAAAACCATTCGCTAGAGCGCTTTTAGATTTATATCAAGAAATTGATGATGGTTTAGAACGCTTCAAACATAAATATGGTGCTTTTCTTTTTAGTGATATAGCACGTTTTGCGACTGAACTTGTTAAAAATGAAAATGTTAGAGCCGAGCTTAGAAATCAATATAAATTTATTTTTGTTGATGAATATCAAGATACAGATGATATTCAAGAAGAATTAATTACAAAAATTAGTAATCATAATGTTTATATGGTCGGAGATGTTAAACAAAGTATTTATGAATTTAGAAACGCTAATATAGAAAACTTTAAAAATAAATACGAACAATATTCAAAAAATGATGGCGGTCGCAAATATGATTTAATTGATAATTTTAGATCTCGAGGTGAAGTTCTTGAAGATGTTAAAAAATTAACTAGTCATTTGATTAAGCCATATCTAGGAGAGGAAAATGAGTACGCTAAAGATATTGTTGCTGGTAATGATAAATACAAAAATGAAGGTCGTACAAACCAAAATTATAATTTAGATGTTTTAACTTATAGTAAAGAAGGTTTAATAAGTGCTGAACAAGCAGAACTTGAAGCTAGGATTATCGCTTCAGATATAACAAATAAAATAAGAAATAATTTTATGGTTTTTGATTTTAAGAAAGGTTTAAGACCTTGCGAGTACAAAGACTTCACAATTTTAATTAAAACAAGAACTCATTCTGATAAATTTGAAAAGGTTTTTAAAGAGTACCAAATTCCCTTATTTAAATTTCAAAGAAATAATATTAGTGAAGATGACATTTTCTTTGCTTTAAAAAATATTGTAGTTTTATTTAATAATGTAAAAAAAGGTAATTATGATATAGGATTTAAACACGCGTTTACAAGTATAGCACGTAGTTTTCTTTGTCAATATAACGACGAAAAAATTTATAAATTAATAAAAGGTAATTTAGATGAGTTACTTTCTGATGAAATAATAATAAAAATTAAAGAATTGGTTGATCAATATAGAAATGCTCCCTTATATCAAATTGTTACATCTTTAGTAGAAGAATTTAAATTTTATGACAAAATTTTCCTTTTAGGTGATATTGAAGAAGAAACATATAAATTACAAAAACTATTAGCGATTATTGAAAATATGGAAAGATATGGTTATTCTATCGATGACTTGGTTACTTATTTTGAAAAATTAATAAAAGAAGATATTCCTATTGAACAATCTTCAATTAAAAGGGCAGAAAATGTTGTTAGTCTACAAACAATGCATGGATCAAAGGGTTTAGAGTATCCTATTGTTTACTACGCCAGTAATTTTACGACTTTTTTAAAAACAGATCGTAGAAAAAGAATACGATATGATGATAATGTAGGATTTATTTTTCCAACGAACATTGAAAACGGATCATCTCTTACAAAAGTAATATCACTAAATGAATTAAGAAAAAAAGACATTCTTTCAGCAATCTGGCTACTTTATGTTGCCCTAACAAGAGCGAAAGAAAAAATCATTATTGTCACATCTAATGAGGAAAACGATAAAGTTAATACATTATCTGATGTTGACTCAATCGAACATTTATTAAAATTAAGCCCGTACTTGTTTGAAAAAATGAGTGATGGAAAAATCTTAGAACCAAAGCTTACAAAACCTGCGTTAATTAAACAAAAAGACATTGTTTTTAATGTAAATGATTTAGAAAGCAATCGAAAGAAAGTCTCTATTTATAAGAAAGCTGAAATTATAGAAGAAGTTTCACTCGATGCTCTTGAATTAGGTAGTACTATTCATGAACTTCTTGAGAACATCAATTTTGACACACGAGATTTATCTTTTATTAAAGATAAAGGACATTATAGAATCATAGAAAAAATTATTGGATTACCTTTCTTTAAAAAAGCAACAAACGATAATGTATTCCAAGAATACCCATTTGTTGATGAAGAAGGAGGCTTGCGCTTTATTGACTGCTTTATTAATTTGGATACTAAAATCATTTTGCTGGATTATAAACTTAAAAATTTAGAGCATCCCTCATATATAGAACAAGTTAAACGTTATGGCTCCTATCTACAAAAGCAATTCAAAAAGAAAATTGAAGCTCATCTAGTTGCTTTACTAACGGGCGAGACAAAGGAAATTAAACTCTAATATGGTATTATAAAAATATGGAAGATAAAAAAACTTTAATTGATTCACTTACTTTACCCCTTGAAGATTTTAATAAGATTCTAAAAATTTATAAGGTTCATGATGATGACTTTACTTTTTTACGTGAATGTTATGAAGCAATGATTGAATCATATTTAATTATTGGTGAATATAGTGATAGGATTTACGTTGAAAAATTAAATCAATATACATTTATTGGTTATCTAATCCGTGATTTTTATTACCGAGTACAAGATTTAACTCGTGAACAAATTGAAGCAGCAAAAGAAAATGAAGATTTTATCTTAATTTTAATGAATACTGTACTTGATAAATATTCATCACTAACGAATTTTTCATATAATAACAAAGCGATTTATACAAGCGTTGATACACCCATAACATCACTTAATGTATATGCTAATTTTATTTTAAATAAGCTTGATTTATTTAAAAAACAAGATCCTTCAAGAACATTAATTATTGATATGCTTTCAAAAGCATTTGTTCTTTGTAAAACAATAACTACTCTTCTAGTAAACGGTTTTGAAACGGAAGCTCTTACAACTTGGCGAACACTTCATGAAACTGAGGCTACTTTAATTTTGCTTATTCGTCATGGTGCTTCAATTATTGAGGCATATTTAAGACATATGCGCTATGGAGCAGCCTATAATTTACTTTATGATAAAGAAACAACTGATAAAATTTTTGTCGAGATTAAAACAAAACTAAAAGATCATAATCTTAAAAGTAAGGACATTAAACGTTTTATTGAATATGGCTGGCTTTATGAAATAAAGAAACTACCCGAAGATTATGAAGTTAAACTAAATTTCCGCGATGGAATACAAAAAATCGCCGGTTTAGAACATTATTCAAATACTTATCAAAGAGCAAGTGAAGTTACTCATAGTTCTCCATTGCTTTTCTATTCTAGACGAGACTTTTTTGGCCGTCTAACAATAGTAAACTTATATGAAACATTCTTAAGAATTGAAGAAATTTTCTATAATTTTTATGTCTCAGTAATTGAAAGCAAAGAAAAAGAGACATATGAATTATTAAGAAAAGTGTATTTATCTGAACTCCATAACATTCTTAAACAAGAACGAAAACTTATGAAAAAATAAAAGGCCCTCTTTTCTTTAAAAAACTTTGTTTTGCATAAAAGAGGGCTTTTTTGTTGTATTATTTAAATAATTTTAGACGTCTTGGAAGCAACTACCTCCGATGAACTCTCTAATTAATGAGTTTGAAGGAACCCACTTTTCATCAAGTTCAACGAAGTATTTAAGCATCCGAATTAATCTTTCTGCAACTGGCCAATATTCACTGTCTCTTTGAATTTCTTCTAAAACAGGGAGACCGTTTTTTTTCATAACAGGTAGTTCAAACGGGAGGAAGGAGTTATAAACAAAGTCTGCTCCTTCTTGAGTATCATAAATCCATTTGAATTCACCTTTTCGTACACTTGGCCACATAGAAATTGTTTCATGAGCGCTTGCGTTACGGAATTTTTTATCTCTAACAATTCGTCTAAGTAGACGTAAGTCAGTTAGAGACATTGGATTATGATTATCTAAGTTAATTTGTGCTTGTGGCGCGATATAGATTTTAAACTTTTGATGTTTAGGAATACTATCTGTGAGCATATCGTTAAGGGCATGAATGCCTTCAATGATAATTGGTTGATCGTGTTCAACTTTTAAAAGACGTCCAGGTACACGCTTACCTTGAATAAAGTCAAAGTGTGGTAGTTGGACTTCCTCACCATTAATGAGGTCAAACATATTTTGGTTAAATAAATCGATATCAAGAGCATAAATTGATTCTAAGTCGGGTTTTCCATCTTCATCAAGTGGTGCGTTATCTCGTGTTAGATAATAGTCATCAATAGAGACACGAATTGGTCTAAGGCCTCTACTCATTAATTCGATACGTAAGCGATTAGCAAAAGTGGTTTTTCCACTGCTTGAAGGTCCTGCAATACAAATGAGGCGAATATCACTATTCGTTTGGGTTATTCGAACACCAAGTTCAGCAAGTTGTTGATAGTGACGGGCCTCACTTAAGTTAATAAGTTCAATTGTTCCAGCTTCAGTTTTAATTGCTTCATTAATGTTGGCGACATTATCTAATTGGGTAGCTTGTGCCCATCTATGCGATTCTTTTAGGGTGCGACCAAATGTAGGCGCGTCTTCAAATGGGGGAATTTCTCCTTTTAGTTCTGCTCGAGGATATTGGATAACTAAACCTGGAGCATAGT
Source organism: Bacilli bacterium (assembly GCA_035367155.1). Taxonomy (GTDB): domain Bacteria; phylum Bacillota_I; class Bacilli_A; order RFN20; family CAG-826; genus JAAYSA01. Next base: position 14,411 of record DAOSJI010000007.1, read on the forward strand.
TTCTTATTAACCATTTATCTAGATAGCCAGTTGAAGGAACCATGTATCCATACATATAGTTTAAATAACCATCACATTCATAAAAATGGACAGTTTTTTCTGGTCGATATCCTAAAATAGCAGCTTTGTCTTTAAATCCACGTTCTTCGTAAATTTTTAAAGCTTCATCATTTGGGACAACATGGCGATTCATTGGATAATCAGCTGCAATAATGCGCATCATTTCGGCACGTAAATCATTAGCTAATTCTCTATCAGCCATTTTGTTACCATTTAAAATTTGCACGAAAATCGATCGAGAGATGTTATATGAAAAACGGATATCTAATTCTGGACGAATTCGGCTTAGGGCCATCGCGACTAAATAACGAAGGGAAGTTTGATAAACACGAACAGCTTCCGTATGTTCTAGTGTTAAAGCGACGATTTCGGCATTAAAGTAAACTTCATAAGTAAGTTCGCGGACTCGGTTATTGACTAGTGCACAAATATAATCGTGGCTAGTACCCACGATATCAAGAATGCGAACTTTTGAGTCATATACTTTTTGTTTGCCATTGTAAGTAATTGTAAAACTCATTAAAAATCCTCCTTTTAAGTTTTTAGACCTTATTGGTTGGGGGCTACTATAGTAGCGGTCGTATCATAATTATAATGTGTTTAAGGCTTTTTTCAAAGCATTATTTCTTAAACAAATAAGTGTTTCATGTTAAAATACCACAAGGTGATATTTATGATACATTTAATTGATTTACAAACATGGTGGAATGATCTAATAAAATTCTTCCAAAATAACGGAACTGATATTTTGATGCGTACTTTAATTGCTTTATTAGTTTTAATTGGTGGTCATTATCTTATTAAGCTTTTTATCGCAATTTTAAGAAAGGCAAGTCGTATTAAAAAAAGCGAAGTCGATAGAAGTGCTCGTGCTTTTGTTATTAGTTTAGTTGGCGTTCTATTACGATTTGGTTTAGCAATTATCATTCTTTTAATTTTGAATGTTAATTTAGCAGGGCTAGCCTCAATTATATCAGCTGGTGTTTTAGCAATTGGTTTATCTTTGCAAGACTTAATTGGAAACTTAGCTGCCGGAGTCACATTACTTACAAGTAAACCTTTTGTTACTGGTGATTTTATTGCAGTTGCTGATAAAATGGGCTCTGTTCGTAGAGTAGGTCTAATTCATACTGCACTTGATACACCGGATAATCAAAGAATTCTAGTACCAAACAAATTTATTATTAATAATGCAATCACGAATTACTCTCATAATGTAACAAGAAGAGGTCAGGTTAGACTTAATTTTTCATATGAGTATGAACCAGACATGATTAAAAACATGTTTACGGAACTAATTAATAAAGAAGAACGAATTTTAGAAAATCCAGCACCAAGTGTTGTAGTTTTTGGGTTTAATGAATACGGATTCGAAGTCATTATTCGTTTTTATACTCATGTTAATGATTATTGGGATACGCTTTTTGTATTAAATGAAACTGTTATTAAAACGCTTAAAGATAATAAAATCACGCCCTCAACGAGAACATGGCTTGTTCATGAACATCGTAATGAAAGTGATTAATTATTAATAACAAAATCTATAAAAGCATCTTTCTCATCGTTATTGTATACGCTGCTTGAAACGATGCTTTTTTGTTTATAGTGAACTGCTTGAAGTTCAATAGTTTCAATTCCTAGGTGAGTTAAAAGTTCATCTTGCGTAATATCAAAATTATATGAAAGGTCAACAAAATAAACGTCTTTTTTGCATTTTTCTAATGCTTTTCGGATATATTGCGTAAAATCAGAAACTTGATTTTCACTTTCACCATTAATAAAAATAAGTGTAACTTCTGAATTTGTGAGTTCATCAATTTTATCTAAAGAATATATATAGGTGAAGTTACTTTTATAAGTATAGCGATCAAAAATAAGTTCTAGTTTTCGATTTGTATCTAGTTTGTTTGAACCAATATATGATTCTTTTATTAATCCGTTACTTATTAGGTATAAAGACGGATAACCATTTCCAAATATTTCTAACATTCCAGAGCTAAGCATGTAATCAAGGGACCCACTCATATCAAAATAATTTATTACAATGTTATTTTCTTTTGCGTAGTTATCCATAATTGGATTGACTTTTGTACAATGTGGACAGTATTGACTTGCAAAATAGAGTACAAAATCATCTCCTCCATTTAATAGGGCCTCAATTCTTCTATCAGTTGTAGGAATCAAATATGATTCACCATCAACTCGTTCAGAAATAAGTAAATTATTAAGACCTATAACCTTATCTTTATTACCGCAGCTAGTTAGCGGTAGAACAAGTAGAAGTAATAAATTTATTAAATAACGCTTAATTTTCATAAAACTATTATAATCTAAACTATTTAATTAACCAATTTATTAAGAGTATCTTTTTAATTTAAAATGTAGTACAATTAAGCACACTACGAACGGATAAGCTAATTAGACCGTAGAAATTGTAATAATTTTAATGTAGAGTAATATTAGGAGGCAAATATGAATATTTGGCATGATGTAAATCCTGAACGCGTTACCCCCGAACGCTTTATTGCAGTTGTTGAAATTGAACAAGGCTGCAAAGGTAAATATGAATTAGATAAAGAGACTGGAAGATTAAGACTTGACCGTGTTTTATACACCTCGACTCATTATCCACAAAACTACGGCTTTATTCCTCGCACTTATGCAGGTGATAATGATCCGCTAGATGTCTTAATTCTTTGTTCATTACCGATTATTCCTTTAACAATTGTAAATTGTATTCCAATTGGAGCTATTAGAATGGTCGATGGTGGCGAAATTGATGAAAAGATTATTGCTATTTGTGAAAATGATCCAACATATTTTGAGTATCGATCAATTAAAGAACTACCTGAACATATTTTCCAAGAGATACGCCATTTTTTCCAAGTTTATAAAACACTAGAAGGAAAAGAAACAGTTGTTCACCAAGTGCAAGACCGCGATTATGCAGTAAGAATAATTACTGAAGCGATTGAAAGGTACAAACGTGTTTTTGTTGATAAAAAATAATTTTAGATAAAAAAATGTGTAAAAAAGAGTGCTTGCACTCTTTTTTTAATATATAACTAATTAAAATAATATATAATATATGCATGATTCATATTGTTTTATATCATCCTGAAATACCTGAAAATACGGGTAATATAATGAGGACTTGTGTAGCAAGTGGTACCAAACTTCATATCATTGGTCCCATTCCTTTTTCACTACAAGAAAAACACCTTCGTAGAGCAGGATTGGACTATATTAAAAAACTGATTTTGTTTATTATGAAGATTATCAAGAGTTTTTAAAAATGAATGAAAACATAAATATTTTCTATATTAGTCGATACGGAAACAAAACATATTCTGATATTGATTTTTCTAGAATTGAGGAAGATATTTATTTGATGTTTGGTCGCGAATCTACAGGTATAAATCATTACATTTTACGCATAAATTATGCAAAATGCCTTCGAATTCCTATGGTAGATGATGCTAGAAGCTTAAATTTATCTAATTGTGTCGCCTTAGTTTTATATGAAGTATTAAGACAAAAAAACTTTCCTAATTTATCGGAAAGCGAAGTAATAAAGGGAGAGAATTTCTTATTTGAAGAAATTCAAAAGGATTAAAACCGTTCACTCATATTTAAGAGTGTTTTAATATCAATAGGCGCATTTTTTATATCAACTTTAAATGTTTTATATTTAGACATTTTAACTAGTCCAGGAGTACCTGCTTTTTTAAGATTTCGTACTTGAGTATAAACAACCTCACCTATGTCAATTGAAGAAATATAAAGACCTAAACAACCAGCTACTAATAATATTTCATCTGTTGGATCACTATCAAAAATTATCACGTGAGCACCAGGATAATCTTTTACATGGATGAAATAGTGTTCCTTTTTAGCTAGTGTAAAAGTTAAATAATCATTTTGCATACTCGTGCGCCCATAGCCAATTTTTACATTCTTGAACATTGTAAAATAAGGAATATGTTTAGGAGTTATGAACTCTTTATCAATCCGTTTTTCTTTCCTCAATTGATTTTTTATATGTTCAATTTGGTCTTGACTTGCATTTTCCAAATTTGAACTTACCTTTGTTAAGGTTGTTATAACTGAATCATTAAGGATAATTTGCTCTTTTAAAAACTTAATAGCATTTTTTTGCTTTTTTGCTTTACGAAATAGTTTATTAGCATTTTCAATTGCACTGACAAATGGATCAACTTCAATAATATGGTTTTCTAATTTTATGCGTGTTCCTTCAAGTTTAGGTTGATAAGTAAGAAGTAAATTAGCTTGCTCAACCATATCCTCAGGCTCCATAGCTCTTTTAAGTTCGTTTTCTAATACTTTTTTCTTTCTAAGTGCGCGTTCAAGGCGAAGGGAAATCGAATTGAAAACTTCTTTATAGTTATCTTTTAAAATATTATGATAATTATTTTTTATATAGTTTATTGAAAGAAGAAGTAATTCGTCATCAGTCAAAGTACGTGGATAAGAATTAAAGACTTTGTTTGGTATAAAGTCATATGTTTGGTTACGTCTAATTATCTTCTTAGCATCAACATTTTTCGAATAACGAAACGCTAGTAAAATCTTGTCATCAGCATCTGTAATTATAATATTTGGATGGTGAGGAATAAGTTCAATATACATAAATAGAGGTACTTTTTGTAATGACTTATCGCTAACTTCAAAATTTATTTTAAGTATTCTTTCATTTTCTAAGGCGGTTATATTTTTAAGAAGTGCATTTTTGAGCAAACGGTTTAATTCATTAAAAAAGCTTGATGGAGTATCGACTTTTAAATCTGTATCTTCACTTAACATTGCAAAGGGAAAATCATTATTTAAAGCAATAAGTAAATGAGTGTGTTTTTTAGAAAAAGAAATAAGAAATAAATTTTTACTTAACTGCTTAACCTTTTTTACAAAAGTAAAGCGAAGCGTTTCATTTAGGATTTCCGCGATTTTTTGAACATCACTATTTGTTAAAAAAGTCATTTAAACCTCTCTGCTATATTATATTACAATTTATAATTAGTTGGTTATAATATAGGTAATAGAAATGTAGGATTTAAGAAATGAAAACTAAAAAAGGATTGATTATTGTTTTAAGTGGACCAAGTGGTGTAGGCAAGGGAACTGTTAGAAAAAAACTAATGGAAAATGAAGATTTAAAATTAGTTTTTTCTATTTCAATGACAACACGACTACCAAGACAAGGTGAAAAGGACGGTGTTGATTACTTTTTTGTAACTGAGGAAGTTTTTGATCAAAATCTTAAAAATAATAACTTTTTAGAATATGCTACATTTGTTAATAATCGTTACGGAACACCCAAAGATTATGTTGAAAAATTACTAGATAAAGGATATAACGTTTTTATAGAAATCGATGTTCAAGGTGCCCTACAAGTAAAAGAAAATGTAAAAGGTGATAACCTTGTTTTAGTGTTCCTAATTCCTCCTTCAATTAAGGAATTGGAAAATAGAATTAGAAGCCGAGGTACAGAAGAGGAAGCTACAATTCAAAAACGCTTAAAACGTGCAAAAGAGGAGTTAATAATGCAAAAACACTATGATTTTATTGTTATTAATGACACAGTTGAGCAAGCAGCTAAAGATATAGAAGCGATTATACTTAACAAATTAAAATAAAACTATGTATATTCTTGAAGTATTAATTGAACACCCACGACTTAGTCTAAACCGCCCTTTTACTTATTCTTATAAGGGAAAGGAACTTTTAAGCGTGGGAACAAGAGTTTTTATTAATTTTAATAATCAAAAAATTGTTGGCTATGTTACAAAAGTAGAAGAAACAACTAAAAGTATTAAAGAACTTGAAGAAGAAAAAGGGTTTGTAATTAAAGAAATTGATCGAGTAATCGATGATAACCCAATTTTAACTCCTGAATTAGTCTTGTTAGCTGATCAAGTAGCAAGTTATTATTTCACATCAAAAATCGCTGTTCTTCAGGCAATGCTTCCCCCTAGTTTACGTCCCAAAAAAAGTTTTGCTTCTAAACCTAAAATCAAAACTCGAACCTTAGTAGTTGCATTAACCAATGACACTAACGGTCTAACAAAAAGACAAGCAGAAGTATTAAAAGATTTATATTATAATGGCGCATCACTAAAAAGTGATTACTCAGCTTCAATTATTGATAAATTAAGTGAACTTGGAAAAGTTTCTTTTAAAGAGCGGGAAGTATATCGCTATAACATTGAAGAAAGTGACTTAGTTGAAAGATATGAATTAACTGAGGATCAACGCAAAGTAATAGACCAATTCAATGAAACAAACTATGAAACTTATCTTCTTGAAGGAGTAACTGGAAGCGGAAAAACTGAAGTTTATGTTGAACTTGCAAAACAATGCATTGCAAGAGGGAAACAAGTGTTACTTTTAGTTCCAGAAATTGCCCTAACGGATGGGATGGTCAACTATTTTAAATCGCGTTTTACTACCAATGTTGCAGTTCTTCACAGCGGCTTAACTGATGCCCAAAAATATGATGAATATCGAAGAATTAAAAATGAACAAGTTGATATTGTTATTGGTGCAAGAAGTGCTATTTTTGCCCCACTTTCAAAAATTGGTTTATTTATTATTGATGAAGAACATAGTGAAACTTATAAACAAGATATTACTCCATATTATGATGCTAGAACTGTCGCCATTATGCGTGCAAAACTTTTTAATGCAAAAGTTCTTTTAGGAAGCGCTACTCCTAGTTTAGAAACTAGGGCAAGAGCACAAAAAAAGGTCTATGGCTATTTAAAACTAACTAAAAGAATTAACAAAAAGCCACTTCCTAAGACCACAATTGTTAACTTAAGTGATGTAAAGTTTATTGGTGAAAAATCTCCATTTATTTCAAAGCCACTTGAAGCAGCAATAAATGACTCTTTAAATCGAAAAGAACAAGTAATTTTACTTGTTAATCGTCGTGGTTATGCTCCATATATTGCGTGTCGAAATTGTGATTATGTTTTTCGTTGTCCAACATGCGATACGACACTAACACTTCATAGTAAAGATAATGAGTTAAAGTGTCATCACTGCGGATATCGAACAAATTTCGTTCGTCAATGTCCGCGATGTTTAAGCAAAAAAATTAATTATTCTGGTTTTGGCACACAAAAAATCTTTGAAGATATTCAAAAAATGTATCCTGAGGCCTCAATTCTTCGCCTTGACAGCGATGAAGCAAATAAAAGAGAACAAGCAGGTAAAATCGTTAATCTTTTTGCAAATGGAGTCGCTGATATTTTAATTGGTACACAAATGATCGCAAAAGGTCATGATTTTCCAAACGTCACCCTTTCTGGTGTTGTTAATCCTGATATTTCGCTTGCAATTCCTTCTTTTAGAAGTGCCGAACGAACATTTCAATTAATAACTCAAGTTGTAGGAAGAAGTGGCAGGGCTAAAAAAGAAGGAATTGCAATCATTCAAACTGCAAATCCTAATCACTATGCGATTAGTTACGGAGCTAAACAAAATTATGAAGCATTCTTTAAAAAAGAAATGGAATTAAGACGACAAAATGCTCTTCCACCTTACTATCACTTAATTGTTATTGAATTAGGTGGAAAAGATGAAGCATCATTAGAGGAAACATTAGGGACAATGAAGGCTTTACTACTTAAAGAACTTAAAAACGAAATTATTGTTTTAGGTCCTTCAGAAAGCGACTATCACCCAAGGTCTCGACTACCTTATAAACGCCTAATTATTAAGCATCGTAACTATTTTAAAATTAAACCTATTTTATTTAAAGTTTTACAACCGATTATTTCTCGAAACATCTTTGACGTTTTAATTAATGTTGATCCATTGGATGTTTGATATAATCTAAACGGAGGAAATTATGATAATTATTCGCACCTATGGACTAGATCCCTACATTGTAGGACGTATTGCAAGACAAGAAACAGATGAAATTATTCGTGTTTTAAAACTAGATAACGAAGAAGTTATTTTTATCGCACCGGCAGAATATATTTTCCATCGCGGTGTAGAACAAACAAGTTGGCAAGCTGTTATTTATGTTGAATGTGATACTCGCTTAACGACTAAACAAGAAGAAGAACTTGCTGATATTCTTTTAAGTGCTACCGAACAAGTAGCGATTAATACTCATATTCAATTTATTTATTTTGAACACGGTCATTCTTTTGGCTCAATAAATACAGAATACCCTCGCTTTATCACCTCAGACCATATTCATGAAGATGATGAATATGAAGAAGATGAACATGAGGATGATCATTTAGGTTACGGCGAAGTTTTTATGGGAGATGTGTTTATGGGTCATGACTTAGAAAAAAGTAAAGACGATAAGCAAAATAACGACGATAAACACGACTAAATAAATCTTAAAACAAGATAAGCGGTATTCTATGAATAACCGCTTTTTTCGTTTTGCTATTTTAATTAAATTCCTGTAGTGTTAAAATAACACTAAGGTGGCAAATATGAAACAAGTAAAAATAATTATTGAATACCTTGAAAAAATCTTATCGGGTGAAGAAACTTATAGTAACTCGATAGCAATTATTAGGCGTTCAAAAGAAATTCAAAATGAAGATGAGAGAAAATTAAAATTTCTTTTAAGACAAGCATTGCTTCGTCGCGAACTATTTATGTATTTTTTAAGTGTTCGTTTACCTGAAGTTAGTCTTAGCTTGAAAACTTTGGCAGCACTTTTAATTTACTTTGCTAATAGTTTTTTCTTAAAGAGTGTTGAAATTGATATAGATGAGTTTGAAGCCTATTTATTATCTATAAACGAAGAAGAAGCTAAACTTGTTATTGCAAGTAATTTATTACTTGAAAGCGACAAAAACGCCCTATATCCAACAAAAAGCCACTATTTGTCACCACTTAATTTATCACTTCGTTATAATTGTCCCTTGCCTTTAATTGAATTTTGGATTGAAGAATTAGGGAAAAAACAAACAATTAAAACTCTTGATGCTACAAGAAAACCTTTTACAATCTGCGGACGAATTAATGCTAAACAAGTAAATGTGGAAGAATTGTTTGAAGCTAATAAAGACTTTAAGCCAAGCGTTTTAAAAAATTCCTATGTTTATTCAAGCAAAAAAAATATTAAACAAACAGCACCTTATAAGGAAATGAGTGTTTATTCACTTTCTTTATACGAGGCTAAAATTAGCGATTATATACAAAGTTTAAATCCTCGTTCAGTTGTATGTTTTGAAGATGAAAAAAGTTCGTTGTTTCTTGATTTAGCAATTCAATGTGAAACAGATACTCATATTAGTGTTGTTACAACAAGTAGAAGAAGATTTGCAATTTGTAATGCTATTAAACTTAAATTCAAATTAGATAATGTGGATGTTCTTTATTTAAATAAAATTGAAGAAATTGAAACATTAGGCAAGTTTGATGTTGTCTATTATGTTGCACCTTCAAGCAATTATAACGCTATTAGACTTTCTCCTGACTTTTTTGTGAATTGGAAGATTGATATTCATGCGGAAAAAGCTGCTTTTGTTAAGGATAGATTAGCTAGTTTAATCCCTTTAGTTGCCCCGCAAGGATTTTTACTTTTTAATGTTACAACATATACTTCGATTGAAACTCATGAACAAGCTGAAGCGTTTGCAAATGAACATCCGCAATTTGCCCTTGCTCTAACTATGAAAACAATGCCCTATGAAATAGATAATGCTTTAACATTTACTGCTGTTTTCGCCCACTTAGAAAAGGATAATAATGCGTAATTTTTACGATTTTACCTTCGACCAACTTGAAGAGTTTATGCCTCTGATTGGCGAAAAAAAGTATCGTGCTCAACAACTTTTCACATGGGTTTATAAAAAAAATGTTACTGATTTTTATAAAATGAGTGATATTTCAAAATCATCACAAGAAAAATTAGCGAATCTAATTAATTTTAAATTACCAACAATTGCTACAAAGTCATTAAGCGAAGATAAAACCTTAAAACTACTTGTTGAATTTGAAGATAAAAGTCACGTAGAAACAGTACTAATGCGTTATAGGTATGGAAATGTTGCTTGTGTTTCTAGTCAAGTTGGATGCAATATGAGCTGTAAATTTTGCGCTTCTGGTCTATTTAAAAAGAAACGTGATCTTACAAGTGGAGAAATGGTTGGCCAAGTTCTTTTGTTAAATGAACTTTTAGAAAAAGAAGGTGAACCGCCAATTAGTCATGTTGTTGTTATGGGAACAGGCGAACCATTTGATAATTTTACTAATGTAGTTAACTTTCTTAAAACAGTGAATCATCACCGTGCTCTTGAAATAGGAGCGCGCCATTTAACGGTATCAACATGTGGAATTCCAAGTAAAATCAAAGAAATTGCTCATATTGGTTTACAAGCAAAACTTGCGATTAGTCTTCATGCTCCCACAAACTTAAAGCGCAATAACTTAATGCCGATTAATCGAGCATATCCCCTAGAAGAAGTAATGGAAGCAGTACGCTACTTTGAAAAGGAAACAAATAAAAGAACAACATTTGAATACATCCTATTAAAAGATGTAAATGATTCGCTAGGTGATGCAGAAGATCTTGCTACTTTAATAGAAGGTACGCTAGCTTTTGTTAATCTTATTCCTTATAACGAGGTTGAAGAACTAGGCTTTAAAAGATCTCCAGATGACCGGATCAAAGCCTTTAAAGATTATCTATTTAAAAGAGGCATCTACACGAATACAAGAAAGGAATTTGGCTTAGATATTGACGCAGCATGCGGTCAACTTCGAGCCAAAAAGAAATAAATATGAATCGATTTGAAGGAACATTTTGTGCTCGTAGTGACCGCGGACTTGTCCGCCCTCACAACGAAGACTGTGCCAAAATTACTCTAAATGCAGCAGGTGATGTTCTTTTAGTTGTCGCCGATGGAATCGGTGGCTACAAAAGAGGTGAAATTGCTAGCAAAATTGCCGTTGATACACTATGCGACACCTTTAGTAAAATAGAAAAATTTCGTAGCATTAACAGTGCAAAAAGTTTTTTAACCAAACAAATACGCCACGCAAATAAGATTATATTTGGCGAATCTCTTCAAACTGAAGGTGAAGAAAAAATGGGCACAACTTTAGTAGCAGCGCTTATTCGTTGTAACAAAATGGTCATTTGTAATATTGGCGATTCTCGAGCATTAATGCTTAAGGATGATGAATTAATTCAATTAACACAAGATCATACATATGTCGAATATTTAGTTAGAACCGAACAAATAAGCAAAGAAGAAGCTTTAAAACATCCACTTCGTCATGTAATCATTAACGCACTTGGTAACACACCGAGTGTAAATTTAGATATAAAAATCCATAACTATAACGGAGAAACTATCCTTCTTTGTAGTGATGGGCTCTATCACCTTGTCAATAATAAAGAAATTCAAGCAATTTTAGCGACAACTGATAATGTAGAACAAAAAACTGAAATGCTTATCGCCTTAGCCAACAATAAAGGCGGAACAGACAATATCGCCGTCGCCCTTTGGGAGAGTGACGATGATTAAAATAGGCACAATAATAGATAAACGTTATCGAATAGAAGATCTTCTAGGTGAAGGTGGAATGGGTATTGTTTACCAAGCTTTTGATATTTATACCAAAAAAATGGTTGCTATTAAGTTTTTAAAACCCGAAACTGCTAAAGATCCTCATAATGTCGAGCGTTTTGAAATTGAAGCTAGAGCTAGTGCTACGCTATCTCATCCTAATATTGTAGCAGTTCTTAATGTTGGAAATTATGAAGGTTTGCCTTTTATGATTAACGAGTTAATCAAGGGCAAAACGCTCGACAGCGAACTTGAAACAAGAACTAAATTCACTTATCTTGAGGCAATTGATATTATGGATCAACTTTGTCAGGCAGTAATAGCAACCCATGAAGCAGGCGTTATCCACCGTGATATTAAGCCAAGTAATATTTATATTCTTCCTGATGGAACAATTAAACTTGGTGATTTTGGTATTGCAACAATGACTACGATTACACCAAAAAAAGTTGATTCTACTGAAATTGTTGGAAGTGCCCAATATTTAGCCCCAGAAATTTGCAAAGGCGAAGAAGCAACAATAAGAAGTGACGTTTATGCTCTTACAATCACACTATTTCAACTTATTACTGGTCGCGTACCTTTTGATGGTCAATCGAATATAGATATAGCAATAAAGCAAATCAATGAACCTTTTCCAAGTCCTAAAAAATATTTATCTTCAATTCCGCGCAAACTAGAAAAGCTCATTTTAAAGGGAGCTAAGAAAAATCCTAAAAAACGTTTTAAAAATGTTAAAGAAATGCATGAACAAATTGTATATTTAAAAGAAAATCCAAAATATTTAAAACCACATTATTCAATTTGGGTGCGCTGGTTTGGTTTTGCAACGGAGGATTAATGAAGGGTTTAGTAATTGCTAAAACAAGAAGACACTATGTAATTGAAGCAAATAATGAAACGTTTACTTCTGTTATTAAAGGTACACTTCATCTTCATAATCTAAATATTGTTGTAGGAGATAAAGTCTTACTTGATAAAGATAGTAAACAAATTATTAGTTTAGAAGAAAGAAAAAACTTTCTACTTAGACCTCCAGTAGCAAACATAGATCAAGTTCTTATTGTAATGAGCGTTGATAAACCACCTTTTTCACTTTTTCTAGTTGAAAAGTTTCTTACCTATTGTTATTTTGCAGAAGTTAAGCCACTTGTTGTTATTACAAAAGCGGATAAAATTGACCTAAAAGAAGAAGAAAAAATAAAAGAAATAATGAGCCATTTAGATGGCTATGCCTGTGAATATTTTATTACTTCAATTAAATCTGGTGTTGGTCTTAATGAATTAAAGGCTGCTTTTTCTAATAAAGTAAGTGCTTTGATGGGCCAAACTGGGGTAGGAAAATCAAGTCTAATTAACGCCCTATTTCCAAAATTTGAACGTGAAATAGGCGACATATCTGAAAAATTAGGTCGCGGAAGACATACAACTAGAGAAGTAATTCTTCTTAAAATTGAAAACGGCTATCTTGCAGATACGCCAGGCTTTTCTAGTTTTGAATTACCAATGGATAAAGAGGCAATTGCCCAAAACTATCCTTTAATAAAACGTTACTTAGGGAAATGTTATTTTAATAACTGTCTCCATCTTAGCGAAAAGGGCTGCGCAGTTAAAAAAGCCTTAGATGATGGTGAGATTCCACCAATGATTTATCAAAACTATGTTAAACTAATAGAAGAAACTAATAAAGAAGGAGGCCTAGATGCGTAGAGTTCATGTTGCTCCCTCGATTTTAAGTGCTGACTTTCGGTTCTTAAATCATGAAATTGAAAAAGTTTATGAAGCTGGTGCTACCTATCTTCATTTTGATGTGATGGATGGTCATTTTGTACCTAATATTTCTTTTGGACTTCCTGTTTTAGAATCATTAAAAGGTCACTATAACATGATTTATGATGTTCATATTATGATTAGTGACCCATTAACTTATGGGCCAAAATTTGTTAAAGCTGGTGCTGATATTGTTACTTTTCACTACGAAGCTCTCTCTAATGATAAAGAAAGAAATAAAGTAATTCGTGCGATTAGAAAAGCTGGTGGAAAAGTTGGGATGAGTATTAAACCTAAAACAAGAGTAGAAGTTATTTTTCCCTTTTTAAAAATGCTTGACCTAGTTTTAGTAATGTCAGTTGAACCAGGGTTCGGCGGACAAAAATTTATCCCTGCTAGTTTAGATAAAATTGAAAAACTCCGTAAATACATTGACCGTTATAAACTTGATACTTTAATTGAAGTTGATGGCGGCATCAATGATAAAACTGGCAAGTTATGCAAAGAAAAAGGTGTTGATATTCTTGTAGCAGGCTCCTATTTATTTGGTAGTTTAAAAATAAAGGATCGTGTCGAGGGTTTGATGAATGATTAATGTTCTAGCTAATAACATGGTTTATAGTTCACTTGGCTTTGGGATGGCAGTTGTCTTTTTCCTTTTAACAGTTGTTTTTTCACTTTCTAATTATCGAAGAAAACAAGGGAGAAACTATTCGTTTTTAAATGAATTTCCTTATGAGTTAAGCCAAGGAATTGAACAACGATTTGTTATATATTTATATTTTTCACAAATGATGCAGGCCTTAGGTTTTGTTCTTTTTGGCTTTTATGCCTTTGTTGATTTAGCTCACTATTTTGGTATTGTTCTTATCGTTTCTTGGACAATTACTGCCCTTCTTGGCGCAAGTATTTTCTTTGTCAAACTTCGTTCAATGAAAGGACATATTGCGATTGTTTCTTGTTTAATCGCTTTTACGCTAGTTAATGCTGTTTTCTTAGGCATTTATATTTATAAAACAATCTATTTAGATGCTCCGCTTATTTTACCGATTATATGCTGGGTTTTAGCAGCAATTGTTGCCTTTTTAGCTATTAATCCTGCCTTAAAAAGATGGCCATTTATGGATAAGATTGAACAACAAGACGGAACAATTATTATATTAAGACCAAAGTTTTTTGTTCTTGCTTATACGGAGTGGGCCATTATCTTTATTAATATGCTTTTATTATTGGTTGGATTTATAGCACATTTCTTTATCTAAAATAAAAAAAATAAAATCCGCGATTTCCGCGGATTTTTTCTTATTTGTTTTTGGCAGTGCGGTTAAGAGTGCGATATGCACGAGCAGACATCCGTACGGTACGGACTTCGCCGTCAACTTCGACTTGGAACTTTTGTAAGTTTACTCCCCAACGACGACGTGTCGCACGAAGGGAGTGACTGCGTCTATTACCGCTTTTTGGACCTTTGCCAGAAACAGGACAAATTCGAGCCATCTATCTTCACCTCACTTCAAATTTGCTTTTCGCTTCGTAATACTATCATAAGATAGAACTTAGTGCAACTAAAAGATTACATTTTTGTATTTGGGAAGCGAATTTGATAATCTTGTTGACTAATTAGGTTTTTACATCGTTTTAAGGTTAATTCAAGGAGCTCACCATTTTTATCTAGCGTTAAATAGCGCGCATGACCTTTATCAGTATAAAAAAGAAGTGTCTTTTTCTTTCTTGACCAAGCTTCATCAATATAGAGAATTGAATTAAAATCATAAATAAGACGCTTTCTTCCTTTAAAGTGCACGATGCGCGTTTTATCTACTTCATAGTAATTAAATTTTAAAGCATAAAAAAGAGAACCAGCACTGACTAAAACCCAAACTCCAAGAATAATATAATGAGGAACTCGAGGCGGCCAAAGAGGGAAGCCAGGTAGAAAATAAAATACAACTAGTGCAATAAGAAAAAAGATACTATAAATTTTGATAATTTTTCCTTTTGCAGGTTTTATAATCATTATTACCTCACTTTCTTAAATCTAACACAAAAATGTAGCAAAAAAACAGTAAAAAACTTGAATTTTCACTATAAATCAAATTGTTTATATGATAATATAAACATAGAAAACTTAGTTTGGACCTTATATGAGTTTATTTACAGTTATACCAGAGAATTTCTTTTCAATACTAGCAAGCAAAAACCGTGAAGTTTATTCTGAGGCGTTGCTTGTTTTATTTGATGCCCTTCAAAGTGATGAAATGGCAATTAAAAAAGCTGACTATGTTAGAACACTAAGAGAAAAATATCGTGATCTAATTATGCATCTAGATTTTGAAAGTGAAGGTGAAGAAGAAACAAGTTTAATTACTTCTGAAACTCTTCCTACTAAAGCTGCCTTTGTTGTTCGTCGTCTTGAAGAATGTGGCTGGATTGATATTGAAATCGACCCTGATACTTTAGAAGAATATATCGCTCTTCCAAGTTATTCGATTTCTTTTTTAACTTTACTTAATGAATTAGTTCGTGATGATGAAAGTGAATATGTTTCACTTGTTCACTCAACCTATACAGAACTAAAAATGGAAGACGAAGTTCGTGATGAATTTATGTATACATCACTCCTTCGTGCTTTTGAAAATACGAAAAAGCTTCGAACAGAATTAGTTACATTAGGTCATAGTATTCGTATTTTTCAAAATCGTCTCGGACGAATATTTTCAACAAACAAGATTTTAAGTGATTATTTTGATATTTATAAAACAAGAATAAGCGATAAATATTATCATCCACTTAAAACATTTGATAGTGTTGCTAAATTTAAGCGACCAATTATACAAATTCTTCAAGGTTGGCTCTATGATGAGGATGCTCGTGAGCAACTAGTTAATCAATCGCTACTTTGGAGTAGAAAAAAAGATGCAAAACATGCTGAACAAGATATTATTTATCAAATTAACTATATTTGTGACATGTTTGAAACTCTTTCAAGTATGATTGCTTCAATTGATGAAAAACATCAAGATTATACAAAAGCAACTGCTAGTAAGATTCTTTACTTAAATCATGCTGATAAAACAATTAAAGGTCATCTTGACAATATCTTTAAAATTTATGCTGAATATATCATTACTGATAAATCAATTCGGCCAATTTTAAATGCAATGCAAGATTCAGTTGTGATGTCAACGCAAGGTTATGTTACGCCTGATTCGGTTACTCTACCAATTGTGCGGCGTTACCGCGAAGCAGGAGAGCCTCTTAGAATCGTTGATTTTGATGCTGCTAGCGAAATGCTTATGCAAGGTTTCTTAGATGAAACGCGTAATATCTTTAATGATGCTCGTGTGTGGGATTTTATGGAAATGTCTTTTGGGGATGATAGCGAAATAAACGTTAAAGAAATTCCTCTTCCAGATTACGATGCTTTTATTTTATTAATCTTAGCCACCTTAAAAACAAATGATGAACAATGTTTTTATACGGTTGAAAAATTAGATGGACAAGTACATTCTTATGGATTTAGCTTGCCAAACTTACTTTTTAAACGAAAGGAACTTGAAGCCTAATGGGAACTGAACAAATTTTACAATTATCGCGGCAAGATCAAGATGAATTTGCCCGCGTTGTTAACAACTTACTTTTGTCATCTTTTTGTGTACGGGATTATTATGATCGCCGGGAAAAGACGATAAAAATTAATCCTGATTTTCGTTTTATTGAACGACATTATGACTTAATTAATGACTATCTTTCTTTTAGTGGTTGGACAGTCGAAAAAGATCTTATCAGCGGTGTTTTTAATTTAATTAATGAATATGGTCAAAACCGTATTCGTTTTGACCGCGAAGTATCATTAATTCTTTTTGTCTTACGCCTAATTTATGAAACAGAACGAACAGAATCTAATCAAAGTAGCGATAGTTTATATTTAACTACACCATTTGTATTAAAAGTAATGCATAATCGCGGTATTCAAATGCCAGGTAAAAGAGTTAATGGTCGCCTTATCGGACGCTCATTAAGAATACTTGCTCAACATAATGTTATTGATAAAGTAAGTGGTAGTTATGATGAAGGAAATGTTTCTTTCTATTTACTACCCTCGATTTTATATGCTGTTGATTCAGAAAAAATTGTTGCAATGAGTAATGCGCTAGAAGAATTAGCCGCACGCGACAAACTTACTAACTCTATTAGTGAGGAGGATGAAGAATGAAACTCTTACGAAAAGTAAAAATTATAAATTGGCACTATTTTTGGAATGAAACAATTAATATTGAACCAATCGTCTTTTTAACTGGACTTAACGCCAGCGGTAAATCGACTTTAATTGATGGTCTTCAAGTTATCCTTTTAGGTGATACAAGTGGTCGCTTCTTTAATAAAGCAGCGATGGATAAAAGTAACCGTACTCTAAAAGGATATTTACGCGGTGAACTTGGTGATACCGATGATGGAGGTTTCCACTATCTTCGTAACGGCCGCTTTACAAGCTATCTTGCCCTTGAATTTTATGATGATCTTAATGACGTCTCCTTTACTTTAGGAGCTGTTTTTGATTCTTATGAAGACGGTACTAATGATCATCGCTTTTTCCTATTAAACGATAAGATTCCAGAAAATGAATTTATCATTGATGATTTACCGATGGAATATAAAGATCTTTCCCAGTTCTTTAGTGAAAATTATCCAAATAAATATACATTTTTTGATAGTAACCGCCAATACCAAGATGCACTTAAACGTCAACTAGGTGGTTTAAAAGATCGCTATTTCTCTCTTTTAAAGAAAGCAGTAAGTTTTACACCAATTACAGATATTACGACCTTTATTACTGAATATGTCTGCGATCCGCAACAAAACATTGATATTATTCCAATGCAAGAAAACATTCTCCAATATAAAAAACTTGAAGATGAAGCTCTTGTTATGAAAAAGCGTGTTGAACGCTTAACTGAAATTAAAGACACATACGATCTATATTTGCACAATAAGAGCAATATGGCTTTATTTGAATATATTATTGAAAAAGCCACTTATCAAAACGATAAAAACCGGCTTGATAGTTATTTAACTCAAATTGAAAATGCTAAAAAGCGTCTTGTTAATCTTGAAAGTGATCTAGCAGATGTTGATGTAAATATTGCTGAACTACGTCGCAGAAAAATGCGTCTTATTCAAGAAAGTGCAACTGACTCAACCTATAAGATTACCGATGAGTTAATGGAGCAAAAAGAAGCTACGAAAAAGAAAATTGCTGAACTTGAATTCACTAATTTAGGGATTAAAAATGATCTTGAACAATATATAACTCGCTTTAGCGTTCTCGCTAAAGAAATTAGCGAAATGCTTGAAACATTTAATCTTGATCTACTTTCTAGAGACGATCGAAGCGAAATTGAAGCCCTAAACAATAGTGCTCTTACTGTAATTAGCGAATCACAAAAACTTAAAGATATCGGGTTAAATGATTTAACAAAACTTGATTCTAAAGCACTTAATGTTTGGCGTGATGCTCTTCAACTCTTTAAACAAAGAGTTAGTGCCCTCTTTATCTCACTTGCTCGAACAATTAATAAAATTGAAGAAGAAAATGCTTATGCTAAGCAACAAGAAATTGATCTTCGTCACGGCGGAAAAGCTTATGAGCGCTCGCTAGTTCAAATTCGAAATGAACTTCAAAATGAACTAAGCTCGCGTCATAACCGTAAAATTGAAGTTATGTTTTTTGCTGACTTAATCGACATTAAAAATCCAAAATGGACTAATGCGATTGAAGGCTTCCTATATAGTCAAAAATTCAATTTATTTGTTGAACCAGAATATTATTTAGAAGCTTATAACATTCTTCGCGGTTTACTTGATCGCTATCACTATTACGGGACAACGCTAGTAGATCAAGAACGTATTATTGAACGTCGTTTTGAAGCATATAAAAATTCTTTAGCAGAAGAAATTATTACCGATCATCTTGGCGCAGAAGCTTATACAAATTTCTTAATTGGTCGACTTCAAAAATGTGCAACGATTGAAGAAGCTAGAGCTTCAGGAAACGGAATTACAGCCGATTGTGATCTTTATCGAAACTTTAGTTTTGGTAAATTAAATCCTCGTCTATATACCCCCTCATTTATTGGTAGAGCGGTAGAAGAGGCGCAAATTAATCAAAAACGGCTTGAAATTGAAGAGCGAACCCGTCTAATTAATAACTATAAAAAATTATATGAGTTAATTTCTCGTGCTAATAATTTAGAAATCATTAACACGAACGAAATTAATAACATTGCTAATTTCATCGAACGCTTAATGGAACTTAATCCGCTTAAAGAAACGCTAGTTTATCTAGATAGTGAATTAGCTAAGCATGACTTAAGTCAAATTGAAAGCCTTCAAAATCGGATTGATTTAATTGATGAAGATACTGCAACCTTAGAAGAAGAAAAGAATGCGCTATTTGAAGAGCGAGGTAAATTAAACACTCAAATCAATACGCTTTTAAATGATCGCATCCCAGAAGTAGAAGCAGTATGTAAAGAGCGACTTGAAAAAATCAATCAAGAATTTGATGTTTTCTTTGTCAATGATGTAGCAGAACCTGCTTTTAAAGAATTAGAAGAAAAAGGTATGAGTCCGATTGATATTAATACGGAATATCGCGTTAAGTTTGGTCATGCCCAATACTTAGTTAATAACGTCTTTACGCAACTTGTAAAACTACGAAGAGAATATACGCTTGATTATCGTCTTACCTATGATACAAACTCAACCGATAATGTCATCTATGATGATGAACTAAATGACTTAAAAGAAGTTAAACTACCAGAATACGAAGTTAAAATTCATGATGCTTATCAAAAAGCTGTTAAACAGTTTAAAGATGACTTCATTAGTAAACTTCGTAACGCAATTGAAACAGTTGAAGATCAAATCATTGAACTAAATGATGCCTTAAGTGCTTCGACCTTTGGAAATGACTCTTATTATTTTACGGTTAATCCAAGTGCAGTATACCGTAAATATTATGACATGATTAAAGATGATCTTCTTCTTGAAGTTACCGATAACGATAGCGCCTTCTTTGAAAAATATGACGATGTTATGAAAGATTTATTTGCTCAAATTGTCTTAAGTAGTAAATCTGGTGATCAAAATGCTGCTGTTCTTGCTAATGTTGAACGCTTTACAGATTACCGAAATTATCTTGACTTTGACTTAATTGTTAAAGATAAGACCGGACAAACTCAACGTCTAAGTAAAATGCTTAAGAAGAAGTCAGGTGGAGAAACACAAACACCATTTTATATTGCAGTTCTTGCTTCATTTGCTCAACTATACCGCGTTAATGATGGCGGAGAACTTGGTAATACTTCACGAATTATTATCTTTGATGAAGCGTTCTCGAAAATGGACAGTGGCAGAATTAAAGAATCAATTCGTCTCCTTAGAAAATTTAACTTACAAGCCATCTTATCTGCTCCAAGTGATAAGGTAGCGGATATATCTGAATTAGTTGATGAAACGCTCGTTGTCTTGCGTGGAAGGAAGGCAAGTAGCGTCCACTTATACGCTGAATTAGATAAGCTTACAACAAAATAAAAAGAAAAGACCTTTATGGTCTTTTTTTTATGCTACAATGATAGAGGAGAGAAAACATGAACATCCATAATGCATTGTCGACGCTAATAAAAAAGCGGCAACGTACGATGATAAAAGTTTATTTATTTGGACTTATTGGTGTTGCAATAGGCGTGTTTTTATATGCTGTTTTTAAGATTCTAAATTATTACGGCGTAATTACTACTAGAGATGATGCTCTTTCTAGGGGACTTTTAATTATGGCTTTTACTCTTTTATGCCTAGCTTTATATATCGCTTTCTTTGCGCTTTACTACACTAGTAAACAGCGAATTATGCTAGAAGAAATAAGAAAAGTTCTTAATCCTAATATTGTTATGCATGATATTAGTAAGGAGAAAAATAAAAAAGTTGTTATTTCAGAAATTTATCGTCATTTCCTTGAGCTTTTTGATATAAAAAACGCTACACTCCAACGTACATATGAGATTACATATTTAAATAAAACCCTTTACTTACTTTCGTTTCATTTAGAAGATAAAAAACTTGTTACTGCTCTATTTCTTAAAAAAGAAGAAAGTAACGAATATATCATTATTCGTAACGATACATTTCCAACGCCACGCAATTTTAGAAGTGAAAAAGTTATTCAATTTGATCATGCGAAAAAGGGCGATTTTGCACTTTTTACCAATGAAATGCGGAATATTAACAAAGTTAATGAAACGGTTTTAAATGGAGTAAAGGAATTTTCTAAAGGTTTAAAAACACCATTTGCTCTAGTTAGTTCACCGTCATACTACGCCCTTTTAATCGCTCCGCGTTTTAAAGAAAAACATTTAATTCTTCTTGAAAAATTAGATAAAGAAACTCTTTATCAAATTAAACAAGAAATGGATTTATTAGAATTAGGAATTATCTATTTAATAAAAAATCCAATTTAAAAAAGAAAGGAAGGAATAATGAGTAAACAAATTGTTGCAATGATCTTAGCAGGAGGTAAAGGTACACGCCTCTACGAGCTAACAAAAAAGAATGCAAAACCTGCAGTATTTTTTGGTGGGAAATACCGCATTATTGACTATGTAATGTCAAATTGTTCAAACTCAAATATCAATACTGTTGGTGTTTTAACACAATATGAAAGTATTGATTTAGCAGGCTATATTGGTAACGGCGAAAAATGGGGGTTAAACGGTGTTCGCTCCTCAGCTGTTGCTATTGCACCAAAGCAAACCGAAGAAGGAAGTAACTGGTTTGTTGGAACAGCAGACGCAATTTTTCAAAATATTGCCTTCCTAGATTCTCAAAACCCTGAACATGTTCTAATTCTTTCAGGTGATCATATTTATGAAATGGATTATCGAAAAATGTTAAGTGTTCATCTTGAAAAGAAAGCAGACTTAACAATTTCTGTCTTAAATGTAACGCTTGAAGAAGCAAGTCGCTTTGGCATTATGAGCGTTGATGATAATGACCGTATTGTTGAATTTGAGGAAAAACCAAAAAAACCAAAATCAACCTTAGCAAGCATGGGAATTTATATTTTTAAATATAAAACACTTCGAGCAGAACTTCTAAGCGATAGCGTTGATCCAAATAGCGATCACGATTTTGGAAAAAATATTATTCCAAATATGCTTGCTAAAAAAAGACGTGTATTTGCTTATCAATTTGATGGATATTGGAAAGATGTCGGAACTATTAAATCCCTTTGGGAAGCAAATATGGATTTAATTGAAATGGTTGATGAACCTTATTTTGAAACAATTCGTTCGCGCAATAAGATTTATGGTGAAGACACTCATAGTGTCCCTCATTACGTCGGAAGAGAAGGCCATGTTACGCAGTCAATTGTTAATCAAGGGGCAATTATTTTAGGTACGGTTCATCATAGCGTAATAAGTAATGAAGTAATTATTGAAGAAGATTGTCTTATCACAAATAGTGTGATTATGCCTGGCGTTACCGTAAAGCGTGGGGCGAAACTTCATAATGTAATTGTTGCACCAAATATTACAATTGCGGAAAAGCGTGAAGAAAATTTAGGTAACGATGAAATCGTTTTAGTACATAAATAGGAGGGAATATGGCTAATATTTTAGGAATTTTAAATTTACACCACTCACCTGAACTAGGTCCATTAACAAAGCGAAGAAGTATTGCTTCAACAAGTTTTCTTGGGCGTTATGCTTTTATGGATTTTATGCTTTCAAACTTTTCAAATTCAGGTATAGATATGGTTGCTACATTAGTAAAAAAGCATCCTCGTTCAATTTTAAAACACCTTGGTTCACGAAATATTTGGAATGTTAATACTAAAAACGGATTTGAAGTTATTGCCTATAACGAACAAGGAATTAAGTTTGGTGAACGCTATAATACGGACATTGCTAATATTTTAGAAAACAAATGGATTTTAAGACAAGCAAATCCTGATTATGTTGTAATTGCACCAACGCATTTTATTGCGCCAATTGATTTTAGACCAGTAATTGAAAATCATATTCGCAATAACGCCGAAATAACAATGATGTATAAAGAAGTTGATAATGCTCGTGAACATTTTATTGATGCTTCAACTTTTACGATAAATAATGATGGCTTAATTACAAATATTGGACAAAA
The DNA here is from genome assembly GCA_035367155.1 of Bacilli bacterium. GTDB lineage: Bacteria > Bacillota_I > Bacilli_A > RFN20 > CAG-826 > JAAYSA01. The sequence goes on from DAOSJI010000007.1 coordinate 38,017, forward strand.
CAAGGGTGCTTTTGACCGTATTAATGTTTCAATGGAAACGCTTATTATTAATATGGATAAATTTAAAGAACTACTAGAAGAAGCGAAAAATCTAAGTGCGTTCTTTTCTATTTATGATGTTATTTCTTATCGCCTTGGATTAGGTGAACGTGTTCATGCATATGAATATCGTGGTTATTTGCGCTCGTTTGATTCTCTTGATCACTACTTTGAATATAGTTTTGAACTACTAAATTACACTATGCGAAAAGAACTATTCTTGGAACATTGGCCAATTTATACAGTAACGCACGATACGCCACCTGCAAAATATGATGAATCGGCTTATGTTCGTAATTCATTTGTTGCTAATGGAAGTAAAATTGCTGGTACAGTGACAAATTCAATTCTTTCTCGTTATGTTCATGTTTTACCAGGAGCTAAAATTGATAAATGTATCATTTTAACTGATTGTGAAATTGGACCAAATCGAGAACTCGAATACTGTGTTATTGATAAGGCAGTTAAAGTTACTAAAATTAAGGGAATTAAAGGCACTGTTGATAATATTGCCTATATTAAGGAAGGAGATATAGTCTAATGAAAATTTTAATGGTTACAAGTGAATCTAACCCATTTGCAAAAACGGGAGGTCTTGCTGATGTTGTATATGCTCTTAGTAAAGAACAAGCCGTTTTAGGTCATGAAGTAAGTATCGTATTACCAAAATATGGTTCATTGATGCAAACTGAAAACTTACAAATGAGATTTATAGCGAGTGTTCCTGTCTCACTAGGATGGAGAGAACAAGTCGCTAAAATCTTTAAAACAGTACTAGATGGAATTACCTTTTATTTTGTTGATAACGAATACTATTTTGCTCGTGAAGGTCTTTATGGATACTATGATGATATGGAACGTTTTGCTTTCTTTACTCTTGCAGTAAGAAATATGCTAGAAGTTATTAAATTAAAACCTGATGTTATTCATGTCCATGATTGGCAACCTGGTATGTTACCTGTTTTAATTAAAGAGCAAAATAAGGATCAACCATTTTATAAGAAAATGACATTTGTCTTAACAATTCATAATCCTGCCTTCCAAGGAATGTTTGATCCTAATTTAATTGTTGATTTTTATGGTTTGCCAATTAGGCTATATGATAATGGTCTTCTTAGATTTAATGATCGGGCGAGTTCTTTAAAAGCTGCAATTATGACTGTTGATAAAATTACAACTGTCTCGCCAACTCACGCGAGAGAACTTCTAACACCTGAAGGCTCAAAAGGACTTGATCCAATAATTAATCTACGGCGTGATGATTTTGTAGGAATTCTCAACGGCATCGATTATCAAGAATTTAACCCACTTAAAGATCCTAACTTACCACTTAATTTTTCTAACCGTTCACTTAATCGTAAGGAACAACTAAAGAAACTATTATTTGAAGAATTAAATATTGATTATCACGGTCAAGCTTTATACGGGATGGTTTCGCGTTTAACTTGGCAAAAAGGCATTAATCTTGTTTTAGAAGCGGCAGAATTAGTCTTACAAAAAGGTGCTAGTGTCGTTATTGTTGGAAGCGGCGAATATGGTTATGAACAAGAATTTGAAAGACTTCGTGCTAGATATCCAAATACAATGGCTATCTATATTGGCTATAATAATCAACTAGCTCACCGTGTTTATGCTGCAAGTGATTTCTTCTTTATGCCATCATTATTTGAACCGTGCGGCATTGGTCAAATGATCGCAATGCGCTACGGTACTCTTCCAATTGTAAGAAGAACAGGCGGACTTAACGATACTGTAAGAGGTTATGATGGTCAAAACGAAGATGAGGCGACAGGTTTTGTTTTTGATGAATATAATCGTTATTGGATGAACCTAACAACATTATTTGCACTTGAAATTTATGAAGATAAAGAACTATTAAAGAAACTTCGTCTTAATGCAATGCGTGTTGATAATCGCTGGGAAAAATCGGCCAAAGAGTACATTAGTCTATACGAAGAAATTGTAAAATAACGCGTTTTTGCAAAATTGATACAAAAAATGTTGACCTTTCTTTATTAAAAAGCACCAAAAACATATAAAAACCATACATTAATAATAGACTTATTATTAATATGTGGTAAAATGAAACTGCTTTTGAAAGAATATAGTTCGTAAGAATGTCTCACCTTTCGCTAAAAAGCTGTTGCTTGCATTAAAAGTAAATAAGTGTACATGAAAATGTAAAATAAGGTGGTACCGCGGCAAATGTCGTCCTTAGGTGTCACCTTTTATTTTTGGAGGAATTATGAGTTATAACTTTAAGAAAATTGAAAAAAAGTGGCAAAAATATTGGGAAGAAAATAATACTTTTGCAACTGATGTTTATGATTTTTCAAAACCGAAATACTATGTTTTAGATATGTTTCCATATACTTCAGGAAGCGGACTTCATGTCGGTCATGTTAGAGGTTATACAGCCTCTTGTATTATTGCAAGAATGAAAAGAATGCAAGGCTTTAATGTTCTTCACCCAATTGGTTATGACTCCTTTGGTCTTCCTGGCGAGCAATATGCAATTAGAACAAATAATCATCCTGCTACATTTACTTATAAAAACATTAATACATATCGAAACCAAATCAAAAGAATGGGTTTAAGTTATGACTACAGTCGAGAAGTTATCACATGTGACCCAAAATATTACAAGTGGACTCAATGGATTTTCTTAAATTTTTATGAACAAGGTTTAGCCTATGTTGATCATATTCCGGTTAATTTTTGTCCTGAACTTGGTACAGTTCTTGCAAATGAAGAAGTAATTGATGGTGTAAGCGAAGTAGGAGGTTTTCCTGTTATTCGTATGCCAATGAGGCAGTGGCTTTTAAAGATTACTGACTATGCTGAAAAACTTTTAGAAGGTCTTCAAGGTCTTGATTGGCCAAATTCCACGCTAGAGATGCAAAGAAATTGGATTGGTCGAAGTGAAGGAGCAACAGTAGTTTTTAAAGTAGATGGCCATGATGAAACATTCCGCGTTTTTACAACTAGACTTGATACTTTATTTGGATGCACATATGCCTGTTTAGCACCTGAACACCCTTTAGTAGATATAATTACTACAACTAAACAAAGAAAAGCAGTCGATGAATATCGCGAAGAAATTCAACATAAGTCTGATTTAGAAAGAACAGAATTAAATAAAGATAAAACTGGCGTTTTTACTGGTGCTTATGCAATTAACCCCGTAAATGATGAGAAAATTAGGATTTTTATCGCCGATTATGTTCTTTATAATTACGGCGAAGGTGCAGTTATGGCAGTACCTGCACATGATCAACGCGACTATGAATTTGCTAAAAAACATAATCTTCCAATTAAACAAGTTCTTGAAGGTGATATTAGTAATGAAGCAATGGTTGATGATGCAAAACATATTAATAGTGAATTTATTAATGGCCTTTATATTAAAGAGGCTAAGGAAAAAGTTCTTGAATTTTTATCTACTAAAGATACTGCTTTTAAAACAGTAAATTATAAACTTCGTGATTGGCTTTTTAGCCGTCAGCGTTATTGGGGTGAACCAATTCCTATCGTTATTGATCAAAAAACTGAAGAAATTATTCCACTTGATAAAAAAGATTTACCGCTTACCCTTCCTGATTTAGAAGAATATAAACCTAGTGGTACAGGTGAATCTCCACTTGCTCTAGCTACTGACTGGCTATATTTAGACTATAAAGGTCGTAAAGTGAAAAGAGAGACTAACACTATGCCTCAATGGGCGGGTTCATGTTGGTACTATCTTCGCTATTTAGATCCACATAATGATAAGATGTTTGCTGATCCTAAACTATTAAATCACTGGTTACCAGTTGATTTATATATTGGAGGAGCAGAACATGCTGTTCTTCACTTGTTATATGCTCGTTTCTGGCATCGTTTTCTTTATGATATTGGTAAACTAAATGTAAAAGAGCCATTTAAAAAATTGTTCCACCAAGGAATGATTTTAGGTGATAACGGTGAAAAAATGTCAAAATCACGCGGAAATGTCGTTAGTTCTGATTATGTAATTGAAGAATTTGGAGCAGATACACTACGCTTGTATGAAATGTTTATGGGACCTCTTGAAGCTAGTCTTCCATGGTCAACGACAGGATTAGAAGGAGCACATCGCTTCCTTAACCGTGTGTGGAGACTTTATGATGGAGTAACTATAGAAGACAGAATTAGCGATAAAAACTCTGGTGAACTTGATTATGTTTATAACTTTACAGTTAAAAAAGTTACCGAAGATTTTGAAAATCTTCAATTTAATACAGCGATTTCACAAATGATGATTTTTGTTAATGAAGTTTATAAAGCTAAAAGTGTTTATCGCCCTTATCTTGATGGTTTTATTCGTTTATTTTCGCCACTATGTCCTCATATTGGTGAAGAAATTTACGAACGGCTTGGTCATAAAGATGGAATTAGTTTAGCTCCGTGGCCAACTTATGAGGAAAAACATTTAGTTTTAGATGAAATTGAAATTGCTGTTCAAGTTAATGGCAAATTAAGAGCTACGATTAAAGTAGCAAATGATGCTTCAAAAGAAGAAGTTGAAAAACTCGCCTTAGCTGAAGAGCGAGTCAAGCGACATCTTGAAGGTCTAACAATTAGAAAGATTATTGTAGTTTTAGGTAAAATCGTTAACATTGTCGCAAATTAATTTATAATATCTTTGCATATGCAAAGCACAATACTTGCAAAAGCAAGATGGTAGCTGGAGGATATATGATACTTACAATTGATATTGGCAATACAGTAATTGCCCTAGGAATATTTAAAGAAAACAAACTTACTTATGTTTTTAATCTAGATACTGATAACAAACGCTCAAGTGATTTATACTTAGCAGATTTAGTAATGCTTTTTAATGTTCACAAAATTGAACCAAAACAAATTAAAGAAGCAATTATTTCAAGCGTTGTTCCAATTTTAACTTCTAGTTTTGTAGAAAATGTTACGAAGTTATGTGGGATAGAACCTTTAATAGTTGGAAGAAAAACTAAAACAGGTTTACCACTTCGTGTTGATAATCCTAGTGAACTTGGTGCTGATTTAGTCGCGGTTTCTGTTGGGGCGATTAATAAGTTTAAAAGTCCTATTATTATTGTTGACTATGGGACTGCTAATAAGTTCCTCTATATTGATAATAATAGTGCTCTTGCAGGCGCGATTTTTACACCAGGTCTTACAATTTCTTATGATGCCTTAGTTAATCGTACAGCTCAACTTCCAAGCGTTTCCCTAGAAAAACCTATTAATATTTTAGGTAAAAATACTAAGGATTGCTTAAATTCAGGTGCGGTATATGGAAATGTTGCAATGATTAGCAAATTATGTGAAATGATTGAAAAAGAAGTTGGCTTTAAATGTATAAAAATATTAACAGGCGGAAATGCTAAGTATTTAAAAGATGAATTAAAAGATGAATTTATCTATGAAGAAAATCTAATTCACGAAGGTTTACTTACTATCCTTTTAAAAACGAAAGGAGAAAGTAAAAATGAAAAATAAGACGAGAACAATTGCCTTGGATGCACTCTTTATTGCAGTTATTTTGATTTTAACTTTTGTTCCTTATATTGGTTTTTTTCCTCTAGGTGCGGTTTCAATTACAACAATTACTATTCCTGTTTTTGTTGGCGCATATATTTTGGGGTGGAAAAGAGGAATGTTTTATGGATTAATGTTTGGCTTAAGTTCTTTTACGCGTTCATTTATGTCTTATGTTACTCCTGCTGATCCTTTATTTCAAAATCCTTTAGTTTCAATTTTACCAAGAGTACTATTTGGTCTTTTTGTTGGATTAATGTATTACGCCCTAAAAAAGATTGAAAACGAGAAGAAAAGAAAAGTATTACTACCTGTTTTTACTTTAATTGGTTCTCTTTTTCATTCAGTCGTTACTTTATTAGCACTATGTATTTTTAACCCTACATTTTGGCCATACTTATTAACAATTTTAGGCACGAATAGTATATTAGAAGCCGTTTTTGCAGCGATTATCGTGCCGTTAATTATTGCATCACTTAGACCATATGTATATAAATATAACGAAAATCTTCGTCCATCTTTAGATGTAAATAAAACTAAAACGGAGGTAGTAAATGAACAAAAATGATTATTTAAAACTAACAAAACCATACTTTGAGAAAGCATTACGCACATTACAAGAATTTGTAAAAATTCCTAGTGTTTATGATGAAAGTACTATTACTAAAAATATGCCCTATGGTAAAGGAGTTAATGATGCACTTATCTATATTGGCGAACTAGCAAAAAGTGATGGGTTTGAAGTTAGTTATTGTGACGGACATTGTGTAGAAATTCGACATGGAAAAGGAAGTAATGATTTAGCAATTTTTGCTCATGCAGACGTTGTACCAGCGACTGGAAATTGGGATAATCCTCCATTTAGTGGATTTATAAAAGATGGTTATATATATTCTCGGGGAGTTAGTGATGATAAAGGGGCAGCAATAGCTTCTTACTATGCTCTTAAAGCTCTTAAAGATGCAGGTTTATTAAACGATGTTCCTATTAGAATAGTTATTGGTGGAAATGAAGAACGCGGCTCTACATGTATGAATTACTATTTTAATACATTAAAAAAAGCAGCTCCTAAATATGGTTTTACACCCGATGCTACTTTCCCATTAATATATGGAGAAAAAGGTATTACTAATTATGAAAGTATATTAAAGATTGATCTAAGTCCAATAATTTCTATTAAAGGTGGTGAAGCCTCCAATAGTGTAATCGATAAAACTATTGTTATTCTACCTAAAGATGATAATTTTTTAACATTCTTACATAAAGAACATTATTCATTTACTTATGAAGAAGATAGTATTAATTATAAAGTTACTTTTCACGGCAAAAGTGCACATGGATCAACACCAGATCATGGTTTTAATGCAGGAATTGCAGCTTTAAATGCAATCGGAGACTATTTTAGAAAAAAGGAATTAATAAAATTAGTACATCAATACGAGAATGTTTTCGGTGCTAATTTGGGTGAACAATCAGAAAGCAAATTACTAGGGTTAACAACATTTAATGTTGGTCTTATTAATTATCAAGATGGCAAATTAAGTTTTGTAACAAATTTCCGCTATCATGAAAATGTAGATATTAAGCCTACAATTAAAAGAATTGAAGAGAAAACAAGAACCAACATTCGTATCTTATCGACCTCAAAACACTTACTTTTTGATCCAACAAGTGAGTTTGTTGAAACACTTTTAAAAGTTTACCAAAAAGAAACAGGTGATAGAGTTAGTAAGCCATTTACAATTGGAGGCGGAACATATGCGAAAGAATGTCCTAATACAATTGCCTTTGGTTGCTCATTTGGGGACCGTCACGGTAATATTCATGCTCCTAATGAATATTTATTAATAGAAGACTTTAATATGCAAATTAGAATATATGCTCATGCTATTATGGCTTTAGCCAAACTTGGAGGTTATATATGCGAATAAAAAAACGAAAATGGACAATGCCTTTTCTTAATGAATTTAAAGAGAAGCAAATTGTCATTGATGATCTTGAAACTGCGAAATTTAGTGAACTTTTTGGTGATAAGAAAATTATTTTAGAAATAGGCTCAGGTAAAGGTGATTTTATTGCTACGATGGCTAGTAAATACCCAGAATACTTATTTATTGGAGTTGAAATCAATTTAACTGTAGCAGCTATCGCGCTTAAAAAAATACTTGATGAAAATATTGAGAATGCTTACTTAGCTAGATTAAATGTAAAGGATTTGCTTCCAAAAATACCAAATGAGAGTATTCACGCTATTTTTTTAAATTTTAGTGATCCATGGCCAAAGAAACGACATGAAAAGCGTCGGTTAACTCATGAAGACTTTATGGATGAGTATTGGCGTATACTAATTAAGGAAGGAAAAGTATATTTAAAAACTGATAATACACCGTTTTTTGAATATTCACTTGATAAATTCTGTCTTTATGATTGGCGCGTTAACTATATCAACTATGAATACAAAGGAAATGAACCTTTTGATGCAGAAACTGAATATGAACGAAGTTTCCGACGAGAAGGTTTATATATAAAACGCTTAGTTGCAATTAAAGGAGGACGTAGTCATGCTTCTAAATAAAAAACAGTTAAAATTATTTAAAACTCTATCAGAATTAAATGGTATTTCTGGCCAAGAAAATGAAGTAGCTAGATTTCTAAAAAAAACATATCTAGAACTTGGTTATGAAATAAAAACTGATCGACTTGGCTCTATTTTTGCTTTTAAGAAAAGTAAAGTTAAAAATGCGCCTGTTGTTGTAGTTGCAGCCCATATGGATGAAGTTGGCTTTATTGTTACACTTGTAAATGAAAATGGGTTAGTCAACGTTGCCCCTGTAGGAGGAGTTAATCCTCAAACCTTATATGCAAAACGAGTTTTAGTTCGTACAAAAGATGGACAATTTCTTGAAGGAGTAATTGATTCAACCCCTCCGCACTTATTAGATAAAAATGCTAAAGCAAGTGATATAGATATTAGTAAAATGCTCGTTGATTTTGGTTTTACTAATAAAGAAGAAGTATTAAATGCTGGGATTAACTCGGGTTCAATGATTGTTGTTAAGGGTGATTTTACCATTTTAAACAATGGTAAACGACTACTAGGAAAAGCATTTGATGATCGCTATGGTTTAGTCCTTGGAATAGAAATTCTTCAATATTTTAAAGATAAAGAATTACCATTTGATTTTTATGTAGGTGGAACAGTTCAAGAAGAAGTGGGCTTAAGAGGAGCAACAACTAGTGCTAATCTTCTTAATCCTGATTTAGTCATCGTTTTAGATTGTTCACCTGCAAGAGATAGTAATTTTGCAAATATTGGTGAAGGTCAACTTGGCGGAGGGTTGTTACTTCGCTATCACGATCGTTCAATGCTTTCATTTCCAGAATTGATTGCTTATCAAGAAGAAATGGCCAAAAAAGCAAAAGTGAAAACACAATATTTCTCATCTCCAGGTGGGACAGATGCTGGTGCGTTTCATAAAAGTGGTGAGGGAGTATTAACTCTAACGCACTGTATATGTGCTCGTAATCTCCATACTTGTAGTACGCTCTTAGATGTAGAAGATTATCTTGCTGCAAAAAAGACATTAATTACTTTACTAAAAGATTTTGATCAGGAACGATTAAATAAATTAAAAGGAGCACGCCGATAATGCGTTATGGACTTTTTTACAATTACTATGGAGTAGGTGATGTTTTAATTGTTAAAGTAAGCGAAGATACTCCAAATAAAGTTATAATGAATGGAAATGTTGTTGGTCTTTTTTATGATGATATTTTAGTTGGCTACAATATTTTCAATGTTAAAAATATCATTAAAATTAAAGCAAAAGGAATGATCATTAATCCAAGTAGAGAAATGATGAAAGTGATTAACAATATTTTAATTAATGCAGGATTTGCTGCATTACCAATGCAAAATACTAGTGGATTCTATGTTGGAGAAGTATTAGAAACTACTCCTCATCCTGATAGTGACCATCTAACCATAGCTAAAGTTGATATAAAGAAAGAAAAGCCGCTTCAAATTGTCTGCGGCGCAAGAAACTGCAGAGCAGGAATTAAAGTTATTACTGCAATTAATAATACAATGATGTTTGATGGCTCCCTTATCAAAGAAGGTGAACTTCGTGGTGTTAAAAGTGAAGGAATGCTTTGTAGTAGTAGAGAATTAAATTTTCCACCAAAATTACAACAAGAAGGAATTTATATCTTAGAAGATGATGCCGTTGTTGGTGAAGATGTCTTCAAAGAAAAGGAGTATAACCATGAATGAAATTAAACTAAAAGAAGCAGGTAAAATAGCACGCTTAACAAACAAAACTTTTAAGTTTGATAAAAGAATCGCAGATGGATTTTATACTGCAAACTACTTTTTAAAAGCAGCTAAAATTGTCGAAAAAAATATTCCTAACAATATCGTAACAATGCAATTTTTTCAAAGAAGGGACGATGTAAAAGTATGCGGAATTGATGAATCCATCGCTCTTTTGCACACTTTTAGTAAAAATCCTGAAACTCTAGAAATATATGCTTTAAATGATGGAGATATTGTTAATGCCGAAGAACCAGTTTTAAAAGTTATTGGTAGATATGAAGACTTTGGCTTTTTAGAAAGTCTAATTGATGGAATATTAGCAAGAAGAACTAGCGTTGCTACTAATGTTTATCGTGTATTAAAAGTTAGTAATAACAAGGCTGTTTTTTCAATGGCAGATAGACAAGATGATTTTCTTACTCAAATTGGCGATGGTTATGCAACTTATGTTGCAGGCGTAAATAAAGTATCAACCGATGCCCAAGGTCTTTGGTACGGAGGAAAAGGTATGGGAACCATGCCTCATGCTCTAATTCAAATGTGCGATGGAGATTTAGTAAAAGCATGTGAAATATATTTAAATACTTTTCCAAACGAAAAAGTTACCGCATTAATTGATTATCATAATCACTGTGTTCGTGATGCTCTAATAGTTGCACGCCATTTTAAAGAAAGATTAGGTGCTGTACGTCTAGATACAAGTAAAAAACTAATAGATCACTATTTTGATGATAAAGATACGAGTGAATTTGATCCTCGTGGCGTATGTAAAGAGTTAGTTTTTGCAGTTCGTAACGCACTAGATAAAGAAGGCTTTAATCATGTAAAAATAACCGTAAGTAGCGGGTTCACCGCTGAAAAAATCGCTGATTTTGAAGCGCACAATACACCTGTAGATACTTATGGAGTTGGTACAACATTTGTCGATAATACTACGATTGGTTTTACAGGTGATTTAGTTGCAATAAATGGTAGAGACGAAGCAAAAGAAGGGCGAAAAAATATAAAAAATCCTCGTCTAAAAAGAGTTGCCTATCCAGTTAATTCAAAAGTATAACCTGTTGAAAATGTAAATATTTTCATATAATATGAATATGTGAGTTAAAAGGAGAATAATATGACGGATGGACCATTAAAAGAGAGAATTACCATTTATGAAGTTGCCGCTAAAGCTGGTGTCAGTTTAGCGACCGTTTCGCGTGTTATTAATAATCATCAAAATGTGACTGAAAAAACACGCTTAAAAGTACAAAAAGCCATCGAAGAACTTGGCTATCGTCCAAGCGGGCTTGCTAAAGCTTTAGCAACAAGTAAAACTACAAATATAGGTGTTATTATCCCATCGGCAAATTATGTCTTTGTAGCAAATATGCTAAATGGTATTACAAAAACTGCTCGTGAATATGGTTATGCTATTACTCTTTTTGTGACCTCGCACGAAAAAGATGAGGCCCTACAAGCTATTGATAAACTAATTACAAGCCACGTTGATGGAGCTATTATTTTTGATGATGAGCTTGAAGAAGAGGATGTTGTCCAAATTGTTGGCTATCAAGTTCCTGTCGTCGTTGTTAATAATCGAATTGAAGATGAAAAGAAAGTAGGTTGTATTACTTTTGGCTATGAACATACACTTCGAGAAATGATTAAAGATTATTTAAACCGCGGTGATAAAAAGATGTATTTTTTAACAATAAAAGATAATCCTGGTCGTCTATTAGAACGGCTTCAAAGAAGCTTTGTTAATACGCATAAGGCAGCAAATCGCGAGTATGACATTCTTTTAACTGAAGATTCTTATAGTATGACTTATGAAAAGTTTACAGATTTCTTCAAAGAAACAAGACGAGGTTTCTTTGTCTGTCATCGAGACTCACTTGCAGCAGCTGTAATTAATGCTGCAAAAGAAAATGGTCTTAGAATTCCTGAAGATGTTGAAATTTTAAGTCTTATTGGAACAAGATATGCTAAAATCTTGCGTCCACGTGTATCAAATATGTTCTTAAATATGAATGAAGTCGGCGAAACTGCCATGAATATGCTTCGCGATATGCTAAATGGAGAAACTTATCCAAGACGAATCAAAATTGAAACTGAATTTGTCCCATTAGATACAACAATAAATTAATTTTATATAGAAATAATATGAGGTAAATATATGGTTAATATTTATGAAGATCTCGTCTACCGAGGTCTTATCAAAGACTTTTCAAATGAAGATCGAATAAAAGAAATGCTTAATAGTAAGCAAGTTATTTATTGTGGTTTTGACCCAAGTGCTAGTAGTATGCATATGGGCAATTTTGTTATGGTTATGACCTTAATGCGTCTACAAAGAGCAGGTCATAAAATTATTGGTGTTGTCGGTGGGGGAACTGGCATGATTGGAGATCCAGGTGGCCGTGATAGCGAACGTCAACTCCTTAACCGCAAGCAAGCCGACAAAAACACTCTTGCCTTAAGAAAGCAATTAGCAAAATATCTTGACTTAGAAGATACTAAAAACGGCGAAATTATTAATAATGAAGATTGGTTAGGTAATTTCAAATTAATTGATTTTCTTCGTGATGTTGGTAAACATTTCACTATAAATTATATGCTAGCGAAAGAATCAGTAAGTAGAAGACTAGAAACTGGTATTTCCTATACTGAATTTAGCTATATGCTTCTTCAAGCTTACGACTTCCTTTATCTTCATGAGAAAAAAGGTGTCACAATGCAAATTGGTGGAAGTGATCAATGGGGTAATTTAACCGCTGGACTAGATTTAATTAGAAAAGTAAAAGGACCAGATGCCAATGTTGAAGTAATGACAGCACACCTTCTTACGAATTCTGATGGTAAAAAGTTTGGTAAAAGTGTTGATGGTGCTCTTTTTATTGATAAAGATCTTTTTAGTCCATATAGGTTATATCAATATTTTATTAATGTTAGTGATGAAGATGCAGCTAAACTTTTAAAGGCACTTACCTTTTTAACTAAAGATGAAATAGAAACACTTCTAGAAGAACACTCAAAAGATCCAGGCAAACGTCTTGCTCAATATAAATTAGCAAGTGAAGTTGTTACCATCGTTCATAATGGCACTCATCTAGAACGGGCAATTAAAATGAGCGAAGCTCTTTTTTCAGGCGATGTAAGCGAGTTAGAAAAAGAAGAAATCATTGAATTATTTGGTGATGTTACTATAAAAATAGCCGAAAAAAGTAAATTAGAAGATGTTCTTATTGAAGTAGGTGCTGCTTCTAGTAAACGGGAAGCCCGCGAATTTTTACGAAATAACTCAATACTTTTAAATGGAAAAAGAGTTAATGATGGAGAAGCACTATTAACAAAAAAAGATGCCTTGCATAATAAGTTTTTAATTATTCGTCGCGGTAAAAAACGCTATTTTGTTGCTACATTTTAGCACTATAAATATCTAATTAAGGCGCTGAAATAGCGCCTTTTTTTATTTATAAAAAATTGGGGGTTGTTTTGCGCGACAACCCCCAAGAAAGGAAGCAGATATTATGGTTTAATCTGCAAAATGTGTATGTTTAGCGACCCATTGTCTCTTTTTGATTGGAATCCAAAGTGAATAAATTCCAAGAGTAATAATCGTTAAGAGTAGCCATTTAATCCAAGTACCAAATAAACCGATTGCACGCCCTTAAAAAACAAGGCGACGTCCATCAACGATCATATGTTTTGTTTCCCATTTTTTCATTAAGCATAATGCCCAAGGATAACAAATACCAAATGATACTGCAGTAATTAGCGCACATAGAAGTGTCCAACCCCATAATTGAAGTAGGCGTCCATCAAATCTAGATTCTCCTTCATTTACGATGACTTCGGTTTTTTCTTTCTTTTTCTTAGCCATAACTATTTCTCCTTTTTCTTTTTCTTTTTCTTTTGTTTCTTCTTTAGCTTTTTTCTTAGTTTTTTCTTTAAGCTTTTTTTGCTTTTTTGCTTTTTTGTGTTTGGGCTTTTTTGCCCCATTAACAATTAAGATAATAAAAAGACCAAGAATGTTAAGAGCAACTATTCCCGCGATTATAATAAGAAATATTAATTCAACACTCATTAATTAGATTTCTTTCTATAGCATAATTGTTTTTGAATATAATTCGTTATATCTTGAGTATACTATAAGTTCTCTAAATTAAAAACTTAAAATTTAAAAACC
>DAOSJI010000008.1:0-50793 GCA_035367155.1 Bacilli bacterium
GAATGGGGACAAAATCTTCACGAATTGTGATTTTAACAACTGAATAGTTTCCGCCTAAATTGTAGTAATCAAGAAAGTCTTCGTTTCCAATTCTGTTTGCTAGACCGACACCTGCAAGTTTTTGTGGTGTTACAATTTCATCCGCGCCTAATTTTTTAATAATATCGATATAGTTTTCGTTATCCATCCTTACTGTAATGTGTGGAACGCCTAAGTCTTTTAAAAGAGCAGTAGTTAAAATACTTGCAACATCATTATCACCAAAACAAACGATTGCATGTGTGCATTCTTTTGCTCCTACCTCAATTAATGCCTTTTCATTGGTACTATCTGCAATAAAGGCAGTAGAAACAAAGTGACTGACTTTGTTAATAGCGTCTACTGATACATCAATAGCAGTCACATCACGATCAAGTCTAACAAGTTCTTCCACAATTGAAAGGCCAAATTGACCAAGTCCGATAACTAAATAACTTTTTCTTTTTCTCATAATATATTCCTCCTAACCGACTATTAAGTCAGTTTCTATATATTTGAAATTTTCTTTTTGGTGTCTATGCATTGAGTTAGAAACAACTGACATAATTGTCATTGGACCAACGCGACCAAAGAACATTAAAAAGATTAAAACGAATTTACTTCCTACTCTAAGTGATGGAGTAATTCCCCAAGATAAACCTGTTGTTGAAAAAGCGCTGACGACTTCAAAAAGAAGAGGTTCACTAGTCCAACCTTTAGCTAAAAGAACTGGGTTATTTACTTCTAAAGCATAAATAATTGAATACGAAAGCAGGATGGTAAAAAACACTATAATTAACAAAGTAACAGCTTGAATAAATGTTTTCATAGTAAAAGAGCGATTGAACGCATTACTCTTTTTCCCTCTAATAAAGGAGAAAATTGTTACAAAAATAACAAAAACAGTTGTAACTTTTAAGCCTCCACCTGTACTAAGTGGGCCAACACCAGTAATCATTAAAAGTAAGGCAATTATTCTAGAAAAAGGGTGAACATCTGAAACATGATAAATTGAAAATCCTGCAGTCCTACTTGAGACACTCAAGAAAAACGCCTGAATAATAGTAAGAGGTTCAGAGTTTCTTATATTCAAAACATAGTAAAAAAATGTTCCTAGAAGTATTAAAATACCTGTCATCAAAACAACAACTTTCGTATGAATTGACCAGAATTTTGCACGATTAGTCTTCAAAATGTCGCGTATTGTTAAAAATCCCAACCCCCCTAAAATGATTAAAAATGCTGTGTTTAACATAATGATGTAATTATTTCTAAATGGTTCAAGGGAATCACCACCAATTAAATCGAAGCCAGCATTATTAAATGAAGAAATACTATGAAAAACAGCTTTTCCAAGTCCAGGAAGGGGTCCGTATATAGGTACGAAAACAAAAAGAAACGGAATAACTCCACAAAGTTCGATAACTAAAGAAATTATTATCATTGATCTAACTAAACTAATAACACCTTCAAATGTTTTAAAAGAAAGTGCTTCTTTAACTAAATAGCGTTCACTAGCAGCAAGTCTTTTATTAAAAAGAGTGAATATAAAAGTAAAAATTGTAATAAAACCAAGTCCCCCGATTTGTATTAGGATTGCCATAATAACTTTCCCATATACAGTCATAGTACTAACAACATCAGGAAAAACATTTAGTCCGGTAACACAAACACAAGAAGTCGATAAAAAAAGCGCATTAACAAAAGAGGGCCATTTATTATCTTGATAAGCAATAGGAAATGCTAAAAGAAGAGCACCTAAAAATATGACAGATAGAAAAGAAATTAATACTGCCGCATAAGGAGAAATTTTGAATTTTTTAAACAATTTGAACATTTTGTATTCCAATCTTCTATTTTATGATTATAAAGTTTATTGCCTAATTTTCCAATAGGACCCGTGAAAAAACCTTGCCGTAAACCATAAAAATGGTTAACAAAGTTAAAAGAAAATCCGTATAAAAGCGCCTTTTTTATAAAAAAAGGCAAAAATATCATTTTCTTGTTGAATTTTAAATTTAAATGAGGTATTGTAGAACACGAAGCATTTTTTGCGCGTATATGCGTATACGCGAATGCTCAGCGTTGTGGGAGGAAGTACGATTATTCCTACTACCACAGCACGGACAAATCTAAAAAGGAGGAAAGTCACGTGAGTAAAAGAATCGCAAAAGTCGTAAAACTCGAACTAATCGGTGGCGAAGCAAAACCGGGTCCTAAGCTTGCATCAGCTGGGATTGTAATGCCAAAGTTTTGCACGGACTTTAACGCCAAAACCGCTGACCGCCGTGGTCAAGTAGTTCCCGTTATCATTACGGCATATGAAGACAAATCATTTGATTTTGTCATCAAAACAACACCAGTTACTATCTTGCTTAAAGAAAAAGCTGGTATTAACAAGGCATCAGCCACGCCTAACAAAGACAAAGTTGGCAAAATTACCAGAGCCCAACTCCGCGAAATCGCCGAGTACAAAATGCCAGACCTTAATTGCAATGACATCGAAGCTGCGATGCGAATTGTTGAAGGATCTGCACGTAATATGGGCATTACGGTAGAAGATTAAGTGGAAGAGTTAACTTCTCGTTAAAACCACAGGAGGAAAATTATGAAAAGAGGAAAAAAGTACAGAGCAGCCGTTGAACTTGTTGAAAAAGGCAAGATCTACGAACTCGAAGAAGCAGTTGCTCTTGTTAAAAAAACATCAACAACCAAATTTGATGCAACCGTTGATGCTTCCTTCCGCCTCAATGTTGACCCGCGTCAAGCAGATCAACAAATCCGCGGAACTCTTGTTTTACCACACGGCACTGGTAAAACTAAAGTCGTCTTAGCAATTACCCAACGTGTCGATGATGCTCTAAGTCATGGAGCAGACTTCGCAGGTGGAAAAGAAATGCTAGACAAAATCAAAAATGAAAACTGGTTTGGATTTGATGTAATCGTAGCAACACCAGATATGATGGGTGAATTAGGCAAAATGGGTCGAATTCTTGGTCCAAAAGGCTTAATGCCAAACCCAAAACTTGGTACAGTTACAACCGATTTAGCCAAAGCAATCAGTGAAATCAAAGCCGGTAAGGTTGAATATCGTGTTGACCGTAACGCCAATATGCACGTTAGCATTGGCAAAGTCAGCTTCGATGATGAAAAACTTATCGAAAACTTAAACGCCTTATGCGAAAGGGTTGTTAGAGTCCGCCCTGCATCCGTCAAAGGCACCTACATTAAAAACGCCGTACTCTCCACGACGATGGGACCGGCAGTGCCCTTTACTTTCAAAGGTCGCTAAAATCGTCACTATAAGATATCAATATACCGAAGAAAGCAACGGGCACTGCCTTAATTAAGTTGCCGAGGTCTAGATAGAAAAGATCTTACGTAAAACGTACCAATGGATATTGATACCTCACTACATTACTAAAAGGAGGTAGAACTATGAATCACAACACCTTAGAAGCTAAAAAAGCGATTGTAAATGAAGTTGTTGAAGCTGCAAAAGCTCATAATTCAATGGTTGTCGTTGAATATCGTGGCTTAACAGTTGCAGAAATGACTGCACTTCGACGTGAACTTCGTGAAAATGATGCACGCATGGTTATTTATAAAAACTCTATGGTTCAAAGAGCCGTTAGTGAATTAAATAAACCAGAATTAAGTGAATATTTAACTGGTCCAAATGCGTTCGTCTTCTCAAAAGACACAATTGCTGGACCACGTGTCATTAGTAAGTTTGCCCGTCGTAACGAACATATCGTTATTAAAGGCGGTCTTCTTGATGGCAGAGTCCTTGATGCTGAAGGAGTCAGAGCGATTGGAAAATTACCAGGTCGTGATGGCTTGATCTCAATGTTCTTATCGGTGCTTGAGGCACCAATTCGCCAATTTGCTGCTACAGTCAAAGCTGTTGCAGAGGCCAAACAATAATTGCCTTAGGAGGAAAATATCATGGCAAAACTAGAAATTAAAGATATTATCGCGTCATTAAAAGAAATGACCGTCGTCGAACTAAACGAATTAGTTAAAGCTGTTGAAGAAGAATTCGGTGTTACCGCTGCTGTCGCAGTTGCTGGCCCAGCCGTACACGAAGAAGAAGAAGCAGTTGCTAAAGGACCAAGCGAAGTTAACTTAATCCTTACTTCATTTGGCCAAACAAAAGTTCCTGTCATTAAAGCCGTCCAAGCTATTACTGGCTTAGGCTTAATGGATGCTAAGAAACTCGTTGACAGCGCTCCTGCTACAATCAAAGAAAAAATCTCTCCAGTTGAAGCAGAAGAACACAAAAAGGCGCTTGTCGCAGCAGGCGCTGAAGTTGAAATTAAATAAGAATTTTGACTTTCAAACCCACTTTACGCATACGCGCAGTGGGTTTTCTGGCATTTATAAGGGGAGGTGAATGAATGAGTCAATACTTTGAAAACGACCCAAAAGTCAAATCAAATCCACGCTTACTTCACTATCTTTTTCATGGTGAATTATTCTCCTTCCATACTGATGCTGGCGTCTTTTCAAAAGATACGATCGATGAAGGAAGCATTGCCCTTCTTGAAGTCGTACGTGCTAAGCCCCTTAACGGACCAATTCTTGATGTTGGCTGCGGTTATGGGGTTTTAGGCATTATTTTAGAAAGAATTAGCCAGCAATCGGTAACGATGTTTGATGTGAATAAAAGAGCCGTTGAGTTAGCTAAAAAAAACATTGTGCTAAATGAATGTAAAAATGCAAAAGCTCATGTTGCAAGTGATTACTCAAATTTAAAAGAAGGCTCTTTTGACACAATCGTCATAAATCCACCTATAAGAGCAGGAAAAAAAGTTATTTATCCGCTCTTAGAAGGCGCTTATGACTATCTAGCCTTTAGCGGATCATTGTACTTTGTTATGCGTCGAACCCACGGGGCAAAAAGTGCAGCTAAAGTTGTTGAAGCTAAATTTAATAACTGTACATTAGTTAAAAAAGATAAAGGTTATTACATTTATGAAGCTAACAAAAATGATCAAAAAATAAAGTAAAGAGAGGCTATATATGAAACAATTAAACGACAAAAACCGCCGTGGATTCAACGGACGAATCGATTACAGCAGAATATCTTCGAGCCTCAGAATGCCGAATCTTGTTGAAATTCAAACTTCTTCATATGAATGGTTTTTAACCGAAGGAATTGAACAAGTATTTACGGACATTTTTCCGATTGAATCACCAAGTAAAGATGTTGTCATTGACTACGAATCATTCCATATTGAAGAGCCAAAATATACTGCTCTAGAATGTAAAAAACGTGGTCTAACTTATTCAGGCGCGCTTAAAGTGAAGTTAAATATTCGTGTTCAAAAAACGGGTGAAATTAAATCTGCCGAACTATTCATGTGTGACCTACCTCTTATGACCTCAACTGGTACATTTGTAGTAAATGGGGCCGAAAGAGTTATCGTTAGCCAAATTGTTCGCTCACCTGGCGCTTATATGAACCGTGAACTTCATGGATCTGGTAAATGGATCTATAGTGCTGACCTTAATCCAAATCGAGGTACATGGCTAAAATTTGAAAGTGATAC
This sequence comes from Bacilli bacterium, assembly GCA_035367155.1. GTDB lineage: Bacteria > Bacillota_I > Bacilli_A > RFN20 > CAG-826 > JAAYSA01. The sequence goes on from DAOSJI010000008.1 coordinate 5,574, forward strand.
CAAAGACATTCTCTCTGTTCGAATTGACCGTCAAAGAAAACTAAACGCGACCTTACTTCTTAAATCACTTGGATTAACTGATACGAAGTTTCTTCTTGATTTATTTGATGCACGCGATGTTGGAAAACGAGTCAGAAAATTCGAAGACAAGAACGAATTAGAATATACACCGCTTGAAAGAACGCTTTTTAAAGATGGTAGTGATATTACGAGTTTAGATGCTCTTACTAGTATCTTCCAAAAGCTAAAACCAGGCGAACCAATTAGTAGCGAAGGTGTTACCGCTCACCTAATTCAAAAATTCTTTGATCCAAAGAAATATGACTTAGGTATGGCAGGACGTTTTAAATTTGCAAGTAAATTAGGCATTTATGAACGTCTACCAGGTTTAACCCTTGCTGAAAACCTAGTAAGCGAAAATGGTGAAGTAGTTCATACTAAAAATACTTTAATGACCCGCGAAATCGTTGAAGAACTTCAAAGACAACGATTCTTTGAAAATGGGGCACATACTATTCGCTTACAAATTAATGAAGAACTTAACACCTATTTTGATAAAGTAAATGTCGTTCGTGTCTACACTAACGAAGATAAGAACCGCACGATCAATATCGTTGGTACCGATCTTAATGTTAAAGAAAAAATCGTTACTATCCCTGATATTGTTGCAACATTCTCTTATTTTATGAATATCCAAGAAGGTGTTGGTAACCTTGATGAAATCGATCATCTTGGTAATAGACGCGTTCGCTGTGTCGGCGAACTCGTTCAAAACCAATTCCGTGTTGGTCTATCTAGAATCGCAAAATCAATTAAAGATAGTACTTCAATTATTGATACTGAAAAATTAACCGTGCAAAAACTAGTTAATATTCGCAATTTGACTACGGCTTTACGTGAATTTTTCAGTTCAAGTCAACTCTCACAATTTATGGACCAAGTTAATCCGCTCGCGGAATTAACAAATAAACGCCGTATTAGTGCCCTTGGTCCAGGCGGACTTAGTAGACAACGAGCTAGCTTTGATGTTCGTGACGTTCACTATAGTCACTACGGACGCATTTGTCCAATTGAAACGCCAGAAGGACAAAACATTGGTTTAATTAACAATCTCGCGTGTTACGCGCGTGTAAATAAGTATGGTTTCCTTGAGACACCGTATCGTAAAGTAGTTAAGCCACTTGGTCAAATTACTGAAGAAACTGTTTATCTTTCTGCTGATGATGAACGAACTTATGTTATTGCAGAAGCTAATGTTACTCTTGATGCAAATAACATCATCACAAACCAAGAAGTAATTGCAAGAAGAAACGGTGAAACTCTTATTGTTCATCCAAGCGAAATTGACTTTATCGACGTTAGCCCAAAACAAATCGTTAGTATCGCTGCAGCTTCAATTCCGTTTTTAGAAAACGATGACGCAATGCGTGCTCTAATGGGTGCAAACATGCAACGTCAAGCTCTCCCTCTTTTAGTTCCTGAAACGCCATATGTCGGAACAGGACTAGAAGTAAGAATTGCTCATGACTCTGGCTCTGCTGTTACTTCACGGCTAGATGGGGAAGTAACTTATGTTGATGCTAAAAGAATTGAAATTCAAGAAGCACACGAAAAAGTCACATACAATCTCCAAAAATTTGAAAGAAGTAACCAAGGCACATGTTTTAATCAAATTCCAATTGTAAAACTTGGACAAAAAGTTAAAGCTGGTGATACGATTGCAGATGGTCCTGCAATGCAACAAGGTGAACTAGCCTTAGGTCGTAATATTACAATTGCATTTATGACTTGGGATGGTTATAACTTTGAAGACGCTGTTATTATGAGCGAACGTCTTGTTAAAGATGATGTTTATACAACAATTCATATCGAGGAACATAAAACTGACACTCGTGAAACTAAAATTGGCGATGAACGAATTACTCGTGATATCCCTAATGTTTCCAAAGAAGCCAAAGCTCATCTAGATGATGATGGTATTGTTATCGTTGGTACGGAAGTTAAAGAAGGCGATATTCTTGTTGGACGTGTTACGCCCAAAGGATCATATGAACCTTCACCAGAAGATAAATTACTTTTAGCTATTTTTGGCGAAAAGATTAAAGATGTAAAAGACACGTCACTCCGTGTCCCGCATGGTGGCGGGGGCACGGTTCACGCAGTAAAAGTTTTTACGCGTGAAAAGAATAAAGACTTACCACCTGGAATTAATAAACAAGTCTTTGTCTATATTGCCCAAAAACGCAAAATCCGTGAAGGAGACAAAATGAGCGGACGTCATGGTAATAAGGGCGTTATTTCTCGTATTCTTCCAGAAGCGGATATGCCATTTACTGAAGATGGAACGCCAATTGATGTTATGCTTAACCCACTTGGTGTACCAAGTCGGTTGAATATTGGGCAAATTCTTGAAATTCACTTAGGTCTAGCTTGTAAGAAGCTAGGTGTTAAGATTGCTACTCCTGTTTTTGATGGGATGACAAATGAAGAAGTATTTGAACTTATGAAAGAAGCAAACCTAAAAGAAGACGGTAAACAAGTTCTCTATGATGGACGAACTGGTGACCGTTTTGATGAGCGAATTAGTGTTGGCGTTATGTATATGATTAAACTTGTTCACATGGTTGATGATAAACTTCATGCCCGTGCGACAGGTCCATATAGTTTAGTTACTCAACAGCCACTCGGTGGTAAAGCTCAAAATGGTGGTCAACGATTTGGTGAAATGGAAGTCTGGGCACTTCAAGCTTATGGAGCTGCTCATACCCTCCAAGAAATGATGACCATTAAGAGCGATGATCGTGTTGGTAGTAAGAGAACTTATGAGGCAATCGTAAAAGGATATGATTTACCAAAACCATCAATTCCCGAAGCATTTAAAGTATTAACCCGCGAATTGCAAGGTTTAGCAATTAATGTTGAACTAATCAATCAAGAGGGTGAAAAGATAGATCTTGATGTTTTAGCACGTGATCAAGATAGCGAAATCCGTCGTGCACGTCGGGCATCTCGTCGACTTGAAGAAGAACAAATTGATCCAGATGCTGAAGGCGTTAGCTACAAAACACAAGAAGAAATGGAAAAGGAGGACTAATTTATGGCAAGAAAACAACCATTTGAAATTAAAGAACTTGCACAAGTTCGCGTAAGTCTTGCTTCCCCAGAACAAATAAGAGATTGGTCTAGAGGCGAAGTGACAATGGCAGAAACGATTAACTATCGTAGCCAAAAACCAGTACCACATGGTCTATTTTGTGAAGTCATTTTTGGTCCTAGTAAAGACTATGAATGTCACTGCGGTAAATATAAGAAAATCCGCTATAAAGATACAGTCTGTGAAAAGTGTGGTGTTGAAGTTATTTCAAAATATGTCCGTCGTGAACGAATGGGTCATATTGAGTTAGCCTCACCCTGTACCCACATTTGGTATTTGAAAGGTCAACGCTCAAGTATTGGTACTCTTCTTGATATGAGTGCAAAAAACCTTGAAAATATCGTCTATTTTAAATCTCACGTTGTTTTAGATCCTGGAACAAGCCAAATTCTTAAATACAAACAAACGCTTGATGAATATTCAAGTCGAGATGTTTTCATTGAGGTTATTAAAGAAGAAATTCAACCTCAACTTGAACCAGATTCATTCCACTTTGCTCGTAGCGAAACTCGCCTACAAGAACTTAGTGACCTTTCTTACTCTTTTGACTTCTTTACTGTTGCAGCCTTTATTAGTCAATATACTGGTGCTGTTTTTGGTGAAGGGGCAGAAGCTGTTAAACAACTTTTAAAAGAAGTTGATTTAGATGAAGAATATGAACTAGTTACTGAAGAGCTAAAAGAAGCAAGTGCTTCCTCAAGCAAAGCAGTCAGTAGTGCGACTGGTTTAAACCAAAAACAACAACGTTTAGTTAAACGTTTAGAAATTATTCAAGCATTCCGTCAATCAAATAATCGTCCAGAATGGATGGTTTTAGATGTAATTCCCGTTACGCCTCCAGATTTACGGCCAATGCTTCAACTAGACGGCGGACGTTTTGCTACTAGTGATATTAATGATCTCTATCGCCGTATTATTAGTCGAAATAACCGTCATAAAGAACTAGCAAGAATGAATGCCCCAAAAGTTATTATGATGAACGGTCAACGGATGCTTCAAGAAGCAGTTGATGCTCTTATTGATAATGATTCACGTCGACCAGTTTTAGGAAGTAACCGTCGTCCTCTTAAGTCACTTACGTGTGCGCTTAAAGGTAAACAAGGTCGTTTCCGTCAAAACTTACTTGGAAAACGTGTTGACTATTCCGGTCGTAGCGTTATCGCGGTTGGTCCAGAACTTAAAATGTATCAATGTGGACTTCCACGCGAAATGGCTATTAAACTTTTTAGACCATTTATTGCTCACGTCTTAATAGACCGCAATTTGGCTAGCAATCATACAAATGCTGATCGGATTATCGATCGCTACGATGAAGTCGTTTTCGATATTATCGAAGAAATTATTGGCCATCATCCAGTCTTGCTTAATAGAGCACCAACACTTCACCGTCTTGGTATTCAAGCATTCCAACCTGTTCTTGTAAGCGGAAGTGCAATCCGTCTACATCCATTAGTTTGTGCTGGCTTTAACGCTGACTTTGATGGTGACCAAATGGCAGTTCATGTTCCACTTACTAAAGAAGCCCAAGAAGAAGCACTTAATTTAATGCTTGCAAGCAATAACATTCTTGGTCCAAAAGATGGTAAGCCAATAGCAACCCCATCACAAGACATGGTTATTGGTAACTATTATTTAACACTTGAAAGCAATAGTGCTGAATTCTTAAAACGTGCAACTGAAAGTGAACAACTCGGTGATGAAGAAGGTACACGCCGTTATGAATTGTTTGCTAAAAGCGAAGGTAAAGTCTTTGCTAGTATTGAAGAAGCAAAACGAGCTTATCAAACTAATCAAATTCATCTTCATAACCGTATTGCTATTTTAGGGAAAGCCCTTAAAAAAGAGCATTTTAGTGATGCGATGAATAGTTCTTACTTAATTACTACTGTTGGTAAACTATTCTTTAATGAAATCTTCCCATATGATTTCCCATATATTAACGAACCTGCCAAAGATAATTTGGTTGCTGATCAAATTCGCTTCTTTGCCCCTAAAGGCACAAATATTCGCGAATTTATTAATGATCAACCACTAAAAAAACCAATTAATAAAAAATTCCTTGAAGATATTATTAACGAAGTCTTTAAGCGTTATGGCACAAGTAAAACTAGTGCGGTTTTAGATAAAATTAAAGACCAAGGCTTTAAGTTTTCGACTGTAGCAGGACTTACAATTAGTCTTGCAGATATTACCCCAGTTAAAGGCAAAGAAGAAATTATTAACGAAGGTGAAACGACCGTTCGTAAGATTAATAAAGCCTTTGAACTAGGTTTATATGATGAAGAAGAACGTTACGAAAATGTTATTAAAACATGGAAGAGCGTTACCTCTAAAGTTGAAGATAATCTCCTTGATCAATTTAGTAAAGAAACTAGAAACCCACTCTATATCATGTTTGATAGTGGAGCACGAGGAAAGAAGAGTAACTTCCTTCAACTTAAAGGGATGCGTGGCGTTATGGCTGCTCCAAGCCGCGGCGGAAAAGTAAAAGAAATTGAAATTCCGGTTAAAAGTAACTTCCGAGAAGGAATTAGTGTTTCGGAATTCTTTATTGCATCTCACGGTAGTAGAAAAGGTGGAGCTGACACAGCCTTAAAAACTGCTGACTCAGGTTACTTAACCCGTCGACTTGTTGACATCGCTCAAGATGTTATCGTTCGTGAACAAGATTGTGGCAGTGAATATGGTTTTGTTGTTACAGCAATTCATGAAAAGGGCGTTACCGATGTTACTAAACCTCCAATCGTTCCACTTGCAGATCGTATTGAAGGACGCTTTAGTGTTCATGATATTATTCATCCTGAAACAGGCGAAATTCTTTGCCCTGCAAATACAATGATAAGTGAAGAAATGGCTAAAACTATTGAAGAAGCTGGCGTAGTTGAGGTTGAAATTCGCTCAGTCGTTTCATGTCAAACTGAAAACGGTATATGTGCTCACTGTTATGGTCGCAACTTAGCGACAGGAAAACTTGTTGAAATTGGAGAAGCAGTTGGTGTTATGGCTGCTCAATCAATCGGTGAACCAGGTACTCAACTTACGATGAGAACCTTCCACACTGGTGGTGTTGCAGGCGGAGAAGACGTTACGCAAGGTTTACCACGTGTTCAAGAATTATTTGAAGTTTATGATCCAAACCGTGATACGAGAAATCGTGATGTTATAAGCAAAATTAGCGGTAAGGTTGTAAGCATTGAAGAAGTCGATAAGAGTTATGTTGTTATCGTTAAAAACGAATTAGAAGAAGTTGAACATAACACTCCACATGGTCAACGTTTACGCGTTAAACTTGGTGATAAAGTTGCTTTTGGTGACCGCTTAAGTGAAGGTAGTATTTACCCACGTGATTTACTAAAAATTAGTAATGTTACAGCAGTTCAAAACTATATCCTTAACGAAGTTCAAAAAGTTTACCGTATTAGTGCATCGGTCAAAATTAGTGATAAACACCTTGAAGTAATCGTAAGACAAATGTTACGTCAAATGGTTATTATCGATGGCGGTGATACCGAACTTAATCCTGGTCGTCGCGTTTCAATTCATGAATTTACTCGTGTTAATGAAAAAGCTTTCCAAGAAGGAAAACGCCCAGCAGTTGGTCGCGCAATTATCCACGGTATTAGTAGCGGTGCACTAAATAGTGAATCATTCTTATCTGCTGCAAGCTTTATCCATACTCGTCGTATCTTAACTGATGCAACCTTAAAAGGTAAAGTTGATAATCTTGTTGGGCTAAAAGAAAATGTCATTACTGGCAAACTTATTCCAGCAGGTCGCGGCATCTTAGGCGATGAAGAAAAACAAGAATTACTTGAAAACTTCTCTGTTGAAGATAAGATGGATGAAATCCGCGAACTATATATTGATAAAAGTAAAAGCGATTAATTAAATCGTTAAAACTCTGCATTTTCATAAGCAAGCCTGCAAAAACGGCTTGCTTTTTTTGTTTTTTTATTTGGAAACTAAAACAAAAAGTAATAAAAATAAAGAAATATCTTTATTTTTGATACAATACTTATATGAGTAAGAAAAAGGAAATTAAAAACATTATTGTCTCTGCTCTAGTTTATTTATTAGTTATGCTTGGAGCAACAATTGCATTTACGGTAGTAGTAGATTTCTTTTTACCGCTTTCTTTACTATTTATGATGCTTATAAGTTTAATTGCTTTTATCTTTGCGAGAGGAAATCTAGTGGCAATTTTTACTCCTTCAACTTTATTTTTACCCCTAATTTATATTCATATGCATCAAGGTGAGACTTTATCAATTGGTTCAGTTACTTGGCAAATATCGTTAGGACAATTTTTGGTTGCAATGTGGATAAGTGGAATTATTTATATTTTAGGTGCAATAGTTATTCATTTAGTTAAAGATAAAGTAATTAAAAAGATTTTTCCTCCTCTTGGAATAAGTGCTCTTACTATTGCAATTTTATTAAAAGGAATAGCTTTAATTTCTTATGAAACACTTAGTTATGATTTTGGCACATATAATCAAACTATTTTTGCGGTAGTTGGTTTTCTTGGTGCGTTTCTTGCTAGTTTGTTAATTCGCTTTTTAACACCTAACAAATCCTTTTTCCATCGCATTTACATGTTTTTTGGTTTGTTTGTAGGAATTCTATTAGTTTTTATAGCAGAAGGAATTGGAATGTTAACAGGTTTAGATATTAGTGAAACTTTATTGTTAGCAAAAATTGTCAATCTTGAAGTTTCTCATCCTCTACATTTTTTATCGATGCAATATTTAGGTCATCTAGATAAGTTATTAATTGATTGGGATCTTTTCCTAATTGTGATTCCTACTGCAATCATTGGTGTTTTACATGTCTATAAATTAACTGTTCATATAAATGAAGATGAATCACAGTTAGCGTTAACTAAAGTAGAAGCTGAGCGATTATTTTTTACTAGCGCAATTGCTAATATGAGCTGTGGCCTCTTTAGTGCACCAAGTGTTTATACTAACACCTATATTGATAAGAGCTCAAATAAAAAAGTTCGTGTTTACTCGATCTTGCTTTTTGCTCTTTTAACACTGGTTTTGCTATTTATACCTCAAATTAGTGCGTTTTTCCTTATAGTTCCAATGTCAATTTATTTCGCTTTACTAATTAGTTTTATTTTAGTGTTTATTCTTCAAAATGCTCGTGGTGTTAGAAAGGAGCTTGAAAAAAATAAAAACATTCGGTCTTTTATTTTATTTACTGTTCCCTTACTTATTTCAATATCTTTGGCTCTTTTAGAATTATATGATTATTTTAATTTGACTAATTTTAATATTTTTTATATTAACGGTATGCGCATAAACTATTTGTTAATTGGGTTTGTTGTCATGATTATGATAAATATCGTTAATATCATCATTAGTGCTATCAAACGAAAAAAAGAAAATAAAAACGTTATTACACTATAGTTAAACGAAAATTCGTTTAAATCGTAGGTGTTATTTGTTGAATCGAGGTACGCTTTTCAATATAATATATAACTATGGTTTATATATTATTTTCGGAGGTTTATTTATGAAAAGAAAAATCTTATTACCAACCATTCTAGCTTCCTTGTTATTGACTGGCTGCGGAAAACCAGAAGAACCAAAGCCAACTGCTATAAGGTTAAGCGATGAAGATTACCGTGTTACTTTTAATGCAGCTCGTGAAGCAATTGGTGTTAAAGATATGCCATCAACAGGTGTAGCAAAAGTATTGGTTTTACCTGTTGATTTTGAAGATTTCCCGGCTGAAGATTTACCAGGTGGTGCAGAAAACTATCTTAATTACTTAGAACAATCATTTTTTGGAGATAGTGAGGATACAACTTGGGAATCACTTAAATCATTTTACGCTAAGTCAAGTTATGGGAAAGTTACAATTGAAGGTAGTGTTGAACCTTGGTATCGACACCCAAAAACAGCAGTTCAATTAGGCGCAGATGCAAAAGCAAGTGGAGCGGGTGCAGTAGCAGCCAATACCGTAAATAGATGGGCTATTAATGAACAAATCGCTGGCCGTAATTTTAGTGAATTTGATGGTGATGGCGATGGTTTAATTGATGCTATTTTTATGGTATATAGTGCTCCATTTTTTGCTAAAAACCCAAATACAGGTCAAGCAATTAATAATGATTTATTTTGGGCGTTTAGATCTTCAACTGCTAATTCTCCAGATCCAGGTGATCCAATGCCAAGTAACTATATGTGGGCAAGTCAAGAATTTATGTTTGATGCGGGTTATCGTGATGATGACGGCCAATTAAAACATTGGACAACTGAAGAGCTAGCAGCAGGAACTGCTAAAACTGACAATCACACATTTATTCATGAAACTGGTCATATGATGGGTTTAGATGATTATTATTCTTATGATAGAGGTTCAGGCGATTTTGGCGGTTTAGGCGGCCTTGATATGATGGACTTTAATGTCGGCGATCATAATGGTTACTCAAAATGGATGTTAGGATGGCTTCATCCGCAACTTATCGTTGGTGAAGGCGAAGTTACCCTAAAACCAATAGCAACAAATGGTGATGCTCTTGTTATTCCTGCAAATTGGACCGGAAATGTTAATAGTGAATATTTATTAATTGATTACTATACACCAGAAAATCTATTTAAATATGATAGTGATTATGCATATTCAGGTGCATATCCACAGTTTTATAGTATTCCAGGTGTTCGTGTATTTCATGTTGACTCAAGAACAGGTTATGTTCAAATTAATGGTCCTGGTGACTATTCATTTTCTAACTATGTTGATAATGTTGGTCCAATGACAAGTAGCGGATTCTATGCAATTATTGCGGCAAATAGTGTCTCCCGCACTTTCCATACTGACAGCACAATGAAAAAGTGGAAACTTATTCAAATGCTTGAACGAGACGGACAAAAACGACTTGAAGGTTCAATGGCTATTGCGACCGATGATATGCTTTTCCAAGCCGGAGATACTTTCGGAGTTACTACATTTGCCGATTGGAAATTCCGCGGTGGACAAGAAGTACCATTTAAATTTGAAATTACAAGTATGAACGCTGAAGGCGTTACAATTAAATTTTTTAAATAAAATAGGAGCATTCTATGATTAAAAAGAAAACAGCAAGAACCTTATTATTAGGTTTAACAACTATTATGCTTTTAAGTGGATGCCGTCTTATCGGAGCTCTTTGGCCATCTTCTTCAAGTAGCGAAGATGATCCAACTAGCACTACTTCATCCACTTCAACGACAACAAGTATAACTACATCGGATCCAACTTCTAGTGAAACACCACCTCCTAGTAGTGAAACCTCAACAAGTCAAGAACCAGGGGATGGCTATACTAGACCTGGTTATAGTTCTCAAAATTTTAGAGAACTTGCACAGGCTAAAGGATTAGAGGCGTTAGAATCAACAGGCACTCAAAGTGTTTTAGTTGTACCAGTTGATTTTACTGATTATCGCGCAGCTAGTCAGTTAGGTGGTGCGGCAGCTTCCAAAAATAGAATTGAAAAATCATTCTTTGGTTCAACGAGTGAAACAGGATGGCATTCAGTTAAGACATACTTTCATGAGAGTAGTTATGGAAAACTTAATGTAACGGGAGAAGTGCTTCCTTGGTTAAATCTACCTATTTCAAGAGAAGCTTTTAAAACGATTAAGAATTCAAATCCTTCTTATTATGATAATACATACTATGTACTTGATAAAATTTAGGAACAATATCCTGATAAAATGAAAGAATATGACAAAGATGGCAACGGATATGTTGATGCTCTCTTTATTGTTTATGCTTGCCCCACTGATTCAAGTGATCCGGATATGACATTTTGGGCTTATGTTTTTTGGGATATGAGATACTACCCTAATGTAAGCAATCCTGAATTTAATGTGTATGGCTGGGCTTCATATCACTTTATGGATGATGCTCCTTATATTCCATCCACAACAACCAAAGCATATGACATTGATGCTCATACATATATTCATGAATTTGGACACATTTTAGGACTTGATGATTACTACAACTATGATGGTTTTGGCACTGGTTATCCAAATATGAGTGGTGGTATTGATATGCAAGCATTTAATATTATCGATCATAATATGTATAGTAAGTTTGGACTACAATGGGCTCACCCGTACGTTATAAATGATACGACATCAATTAACCTAAAACCGGCACATTCTTCAGGTGAATTCATTATTATTCAAGATGATTATTTTGGTTCAGCTTTTGATGAATATATTCTAATTGAGTATTATCAACCTAAAGGTCTTAATTATATGGATTCTACTATTGGATATAGTAATGGTGTAAGTGGGCACTCATTAAATGGAGTCCGCATTTGGCATGTGGATAGTAGAATGTTTCTCTTTAATGCTAGTTATAACCCAATAAGTTACGATCAAGTTCAATATATTAAGGATTTTGATGGAAATAGTTTCACTGCTATTGGTCCTTCTAACACTCCATCTCGATCAATTTATAACGATGTTTACTGCCTTCATTTACTTGAAAGCACAGGTATTAACACATTTAAAGATGGTGGAATTGCTAGTGATGTAACTTTATTTAAACAAGGTCAAACATTTACTCCAACAACCACATTCTTTAAATACGGCAATAAATTTAATAGCCAAAAAACTATTGGTTACACAATTTCAATTGGCCAAATGACAAATCAAGAGGTTGTTATAAACATTACAAAAACGGCCTAAAGGAGACAAAATTGGCGGATAATAGAAATAGAAACCGGGGTCTACTTAGTGTATTATTTTTACTAGCATTATCAAGCTGTAAGGGTTTAATTTTTAAATTTCATCCTTACGAATATAAGATAATGCCAAAAGAAGATGTTGCTCTTGTAGATAATGGGGTCTATTATAAACCAAATTCATTCGCTAAATCTTATGAAGATGTATTTCGTTCTCATCCAGTTAAGGCTAGAAAACGAATTAATTTAGATGTAAAAGGTGATGTTAATTTACTAGTATTACCAGTTGAATTTAGTGATTATAAAGCTGATTTACTTGATGGTAATAACGGTGAAGATGCACATAAAATTATTCAAAATGCATTTTTTGGCAAAGAAGAAGTGACGCAATGGCATTCCGTTGCGTCCTTTTACGATGCTTCAAGTTATGGAAAATTAAAAATTAGGGGAGAAGTTGCTCCTTGGTTTGAATTAGATGAAGACTATTCGATTGCTAAAATTAATGATCCTGCAAATATAGGAAAAGACAAACAAACAATTACAAAAGAGATCCTTCGTCGTGCAGTCGCTCATTACAAAAGAGAAAACCCTGATAAAATCTCAAATTTTGATTTAAACAATGATGGAGTTATTGATGCGGTTTATTTAATTTATACTCATCCTATTAAGATAAACCGTGATGAAACAACTAGTTTATTTTGGGCTTATTCAGCTTTTGATAACATGGATAGCCATAATGTTGAACTTGAAGGCCCACCACCTTATGCAAACGCATATAGCTGGAGTTCATTTGAATTTATGAGGGTTAATAACAGTTTATTTAAAAATAAACCAGATGCTCATGCATATATTCATGAATCTGGTCATCTTCTTGGGTTACCAGATTATTACAACACAAACTTAAATAGTAAAGATAATCCTCTTGGAGGTTTTGATTTGATGGATTATACCGTTGGAGATCACACCGGTTTATCAAAGATGTTTTTAGATTGGACTTATCCGCATGTTATTACTGGACCAGGCGAGATTACACTGCGTCCTTTTACAAAGACTGGTGATCTTGCCCTAGTTACAAATAATTGGAACGGATCGGCAGTTGATGAATATTTACTCCTTGAATTTTACGCTCCAATTGGACTAAACCGGCTTGATTCTTTTATTAATACAACCTTTAATTTACCATCAGATTTTGGTCTAAAAGTTTATCATGTTGATGCTAGAACAATCTTTGTTGATCAAAGTAGTACGCCGTATACCTTCTATTATTCTAATGGTCAGGAAAGACCAGAAAATCTTTTAGAAGAACTTGCTCATTCAAATAGTGATGCTGGTCCATTTAAAGGTAAATTTACTGGTATACCTCTTTATAAATTACTTGAAGCAAGTGGAGAAAATACATTTGTTAATGGGGAAAAAGCGACTAATGAAACATTATTTAAAGATGGACTTGTTTTTGGTCGTGATGTTTTTGCTGACTTTAGCTTTAACTCAAAAGGTGATCTTCCATTTAACTTCGAAGTAGTTAAAATTACCAAAGATAGTATTACAATTCGTTTTACCTCTCATTAGAGAGGTCATTTATATAAAAAAAGTATATTTTATGCTTGACACTTCGCCTACGTGCGTATAGAATAATTGAGCGTGTGACCTGAAGGGTCGTTTTTTAAGGAAAACCTATGATACACCCGGATGTGTGGCACGCTAAACAAATTAAATTAATTATTAGAGAAAGGAGAGCATTATGCCTACAATTAATCAACTCGTTCGCCAAGGACGAAAATCACTCGTTGTTAAAAGTAAATCACCAGCTTTAAATGTGCGTTGGAATTCACTTAAAAGACGGTCAGTCGAACAAAGCTCACCACAAAAGCGCGGTGTATGTACTCGTGTTGGCACATTAACGCCTAAAAAGCCAAACTCCGCGTTACGTAAATATGCTCGGGTTCGTCTTTCCAATGGCCATGAAGTTACGGCTTATATCGGTGGAGAAGGACATAACCTCCAAGAACATAGTACCGTTTTAATTCGCGGTGGTCGTGTAAAAGACCTACCAGGTGTTCGCTATCATATTGTACGCGGAACACTTGATACCGCTGGCGTTCATGATAGACGTCAAAGCCGCAGTCAATACGGCACTAAAAAACCACAATCTCACGAATAATGATTGGTATATGATCCAAAACTAAAGGAAGGAGGAAACGATATGCCACGTAAAGGAAAAATCGCAAAACGAGAAGTTTTACCTGATCCACTACATAACTCCAAAATCGTTACCCGTTTAATCAACAAAATTATGTTTGATGGAAAACGCGGAACTGCCCAAACGATTTTATATAATGCGTTTGATCGCATCGAAAAGAAAACAGGCCAACCCGCAATGGACGTTTTTGCTACTGCAATTAGCAACATCATGCCAGAAGTAGAATTAAAAGTTCGCCGTGTTGGGGGACAAAACTATCAAGTTCCTGTAGAAGTAAGTGCTGAACGCAAACAAACATTAGGATTACGTTGGTTAGTTAATTATTCACGTTTACGTAGTGAAAAAACGATGGAAGAAAAACTAGCTGCTGAAATTATCGATGCTGCTAATGGCACCGGTGCATCAGTTAAAAGACGTGATGATACACATAAAATGGCAGAAGCTAATAAAGCTTATGCTCACTATCGATACTAGGAGAATTTATGTCTGATTCTTATAAAATCACCCTAGAAAATACGCGCAATATAGGTATTATGGCCCATATTGATGCCGGAAAAACGACGACAACCGAGCGTATTCTTTTCTATACCGGTCGAATTCATAAAGTTGGTGAAACCCATGAAGGTGCCGCCACGATGGACTGGATGAAACAAGAGCAAGAACGCGGTATTACGATTACAAGTGCTGCAACAACTGCTTTTTGGAAAGGAACAAGAATCAATATCATTGATACGCCTGGTCACGTCGATTTTACCGTTGAAGTCGAAAGATCATTACGGGTTCTAGATGGAGCCGTAACCGTTTTAGATGCTAAAAGCGGTGTTGAACCTCAAACTGAAACAGTTTGGAGACAAGGAACTAAATATAATGTTCCCCGCATTGTCTTAGTAAATAAAATGGATGCTATTGGTGCTGATTTCATGATGAGCATTGATACAATGCACACTCGTTTAGCAGCAAATGCTAAACCAGTACAATTTCCAATTGGTGCTGAAAACAATTTCACTGGTATTGTCGATATAATTAAAATGGAAGCTTGGGATTATGAAAATGAAACTAAAGATGGTCCAACTTTAATCCCAGTTCCGCAAGATTTAGTCGAAAAATGCACAGTTTTAAGACAAGACCTTATTGAAACTATCGCTGCTTTTGATGATGATTTCATGCTAAAAGTTTTAGAAGGCGAAGAACTAACTGTCGAAGAAATAAAAGCAGTTATTAGAAAAGCAGTGTTAACAGGAACTTTCTTCCCTGTCTTTGTTGGATCTGCTTATAAAAACAAAGGTATTCAACTCCTTCTTGATGGAGTAGTTGATTATCTCCCAAGTCCTTTAGATATCGATGGCTTTAAAGCAGAGCGCATGGATGGTACCCAATTTTTACTCCATAGCGATGAAGAAGGCCCACTTGCAGCTCTTGCATTTAAAATAGCGACCGATCCTTTCATTGGTCGCCTCGCTTATGTTCGAGTCTATTCAGGAACTTTAAAAGCAGGAAGCTATGTACTTAATTCAACAAAAGGGACCAAAGAAAGAATCGGTCGCCTTGTCTTAATGCATTCAAATCACCGTGAAGAAGTTAATGAACTTAAAGCTGGAGATATTGGTGCAGTTGTAGGTTTTAAAAACACAACAACTGGCGATACCATCTGCCATCCAGACCGTAAAATCATTCTTGAAAGAATGGAATTTCCAGAACCTGTTATTGAAGAAGCGATTGAGCCTAAAACAAAGGTTGATCAAGAAAAAATGACAATAGGTTTACAAAAACTAGCAGAAGAAGATCCGACTTTCCGCGTTCATACGAATCCTGAAAGCGGACAGACGATCATTGCTGGTGTTGGCGAATTACATTTAGATGTTCTTGTTGACCGTTTGCGACGTGAATTTGGCGTTGATGTAAATGTTGGTGCCCCGCAAGTTGGTTATAGGGAAACTATTAAGAAAACAGCTGAGGTTGAAGGCAAGTATGTGCGTCAATCTGGAGGTCGCGGTCAATATGGTCATGTTTGGATTCGTTTTGAACCAAATCCAGGAAAAGGCTTTGAATTTGCCGAGGAAATCGTTGGCGGAACTGTTCCAAAAGAGTATATTAAGCCAACGGGTGAAGGCTTAAAAGATAGTCTAGATCGTGGTCTAATTGCAGGCTATCCAGTTATTGATTTAAAGGCCACCCTATTTGATGGCAGTTATCACGAAGTTGATAGTTCAGAATCAGCTTTTAAAATCGCAGCTTCTCTTGCATTAAAGGAAGCAGCAAAAAAATGTGAACCAGTTTTACTTGAACCAATTATGAAAGTTGAAATTACGGTTCCAGAACAATATTATGGCGATGTTTTAGGTGATATCGCCCGTCGTCGAGGCAATATGACTGGTGAGACACAGCGCGGAAATGCTAAGGTTATTGATGCAGAAGTGCCCTTAAGTGAAATGTTTGGTTATGTTACAGACTTAAGAAGTTACACACAAGGTCGCGGAAACTATTCAATGCAATTTAGTCATTACGGCGAATGTCCAAAAGCAGTTGCAGATGATGTAATTAAAAAAGCGGGATTTATCAACCGCTAAAACATAAAAATAGTGCAACTATTGTTGCAATATTTATAAACTTGCTATAAGATTAAATCGTTACACTTTGATTTGATTAACGAAATACTAATATGAGGAGGAAAATCAAATGGCAAAACAAAAATTCGATAGAAGTAAAGTCCACGTTAATATTGGTACCATTGGTCACGTTGACCACGGTAAAACAACTTTAACCGCGGCCATCACCAAAATCTTAGCAGAACAAGGTGGTGCAGTTGCGAAGGCATACGAACAAATCGACTCCGCACCAGAAGAAAAAGCACGCGGAATTACGATTAATACCTCGCACATTGAATATGAAACAGCGACACGGCACTATGCCCACGTCGACTGCCCAGGGCACGCTGACTATGTTAAAAACATGATTACCGGTGCAGCCCAAATGGACGGAGCGATCTTAGTCGTCGCAGCGACCGATGGCGTTATGCCACAAACCCGTGAACACATTCTCCTTGCTCGCCAAGTTGGTGTTCCTTGTGTCGTCGTTTACTTAAACAAAACCGACTTAGTTGATGACCCAGAACTCGTTGACATCGTCGAAATGGAAGTTCGTGAACTACTTAGTACATACGGCTTTGATGGTGACAATGCACCAGTCGTTCGTGGCTCCGCTCGCTTAGCTCTTGATGGTGATGCAGAAGCTCGTAAGTCAATTCTTGAACTTATGGATGCTGTTGATGCTTATGTTCCAGCTCCAGTTCGTGACAACGAAAAACCATTCTTACTACCAATTGAAGACGTTATGACAATTTCTGGTCGTGGTACAGTTGTTACTGGTCGTGTTGAACGCGGTACAATTAAACTTAATGAACCAGTCGAAATCGTTGGTATCCGTAAAACCAGAAGTACAGTTGTTACTGGTCTAGAAATGTTCCGTAAACTTCTTGACACCGCTCAAAGTGGTGACAACGTTGGTGTTTTACTTCGTGGCGTTGCACGTGATGAAGTTGAACGCGGACAAGTCTTAGCAGTTCCTGGTTCAGTTAAACCACATACAAAATTTACAGCTCATGTCTACGTTTTAAGTAAAGATGAAGGTGGCCGTCATACTGCTTTCTTAAGTAACTATCGTCCACAATTCTACTTTAGAACAACCGACATTACTGGTGTTATCACACTTCCAGCAGGAGTTGATATGGTAATGCCTGGTGATACAGTTGAACTTACTGTTGAACTAATTCACCCAATCGCTGTTGAAAATGGTACCAAGTTCTCAATCCGTGAAGGTGGCAGAACCGTTGGTGCAGGAACAGTTACTGAAATCTTAAAATAAGATTCTAACTATTCTAAATAGCAAAGGCTCGTTTACGAGCCTTTTTTTATTTGAGTTATCTATTTCTTTTGCTACAATAATAGGTAGCAGAAAGAAAATAATATTATGAAACAAAAAAAAGAAGTTATTGAAAATAAATTTATAACAGCAGCTCCTTTTGGTCGTCGCTTAGGAGCTTTTGCTTTTGATGCGCTTTTAATGGTTGTAACATTTTTCTTGTTTTCTGTCATTTTACGACCAATTATGAATGCTGCTGTAGATTTAAAAACTAAGGTTTCGCTTTATGAAGCTAATATGAAAAAAAGTCATCTTGTATATTTAGATCATCAATTAGATGAAGGTATTCCAATTGAAGAAATCAAAATTACAAGCAATACTATTCAACCTGGCGATTACGCTAAAAGAACATATCTTTTTTACACTGATTTTTTAGCTAACAACTATCCAAAAGAAGATATGTATAGCGAAATTTGGTATATAGTTAATATTTTAAAAATTGATGACGAAGATTCTCTTTTTGAAGAGTTATTTGTCCTAGAAGAAAATGAAAATAACAGCGAAACTAGCGAATTAACCCCAAAAATACCATACTTTTTATTAAGTGAAGAGCTAAGCGAAGAGGAACCTACTACTAGCGAAGATACGAGTGTTGAAGATTCTTCTGAAACAGCCGATGTTCCTAGCACTGAGCCAGTTGATCGTTTTGTTCCGCCTAATGTAGTAATAAAAGATGGTGTTGATGATAAGACCCTAGGACAATTTAATCAAACGATATTTAAAAATGCGATTAGTGAGTTTAATAACTTAACCCCACATCGCGAAATGCAAATGTATTTAACAATTGAAACATTAAGTAATATTGTTTTAACTACGACGATATTTGTTTTATTAATTCCAATGCTAACTAAAAATGGTCAATCTTTAGGAAAGATGATCTTTAAGTTATCTATAACAAATCAATATGGTTATCGTATTAAACCGTGGCAGTTAATTGTTCGCTACCTTGCTTTCTTAGTTTTTGAAATATTCTCATGGTATTTAATACCAATGTTAGGCTTATTTGTTTCGCTCACACTAGCGATATTTAATAAAAAAGGTCGTTCACTTCATGATTTAATTGCTATGACACGTGTCGTAGATACAAAAACTTCTCAAATTTTTACTACTGTTGAAGAATTTGAAACTGCTGAAAATCTAGCAATTCTTAGTGAAAAAAGACCAACCCCTGTTAACGAAGAAAATTTTGAAGAAAGATTAGATGAGAGCTCTGGAGCTTAGAAATGAAACAAACAAAAGGTAAACGAATTCTTAGTGGTTTTCTTGATTTTGTTTTTGTTGCTTTTTTAATGGTAATTATTTCAAGTGCTGCAACTGTTCCAATTGCAAACAAAATCGGTTTAAATGATGCTGGTTTAAGAATTAATTTTATGACCAACGACTGCGGTTTATATGAACTTAGCGATCAAGGTACATATTATTTAATTTCTAATGAAGCACTTTATCCTGAAGCACTTTACCGCTATTATGTAGGGTTTCCTCCTAAAGAAGAGTTAGGAAGTGAAACTTATAGCGGTGTTACAAGATATTCAAGCGGTACACTTTCTCCTCGTTTAGGCGAAGAAGAGAATAACACTGCAGAACTTTATTATCAAAAGATCCTGCACAAAGGAGGGGAAGATTGTCTTTTTGATTTTAGTGTACCAATAAACGAATTAACACCGTGGAAGGTGTCTTATAGTACAGAAAATAAAAAAGCAGTAAGTGATTTATATAAAGAAGAATTCGCTAAAGCTCATCAATCATTTCTCCAAAATGAAGAATTAATAGCAGTTAGTAATAAAGCACTTAGTTACTATTTTATTGCTCTTTTAATTGGCTTTTATGTTTCTGCTTTTATTTTAATTAGTATTGTGCCTTTATTTATTAAAAATGGGCGCACACTTGGAATGCTTATTACTCAAAGTCATCTTGCTAATATTTATGGCTACAAAGTAAGTAAACCACAAGTGTTTTTACGCCAATTCAGTGCGTTTTTGCTATACTATTTACTCTTTTTCTTACCGGTTCATGTTGTAAGCATGGTTATGATTTTTGTTAATAAAAATAGAAGAAGTCTAGTCGACTTAATAGCAGCTACTGATGTTTATGATAATGACTTTCTTATCTATAAGGATGCTGATGAACAATATGAGTACAATGTTAAGTTAGCCAAAATACTTGCTGCTCAAAATAAACGTCGTCGAGAAATTGATGGTGCAAAGAAGCAAAAATACGATGAAGAAGTAGGTAAAAACAAAAAAGGCTCATAGAGCCATTTTGTTTATTTTGAGCAAATTAAAGTGATTTTTAGTCTTTTAAAAGGTGAAAATTACTACTTATCAAGATTTATATATGATATTATATAAATGAATAAAAAAAGGAGATTAACTCCAGGAGGAAAAATATGGAAGTTAGATTAGTTAATCTATCTAAGCACTTTCCAGGCCGAAAAGGGGCACCCGTTGTCAAAGCTGTTGATAACATGACTTTAACTATTCCTGATGGAACATTTGTTGGACTACTTGGTCCTTCAGGTTGTGGTAAGTCAACAACACTTTATATGATCGCGGGCCTTCATGAGCCAACTGAAGGTGCCATCTGGTTTGGTGACAAAGAAGTTACTGATGTCCCACCAGAAAATCGCGGAATTGGACTCGTTTTCCAAAACTATGCTCTTTATCCGCATTTTACTGTTCGTCAGAACATTACATTCCCTCTTGAAAACGTAAGACCACGTTTAAGCAAGCAGGAAATGGAAAACATTGCACAAGAATGTGCAAATATTGTTGACATTGGTCAATTACTTGACCGTAAACCAAAGGAATTATCTGGTGGTCAACAACAAAGGGTTGCAATTGCACGTGCTCTTGCAAAGCGTCCACAAGTTTTATTACTTGATGAACCTTTAAGTAACCTTGACGCAAGACTTAGACTTCAAACAAGGGAAGAACTTAAACGAATTCAACGTCTAAGTAATGTAACGACAGTATTCGTTACCCACGACCAAGAAGAAGCAATGTCTATTAGTGATCAAATCGTTGTTATGAAAAAAGGTGTTATCCATCAAGTTGATGAACCTCAAACGGTTTATGAAGAACCTGTCGATTTATTTGTTACAAAATTCCTTGGTTCTCCAGCGATTAACATTTTTAAAGGTGAACTAGTTAACGGAGCATTAATGCTCGGAGGCAAGAAATATTTAGATGGTTTCAAGAGTAAAGGAGAATTTGATCTTCTTGATGAACGCATTTTTGATATTGTAAAAGCTAATGGTTACCGTGCGACAAAGCGTCATTATTATGCTGATTTAGGTGTTGATCTAGGTGAAGGCGAAACTGAACAAGTAGTTGAAGAACCAAAGAAAAAATTCTCACTATTTGGTGCTAAAAAAGAAGAACCTGTCGTTCTTGCTGAAAAACCTGAAAAATTAACAATTGAAGTCATTTATGACGCGGTTATTCGTCGTGGCTGCTACCTTGAAGAAGAAGAATTTAACGAATTAGTTGGTAAATTCCTTGTTGAAGCCAAAACTAATCGCCCAATCTACATTGGAGTTCGTCCAGAGTCATTTTCACTTGATAAGACGGATAATCCACCAGTTGATGTAGAAGTAGATTATGTTGAACATATTGGTCGAGATATTTCAATTGTTGGTCGCGTTAGTGGCGAAGGTAGTAAACTTCGTGCGATTATTCCAGCAGAACTCCGTACTAGAGTTAAAGGTACAAAAATTAAGCTATATCCCAAGCGGGTTTATTTATTTGAATTAAGTGGCGAAAGGATTAAGTAATTTACTTAAACGGTGGTAATTATGCAAAAACTTATTACTAACGTTCGATATTCGCCTAAGGATAAGACGGAAGGAGGGGACAAAAACATGGCACTAGAAAAACAAGTTGTTCGTGAAGTTTCTAGCGGCGGTCATCTTGAAGGTGAACCAATGCAAATTAAAAGAAACAGAAACATGCCAATTTGGTTAAAAGCAGCAATCGCTCTTTTACCAGCGATGATTTTCCTTATCTTCTTTACTATTTATCCGATTTTAAATACTGCGACCATTGCTTTTATTAAAGACTTTGGTTGGCAAAAAGGTGCAGGTTCTCTTGCGATTTCTAACTTTATAATTCAAACAAGAAATTCTCAAGACATGTCTCTTATGATTCCTGTTAAAAAACCTGTTGTCTCATTAGAGAACTTCCTGCTTGTCTTAAAAGATACGCAATTCCACGATGCTTTGCTAAATACGTTTATTTTAACGATTATCTCAGTTCCTCTAACGATTGCGATTTCTCTTCTTTTAGCAGTATTTTTAAACTCAATTAAAGCCTTACGTGGCGTATATCAAACGATTTTCTTCCTTCCTTATGTAACAAACTCAATTGCATTAGGGATGGTATTTAACGTTATGTTTTCTTATGAGCCTGGGGGATTAATGAACCAATTCATTGGTTTCTTTGGTGGTAAACCAATCGCTTGGCTTGCACACGGTATTGATATCCCCGGCATAGCAAAAACAACAAAAGCCTCAATGGCAGTTGCAATTATTACAAGTAGCGTTTGGAACGGACTTGCTTTTAAGATTCTCGTTTTTATGAGTGGTTTAGCAAGTATTGACAAGCAATACTATGATGCAGCTAGAATTGATGGGACATCAAGGCGGCGAATTTTCTGGAAAATTACAGTTCCGCTGCTTAGTCCACAAATTCTTTATATTACAATTACGAGCTTTATTGGTGCGTTTAAAGCCTATCAATCAGTTATCTCGATTGTAGGTCAAGGTCCGCTCCACTTTGGTGGTGCTGACCAAACGATGTGGATTACAATTGTTGGGTATATTTATAAATACCGACAAACAGATCTACCCGTTGCTGCCGCAGGCTCTGTAATTCTTTTAGTTATCGTTCTAATTATTACATTAGTACAAATGCAAGTTAGTAAACGAAGGGTACACTTCTAGGAGGTAGGACAATGAGTAAAGTAAAAGATGAAAAAGTTCTTATCCATCCACAAGAAGAACAATTAACTAAAGAAGAGCAAGAAATTCTTGCTGAACTTCAAAAACAAAATGGCAGTGCTAATAATGAAAGCAAGGCTAAAGCCAAAAAAGAACAAGAGAAAAAGTATCGTGCGATCCAAATTGTCGTTAAAGTTGCGGTTTATACATTCTTAACACTTTTTGCACTCTTTATGCTTTTACCATTCTGGTTTATGATTATGACTTCTCTTAAGCATCCTAATACATATAACCAAGAATTAACTGCAGGTGCTCTTAAGATGTTTACAGGCACTCCGACCTTTGTTAACTTCCGGATTATTCTTGGAGGTAATCTAACTGGTGCACAACTTTCAAGTCTTGCAACAGACTTACAAAGTATTGTTATTAGCAAGAGCCATAACTTCCTTCCCTATTTTCTTAATACAATAATAGTCGCAGGCGTATCAACTATATTTACCGTTATTACAACGGTTTTATGTGCTTTTGCGTTTGCCCGTCTTGACTTTAAAGGTAAGAATGTTTTATTTGCAATCTTGCTTGCTACAATGATGGTCCCAGGGGAAATGATGATTATTACTAACTATCAAACTACGGTTGGGATAGGCTGGGCTGATACTTTTGCAGCGCTTATCTTTGTTCATGGTGTTAGTGTTTTCTATATTTTCCAACTCCGGATGACTTTCCAACAAATTCCTAACGAACTCTTCTTGGCAGCTAAAGTTGATGGCTTTGGCGAATTCCAATACCTACGTCGCGTTATGATTCCAATTGCAATGCCTACAATTGTTACTATTACAATTCTTAACGTTATGGGTAGTTGGAACGCTTATATTTGGCCAACACTTATTGCAAGTGGTAACAATAAGTTCCTTGAATCAACGTTTGGTATTAAGCATACGATGAGGCTTGTATCAAACGGTCTTATGAGCTTATTTACGAGTGACTTCTCAAGCTTTGACACTGTTAAAATTGCAGGTTCAATGATTATTAGTTCGCCGTTACTTGTCGTATTTATCTTCTTTAGAAAATACATCATGCGTGGTGTATCAAGAAGTGGGATTAAAGGTTAAAATTCCATTTTGGAATAAGAATATAATAAAAAGAAAGGAAACTTCTTATGAAAAAATTTAAATTAACATCAATTGCCGCTTTAACAGCCTTAATGATTTTAAGCGGCTGCGGTGGCAGCAAGAAAACTAAAGTCATTTTCTGGACTGGTTTTGGTGGCAAAATTAATGGTGTTCTTGAACCGCTTTTAGCAGAGTATCAAGCGCGTCCAGAAAATGCTGATTTGGAAATCGATTACTCAACAAAAGGTGGCTATCCTAACCTTTATCAAGCGATTTCTCTATCTGTAAGTAACGAAGAATACCCTCATATCGCTAATGGATATCCTGATCACTTTGCTACTTACTTAAGTTCAAACATCCTTCTTTCTCTTGATGGATTCATCAATAGTGAAGTTGAAGGAATTGGGGTCGATTTAGCTGACTTCCATCAAGCCTATTTAAAAGAAAATCAAGAAATGGCTTACTATCGTGATCCTGATACTGGGATACCTGATAAAACTAAACCGATTACAGTTGGTCTTCCATTTAACAAGTCAACCGAAATCATGATTGCTAACCAAACATTCTTTGATGTTATGGCTCTTTATGATGAAAATGTTGTTATTCCAAAAACATGGGATCAACTAGATACAGTTGGAACAAGAATTATTGAACTTATGACTGAAAAGAACATTTTTGGTAATGTTTTACTAAAAGATGGTACAGTCGTTTTAAAAGAAAATGTTCCTACTAGCGAAGATGCAAACTATGATGCTTTTGCTGAAACGGTCGCAGTTGACTTCCGTACTGTTAAAAAGGATATTTTCCGTCCAATTAGCTGGGACAGTACAGCAAACTTCTTTATTACTGCTGTTCGTCAATGGGGCGGAACCTACACTGAAATGGGCAGTGACATTAGTGAAGGCTATGTCCGTTTTGATAGCGCTGAAACTAGGGCTGCTCTTACTTACTTTAAAGAAAGTTATCAAAAGAGAATTTTTGGACTTCCATCTTCATTTGGTACAGATCAATTTGCTTCTAAAGCATTTAAAAAAGGCGAATGTGTCCTAACTATTAGTTCAAGTGCTGGTTCAGATGAAAACGTACCTGATGGCAGTGTTGAATTTCCATTTAGACAATCTTCAAATGAGATTCCATACAAATTTGCTGATAAGAAATATGTTATTTCACAAGGCACAAACCTTGCTTTATTTGACCGTGGTGATGCCAAGGTTAAAACCGAAGCTTGGAAACTATTAAGATACTTAACAACTGAAGTTAATGATCGCTTTGGTCGTGATACTTCCTACTTCCCTGTTACAAAAACAATGCAAGATTCCGAAATTTATCGTGAATTCCTTGAAGCAGATCCAGATGAAAAAGGCTATACAGGTCGTCAAAGAGCTATTCAAGATACTGCCATTTTAAACAATGATGTTTATGATGATCCAACTGAAGCATGGCTTAAATTTACCGACCCAGGCTTTGAAGGAAGTGCATTTATTAGAGAAGAAGTAGGCTCAATTATGGATAAATTATTTATCGGTGGTAAAACACCTGATCAAGTAATTGCTGAAGCTTATTCAAAACTTTCAAAATATGTTGAATAGAAAAGGAGAAAATATGAAAAAACTTAAATTCTTTGTCCTTGGGCTTCTTACCCTTGGAGCCCTAGCAGGCTGCGGTCAACCTAAAACTGACCCTGCACGAGATGCCGCCGTTTTAGATGAAGTAATTGATTACGTTCCCCTAGTTGTTGATAAAACAACAGGTGATCGCTATAAACCACGTCTAAAAGAAGGAGACGACATTCATGAAATGCTTGATGGAAACGATTTAATCGTTGTTATCTCAGGTGTTAGAAAAAGTCAAAACTTTTCAGTTACTTGGTCATACTATGAAGCTGAAGGTTTAGCCACATTTAGAATTAGTGATCCACAAGAAGGTGCAACAAACACCCTTGTTTCACCAGGTTATGAAGAATATGACCCAAAATTCCTTTCTTCTGGTGATGAAAACAGACACCATATTCCTGCTCCAAAAATTGGCCGGTTAATGGCAGAAGTTAAACTTAACACTGCTACAAGAAAAGTAGTCTTTGACTTTAAATTACATGCTCAATGGCGAATCAATTGGAAAGATTTAGTTGAAGCTCGTGATAGTGAACCAAAAGAACTTATTGGAGTTCGTGGCTATGTAACGGCTATTTTCCCAGACTGGGATTCTCTTTCAATCGCTGATGGTAACATGGGCTATAACTTCTATAAAGTTTCTGGCTTTAAAGATGATGGTATTAAAGTTGGTGATTTAGTTGGAGGCGTTGGTCAAGCCGGTGGCTATAACGGGATGAGCCAAATTAGTTGGATTAAACGAATAAATATTCTTGATCCAGCTGAATTCCCACAAATAAGACAACCGGAATATAATACATTTACTGTTAAAGATTTCTATGATTTTAAACAATCAGAAGGCTTCCCAGAAGAACAAATGGAAAACCCACTTTGGGCTAAAGATAGCTCGCTTATGAAAATAAATGAACCTCTTAAAATGGTTCGTATTACTGACCGTGATGGAAATGAAATTCCTAATGTTCCTCAAGGTAATACTCATAGCAATATCGTTTTAATTGGTATGCACGGAGAAATCGAAGTTGAAATCTTATGTTCGCTAAGTTACCATATGGGAACTGAAAATCAAGCTGCATTTGACGAATTCTTCCAAGCACATAAAGGCGAAATGATTAATTATGAAGGTCACCTAACTTGGTATAATAAACCAAACTTAGGTCCTTATACAGTTGATGCTCTTAAACTTGTTGCATAAACTAATTTAATTTAAATCGCCCTAGCCGAGATTGGCTAGGGCTTTTTAAACTCTTTCTTTTTTTTATATTCTAAAAAGGGCTATAATTAAAAAGTGCAAAAATGAGGTGTTAGAATGAAACATGTAATTATAACAGGGGCAAATGGGGGAATCGGAAAAGCCGCCAGCGATTACTTACTTAAAAAGAATTACTCTGTAATTGCCCTAGATATTAGTAAAGAAGAACAAAAAGAAACAGAAAACTATAAATATTTTCAAGTTGATATTACTAAAGATGAAGATCTTAAATAAGTAAGAGATTATTTAGATAAAGAAAAAATAGAAGTTTTTGCAATTATTAACCTCGCAGGTATTTTTATGCTTGATTCAATTATTGAAGGAAGTGAAGAAAAACTTCGAAAAATTATTGAAGTGAATTTCTTTGGTATGTATAAGGTAAATCGTGCATTTTTTGATTATTTAGTGCAAAATGGACGTATTATTAATATGGCAAGTGAAGTTGCAAGACATACTCCTCAGCCTTTTATGGCCTATTACACGATGAGTAAGAAAATGGTTGATACTTACAGTGATGTCCTTAGAAGAGAATGTAATTACTTAGGTATAAAAGTTATTAAATTATATTCTGGGTCAATGAAAACTGGAATGTTAGGTAACGCTAAAGATGAATACGAACGAATGATTGAGGAAACTAAGTACTTTATAAAACCCCTAACTAAATTAAAAGGAATGATGGATAAAGAAGTAAATAAAACAAATGACCCTATTTTAGTTGCAAAAGTAATTGAAAAAGCACTAACTAAGAGAAGACCAAGATTAAGTTATAAAATCAAAAATAGTTTAGCACTTTCAATGATGGGCTCGTTTAATGAACGATTCCAAGATTATATTTATAAAAAAGTTATTAATTAATTTTGATTACTATGATATGATTACAATTGTTATTTACGCGGACCGTTAGCTCAGTTGGTAGAGCAACTGACTCTTAATCAGTGGGTCATAGGTTCGACTCCTATACGGTCCACCAGATCAAAGTGTAGGTAACTAGCCCTCAAAAGAGGGCTTTTTATTTACAAAGATAAAATATGATATACTAAACATAAGGAAGACAAAAAATATGATAAAAATTACTAGAGTTCGCGATTATTATCGTGCGATACGTTCAATTAATCGTAAGCACGTAACACTTGAAATGTTATCAAAAAAAATCGGTATCGTTGGTGATGTTATTAACAATGACTTAGCCTACTTTGATCCACTTATTAAATTTGATCTAAATTACAATTACAAGGATTTACTTGATCAACTTGAAGAACACATCAAAAATTACGAAGAAACTAAGCAAAAACCACGCAATATCCGCCCGGTTCAAAAAAAAGAGTTAGATCAATTTGAGTCAATTGCGGATTTTATTTATCAAAAAATGACGATTGGTACAAGTGGAATTATTGATCAAAATCGTGAACTAACTGATAGGGAACTTAGAGCTTTAAAACGCTTGATTAACGAAGAACAAGCACGTCGAAAAAAGTAGGAAATACAACATTTTTTAAAATAATGCCATCTTTAGATGGCTTTTTTTAAAATGTCCTTACAATATAGGCGTGTCTATTGTATACTAGATATGTTATTAATTTAGGAGGATTAAATGAAAATTAAAAAAACATTCCTTTCCGTAGATGGAAACACCGCAGCGGCTCTAGGTAGTTATAATTACACCGATATCGCTGCTATTTTTCCGATTACCCCATCCTCACCAATGGCGGAACTAATCGATTTATATGTTTCCCAAGGAAAACTTAATTTTTTCGGTAGCCGAGTAAAAGTTGCTGAACTTCAAAGTGAAGGTGGTGCTGCTGGTGCTGTTCATGGTGCTCTTCAAGCTGGGGCATTAGCTACAACATACACTGCATCACAAGGTTTACTTTTAATGCTACCCAATATTTATAAGTGGGTTGGCGAACTTCTACCAGCAGTTGTTCATGTTTCTGCTCGTTCAATCGCTGCTCGTGCTTTATCAATTTTTGGTGATCATCAAGACATTTATGCAGTTCGTCAAACTGGTATTACCCTACTTTGTGCTCATAGTGTTCAAGAAGTAGCAGACCTTACAAATGTCGCGCATCTTATCGCAATTGATGCAAGTGTTCCAGTTTTACATTTCTTTGATGGTTTTAGAACATCACACGAAATCCAAAATGTTGAATTTATTGATGATGCACATTGGAAAGAATTACTTCCAGAAGAAAAAGTAGCTGCATTTAGAAAACGTGCTCTTAATCCACATACAAATCCAGTAACTCGTGGTGGAGCAGAAAATGATGATATTTATTTCCAAGCTCGTGAAGCGCAAAATTTACACTATGCAAATGTATTAGAAGTAAGTGAAAAATACTTCGATTTAGCATCAAAACTTACTGGTCGCACTTATGCTCCATTTGTTTATGTTGGTGCAAAAGATGCAACAAAAGTTATCGTTGCTATGGGTAGTGTTACTGAAACAATCATCGAAGTCGTTGAAGACTTAAATAAAAAGGGCGAAAAAGTTGGTTTAGTAAAAGTTCATCTATATCGTCCATTTAGTGCAAAGCATTTAGTTAACGTTCTTCCAAAGACTGTAAAACAATTAGCAGTCCTTGATCGTACTAAAGAACTTGGTGCAACTGGCGAACCACTCTATGTTGATGTTGTTACAGCCTTAGAACAAGAAGGTCGTAAAATTGATGTCGTAGTTGGCGGTCGTTATGGCTTAAGTAGTAAAGATACTCAACCAAAACATATTAAAGGTGTTTTTGATTTCTTAAGTGGAAAACCATGGAACTCCTTTACAGTTGGTATTGTTGATGATGTTACAAACTTAAGTGTTCCATTTGATGAAGAATACGATGTTAAACATGATTATCAAGCTTGCTTATTTTATGGTTTAGGAAGTGATGGTACAGTTTCAGCCAATAAATCCTCCATTAAAATTATTGGCGATGCAACCGGACAATATGCTCAAGCATATTTTGCTTATGACAGCCGTAAAGCGGGTGGCGCAACTAGAAGTCACCTTCGTTTTGGTAAATCACCGATTAGATCAACATACTATATTGAAAATGCTAGCTTTATAAGCTGTTCATTAGATACATATTTATATAAATACGATATGATCAAAAACCTTGGTCAAGGTGGTACATTCTTACTTAATACTGAACTTAGTGATGAAGAATTACTTGCTAGTATGCCAAACCGTGTTAAATATCAATTAGCAAGAAGAAATGCCCGCTTCTTTGTTATTAACGCAAATGCAATTGCACGTGAAGTCGGTATGGGCCGACATACAAATACAATCCTTCAATCAAGTTTCTTCTATTTAAATCCATCGATTATGGATTATGAAGAAGCCAAAGTTTGGATGAAAAAACTTGCAAAAGAAACTTATGGTCGTAAAGGTGAAGCAGTCGTTCAAAAGAACTATGCTGCTATTGATCGTGGGAGCGAAGGATTACGTGAAATTAAGGTTGATAAAGAGTGGTTAAAACTTAAGCCAGTTAAAGAAGTAGTTCTAACTGGTGATAAATACTTTGATGAATTTGTTACTCCAATTGAAAACCTTGAAGGTTATGATCTACCTACATCAACCTTTACTAAACATGGTTTATTAGATGGTTCAATGAGAAACGATGTTACATTTAAATCTAAACGTCGTATCGCTGACTTTGTCCCAATTTGGAAGAGTGAAAACTGTATCCAATGTAATACATGTTCATTTGTTTGTCCTCATGGAACAATCCGTCCATTCCTTTTAACTGCTGAAGAAGTTGAAAAACTTCCAGAAGCAGCCAAAAAAGATGTAATCCCTGCAATGGGTCCTGGCTTGCAAGGCTATTTCTTCCGTATTCAAGTTAGCCCTGCTAACTGTGTAGGCTGCGGACTTTGTGCTGTAGTTTGTCCTGGAAAACGCGGTGAAAAGGCTCTTGAAATGGTTGATGCTAAACAAGAAATGCATCAAGAAGAAGTCGCAGATCATCTCTATAAAGGTGCAGTATATCGTGACAACCTATTACCAGCCGCCCTTCAAAATGGCATTAAGGGCGTCGGATTTAAGATGCCTTATATGGAAGTAAGTGGAGCTTGTGCAGGTTGTGGAGAAACACCATACTATCGTTTACTTACTCAATTATTTGGTAATGATATGATCGTTGCAAACGCCACTGGTTGTAGTTCGATTTATTGTGGTTCAACGCCAGGCACACCTTTTGTTACTGATTATAAAGGCGAAGGTGTCGCATGGGCCAATAGCCTATTTGAAGATAATGCTGAATTTGGTTTTGGCATGAGACTTGCTACTGATTATAAATTAGCTCTAATTGCTAATATTCTTACAACACACAAAGAAGAAGCAGAACCACGCTTAAAAGAACTTATTACTGAATACTTAGATACGATTAAAGATCGTGCCCATAGTAAAACAATTGTTCCTGAACTTTTAGAACTTCTAGAAAAATCTAAGAGCAAAGGACTTAAAGAAGCTCTTGCTTACCGTGATGATTTTGTTGATAAATCTCAATGGATCATTGGTGGTGATGGCTGGGCCTATGATATTGGCTACGGCGGACTTGATCATGTCTTAGCAAGTGGAGCTAATGTTAATGTTCTTGTTTTAGATACTGAGGTCTACTCTAATACAGGTGGCCAAATGTCTAAAGCTACGCAAACTGGTGCGATTGCTAAGTTTGCTGCAAGTGGAAAAACTGGAACTAAGAAAAACTTAGCCCTAATGGCTATGGCCTATGGCGATGTCTATGTTGCCCAAATTAGTCTAGGTGCTAACCCAATGGCAGCAATTAAAGCCTTTAACGAAGCTGAAAGTTATGAGGGAGCATCCTTAATTATCGCCTATTCACCATGTGCTGAACACGGCATTAAAGGTGGCTTAGCTAACTCCTATACAGTTGAAAGAAAAGCTGTTGAATGTGGTTACTGGAATATTTTCCGTTATGATCCACGCTTAGAAAAAGAAGGCAAATCACCACTTCAACTAGACTATGCTAAAGATCCAGATTATTCACTATTCCGTGAATTCGTTATGGGTGAAAATCGTTTTAGTCAACTTCCAAAAGTCAATCCAGAGCACGCTGAAGAACTTCTTACGAAGTCAGAAAACGAAGCTCGTAAGCGATACGAACGAATTAAAAAGTTTGGCTAAACTCTGCAAAAATAACAAAAACCGCTGCAAAACAGCGGTTTTTTCTTTTTAAATGGTCGGAACGATGAGATTTGAACTCACGACCCCTACCACCCCAAGGTAGTGCACTACCAAGCTGTGCTACGTCCCGACGCATATCTTATTATATTAAAGAGAAGATAATTTTCAACTCTAAATAATATTAGTTAATATCTTTTTTCTCAAACGCTTTAATACCTAATAGGTTAACTAGAACAGTTAGACCAACAAAACCACCAAGCATAATTAATAAATCCCAACCATCAAAACTAAATCCAACTAATGTTGTTAATGCGTATGTTGGAAGTAAATTTAAAAACTTTAATGGCCATTCAGGTAAATTTTGACCTAATGTTGGAATTAGACTAATCAAAGTACTAACTAAATTTTCACCTAAAACCACAGCAATTGTAATACCAATTGCAGGGCCAACTTTTTGAAAACGCATGGAAATTGCATTAATAATAGATAGAAATAATACTAAATATAAAATTAAAAGAGCAGAAGTTGCTAACAATTTTAAGAATTCGTTTTTATCAAAAGGTACAACATAACCAAAAAAGAGCAGACCTGCTACAAAACTAATAAAAGAAAAGGCGAAAATAATTGGGATACCATAAACTAGTGTTGTAATTAGACTAGAAAAGTAAATATCGCGTTTTTTAAACCCATTAATTATTTTAAGTCTCATTGTATTTTGAGAAAAATCGCGTGCAGTAAAAATTAGGGTAATAATTAATACTACAAGGCCAGAATTATTTGCAATTTGGAAGTTTTGGATGTATGTACTTCGCGGCAAAAACATAATTGCTAAGCCTGAATCTTCTAATCCGGTCGATTTTAACATAAAATAGCCAAAGCCTTGAATACCTACGGTGAGTAAAAGTAAACCAAAACAAACTAGGACACCAATCAAGGTTGTAAGATCTTTTCTAAGACGATAAAAATCTAGTTTTAATAATCTATTCATGGAAGCCTCCAATTAAATCAAGATAGTAATCTTCGATATTTGATGTCTCTTCGGTAATTACCCTAAGTGTTATACCGTTTTTAGTTAGAAGTTCAACGATATTTTCAATTGATTGATCATAAATTTTAATACCATCCTCATCATCAAACTTGATATTATTTTTTGTTAAAATCATTTTAAGTTTTTCAACATTTTCATCTAAAACCTTTACATTTAGCAGTCCTTTTTGACTTTGTTCTAATTCTTCACGGGTAATTTCTTTGATTAATTTACCTTCATGAATAAAGCCGTAGCGAGTAGCAACTTTTGAAAGTTCGCCAAGCATATGTGAACTAATTAAAAATGTAATACCTTGTTCTGAAAGTGATTTAATTAGACCTCTCATTAAAACAACACCTTCAGGATCTAAGCCGTTCATTGGTTCATCAAGAAGAAGAAACTTTGGATTTGCGAGTAAACACATCGCAATACCGAGCCTTTGTTTCATCCCTAATGAAAAAGATTTAGCTTTCTTTTTTGAATCAATAAGATATTCTAGTTTTACTAACCTAAGAAGTTCTTTATGTTTTTCTTTATCAGTTATTCCAAGTAATTTACCTTGAGCCATAAGATTATCCATCGCATTTAAATATAAATAAAGTGACGGGGTTTCTACTAGTGCTCCAATTGCATGGTTTTCTCCCTCAAAAAGAGTGAATTCTCCACTATTTTTGGCGGCTAAACCTGCAATTAGACGAATAAATGTCGTTTTTCCAGCCCCATTTTCGCCGACAAACCCATAAATATCGCCTTCATTAATTGTCATGGATACTTTATTTACAGCAATTGTACTACCATAGATTTTTGTAAGATTTGTTGCTCTAAGTACTTCCATATTTGTACTCCTTTCTTAGCGTAGCAATCATAACTATTATAACGGAATTAATTTTGATTAATAGAAAAATACTCAGCCAAGGTCTCTTTATAAGAGACAATAAGCAAAAACAATGTAAAAAGTAACTAATTATTGTAATATAGAGAAAGGAGCGAAAAAATGAGCATTAACGAAATTAAGATAAAGGGCGCAAGAGATAATAACTTAAAAAATATTAATCTAACTTTACCTAAAAATAAGTTAATTGTTTTTACTGGTCTTTCAGGTTCAGGGAAAAGTACTTTAGCCCTAGAAACAATTTATAACGAAGGTCAACGCCGATATGTTGAAAGTCTTTCAAGTTATGCAAGGCAGTTTTTAGGAAATCTTTCAAAACCTGATGTTGATTCTATTGATGGCTTATCTCCTGCGATTAGTATTGAACAAAAAACCACTAGTAACAATCCTCGCTCTACCGTAGGAACTGTAACAGAAATTTATGATTATCTTCGACTTTTATATGCTCGAATTGGTGTTCCTTATTGTCCTACGCATAATGAACCAATCATCTCATTTTCGCCCGAACAAATAATAAAAATTATTCAAGAAAACCCCTTAAATAGTAGGATTCAAATTCTCGGTCCAGTTGTTAATGCCGAAAAAGGCACTCACAAAGATACGATAGAAAAAATAAAACAAGCTGGATTTGTCCGTGTTAGATTAAACGGCCAAATAATGCGTATTGATGAAATTAGCGAACTAGATAAAAATAAACGCCATAGTCTAGATATTGTAGTTGACCGGATCGCACTAAAAGAAGATTCATATGGAAGAATTTTAGATGCGCTAAAAATTGCTCTTGACTGGGGTCATGGTTATGTAACCGTGCTTTTAAATGATGAGGAGCGTTTATTTAGCACTCATCATAGTTGTAAACATTGTGGCTTTAGTATTCCTAAACTTGAACCAAGATTATTTTCGTTTAACTCTCCTATTGGATACTGTGAACATTGTAAAGGACTTGGGATAAATCGCGAAGTTGATGTGACAATTTTGGTACCGAATCCAAAATTCTCACTAAATCAAGGTGCAATTGAATTTTATAAAAATATTGTTGGTAGTAAAAATCTTGATTGGCAAGACTTTACTAAGTTATGTGAAATTTATAATGTTCCAATGAACGTTCCTTTTGAAGAACTAACTAAAGAACAAGTTGAAATAATTTTATTAGGTTCAAAAGAACCACACGAATATATTCTTAAAAGTTCAAGTGGTAATATAAATCATCGACGAGGATATATTGAGGGTGTTAAGACACGAATTGAACGTTTATATGAAGAAACTACAAGTGAGTTTATGCGTGGATATTATGAAAAGTTTTTAATGGATACAATTTGTACCCATTGTAATGGAGCACGTTTATCAAAAGAGGCATTAGCAGTAAAAATAAATGGTTTAAATATTTATGAGTTAACATCAATGCAAATTGGCGATCTTCGTTCATTTTTAAGAGAAACCAAAGAAAAACTAACCCCAACAGAGTTAACAATTGCAACTCTTGTTTTAGAAGAGATTGATCATCGCCTTTCCTTTTTAATTAATGTTGGCTTAGATTATCTAACACTTTCAAGATCTGCTACTACTCTTTCAGGCGGTGAGTCACAGCGCATCCGCCTAGCTACACAAATCGGAGCCAAATTGAGCGGGGTTTTGTACGTTTTAGATGAACCTAGCATAGGTTTACATCAACGAGACAACGCTAAATTAATTAAGTCACTTAAAGAAATGAGAGACTTAGGAAACACATTAATTGTTGTTGAGCATGATGAAGAAACAATGCGCTCTGCTGATCAAATCGTTGATATTGGACCTGGAGCTGGTGTCCATGGTGGTGAAGTTGTTGCTCAAGGTAGCGTTGAAGATATTATTAAAAGTCCTACATCAATAACAGGCAAGTATTTAAGTGGCGAATACTTTATTGATATTCCAAAGAAACGACTAACGGGAACTGGGGATTACCTTTTAATTAAAGGTGCCCGCTGTCACAACCTTAAAAACATTGATGTAAAAATACCATTAGGCGTCATGAATGTTGTTACGGGTGTAAGCGGCTCAGGAAAATCAACACTTATAAATGAAATATTATATAAGACCGTAGATGGTTATTTAAGAAAAGTTAGAACGAATCCAGGTGCACATGATGAAATAATTGGCCTTGAACATATCGATAAAGCGATTCATATTTCTCAAGACCCAATTGGTAGAACTCCTAGATCAAACCCTGCTACATATACAAAAGTATTTGACGAAATTCGCGCATTGTATGCAGAAACTCCTGATGCAAGAGCTAGAGGTTTTGATAAGAGTTATTTTTCCTTTAATAACAAAGGAGGTCGTTGTGAACACTGTCAAGGAGCAGGAGTAACACGAATTAGGATGAATTTTCTTCCTGATGTTTATGTTCGCTGTGAAGTTTGCGATGGTAAACGCTATAACGATGAAACGCTAGCTTGTTTCTATAAAGATAAAAATATTGCTGATGTACTTGAAATGACTGTTGAAGATGCTTATGAATTCTTTTCCTCAAGAACTAAAATTCATCGCATGTTAAAAACACTTATGGATGTTGGACTTGGATATATAAAACTAGGACAACCTGCTCCTCAATTAAGTGGAGGTGAAGCTCAAAGAGTGAAATTAGCTTATGAACTTCAAAAAAGACCGACGGGTAAAACGCTCTATATTTTAGATGAACCTACAACGGGTTTACATGCTCATGATGTTAAAAAACTTTTAGCCATTCTTCGCCGAATTGTTTCTTTTGGCGATACTGTTATAGTAATTGAACATAATTTAGATGTAATTAAGCAAGCAGACTATATAATAGACCTAGGACCAGATGGTGGAAATGGTGGTGGACAACTAATTGCAAGTGGTACACCAGAAGAAGTAAGTAAAAATCCTTCTTCCTATACTGGACAATATTTAAATAAAATATTTAAAGAATACAATAAAAAACACGTATAATAATTTATAAATCAGGAGAACGATTATGAATACTACATTAACAATCTTATTTACACTCTCTGTTGTAGCAGCTTTCGGTGGTCTTGGCCTATTAAGTTATGGGCTTTGGCGCGTAGTTAAAAGAAAAGAGGAATTCATATTTATCCATAAAGGTGGATTCTTATTTATTACTATTGGTGCAGCTATATTTACATTGATGCTTATGTTAAGCGGCATTGTGCTAAGTTCACCAATTGAAAATCATCTACATCGCTTTATGGCAGTCTTTGGGACATTACTCTTTGGCCTTCTTGTTAGCGTTGGGGTAAGTGCTTTTTTCCTTCATTACTATAAATTTAATGTTGAGAAAAAATTTAACAAATATGGAAATTATGTCGCTTTTATAAGTTTTGGCCTTGCAATTCTTGCCTTATTTTTACTAATTGATGGTTATGCCTATGGTGGAATGATTAAATTTCCACTGCCTACTGGCATCCCATTTAATAAACCCGTTATTGCCTTTTATGCCTTATTTATCTTAGCAGGTGCTTTATTAGTTCTTGCGATTTGTGACCACGAATTTTATAAAAAATATGGTCGTCACGGGATTTTAGAACCAATATTTTATGTTGCTTTTCCAGCTGGTATAGTTGGTGCGCGTATTTGGTATGTTGTAGGCAACTGGACTCGTGATGGATTTAATGAAGATTTCCTACAAGTTTTCCGGATTTGGGAAGGTGGCCTAGCTATTATGGGTGGCGCCCTTTTTGGTGCTCTAGCAGGTATTTTATATTTCCGTTTTAAATATAAGAAAATGTATTCAATTGCAGATGGAATTGATTTAATTATTCCAGCAATTTTAGTTGCTCAAGCAGTTGGTAGATGGGGTAATTTCTTTAATCAAGAAGTTTACGGTGCAGTAAGTGACATTAACAAATGGTCATTTTTACCATATTTTATCCGTCAACAAATGGTAATTTATGGTGAATTTAGAGTTCCGCTTTTCTTAATAGAATCATTTGTTAATTTAACAGGATATTTTGTAATTAGATTTGCAGTAGGAGAAGGACTTAAAAAATGGCGAGAACCGCTTGATATGGGATTCCTTTATTTATTTTGGTACGGGCTTACGCGTGTAATAATGGAACCGATGCGTGATCCAATTGATAATATGGGTGATAAAGGTCAATGGAGTTTTATATGGGCCATTATTTTTGTTGCTGTTAGTGTTGTTGCAATTGTTGCAAATCACGTAATTCGTCATCAATTAAGAAAACGTAAACCTGCTCTTATTAATGGTGAAGTTATTGAAAGTGAAATAATTGATGAAGAAAAAAAGGCAACAATTGAAGTTGAAGTAAAAGAAAAAGGAGACAGTGAAAATGTTAAATAATAAAGTTATTCATCCCGTTCTTATTATTGGCGCAGGCCCAGCAGGAATGACTGCTGCTATATATTTAAAAAGAGCCAATGTTACACCTGTTATAGTTGATAAGGATGCACCAGGCGGAAAATTAAATATTACACAAAAAGTTGAAAATTACCCTGGCTATACATCAATTAGTGGCCCAGATCTTGCTTTTAAAATGTTTGAACAAGTTCGTGAACTTGGCATTAATATTGATTATGCAGATGTAAAAAAGATATCTAAAGATGGTGACATTTTTAAAATTGAAACGACAGAAGAACCACTTTATGCTGAAACTGTAATTGTTGCAACAGGAACGGCGGAACGAAAACTTAAAATTCCTGGTGAAGCTCGTTATACCAATAAGGGTGTAAGCTACTGTGCAGTTTGCGATGGAAGTCTATATAAAGACCGTCCAATCGCAGTTATTGGAGGAGGCAACTCCGCTTTAGAAGAATCACTTTTCTTAACAAAATTTGTTGCAAAGGTATATCTTGTCCACCGCCGCCAAGGCTTTAGAGCAGATGATATGTTAGTTTCACAAGTAAAAGAAAATCCACTTATTGAATTAGTACTTGATGCAATTCCAGTAGAAGTACTTGGAGATGGAACAAAAGTTACAGGATTAAGCACCAAAAATGTTTTAACTGGCGAAGATCGCATATTAAAAGTTGATGCAGTTTTCCCATTCGTTGGTTCTGATGCACAAAGTGATATGCTTGAAGGTCTAGATGTAAAAGATGATAAAGGTTATGTTTTAGTTGATGAAAACATGGAAACTAAAATTTCTGGTTTATACTCAATAGGAGATATAAACGCTAAAGTGTTAAGACAAATTACGACCGCGACTGCAGATGGTTCTATCGCAGGAATTGCAGTTAGTAAAAGGCTAAGAACCTTGAAAAAATAACCTAAAATGCCCCAAATGGGGCTTTTTTTGTTCTAGAAATCTCTATTACAATAATACACTTTTAAGTGTATAATGATATACGGGGTGTTTAAATGAAAAAAGAGGATAAAAAACTTGTTATTTTAAGTAGTGTCAGCGGGGCAGGAAAAACAACTGCGATGTTTGCATTTGAAGAAATGCATTTTGCTATTATTGGCAATTTGCCTCCTTATCTATTTGACACATTTTTAAGAAATCATGGAAGTGATAAAAATAAAGCTAGTAAAATATTTGTTTCAATTCATTTAAGTGATTTAGGTGCTATGCTTGAAGAATTAAAAAAGCACCCAAATTTATCATATGATCTAATTTTATTAACAGCTTCAAAACAAGAAATATTAAATCGCTATAAATTTACTCGTCACGCTCATCCTCTTCAAGTTAAAGGTATTGAACTAGAAGAT
The DNA here is from genome assembly GCA_035367155.1 of Bacilli bacterium. GTDB lineage: Bacteria > Bacillota_I > Bacilli_A > RFN20 > CAG-826 > JAAYSA01. Next base: position 45,187 of record DAOSJI010000008.1, read on the forward strand.
GCACTTGATAAAGAGTATAAGTATTATGATAAGTATAAAAGCAAAGCAACAATTAGGCTTGATACAACTGATATTGATGTAGCAAATCTAAGAAAAACGCTATTTAAGCGTTACCGCGATGAAGAGAAAGCTCCAGTTATTTTAACTTTTGTTTCTTTTGGTTATAAACACGGAATTCCCCGTGATGCTGATATGATTTTTGATGTTCGTTCAATCCCAAATCCATACTATGATGAAAAACTTCGTAATTTAACAGGAGAAGATGAAGAAGTAATAGAGTTTTTAATTAAACACAAAGAAACAGTAGAATACCAAAAATTAATTTGTGATTTTTTAGATAAATATATCAACGATTCATTAAAAGAAAATCGAGCGTTAATTAATGTTGCAATTGGATGTACAGGCGGACAACATCGAAGCGTCTACTTTGCAAACTATCTTGCAAATCATTACGCAAGTAAAGTTCAAACACTTGTAATTCATCGTGATAAAAAGAAAAGATAGAAGATGGCAAGTTTTACCCAACGAGTTAAAGAAGATATAGCAATTAGTGATGCTCCTTATGCAATAGTTAGAAAAAAAGCCATTATTGCTGGGTTTATTCGCTTTTGCGGTTATTTTTCGCGTCGCGAAAATAAGAAAATGTTATTGATGCCTACTAATAATGCGAAAGTAGCAAAGTATATTTATCAATTAATAAAAGAAGTTTATGATGCCGATATAACATTTTCTTATCAGGTCGCCCAAAAGTTTAAAAAGAAAACACTTTTTATTGTTGTTGTTCAAAGTGGTGTAGATGAAATCCTAGATGATTTAGGTTTAACACTTTTTGATAGTGCGATTTCTCGTCGCGTTGTCTATAGTGACGATACTGCGGCAGGCTTTGTTACTGGTGCCTTTCTAGCATCTGGTTCAGTTAATGATCCAAAGTCAATTAATTATCATCTTGAGATAGTAACTAGTAACGAACAACTAGCACAGCGCCTTTCACGCCTAATTGAACGCTTTGACCGTGCAAATTTCACGCCAAAAGTGCAAAAACGCCGTAATAAATACATTGTATATTTGAAAAAAAGCGATCAAATCGGTGAATTCTTAATTTTTATCGGTGCGATAAATAGTTCGCTATATTTTGAAAACATTCGCATTGAAAGAGATATGCAAAATGTCGTAAACCGGATGTTTGTTTGCGATGAAGCTAACTATGCTAAAACTCTTAAAAGTAGTAAAGAACAAATCGAAAATATTAAAATTGTCCAAAAATATTACGGTGCTAAGCCAGAAGATAATGAAAAGTTAGCAACACTCATGGAACTACGACTTGAAAAAGAAGATGCAACATTATCTGAACTTGCAGATTTATTAACCGAAAAATTAAATTCACCTAAGCCGATAAGTAAAAGTAATGTTAATCATTTGTTTATAAAATTAAGGAAATTAGCTGAACCATATAAGGAAGATAAATAATGGATTATTATAAATCGTTAGGAATTAAGATACGAAAACTACGTGTTGACCGCGGATGGAGCCAACTTGATTTAAGTTTAGAAGCAAACATTAATCGCAATTATATTTGTGATCTAGAAAACGGTCGCCGAAATCCAACTTTAGAGTTACTTATTCGTATTGCTAACGCATTTGAAATTGAAATATCTGAACTTTTAAAACTATAAAATTAGCAAAAATACCGAAAAAATACCAAAAAAAGAAGGCTATTCGGTATTTTTTTCTCTAATTTTTATTTTTTATATTATTATTCTACAAATTATAATTAATTTGTTGTAAAATATAGAAGCAAATATAGAAGGAGGACATTATGTCAATTAAAGTTGCAATTAATGGATTTGGACGGATTGGACGTTTAGCATTCCGTCGCATTGAAGAAGTAGGAGGAATGGAAGTTGTTGCTCTTAACGATTTAACTGATGCCGCGAATCTTGCTTATTTATTAAAATATGACTCAGCCCATGGCCGTTTTGCTGTTGAAGACATTAGCGTTTCTGAAGATGGTAAAGCCATTGTCTACAAAGGACGCACGATTCCAGTCATCGGTCAACCTGATCCAAAACTAATCGATTGGAGTGAATATGGAGTCGATATCGTACTTGAATGTACTGGCCGTTTTAAAGGTAAAGATGATGCCAGCGTTCACCTCGATAAAGGTGTTAAGGGCGTTCTAATTAGTGCTCCAGCCGATAAAGGCACAAGCACATTCGTTTTTGGAGTTAATGAAAACGAACTTAAAAAAGGTGACCTCGTCATCAGCGGTGCAAGCTGTACTACAAACTGTTTAGCCCCAGTTGCCAAAGTACTAAACGATGAATTTGGTATTGAAATTGGCTATATGACTACAGTTCACGCTTATACCAATGACCAAACGACATTAGACCTTCCTAAAAAAGGTAAAATGCGTCGTGGCCGTGCTGCTGCACAAAATATTGTTCCTACAACAACTGGTGCTGCAAAAGCAATTGGTCTAGTCGTTCCAGAACTTAAAGGAAAACTCCATGGCGGAGCTCTCCGTGTTCCAGTATTAGATGGTTCACTCGTAGACTTAACATTAGTTCTTAAAAAGAAAGTTACCGTTGAAGAAGTTAATGCAGTAATGAAAAAACATGCTGAAGGCGAACTTAAAGGCGTTTTAGGTTATACCGAAGACGAAATTACAAGTACTGATGTTATCGGTTCAGCCGAAGGCGGTATCTTTGATGCCACTCAAACTGGTGTCTTAGAAGTTGACGGCAAACAACTAGTTAAAGTCGTTGCTTGGTATGATAATGAATATGGCTACACTGCTCAATTCATTAGATTAGCCAAACATATGTACGAACTTAACAAATAATAAGTTTTTACGCATAAAAGCGCCCAAAATTTGGGCGCTTTTTCAAAGATAAAGGAGAAAATATGAAAAGATTAAAAGATTTAAACATCAAAAACAAAACCGTTTTAGTCCGCTGTGACTTTAACGTCCCACGAAAAGGTGATGTAATTACTGACGATAATCGTATCGTTCAAGCATTACCAACAATTAAATATTTACTTAGCGGTGGCGCAAAAGTAATCCTCTTCTCACACTTAGGTAAAATTAAACACAAACTAAGCGAAGAAGAAGTCGAAGCAGCAAAGAAAAAGAACAACATGTTACCAGTTTTTCTAAGACTTCAAGAACTCTTAGGTAGCGATAAGGTAACATTCTCAGATAAAACTCGCGGAGATAAAGTCCGTAAATTAGTTGACCTAATTCAACCAGGCGAAGTTCTTTTACTTCAAAATACTCGCTATGAAAAAGGTGAAGAAAAGAATGATCCTGAACTAGCAAAAGAATGGGCTAGCTATGCTGATGCCTATGTTATGGACGCTTTTGGTAGTGCACACCGTGCTCACGCCTCAACATATGGTGTTCCTGAAATCTTAAAAGCTGAAGGAAAAGAAGTTGCTCTAGGTTTTCTAGTTGAAAAAGAAGTAGAAAATCTAAGTCGCTGCGTTAATGTTGAAAAAAGTGACCGTCCCTATGTCGCAATTTTAGGTGGTTTTAAAGTAAGTGATAAAATCAAGGTTATTGATTCACTTCTTAAAAAATGTGACAAGATTCTTATTGGTGGAGCAATGGCTTATACCTTTAAGAAAGCTCTTGGTCACCCAGTTGGCATTTCCCCAGTTGAAGACGATCAACTAGAATATGCCAAAAAATGTTTTGAAGATGCAAAAGGTCGAATTGTTCTTCCAGTTGATTCAGTCGTAACTGATGCATTTGAAGGCTGGACTAAAAAAGAAGTCGTTAATGATATTCCTGAAGGTATGGAAGGAATGGACATTGGTCCAAAAACAATCAAACTATTTACCAAAGAACTTAAAGGTGCAAAAATGGTCTTTTGGAATGGACCTATGGGTGTTTTTGAACAAAAAGATTTCCAAGCTGGAACTATTGGTGTCTGTAAAGCAATTACCGAACTTGAAGGTTGCTTTAGCGTAATTGGTGGCGGAGACAGCGCAGCTGCAGCAGCCCAATTTGGTTATAAAGATAAATTCTCCCATGTCTCAACAGGTGGAGGAGCAAGTCTAGAAATGATAGAAAATGATGGCCACTTACCTGGCATCGATGTGATTGGCTAAAATGAGAAAAAAATTACTCATTGGCAACTGGAAAATGAACAAGACCCGCGCCGAAGCGGAAACTTTTGGTGTAACAAGTCTTGAACTAACAAAACTTGCTAAAGAAAAAGGCATTGATATTGGTGTAACCCCACCTTTTCTAGCAATCGAAACAGTCGCTAAAGCTAATAAAGATTTAATTATTGGTGCACAAAATTGTCACTACCTTGATAAAGGCGCGTACACAGGCGAAGTTAGTGTTCCTATGCTTCTTGACTTACCAGTAAGCATGTGTTTAGTCGGCCATAGCGAAAGAAGAACTTATTATAATGAAACAAACGAGTCTTGTAATAAGAAAATTAAACGCTTATTTGAAGCTAATCTAGGTGCTCTTTACTGTGTTGGTGAAACCTTAGAAGAGTTTGAAGCAGGTATTAGTAAAGACATTGTTAAAAGGCAAGTTCTAGAAGGTTTGGAAGGCTTAGAAGTAGCTCAATTAGAAAAACTAGTAATTGCTTATGAACCAGTCTGGTCTATTGGAACTGGGAAAAACGCTAGCAAAGAAATTGCTGAAGATGTTTGTTCCTTTATTCGCGATATCATCGCGAAGCGTTTTAATAAAAAAGCCGCAAGTAAACTTCGTATCCTTTACGGCGGAAGTGTTAAACCAAATAATATCCATGACTATCTAAAAATGGAAAATATTGACGGCGCCTTAGTCGGCGGAGCTTCTCTAGACAGTGAAAGCTACCGTGCCCTAATCGCTAATATTTAATATTAACTCCTTATAAAATGCCCTGTTCATCTTGATGAATAGGGTTTTTTTATTGTGATTTATGCACAAAAAAGACAAAAAAGTAAAGAAAATAACATTTTTCAAACTTTTCTCTTGTTTAGTTCCTTAAGTTGTGGTTTAATCTATAGCGAACACGCAAAAAAATAGCGTAGTTCCGCTAGATTTAGGAAAACAAAAGAAAAGTAGAAATTTAATAAAATACTGCTTGACATGAGTAAGACTAAATGATAGCATAGATAAGCGTCAAACACCCTCGGGTGTTATTACTATGTAATAAGGACGCGCTTGATCTTTGAAAACTAAACAGATGTACAACAATACAACGTCAATTTTTAATTTAAAAATCTAATATGAACTAGGAAAATATAACTTTTAGAGAGTTTGATCCTGGCTCAGGATGAACGCTGGCGGCGTGCCTAATACATGCAAGTCGAACGGGAAATTTGTATAGAGAGCTTGCTCAAAGTACTTATTTCTAGTGGCGAACGGGTGAGTAACACGTGGGTAACCTGCCTTTCAGTTGGGGATAACTAGAGGAAACTTTAGCTAATACCGAATAACTGTTAAGACGGCATCGTCTAAACATAAAAGGGGCTTTTGCCCCGCTGATAGATGGACTCGCGGCGCATTAGGTAGTTGGTGAGATAACAGCTCACCAAGCCAAGGATGCGTAGCCGACCTGAGAGGGTGATCGGCCACAATGGGACTGAGACACGGCC
>DAOSJI010000009.1:0-6496 GCA_035367155.1 Bacilli bacterium
CGTGGGTTATGGGCTGTATCTTCAGCTTCGCCTAATGCGTGGACGTAGCTAGCAACTTCCATTGTACAACCAGCAGTAACTGCATTTTCGCCTTCTGCTAAACTTGCAAAGCCAGCATCAAGAGTTTTTCCTTCAAGCCAAGCAACTAAAGCATTAGCTTGTTCATACCATTCTTTTTCAATTGGTGAAGCGACTTTCATAGCATAATCTTCTTTTTGATCGTGTTTTGAGCGAATTGAACTTGTAGCTTCAACAACTTGAACTTTTGCTTTATTTACAGTAACTTCTAGAGCATAAACTGGTTCATTGTCTAAGGTAACCCATGTTTCCGTAATTGGAGCGTATGGAACTTGATATTCATCAATTTTTGCTTTTGCAACGACTTTACCTGCACCAAAGACTGCACCGCCGACGGTGAAGTTATCTTGCATTGCAGGATTGCCGTAAGCTCCGCGGCTTCCTTTACTTCCAACACCAAGTTTAGCATCTTCAGCTTTGACGCCGGTGACTTCTACTTTGCTATCAAGAGCTTCTTCTAAAACTGCCATAAAGCCATCAACAACAATGGTAACACCAACAGTTTCGCCATCTTTAACACCTGTTGCAGGTTGGCCGTGATGAATAACTTCTACTAAGCCTGCTTTAACTTCGGCTAAAGTTTTTCCAGCGACCCAATTTTCAAATGCTTCTGCTTGTAGATACCATTCTTTTTCAATTGGTGATGCTACTATCATGTTATAAGCATCAAGAAGTTCCCATTTTGTTTTGGTATCTTGATTAGCAGTATCATGAGTTGCACCCATTAAGACAGTTGCGTCTTTAATTGTGTCATCTTCTTTAGCGCTTGCAAGGGCTTTAATTTGAACGACATCCAAACGGAATTGTTTAATAACGCCTTTGCTATCAACTAGAACTGCACCAAAGTCAATGTCTGTTTGAACATAGCCATTAACAACAGCGGTTCCAGTGCGGTTTAAGCCAGCTGCATTTTCAACAAATGTTGCTTCAGAACCAAAACCAAAGAATAGCTTTTCTTCTTCGCCTTTTTTACATCCTGCTAATAAACTAGCACTTAATAAAACGGTCGTAAGAATGAGTTTTGTTTTGTTTTTCATAGATATATATTCTCCTCCTATTTATAAATCCTTATATATAATATCTTTTATATATAACATATGCAATAGTTTTGCATTTTTATTCGTTATTTTTTTCTCGATATGGCGAAAAGAGCGTAAACGTTGCTTCTTTTTGGCCAGGATAGTTACTTGATTTAACAACATAAAAATCATCTACTTCATTTAGAAGAAACAAATATTCTAAGTCAATATTAGAGTATGTATTTTCTAAAAAAGTAATTGCCTCATCTAGAGGATAGACAAGTAGTGCAGTTGTTAGAGCATCTAACTCCATTCCGCTTAACTCATTTGATATTGCATTACTTAATTCGTGAGTGTTATTAGCAGGATATCCAGTAAATGGATTAATAATATGACTTCTTAAATAATGAACATCATCTTTAATAAAGCGATTGCCCGTATATGTACCTGAAGTCGACATCCCAAAAGTCCCTTTTAGAGTCATATTATAGCTGATTCCTATTTCTTTTAGGGGAGAGTCTTCTGGAATAATACACGCCATATTAAAACTATGTGGTTTAGTATAAAAAGTATCTTGCAAAGTTAGAAAGGAACTAGTTCCGCCGTTGATTATCCCCCTTGTTAATCCGCGGCTTTCCATTACCTCTTTTAAGATATCTTCCATATAACCTTTAGCAACGCCGCCTAGAGTAATTTCTAAATCACCCTTGCTTGCCCCGTTAAAAGAATTAAGTTTAGCGTAATACTTATTTTCATCTTTTCTTAGGGTTAATGTGCTTTCAATATCTTCCTTACTTTTAGGTACAAATGAAAGAAAATACCCTAATTTTGCAGCTTCTTCACTATCATAAAGAGGATCAATGCTTGTGTTATATTCTTTTCCAGGTCGAAGTTTAAGACTCCAAAAATCATATAGTTTTCCTACATAAGGATTAAAACGACCATTAGTTTTAACACTAAGTTGAATTGCTTTTTCTAAAATGTCATAAAGCGGTTCATCAATGACAACTTCTGAGCCTATGTTATCGTTAATTACTTTTAAGTTGTTGTATCTAAGAAGCGTTTCTCTTTCTTCTGGCGTTGGATGATTAGGAACTTCTGGTTTCTCTTTAAAATAATAAGTATGACGGTCAAATAAGCAGTGATATGGTACTAAATATTCATTTAATACTTCAATTACCTCGTTAATTTCCTCTTCTCGAACCGTTTCTTCATATTGAACATAGAATGAAGTGTCAAAAATACCTCGTCTAGTTCCATAAATATCATAAACTCTTACACTTGGGAAAATCGGCTTTTTAACTCGCTCACTTTCTTCTTTTTTGTAAGTTGCTCCTCCTACAATTAAAGAAACACTTACAACAAAAGTTGCGATGATAATCGTAATTTCTCGTACTGAGAAACTACTTATTAAGTTTTTAAAGAAAAGCTTAATCTTATTCATCGCTATCTACCTCTAATGGTCTTCTTATTTTAAGAAGAATCATCTTAGAAAGAGCACCAATAACAAAACCAGTAACTAGCCCACTAAAAATCATAATGTAAACATAGTAGAACATCATTGCATTTTGATAGATGATTGCAATTAAAATTACTTGGCCAATACCGTGAAAAACAGCACTTGTAAATGAAAGAGCATATATCGAAAATTTATTTGTAAAATAAAGAAGCAAAACAACAGCGCTACTAAGAAGAAAACCAGTTAAAGAAAGAAGGAAATTCATCCCAAATCCGCTGAAAGTTCCTGCTAAAACAACACGCAATAACCCTACTAAAACGAACTCAATTGGCCCATATAGGGCTAAAGTAAGAAGTCCAACCGTATTTGCAATACCTAATTTAACACCAGGAAGAAGGGGCATTAACCCAATATAGTTTTCTATAATATTTAAAATAACGCCTATTGCTAGTAGGATCGATAAATCAACAATTTTTCTAATTTTAAGATGCTGATTCATTTTAAACCCTCAATTACAATATAAAAACTATTGGGTAGACAAATAACTGGTTGACCAACAGTTCCAGTAAAACCTTGAATCGAGCAATAATGGTAAGGACTTTCTTCTTTTTCGACCCTAACTTTGCCATCTTTAATTTCAAGAGTTATATCATCAATAAAGACTGGATAATCAGCTTTTAGATACGTTTTTGTTTGATTAACGCTTAAATCAAGCGTATCAATGAGTTTGTTTTCAACAAACACATTTACGACCAGTGGAGCGTTGGTCGTTAAAAGAATGCGTAAAAAAAGGAATGTTAGACTTGCAAGTAAAAATATTGCACAAAAAGCATAAGTGTCAAATGACGTTTTACTTAATTTAACATTCCTTTTTTTCATTTATTTTAAGTTAATAGTTGTTCCGTCTGGACCTGGTGTTTCGCTTAAATATTTTTTTAATTCTTCGGCTTTATCTTTTGCCATTGGGCGACAAGCACTAAGTGAAGTAACTTCTCCATCTAAAATGGCTTGTGCTAAACCGCTGCAACCAGGATAGCCACAACTTCCGCAGTTGGCATTTGGTAATAATTCGATAATTTTAGCGAGGCGTTCATCTTCTTTAACAGCAAATTTCTTACTTGCAAAAGCAAGACCTAAGCCTAAAAGAGCACCTAAAACTAACATCACAGCAACGCCGATAATGGCAGCGGCTGTACTACTTAGAAGTATCGTCATGTTCTTCTCCTTCCTTTTGATGTGCTTTGTTAAAGTGACATGAAGTCACTTCGCAACTTCCACATCGTTCGGTTATTTCTTCGCACCCCTCAGGTTTCTTAGTCTTTTTATTTAGAAAATAACCAAGAGCAAATAAACCACCTAAAGCGATGACAATTATAATAGCTAAAATCGCTTGAAGAGCAGGATGCATTAAATCATCCCCTGAAAGCCTACAAAGGCTAAGGCCATTAGGCCTGCTGCTAGTAAGGCTACAGCATTGCCTTTAAATGGGGTTGGAATTGCTTTATTGTTTGCTAGTTTTTCTTGCGTAAAACTAAAGACAATAAAAACAAGTGCAAAACCAATACCGTTACTTAAACTATAAATAATCATTTCTAAGAATGAATAATCGGCAACTCCGCCTGTAACTGCTACAACATCAAGTGCGACAGTAAGAACAACGCAGTTTGTCGTAATAAGTGGTAAATAGATACCTAAAGCTTTGTATAAGCTTGGCATAAAACGCTTAAGAGCAATTTCAACGAATTGAACAAGCGAAGCGATAATTAAAATAAAAGCTACTAGCTTTAAAAATTCTAGACCAAGTGGAACAAGGACTAAAAAGTAAAAAGCATAGCTAACGAGCGAACTAAGTAAAAGAACAAAGATCAAGGCTCCGCTCATACCAAGAGCATTTTTAGTCTTCTTGCTAACGCCTAAGAAAGGACAAATGCCTAAAAAGCGTGTTAGAACAATGTTATTAACTAAGATTGCACTTAGGGCAATAAGAATAAATTTCATAATTATTTAGCCTCCTTAACGGTTGCTTCTTCTTTTTTTGCTTCTAATTTTAGAAGTCTTTTTTCATGTACACTTGTAAACATATTAATTAAAGCAATTAATAAGCCAAGCATAATAAATGCTCCAGCATTACCAACAAAAATATTAATTGCATACTTTTCAAATAGAGGCAGTCTAAATAAGACTTTACCGCTAAATAGACCAACAAATTCAATCGCACCAGTTCCAATTATTTCTCTAAAAAGAGCAATAAGAACAAGAGCTAATAAAAAACCAATTCCAGTTCCTAATCCATCTATAACTGAACGTCCAACATTATTTTGACTAGCAAATGCTTCAGCACGGCCAAGAATTACGCAGTTAACAACAATAATTGAAAGATATACGCCTAAGGTCGCGGCTAGATCTGCCATAAAAGCTTTCATAAACATTTCTACAATCGTAACTACAGTTGCAATAACAACGATATAGATCGGAATTCTAATATCATTAGGAACGATTTTTCGAATCAGTGAGATTATGATGTTTGTCATCGTTAAAACAACAACAACTGCAATTCCCATTCCTAGTGCACTTGAAAATGAACTTGTCGTAGCTAAAACAGGACACATCCCAAGGAATAGGACAAAGACAGGATTATTTTTAATAATACCGTCTAGAAAGATACTTTTTAAACTAGTTTTTTCTTTCATTTTCTTATACTCCTTCCATAGTTAAATAATCTGCAGCACACGCTTTAAGTGCTTTAACAACAGGATTTCTTGTAATTGTTGCTCCAGCATAATCAGTAAGTGAAATTGGAAGCTCATCGTCCGCTGCTAGACCTTTAATTTGATCATTAATTCCAGCTAAGAGAACACCGCCATAAGTTGGCGTTTCGGTGTGAGATACAACTAAAAAGCCAGTATATTTTCGATCTTTAAAGCCGACTTGAAACTTAATTTCTCCGCCGTAGCCACCAACGGTGACATCATAGACAACACCTAAATTAGTTCCATCTTTAACAAAACTAACACGAGCTTTAGCACCTGCCTCAGCACATGCTCCAGTTGGTACTTCTTCGACTTTATTAACGCCCATTAGGCTATCTAAACCAAGAAGCTCCATATAACCCTTGTTTTGTTTTTCTAACTCAACCGCTGCGATTCGAGGAGCAGTTAAAGCGTTAACACCAATTAAAGCAGCAGAGCTAATTAAACAAACTGCACCAAGAAAAAGCGGTAAGAGTAACATTTGAGGAATTTTATTTTTCTTTTTCATCATCTACCTCCTAACATTAATGCATAAATGCATCTTGAACAGCATAGAATAATCTATCGCATGTATAAGTTAAACCTGCTGCAAGATCATCACCATCAACAACATAAAGCTCAGCAGGATCAGTGTAACCCATAAAGGTATCAATATCTAATCCTTGATATAGAGCTAAAATTTCAGGATATTTATTCGCCCATTTATTTTTAAATGAATCCGTGCTTTGACCTTCTTCACTTAAATTAAGGGTAAGAATCTTACTTTCTTCTAAGCTAGTATAGACATCAACAGTAAGTGTTTCATCTTCGTATGTGCAGTATTCACCAGGTTCACACATTGCTGAAGTATGTGAGCCAGTAGCAATATTAATATCACTAAAAGCATTTTCGATTGCTCTATAGATTGCAACGCTTGAATAACCTTTTCCAGGTATTAAGTGAGCACCTTCGCCAACTGAGGCACCAGCATCACTAATACTAATAGCAGGTAAATCTCTAAATCCTTTAACATCTAGAGTTGTATAAAAACTTACAAGTTGTTCTAATTCATTATCTTTTAAGAATTTAGGAGGTGATGCATAATCACTAACTTCTAATTTAACAATATTAAATTCTATGTCTAAACCAACTTCAACGTTAGTCGTAAATTCACTTGAATGTTCACCCCCATCAGGAGCTGGACTAGTATA
>DAOSJI010000009.1:6596-28784 GCA_035367155.1 Bacilli bacterium
CGTTAGTCGTAAATTCACTTGAATGTTCACCCCCATCAGGAGCTGGACTAGTATATGAACCAGCATAAGAAGCAAATATCTCAACTAGCGGTTCTTCGCTTGTTGTATCTTCTTCTCCTGGTGCAAGTTTTGCCATTTTTCCAGCACCAATTGCACTCATCGTGCCAATGGTGACTAAGCCAAGCGTTGCCGCGACAACATATTTTTTCCATAAATCTTTATTAGTAACGCCACCATTTAATTTATCAATGACAGGTACTAAGAAATTAACAAATAAGATTGAAATAGCAACACCTTCAGGAAGGTTACCAGCTACTCTAATTAGCATTGTTAGAAATGCTGCAATAATACCAATAAGAGCTTTTCCAAAGTTACTTGTTGGACTAGTAACTGGATCAGTAAGCATAAATACGCCGCCAAAGACAACGCCACCTAAGCCAAATGTTAAAAGTAAATAATTACCAACGTTGACTTTGGCAATTAAAGCTAAAGGAATTGCAACTAAGGCAATTGTTCCAAAATAGAAAACCGGTGTTCGCCAGTTAATTATTTTACGTACTGCAAGATAGACACCTGCAACTAGTAAAAGGATTGTAAATGTTTCACCAATTGCAGCACTATATCTACCTAGATATATATCTAGCATTGTTAAGCCATTTGCTTCTGGAAGTGATCCTAGTAACCATTTAGCTCCAACTTGGGTAGCATAGCTTGTAGTAATAGTAGCTCCTGCTGCAGATCCTCCCGCGATTGGATCAGTGCCTAAAGTTGCTTTTAAAGTTGAACCAAAAGCTAGTAAAAGGACAATTCGTGCTGCTACTGCAGGGTTAACGATGTTATTACCAAACCCGCCAAAGGCGTGTTTTACTAGTAAGGTAGCAAAAATGTTACCAACAATTAAAACGTAGTAAGGTGTTCCAATTGGAACAGTAAGCGTTAAAATTACTGCTGTAATAATCGAGTAATTTCCTAAAAGGAATTTAGATAAATATGGGCCAAAGGCACCATCTTTATCTTTTTTGTAGCGGATACCCGCGACAAAAAGATCACATAGGAATGTAGTTACGATACTAACAAGAAGCATTAAAATTGCTTTTAGGCCGTAAGCTGCTCCTAGTGTGAAGTTATAAATTATCGCTGCAAGGTAAACAACAAGTAAAACAATTAGAAGTTCAAGCATTATCTTGAATGTTGTTTGTTTACTACGGCGATAAGGAGCAAATCCTGTTTTTAATTCCATCTTTATTTCTCCTTCTTTTGTTGTTGAGCTTGTCTTAGCCATACGAGCGATTTTGCACGTTTCATTGTATCTGTTAGTTCAATTCCACTTGGACAGACATAGGAACAAATACCGCATTCAACACATTTAGTAACACATAGATTTTCTAAACGTTCAAAGTCGCGAGCTTCGAAAGCTTGTTTAATTTCTACTGGTTGAAGTCCAGCTGGACAAGAATATGTACATTCTCCGCATCTAAGGCAGTTATCTACACGTTGTTTAATTGGTTTTACGATTGTATAGCCTCCACTCGGAGCAGTTGTAGCAACTTCTAGTGTGCGAAGTGCAGTACTTGTCATTGGACCACCATTTAAAACCATTAATGGTTTATCTTGATTAATATCAAACTCTGCTAAAACGACACTAACTGGAGTTCCAACTGGAACTAAGATATTAGCAGGATCTTTAATTAATTCAGGCTCTCCACTTATTGTAAGAAGGCGTTCTGTTATAGGTTTTCCTTCTTTTAGGGCACGATATACAGCGATTGCCGTTTGCGAATTATCAACAACTACATGGCATTCACTTGGGAGATTGTTATATGTTCTTTTAAATACTTGTTCAACAAGTGTTCTTTCCCAACCCATTGGATAGGCATCAGGAACTAAACGAAGTTCGATATCTTGATAATTAGTTAGCTCTTCATTTAAGGCCTTAATTGCAGCTTCTTTGTCTTTTTTAATTGCAATAACAACTTTAGAAGCATCAGCAGCCCTCTTTAATAAAAGCGCGCCTTCAATTAATTCTTTTGCATTTGCAATCGTTGTAACATAGTCAGTTGTTAGAAACGGTTCACATTCTACTGCATTAATAAGAATAAATTCAATGTCTTTTACTCCGTTATATTTAATCCAAGTAGGGAAGCCTGCTCCGCCGAGTCCAACAATACCGGCTTCTTTAATTGCTTCAACGATTTCTTCTTTTGTTGGATTATCTTTTAGAACTTTAAGAGCTTTTTTCTCTTCTTCATTTTTGAAGTCATTTTCAATAACTAGATGAGGACATGGACGACCAAGTCCAGGATTAAACATGACTTTATTTGCAACTACTTTTCCGCTTACTGAACTATAAACTGGAACATACATATGTTCTCGTAGTGCAATACGGGTACCTTTTTTAACTAAGTCGCCTTCCTTAACTAGAGGCGTAATTGGTTTTGCGTTATTAGCCATCAGCGGGAAATAGACAAAAGGTACTTTTTTAAGATCTAATTCACGCACTGGAACATCCGAGGTTAGATGTTTGTGGCCTTTAAGACGCAATCTTCCTTTGTTAGAAAATAGTTTCATATCCTTACTCCTTTAACGTGTGTTAGTATAACACACTTTAAGCCTTAACATACAATGTTTTTCTAACATTTGATCTTTAATTGACAAAATGTGGCAATAAAAAAGCCCACGAGATACTCGTGGGCGGTTAATATTGCGAAATTTACATTAATTTTTTAAACGTTTTGATCGCTTTATCATCTTTTGAATAGCGAATTACTAAGTCGAATTTGCGGCTTTTTACAAGTACGCTCTTTGGATTTGAGAATGTTTCAAATGACTTCTTTCCATGATAGCGACCCATACCGGAATTACCTACTCCTCCAAAGGGAAGATTAGAGTTTGCAAGTTGCATTAAGTTATCATTTACGGTCATTGATCCACTTGAGGTTTCATTTAAAATCTTTTTAGCTATTTCTTTGCTAGTCGTATAAACATAAAGTGCAAGTGGCTTTTCTCGTTCATTAACAAAGGCGATTGCTTCATCTAATGTCTTATAAGTAATGATTGGAAGAATTGGACCAAATATTTCTTCGCTCATTACTAGTGTGTCAAGTGGTGGATTTACTACTATTGTTGAAAGAATCGTTTCACTTTCATCATCGTAACGCTTAATACCTACTTGATTTAAGTTTTCCTTTAATCTTTCGTAGTGTTTAGTAGTGATAATTTTAGGAAGTTTTTTCATTTCTTCTAAATCTTTTTCAAATGTTTGTTTTAGAAGCGGTATAAAAGTATCTGCGATTGCTTCATCTAAAAGAACATAGTCTGGAGCCACACAAGTTTGTCCACAATTTATGAGTTTTCCCCAACTTAGCCGTCTAACAGTTAGAGGAATATCAGCGTCTTTTGTAATAAAGACCGGTGATTTGCCGCCTAATTCAAGGGTTAGTGGTGTAAGATTTTTAGCTGCAGCTTCCATAGCGATTTTTCCAACTGTAGCACCGCCAGTAAAGAAAATATAGTCATAGCGGTATGTAAATATTTCAGTATTTACCGCTCTACCACCTAGGAATAATAACACTTCACCATCTGGAAATGCTTCTTCGACAATCGTTTTCATAATCTTACTTGTGGCAGGTGAATAACTACTTGGTTTTACCACAAGAACATTACCAGCTGCTAAAGCACCAATAATTGGTTGCATTGTTAACAAGAACGGATAATTCCACGGACTCATAATTAGTACTTGACCTAAAGGTTCATGATGAATAAAAGTTTTGCCTGGAAATTGCATTAATGCTAACGGAACTCTATGCGGTTTCATCCACTTTTTTAAATTCTTAATTGCATGTTTAAGTTCACCATATACTAAACCAACTTCTGTAGCAAAAGCCTCAGCAGGTGTTTTTCTTAAATCCTCATAAAGTGCGGCAAAAACTTCTTTTTCATATTTTTGAAGTGCCTTTTTTAGTCTTATTAAATGTATCATTCGATCATCATAAGACATTGGATTAATCTTTTTTAATAATTCTCTTTGTTTTGCGATTTTTTCTTTCATATTTACTCCTTTTTATTTATTATCACCGCGAATTTCTTTGTAAAGCGCGATAAAATCCTCTTTAAAATAAATAACTGGTACTGGATATAGTGGATTAGCTTCTTTAAGAGCATCGCTAACCATACGTGGGATATCTTCATCTTTAATAAATGGTAAATAGCGAGGTATACCAATCTTATCATTTAGATTTTGTACATGTTCTCTAAATGCATTTGCAGCTTCTTCAATTGGTGTATTTTCATCAACAATTTGCGTAAAATAGGCTAATTCTGCAAGTTTTTTATCAATTTTTGAACCATATTTTCGAAGCATGATTGGAAGAATTACAGCATTTGCTAAACCATGCGCGGTTCCATATGTTCCACTTAATGGATGGCTTAAGGCGTGAACATAACCAACATAGGCTCTAGTAAAGGCGACACCCGCATCGTAGGCTGCTATTTGCATGTTTCTTCTTGCTTCTAAATTTGATCCATCGTTATATGCTGTTTCCAAATTTTCAAAGATTAGTTTAATAGCGTTTTTCGCCTTTGCTTTAGTTAATTTTGTATTTGAGCGACCAATATAAGCCTCGATAGCATGAGTTAAAGCATCAACGCCTGTTTCTGCCGTAATTTTTTTAGGTAACTTTAAAGTTAGTGTTGGGTCAAGAAGAGCATATTGTGGAACAAGTTTAGGGTCGTTAATTGTATATTTATGTCTTGTTTCATCTTCAATAATAACCGCTGCTAAAGTAGCTTCACTTCCAGCTCCTGCTGTTGTAGGAACAGCGATAAGTAAAGGAAGCTTTTTGGTTAACTTTAATAACCCTTTCATTTTTAAGACAGATTTATTAGGATGTGCGATTCTTGCAGCAGTTATTTTTGCTACATCTATCGGACTTCCTCCACCAAAACCAATAATTGCTTCTGCTCTAACTTCTTTACATTTTTGTAAGGCTTCTTCAATGTGTTGTATCGTTGGATTTGATACAACATTACTATAAAAATGAACCTTGATTCCTGATTTATTTAATGTTTCAACTAATTCTTTATATAAACCAATTTTAGCTAGGCCTTGGTCTGTAATTAATAGAACGCATTTAATGTTCTCTCCTTTTAAAAGTTTTCCAACATCTTCTGCTTGTTTAAGAATTTCAGGCTGTCTTATATTTAAAACAAGCATACCAACTCTTAAAACATTTTGATACAAGCGATATGCAATCTTTCGCATTCTTACCTCCTCGTTTTTATATTAATAGAAACTTTTAAACTAATTCATTTGTAGAATTATCTAATTTTTCTATTCATCTATTTATATTTTAAACGATAAAAGCATTATAAAAACATAAAATGCAATAAAAAAGTGATTTTATTTCAAAACCACCTTTTTAAGAATAATTTTACAATTAAATTACTTAGTTAATATATTTTCTCTTTTTGCTAAGAATATAAAATGAAACAAAACTAACTAAACCAATAATACTTATTACAACAATGGCGATAGTGCTATTTTGATAGCGAGTACAGTGATGGAAAATAGGTTGACCTCCATTAAGCGCGACCCAATTTGTCATATAGTCTTTTCTTGCGCGCGCATCAACATACACTTGTTCAGTACTCGTATGAAATAATGTTTTTGCTTCTTCTGTTAATAAGCTATATTCATAATTAATCATTTGAAGTCGATTTGCACACGAACCATATGCGCCATAACCAATATCACCATTGATATAATTTGCAAAAGCAAGAGCTTGATTTTCTGTGGTTGGATAATTACGGAATACTTTAATTTGAACTAATAAAGTAGTGCTTAATGAGCTACCAATATCTATTTTTATATAACTCATTAATTTACTCATCGATTCTTGAATCATTACGATACGTTTGTTATAAAGGGCTACATGTTGTAACTCTTCTAAAGTAGTTGCACCATTATTTGTAATAGTAACCGATGAGCCACTACATCCTGTAATATCGCTACCATTACGATCTAAACCAGTTACAGTAACATTTGCAGCATTAGAAACATCATTTGTAATAATTGCAATTTCCACTTTAAGTTGTGAACCTGCTGGAACTTCTTCTAGGACTGGAAGTTTAGAAGTAATAGAAGCCCCATCTGCTGGAGTAGCTACTCCATACCCATTTGTTAGATATGCTCCCATTGAAGTCGTGGCATTCCAACTTAGTGAACCTGTTTCGTTAAAATCATATGTACCTATTAATTTATATGGATCTTGCGTGACTGTTATTCCTTCAATAACAACGCTTCTAGTTACATTTTCATATGTGTAAGTAGCAGTTACGGAGGTCGTACCTTCAGTTAATGGAGTTGGTTCAAGTGTAAGATGATGATATGGAACATTATCTGAAGTACCATCATTAAAATTAGCACTAAATGTTAAACCTTGAGGATTAAAATATTCACCATTTAAATATGAAGTTTTTGTTGGTGTTCCGGTATAAGTTAAGCTTTCTAAAGCTTTAATTCGATAAATGAAATGATTAGATTCATTTGTTGCGTTTGAATTATAACACATGTTATATGAATACATAAATAATGAATCGCCATTGTTTTTATAACAAAAAGTCAAGTATCTAGGAGTAGTGTGACTGTTTCTTATTCTAAATCGATCAGTAGCATAACTCGCAGTACTTTGATCAACATATATGTGATAACTTGAACTATTGATAGGTATCGTTGATACTGAATCATTAAAATAAGTAAAATTTAATTTATAAGGATTACTAACATTACGATTAACAAATCGAACAGCCCCAGAAGTGCTACTTGGTTCTATTTCAAGTTCCCAAGCATCTTCATAAGTCAATTCATCAAAACTAGTGAATAATTTTGGAGCAATAGGATTTGGTTTACCTACAAATGGTTGAAGACAATATGTTTTATCTACATTGTATGGCTTACAAACAATCAAATACTTACCACCTATTTCCAAATCATCTATGCTTGTAATTTGTGTAACATTAATTGCTTTTGCCGCAATATGATTTTCCTTCTCACTTTTAAAAGTGGGCGTAAAAAGGGCCCAAACGAATGTTAACGATAACATAAAGCGAACATTTTTATTGAGTTTCTTCATAAACGAGCCCCCCTTATTTTTAATATTTGTTATTATACAACTAATTACTAACTATGTAAAATTTAATTTTGATTGTTTTTGTTTAGCCAATATTGTAGACCCCAATTATCGAAATCCCATTTTGGATCATATGAATTACATTCATAATCTATATAATAAATTTGGTCACTTTCAATACATACAACAAAATTCGTGGGATAATAGTCAATATTTAGCCCTGCTTTATAAATGCTTGGTAACATTTCACGTAGCTGTTTTATATATACACTAACATCTTTTTCTTCTTTTATAAGATCTGCGATAGTTGGACCTTCTATATATTCTTTAATAATTATTTCGCGATTTTTATCAACATAAATTAATTTAGGCATTCTTACTTTAGTATGCAAAATGCGCTCGTAATCATTAATTTCGGCTTCAATTTTATTTCCAAACTGATAATAGTCACAAGGCTCATGGTGAATTTGTTTTAAAACAAATAACTCGTTGTTAGCTTCTACAAGATATGAATATCCACCTTTTCCCTTGCCTAAAAGGCGAATGACTTTATAATTTATTTCACCTACATTTATTAAAATTCCGACTTCAATCATATTGTTATTATATACACAAAACTAAGTTAGATAAAGAAAAAGTCCTACAAAGTAGGACGTGATTTTCTTTTGGCGACCCGTACGGGATTCGAACCCATGAATGCATGCGTGAAAGGCATGTGAGTTAAGCCGCTTCTCCAACGGGCCAAGTGGCGCCTAGTGCAGGACTCGAACCTGCAACCGATCGGTTAACAGCCGATTGCTCTACCATTGAGCTAACGAGGCCCCTATTGCATTAAGCATTAGTAAGATACCACAAACCAATATTGTTTTGCAATAATAAAATTACTTTTTGCTTGTTTTTGCTAATTTTCCTTCAATGTTTTTGCGAACATCATCGACAGTTTTAAAAGATAACATTTCATCATTGGTGAATTCAATGCCGAATTCGTCTTCTAATTCCATCATAACTTCTACTAAATCAATACTATCTAATCCAATTTCACGAAGTTCCATTGAAGGTTCTAAGTTATCAACTTTTACTGTTTGTTTGAAAATTTGTTCCATTCTTTTCATTGCATCATTCATAAGAAATTCCTCTTTTCTAAAGTGAATTATAGCAACAAAAGTATTTTAGTGCAATTGGACTACATTTGAAACTACTAAAACCCCCTTAGCATTTTAGCTAAGGGGTGCATTCTATGTGTGCTTTTATGGTGCTGGATTATCTAATTCGCTTATAAGACTAGTGTATTCTTCGTTAATTTTGTCTTTAGTGTTGTTTACAATTGTAGCGAATGTAGTCGCAATTGCACCAAACAGAATAATAACTAATAATACTCCTAATAGTTGTCCTTTTAGTTCACCCATATTTCCTCCTTTCTAGTAGTAGCCAATCATAGTTGTTCTTACTATTTCTATAGTGATTTGTTCGCTACTAATAATTAGTGGTGTATAGCTTTTAATTAAGGCATATGTCATAACATCACCTATACCGTTACTATTACAACTTGATCGACACTCTATCTCGATATTAAAACTATTAACTAATGCAATAGTTTCCTCAGTAATTTCGCCTTCTTTGCTTATTTTGTAACTAACAGTAAGTGCTAAAGAATCTAGTTCTGTATTAATGTTTTGAATAACAAGTAAGTCTGCTCCACATAAAAAAGCAGGAATAAACAAGAAAAGAGACAAAATCATTGAAAGCAAATTACCCATATAGTTGTTCTCCTATTAATGCAAAAATACCAAGTAGTAAAGAAAACATAATTATTCCCATCGCTAAAAGTGGTAGTTGTTGAAGCAATTCAAAACGACGAACTTTTTTATCGTTAATCTCTTTATCAGAAATTTTCATTAACTCTTCATATAAAACATTAAATTGCATAATTCTTTCAGCATTACCACCATGATTAATTAATTGATAAATAGCTAAAACAACCGTATGAGTATCACGATTATTAAATTCATTCATAAAATTGATAAATGGAGTTATAGAGCTATCATTTATCATCGATGTCGTTAGTGTTTCAAGGGCATCTTTCATCTTTCCTTTACTATAGTCTTGAGCTTTTAAAAGAGCATAGTAAACATTTGCTTTATTTTCATAGGCGATTCTAAAATAAGTAAGTATCTCAACGAAATCATTTGTTGATAGGAATTCTTTTTTAACTTTTCTTTTTTTGAAAAAAAGTTTTCTTTTCATCATCTTTATCTCCTTTAATATATAGAGTTATAAACATTTCAATTCCAATCATCGCTACAAAAAAGACAATATTTAATCCTATAGTAAATAGAGGACTCTTTAACATTAATAAATATAAATCTTGTAAAGAAAGACGAAGCACGATCATTATTAGAAAAACAAATGACCAAGTGCTAGCAAATTGAGCTAGCATTTTAAAAGTGAAATATTTATGATTCATGGCCTTTTTGCGCTCTCTTTCAACATTAGATAGTAATAATGCACTCATATCTAAAATATCTCCACCTTCTTTTTCATATGCTTCAATAAGATCAAGAAACGGTTGATATAAAGAAAATGGAAAATGTGGAGCAATATATTGAAACGCCTCAATCGTAGTAAGTTGCTCTAAAACAATTAATTCTTGTTTAATTTCATCATCAATTACAAGTAAGGAATCTTCTAATGCTGCTTTCAATGTTTTCCTTACACTTAAATTAATAATAAATGTATTGATTAATTCACACATTTGAAGTTGGCTTTTATTTTCCTTATTTATTTTTTGTAGACGTTTATTTAAAAATATGATGTAAAAAGTAGAAATAAGAAAATAGACAAGACACAAATATATATTTCTAAATAAAAAATAACTTATAACAGAAAATAGCAGTGGTATTAATAGTAGAGGACTATAAAACGGTACTTTTTTAAAAAGCTTTTTCATAAACTATTTCTAATTTTCCTTTTTGATTAAATTGAGAAATTTTTTCAATGTAGCGATAAATATGACCAGTTTCATCACTTTTTTTATTTAAATAGATAACAAATGGGAATGTTTGTTTTAACTCTTCTTTTGCTTCTTTATATGTTAATGAAGAAAAGACCGTTTGACTCATTTGGTATAAGCGTGGATAAACATCTTCAATCCTACTAGCATGTATAGTTACAATAGTAGGATGACCTGTCAAGGCAGCTTTATAAATTTCTTTCATCTCTTCACCACGACTTTCAGCAATCAAAATATAATCAGGATGAAATCTTAAAGCTGTTTTAATTAGATTTGCTAAGTCACTTTCTTTTTTTCGTTCATCAATTTCCCAATGTGTAATATCTAAATGCTCGATTTTTTGAAGAGAACTTAACTCTTGAACATTATCAAGAACTATTAAGCGTTTATTAGAACTTAACAAACTAACAATATATTTTTGTAACTCAGTTTTACCTACTCCAGTCGCACCTGCAATAACAATTGATTTATTCGTTTTTAACATCATTTTTATTAAATCAATTATCTTTTCATTTACAACGCCTAGACTAAATAAGTCTAACGGTTCTTTTGGAGCAATTCTAAGAGCAAAGCTACAAACATTTTGATAACCAAATCGACTGATAGCCTCATGCATTGCACTAAGACGATAGTTAGCAAATGAAACATCTAAAACTGGGTTTTGATAAGAGAAAACTTGATTAGTAACATTAGCAATTTGTCTTAGCAAGTTCATTACGACACTATAAGATATATTTCGATAAAAAGATCGTCCATATTCGTTACTAACGAAAAATAATTTTTCACCATTAAAAGTAATATCTGTAATTGTTTCATCATCTAATAATGGTTTAAGGAAGCTGTTTTCGAGCAAAAGAGCGGGATTTTGCATAGGTTTTAAATACTACTCCCTAATGTGTATGTTACTTCATTTTCATATTGATAGTTTAAAAAAAGAGGAAATGAAAAACTAACTACTAGTGTTTCACTATCTTCATTTTCAATATAGGAAACTCTATATTGGTAGTCATTAAGTCTACAATTAGAAATATAATATTCACTAATTGCTTCATTTAATGGTGCACGATCAAATGTTGCACGATCTTTTATGTCATCATGAATAATAAAAGGTGCTATAAAACCTCGGTGTAGTCCGTGCATTATCTTTTTCCCATGACTTACTTTTATCGAAAAGACAAATAAATTTAGCGTACTTAATAAAATCAAAAATGAATAAAGCGAATTAAGCATTTAAACCCCCAATGTTGATTTCGATTTCATATTCACCATTTACACCTAAATACCTCTTTTTTGCATAATAATTAAAAGAGTATTCATAATTTTGTCGTAAATACCCAAATCGATAAATTTTGAGTTTTGCCTCATATAAATTATTTAATTCAAGGCCGTGTTTAGGAAAATATATTTTTTCAGTAGCAATATAGCCAGGAACTAAACTTTTTGATATGTGATTTGTAGTTTTATTTAAAAATACTTTTTGAATAAGACGAATACTAATTTCATTATCGTTTTTAACAAGATAAAGACTAAAAGTTATTGAACCATCTAAATTTGGCTTAATATGAGGGAAAAGATGTGCTACATTATAGAAACTAATCGTCGCACCTGAGAAATATAATGCGTTAGCAATATCATTTTGATAATAAAAAGTAAGGTTATTAAAATCATATCGTAAGTCTGTTTGATGATCTTGTTCGCTTTTATATGAAGAAAAGTTAACTATTTCTTCTACCAGTGATATTTCACTACCATCATAATAGGTAATAGCACCTGCATTAAAGATATTATTCCCTTCAGGTTCAAAACAAAAATTTTTTTCTTCTTTTTCCATCACACCAAAGTTTAAATAATTGTTCAAGATTTCGTGTTGATTTTTATAAGTCATAGTAAAGTAATTACTTCCACTTCTAAGTTTCTGACTAGGAACTGTCAGTGTGTATGTAGATGTTTTACTAGGACTTAAACTTAAATTAATAGAACCAATAATCATACTAGTTTGATTAGGATTAGTAATTCTAATTAATCCTTGCAATGTAGTAGTAATATTACAAGTAAATTCAAATTTTAATTTAATACTCTCTCCTGGCTTATTAGGTAAAATATAAAATGGCTTTAAGATTGTTTGATTTGCAATAGGTGGTGCTTTAACAATTGTTGGAATTATCATTAATAGACCTAACAGTATTTTTTTTATCATCGCTTCTCCTTTTTAATAAGTATCTAATTACAAATTGTAAAATATTTTTTAAAATTACATTTATTCCCCAAAAAAAGGAAACATTGTTATAATATAAAACAAGAAAGGCAAAAATATGATTATATTGGTAGGTGCCAGCGCAAGCGGTAAAACAGAAGTAGCAAAGAGATTAAAACAACTTTTTGGAACAAAAAAAGTTGTCACACATACAACAAGATCTCCTAGAGAAGGTGAAATTAATCATGTTGATTATCATTTTGTAAGTGAAGAAGAATTTGACAAACTTAAAAATGAGGGAGCATTTGTTGAAACCACCCTTTATAACGGACATCATTATGGTACTTCTAAAAAAGAAATTGCTGATGATAAAGTTTTAATTGTAGATCCACAGGGTCTAGTTCACTTTAAATCACTTAATGATCCACGTATTGTTGCTTTTTTCATGGATGCTTCTCGTCGCACAAGACGACAACGAATGATTCAAAGAGGAGATGATCCAAAAGCTGCAAACGAACGAATTAATACGGTTGATGAAAAGTTTAATTTAAGAACTGTTACTAATTATGATTTTATTATCGATGCTGAAACACAGACAATTCAAGAAGTTGCTTGTCGAGTGTATGAGTTATATGCTCAAAAAATTAGTCTAATTTAAAAAAAGCATCTTAGATGCTTTTTTTACTTAGTTCATTTTCAACATAATCCATGAAGCGGGGTGCCGTAATTTTGTTTATTTTATTCATTTTACGTGGTTGCGGTAAACCAGAGATTTCAAATGGGCCACGCGGTCTAATGGAAATGTTTTTGCCGCTTTTTTCAGTTGTAAGAGCTTTAACCATCGTTAAAGAAGCACGTTCTGGACTTTGAAAAAAGATTTTAAGGAAGTTCTGTGCTACTTTTACAAAACTTTTTCCAAATCCGCCTTCATTGCTACGAACTATATTTGTATTTGTTATACCTGGATGAGTATAGTAAACTTCAACATTACTTGGAAATTTCATCTCAGGAACATTGTTTAAATCTTCATTCATTAAATATGTCGATAATAGCGTGATACCTGCTTTACTATATGAGTATTGGAAGTTTCGATTAACTCTATCATCGTAAAACCATTTATCAAATGTTTTAGGATACGCTAAAGCTTTAGCAACTGATCCTACAAAGACAAAACGAGTTGGATGACTATTAAATACATCTTCATTAATTAAATTTCTTATTAAAATATATACGCCAACAAAATTTACACCAAATGTAAGAGGATATCCTAGTTTTGTTTTCTTTTCTTTTGGTGGAAAATAAACACCAGCATTAGCAATAAATCCATCAATTTTAATGTTTAATTTAGCAAGGTTTTGACAAAAAGAAGTTATTTTTGCATAATCTGACTGGTCGTACTCAATAAATTCCAACTTTGCATTTTTTACTTCTTTTTTTATTTTTTCTATAGCTTCGTTAGCTCTTTTCTCACTCCGACAAGCAAGAAAAACTCGTGCACCTTTTGAAGCTAAAATCTTTGAAGCTTGAAAGCCAAGACCGCTATTAGCACCAGTAACAACATATGTTTTACCATCTAAATCTGGTAGTTTAGTTTCAATATATTTTTTAGTTCTCATATTAGACAGGCCTCGCTAAAAGAAGAATAAATATTACTAGAGCAATTACGCATACGGATAAAACAAGTGTAAGAATCAAAAAAATTCTTCTATCAACTGGATTTTTTAGACTAGGTTTTCTTTCGTTTTCTGGTCTTTCTTTAAGTGGTTTGTTTTCCTTTAATCCAAAAAGCATAATTTAATTCTCACCATTTGTAATTATAACACATAAAATGTATTTTATTCTTCCCTTTCTTCTTTGCCGTTAGGATTTCTTTTTACTTCTATTTCTTCAACAGTAAAGGCCCCTACTTCAGTTATAGTTATTTGATAACCTTCATAAGTAAATTCATCACCTTCAACAGCGAATCGATCGAGTTGATCTAAACACCAACCCCCTACGGTATCATAATCAGTTTCTTCATCTTCTTCTATATCAAGGAGTTCAAAAAAGTCTTCTAAATTATAACCACCATCAATTAAGTAATGATCTTCACCTAATTCAACAACTGGTTCATCAACTTCATCGCTTTCGTCCCAAATTTCACCAACTATTTCTTCAATAATATCTTCGATAGTTATAATACCCTCTGTTCCGCCATATTCATCAATAACGATTGCGATATGAGTTTCTTGTTCTTTAAATTCATTTAATAAATCCGAAATACCTTTTGAGTGATGCACAAAATAGGGAGGTCGTAAAATTTTTCTTACATCGATTGGCGTTTCACTTAAAACATAACGTAAAAGTAGTTTCGTAGGCAAAATGCCAATAATATTATCAATTGTGCCCTCATATACTGGAATACGAGAATATTTAAAAATCTCTTTTTGTTCAATTAATTCACTGATATCATCTTCTATATCATAACTAAATACATCAACGCGAGGTGTCATAATTTCATACGCTTCGGTTTCGCTAAATTCAATTGCTGATTTAATTAATTCACTTTTATCTTCATCAATTAAGCCAGACTCTTCAATTTCGTTAACCATTTCTTGAAGTTCGTCTTCACTATAAACATCTTTATCAACGATTTCGTCTTCTCTGGCTTTTTTAATTCCGCCTGTAATTAGACTTAAGAATTTTCGCATTGTAAAAGTAATTGGGAAAAAGAGGTAATTAAAAAACATAACAGGAATAGCGAATAAATAACTGAATCGGTAACTAAACTTTAAACAAACTGTTTTTGGTAGTATTTCACCAAAGGTTAAAAGGGTAACAAATACAATAATTGCTGCAATTGCAGCTCCTTGTTCACCCCCATAATGAAGACCAATAAGCGTGGTAATACTACTTGTTGCAATATTTACAAGGGCATTGCCAAAAAGAGCAATTGAGGTTACTTGATGAAAGTCTTCTGCAAGTTTAAGGACGGTTTTGCTAAGTTTTTTCTTGTTTTCGACATCTTTTTGTATCCTTAAACGATTAACAGTTGGAAAAGCCACTTCCATACCGCTAAAGAAAAAACTAAATAGGTGGAGTGCTGCTGCAACGATAAAAAGTAATGTTACTTGCCCATCAGTCACGACGACCACCTCCTCGCTTTTTAAACTTACTAAATGGTTCATCGACGCGACCGACTAATTCTTGAAGAACGTCTTCCATTGTAACCATTCCAAGTAATTGATTGCTTTCATCTAATACAAAAGCAATATGCGTATTATGTTTGCGATATCCGTCAATAATATCGTCAAAAGCGATGTCTTTTTTAACAAAATAGGGTTTAGACATTATATTTTTTATTCTGACATTTTTATTATTCATATAATGTTTAATATATTCTCGCACTACAATAACTCCGACAATATTGTTTTTATCGTTTTTATAAATTGGAATTCGTGAATAATTACAATCAAGAATAAAGTCATTTAATTTTTGGTGTGTTAGACCCACTATATCAACTGCTACAATTTTATCTTTTGGTGTAACAACCTCACTTACAACACGATCTTCAAAAACTAGAGTAGAAAGGATGATTTCACTAACTGTTTCATCAATAACACCTTTTTGTTCACTTTGTTCTATTACATTAGAAAAATCTTCTTCGGTAATAATTGTGTCTTCTTTAACTTTAAATATTTTCTGGATTAGTTTGATAAAAAGGCGGTATAAATAAGAAATCGGATAAACCAAAATAATAAAAACAACGATAATATAACTATTTATCATCGCGAAACGTTCAGGGAATAAATGCGTGATTGCTTTTGGAATCGAGTCAACAAAAATATAAATAACTAGCGTAACAACAAGAGTAGCGACTAAAGGTCCAGTTTGAGCTCCAATAGCGTTAACAAAAATAATCGTCGTTAAAGACGAAAGAGCAACCGTTACAAAAGAATTGTAAATTAGTAATGTCGCGATTGTACTATCAATACGGTTAATAACCCACATTGCTAGCTTCGCACTTTTATTGCCATTTTCTGCCATGACCTTTAAGCGAATGCGGTTCGCTGTTGTAAAGGATGTTTCACATGACGCTAAGAAAATTCCAAGAATAATAAGTAAGACAATTAACACCCACGTTATAGGCGTATCCGGCATGTAGCCACCACACTCCTTTAATAGACACTATTGTACCTATCAATAGGTATATTATCATAAATCATGCTGAAAACAAATAAATATAAAAATAAAAAAAGGAGCAGAAATCTGCTCCTTTTAAGAGTTAAAATGCTTTATTTTGCTCTTAAATCTTTGATGTAGTTGACATTGCCAACTTCATTAATGCGTTCGATTTTATCGGTACGCATAACATCATCGACTAATTCTTTTGCGCGTTTTACTGATAAATCACTGCTAACGCGTAAGAATGCTGGAGTTTCTTCGTAAGCCTTAACTGGTCCACTTGCTTTAACTGGAATTGGACTATCTTTGTAGTCTTCTGGATTAAGGGCGAAGTATACTCTAAAGCCTGAGTTACCACTTGAAGTGATTTTTACGTATAGTTTACGTTTTGATCTGAATGAATCTCCAGAGTTGCTAATACGTGATTTTACATCATAACTAAGAATGTAGTTTTTAAGTTCGTTGTATTTGTCTTTTAATTCTTTACTAAAACCAAGAACTCTTTCGTTGAACGGAATACGAACGACTGGTTGACTTACTTTCTTAAGGATTGGCTTTGGTTCTGGTAGTGGTTCTGGTTCAGCTTTAACGATTGGAGCTGGAGCTGGAGCTGGCTCTTTCTTTGCTGGAGCTGGTGCTGGTGCTGGCTCTTCTTTCTTTTCAGCTGGCACTTCTTTTACGACTTCTTTAATAATCGTATCTTTACTACTTAAATAGACATTATCTTTTTTAAGTATAACGTAGTCTGCCATTTCGCTACGAATAACGTCACGGCAACGTTTTTCAAGTGCTTCAAGTGATTCTTCATCAAATTCAACAAGAACAACTTCTTCAGTTTCTTCAACTGGTTCTTCCTTTACAGGAGCAGGAGCTGGTGCTGGAGCAGGGACAGCTGCCTTTGGTTGTGGAGCAAATAGTTCGTCGACTTGTTTGTTGCTTCCTTTTGGCTTTTTGATGCCTGGAACAAGTGCTCCAAAGACGAAAATGTGTAGGCCAGTCATAATTAAGATAGCAATTAAAATAATAATATAGAGAATATTAATACGTGTTGCAGGATTAGCATAATAGTTCGTATAATTCTTGTTATAAATTACTACTGTCGCGACTGTGTAGCCTGTGATTAAGAACGTTAGTGGTTGTAAATAAGCAAGTAATGTTCCTCTGCGTGTGATGATCTTAAGCCACCAGAAAATTGCAATTAATACACCTAAACCAGTTAAAATGGTTGGAGCTAGGTAATTAAAAGTAATTTCAGGGGTAAGGTAAAAGTCCATAATTCCATTGTAAATAGTTTCTAACCTTGGAACAAAGTTGTCATTACCCCATAAAATGTGGAATAAGAGCGAGATAACTGCAAGAGTACTAAAAAAGATGCCTACTAATACATCTAAAGTTCTACGAAATCTCATCAATCTCATAAATTTATTTTCCTTTCTAAGTTTCCTTGCCTAAATTATATGTCTCTTTAGTAGCCTTTTCAAGCAAAAAAAACGAAATTTTTAAGAAAAAAGTGCTTTTTTGCCGATGGTTTTATAATAAAAAGCCTTCTGACCCCTATAAAAACTACATAAATTCGCTTTTTTTTCAAAACACTCGTAATTTGTAAGGTTTTGACTATTTTTTTAATCGATTTCATTTTTTGATAAAAATGTTTGAAAAATTATATTTTTTAGAACCTCAGTCTAAAAAAACGATTTGTAGTTGCACTTAAGTTAAAACGATGATATATTAATTTAGCACCAAATATATGCAGGTGTAGTTCAATGGTAGAACACTACCTTGCCAAGGTAGATACGCGGGTTCGATTCCCGTCACCTGCTCCAGAAAAATCAAGATTTCCTCTAAATTTTACCTAGTTAGGTGGAGAAAGAGGTTTTTTTATTTTATTAAGAGTTACTTTGTAAATAATACAAATATGTAGTAATATAGAACAAACTTTGTCGTAGGAGGTCGTAGGAGGGCAAATGAGTAAAAGAAAAAAAGTCATTTTGTACTTAACTACCATACTAAGTGTTTTCTTTGCCGTTAGTAGTTTTTTTTATTTCCCTAGCAACGATAACATTACCAAATCAGCCCCAATCCAAAAAGAATGGATTGTAAATGAGCAAGGTTATACAGATGGATATCGGCCCACTACAGAATCTTTTGATATTAATTGGGACTTAGAATTTTCTAATTGCGAAGCCTATCCACCAAACTATAACGCAGAACGTGGAATTATTAAATTTAATACAAGAAGAGCAAACGGTAATGGTAACGAATTATTGGTAAAACCAACTTCTTCTAATCAAAATTTTGTGCTAAAAGAATTTAAATTAACTACACTACGTGGTTATATAACTGACATTAAAGTTTGGGCAGGTAACGATTTAAACGCTTTATCAGAAATTGAAGAACCTAAATTTTATGGTGTTCACTATAACTATGTTAATGCCGGTGGTGTTAAATATTTAAAATTTAAAAATGTTCATCAAGGCGCATATGATAATATGCAAATTAGAATTAGTAAAATCACTATAACGTATGAGGAACAAGTTTCGAGCACTAATCCAGTATCAAGTGTCGATGTAAGTAATTATGAAGGTTACACTATGGCACGAGGTCAAATGCTCAATATTTTACCAACAATTTTACCGATAGATTCAGATCAAGGCTTTACATTAACAACTGACAATCCAAATGTAATAGTTAGCGGAACGCAGCTATATGCTGCAAAAGTGGCCTCAAATGTAACTGTCACTCTCACTACTTCAGGTCTAGATATTAACAATCAACACTTAATTACTACTTTTACTATTAATGTTATTCAACTTACTACAACTGTTGAAGAGGCTCTAACGCTTACTCCAGGTAATGGAATAATATATAGCGTAAATAACGCAGTTGTTAGAGATGACCCCAACAATAATTATAATAAAATAAAAATCCAAACTTCCTATTCTGCTACCTCAAGTATAGTAATCCTCAGCCCTGATATTAATCCCACGAACAGTTATCGTTTCGTTGATGGAGGTATTATTAGTTTTGAGGCTTCAATTGAAGTTCACTTAAATATTAATCGTTTTATTTATTTTAAATTACATTCATACACAGATAAGGCTGAGACTTTTGCAAGTGATATTATGTGTAGTAATACCGAAAATCAATGTTTAACTCTTTATTCAATCTATAAAGCTAAAATTAATGAAATGACTTCAGGTGAATTAGCAAAATTAAAATATGCTACAGAAGTTAATGGCATAGATATAAGTACTGGAAGAGCTCGTTATGAAGCATGGGCTCGTCATCTTGGAGATATTGATCCATATGGTGATGGAACACCAATTAGTTTATCTATTTCTTCAACTAGCAATAATCGATCAAATATAATTCTTATTATTTTTGCTATTCTAGGATTTAGCCTCTTAATTTGTTACCATATTTTCGTTGAAAAGAAGAGCAAAACTTCAATTTAAAACACGATTGACAAACATTGTTAAACCTCTGCATTTATGCAGAGGTTTTTTTATTAATTAATATTTAATGCATAATCTATGGCCGTTTTTAAGAATTCATATTGGTTGGTTTTTTTTATTTTCCTAAAAATTTAGGTATAATAAATGCGGTCGTTTGACTAAAAATATAAAGAAAGGATTCAAATATGAAAGCAAAAGATAAAAAATTATTACTACAAGTTTTAGGCTATGTTTCACTTCTTTTAGCAGTTGTCGTCTTCTTTATGATGTTCTTAAATGGCGCTGTTCTAAAAAATAATGATGGTGAAGTTGTTGAAGCCCTTAAAGGTTCATTAATTTCATTTGGTGGCGAACATAGCGTTGGTAAATTCAACTTTAACTTCTTAGCAGTAGTTGGGTTCTTATTACCATTAGTCCTTGCTCTAGTAGTTCTAGTTCTTAATCTACTTGGCAAAGGAAAGCTCGCTGGTTTTGTCAGCATCGGCTTAATTGTAGCCTTTATTTTATCAACCGTTGGTTGTTTCACCATTCTTAGTACAGCTAAGTTTAGTGTTACCGTTTTAGGTAATACTGCAACTAAATCACTTAAAGAAATTGGTGGATATCAACTAGGTGTTGGTGCAATTCTAGGCGGTGTTGCTTCAATTCTTGGCATCTTAGTTACTGGTGCCAATGTTGCATTACCACTTGTTAAAAAATAATTAAGTATTGCATTAAAATAAAATTGGGATGAATAATTCATCCCTTTTTTATAAATGTTTATAAAAACACGCACTAAATGTGTAATTAATATGTTAATATATTAACGAGGTGAAAATATGAAAAAAACACCAATTCTCTTAATTAGTTTATTATTATCACTGTCTGGTTGTTCAGTTCCAACTGTAAGTGAAGGACCTACAGATGGGGAAAGTATTGAGAATGCTTTAAATAAGCGAAATTTTGATTTTTATACTGTACAAAGCGATCATGTAAATCATGATCTTGATGTCAATGTTTATGCCCAAGCAACAATTACTATGCAAGACTTCAAATTTATTACTAAGTCGCGCAATTTTCTTAACCCAGTTGAAATTAGCAGCTATTATTTTGATAACATTTATGATGATTTTGGTAGCTATGATGTTTACTATAAAGAAAAATCATCTTCAGATGATAAATATCTAGGAAATAGTTTTTATCAAAAGTACAATTTATCGCAAGAGATTGAAAATATACCTAATTTTAATACACTTAAGACCTATTATAATGTTTTTGATATGTCGAAATTAGATCCAGCTGAATTTAGCTATGATACTGACGAAGGTGGCTGGTATATGCTAAATGAGGATGCATATAATCGAGTTTTAGAATCATTTTTTGAATTAGATGTTGAAAATTTTGAACTTATTAAATTTGATGTTCAAGTCGAAAGAGACAAAGTAAATAGTATTGTTTATCGAATCGAAGACCGCGCCAACGGACTTATTAAAGCCCATGAACTCTTCTATATCTACCAAGTTCCTTCTTGGTTAAATGAGACTCATTATTCTCTTATTAATAATGTTGAAGTAGCTCCTTTTGAAACTGAAGATCCTACTAGCGAAGAGCCTACAAGTGAAGAACCTACAAGCGACGAACCTGCTAGCGAAGATCCTACTAGTGAACTTACTTCTGGACTATTTAATCCAGATTCAAATTTAGATGAACCTACTGAACAAGTAGAATGGTTAAAATTTGCAATTTATAATGACTATCATCTTTTCCAAAGAGAAGATGCGCCTAATGCAATTCAACAAATTTCCCTTTATCATAATTTTGATTATGGTACAGAAGATCCTACGGCGAATCCACCAATTAGTGAAATAATTTTATTAGAAGGTCGCTCAATTAAAGACCGTCAATTACCAATTTATAATAATCCTCTTGTTCGAGGGAATCGTTATTTAGTTCGCTTAACATTAACAACTGGTGAAATTTACGACCATTCATTTATTTATTAAAGTATTTATAGCTAACTAAAAAGCGAAGTCTCGTGGCTTCGCTTTTTTCTATTCGTTTTCATCGTTTTCATTATCGCTATCATCAAATATTTTCTCTATTTCATCTTCATTAATATTAAGTTCTTCTTCTAACTCAACAACTATTTTCTCTAATTCTTGTTCGCTTTTATGCTTTTCTTCTTCGTTAAATTCTTTTGTATTCTTTTGTTTAATTGTAAGTTTTAAACTTTCCAAGAATTTTAAATACACATCTATT
>DAOSJI010000009.1:28884-37644 GCA_035367155.1 Bacilli bacterium
CTTTTGTTTAATTGTAAGTTTTAAACTTTCCAAGAATTTTAAATACACATCTATTCTATGAGGATAACCCATTATTTTACGGTCACCATTTTTTTCGATGTTTACTTTAATTTCATTTATAACCTCATCAATAGTTTGTTCGCCGTATAAATTCATATATGTGTTATAAAGTGTCTGCATAACAGTGCTTAGGTGTGGAAGAAAAATAAAATAAATAACAAGAGCAAACCCTTCAGCAAGAATTAAAATAAGTGATAAATTAAAATTTAAAAAATATCCTAAGATTATTCCACCAACAAAGGCAAAAATTGTAAGGATAAGAGGAACAATTGTCGTTCTAATAAAAAGGGGCCAAAAGTATTTTTTAGCAAACTCACCTTTAAAGTAGCGTCCACCTCGATCTACTATATAACGCGATTCAAAGTTAAATGTCGATTTATAATAAAAATTAAACGAATAACGAACAATACCAAATAAAGAACAAAGTAGAAACGCTCCACTAGAAAGAGCAGCACTTGTTATAATATATGGTGCTAAAACGGCTTCTTTTTCACTAATTAATTGTACAATTTGAGTCGTATTAGTTGATGTTGCTAGCATCTGTTCACTTATTTCCATAATCGCACTAAGGGCTTCGCTATCAAAAAGAGGTATCGTTATACTAAAGACAATATAGGCAATACTAGTTACTCCAACACTTGCTAAAAGTGCAAAAAGAAAAAGACGTGGAGGGAATAGGGGCCGCCAAATAAATTTCAAAGCACTATTTTTATAAATATTAAAAAATTCTTTTTGTTTTTGAAAAAGACTTTTTTTAGAAATATCTGCTTTTAAAAGTAAGAAAATAGCATAGAAAGGTAGAATAATAAAAAAGACCGCTATTATAAAAACTAGCGGGGCAAAGTAGTTTAAAAATAGAGCAACTAAAGAAATTAGAGCAATAAAAAGCACCATAAAAGGAGCAAAGTTACTAGAATTATTCTTAACTTCACGATACTCTTGAATAAATTGCTCTAATTTTTCATTCATTTTTTAGCTTTTTTTGTAACCTTTCTTTCGTTTAATTTATCGATATCTTCGACAATTCCTTGCAGTTGTTTTTTATTAAATGGTCTAATGTCACGAGACTCAGTCGCACTAATTAACTTCATTAAGTCTTTACGATTAATAATATAAGAGTTTTTAATATCATTTTGTATTGAAAAAATATCGCATTCATCATTAAAAAGAATAATACTAATAAATACATCTTTATCAATTCCTGTACTTAAAGATAGTTTTTCAACTAAATATTCATTAGCGATAGTTGGATTATTTACAAATTGCTCTTTTTCATCTTTTTTTGAAACTAGACGCCAGCTAAGATCTTTTCGCTCACCATGAAGTTTTCCAATATAGTAAACATCTTTTATAACATAAATATATTTATCGCCAAAAAGGAGGTGATCATAAACTAGTGTAGTTTTATTATCAATTGTTAAAGTAAATAAATTAATTAAATAGTAATCATTGTAATCCGTTACTTTTCTTACTGTCTTATAGTAAAGTTTTGGTAAGTTTTTTTTGATTAAACGTTTTTGATATAAACGACGAAAAAGTAAAATAAGTACTCCGATGACAACGAACGAACTTAAAATAATAATTAATATATGTAATGGTTTTAATGAAATTAACAACATACTACTATTCAGCGATTTCAAGGGCCACTTCAATCATATGTGCTAGGCCTTCTTGTCGCTCTTGAACAGTTGCTTTTCTTGAGTGATCAATAAAACTATCAGTTACTGTTAATAAGCAGAGGGCTTTTTTACCAAGGTAGGCAGCATTGCAATAAAGTCCATAACTTTCCATTTCAACGCCCATTACACCAAGTTTAGCCCACATTTTCCACATATCTTTGTCAATATCATAGAAAACATCGGCTGAAAAAATGTTGCCCGCATGTACTGGAATCTTTTTTGCTTTATAGGCATTGTAGGCCTTCATAGCTAGCTCAAAGTCTGCAAGAGCAGAAAATGTTCCTCTAACTCCATATTGCGTGCCCCAGCTACTATCAGTACAAGCACCAACTCCTACTAAAACATCAAAAAGTTTAATATGTGGTTGATAAGTTCCACATGTTCCAACTCTAATAATTGTTTCAACATCGTAGTAAGTATAAAGTTCATAAGAATAAATACCTATTGAAGGTAAGCCCATTCCACTAGCCATAACTGATACTTTTTTGCCATCTTTTGTATAACCTGTATAGCCAAAAATATTTCTTACATCTGTAACTAGTTCAACATCATGTAAAAAAGTTTCTGCAATCCATTTAGCTCTTTTTGGATCTCCTGGCATTAAAACTGTTTTTGCAAATGCACCTTTAGGGGCATTAATGTGAGGTGTTCCCATCATCGTTTCTCCTTCTATTTATTTTTATTTATTTTAGCATATTTCTATGCTTCTTTTGTCTTTTTACGTGGTTTTCTTTTAGGAAGTTGCCAATATGTTATTTTATCTCTATCTTCTTTTCTTAAAGTGGGATTATAAAAGTCGCTTTGATCTTGTTTTGAAGCAAAAATTTTACTTTGATAGGCATCACAAACATAAGTTCTTGCTGCAATATCGTGCGCGGCACGATTTTGTTTATCAAGTGTCACAACGGCACTTGATAAGAAAAGCGGAATAAAAAGAGCTCGGAAGGCACTTCCTACTTCAATAACGCTATAAACTAGATAGCGAACAATGACATGTCTAACTTTAATTTGATAGCCGTCTTTATCACAAAGTGCAATGCCAAAAAGATATTTTCCAAGCGTAAGACCATTTTTAAAAATAAGCGGCAAAATTAAATAGGGCGGAATAGCACCTATAACAAAAGATCCCCAACTACCATAAAAGAATATATCGCGATAAGGCTTATTAGCTTCACGATAAAAAGGCATGTTTGTTAAATTTTGCAAAGCTTCATTATATTTTTTATCCCAAAAAGAGACTAAACTTTCTTCACTTACTCCTTCTTTTACCGTATAGGTGACATTATCTTCCTCATCGACTATTTTTACATAAAGACTAGATTCGCTATTTACTTCTAAAATATGAACACCGAAGTCAAACGCTACATATTCGTTATAAAATGAACATTTTTCATATCTAAAAAATTGTTCACCGTTAATATTTGCTACCGTGTAAAATCGCGTTGTAGCCAATTCTTGACCTTCGCGATCTTGATAGGGAAATAAGAGTTCCCTCTCATCATTATAGCCATAAAGAAGAGATGCTTTTTTAACTTCATAGAAGTTAGTATTAATTGCTCTTCCTTTTGTAGTGTTATAAAAAATGTTCTCAAAAACTGTAAAAGTTAAAAAAGCAAAAGCAACACTAATAAGTAAATCAATTAGTGCTGCTAATAGTCGCCGCCCAAAAGGGGCCGCGACTATATCTTCGTTTGGATGTTTTTTATATAAAGGATTATCACTTTTCATCGCGATTTAAATTAGCCGATTCTTTCTATAATTACAGAACGTAATCTTTCTATAGCAATGTTTGAGCCAGTAAATGTTTGGCCAGTTAGTTCATTTTTAGAGTCATAGAGTAGTCTAAATGTTCCATCTGCAAAGGTGATTGTTTCTTTTGTTGTATCATTTTCTGCAAGTCGACCAATATGGAAATAATAAATAGCACCAATTTCGTTACCTTGACAATGATATGTATTCCAAGCGGCAATTGTTGAATAACTTAATGGTTGATCAAAGAAGCCCATTTTGGTTTTAATTTCATTAGCAGTATTCATTCTAAAGCCTTTTTTGCTTAAACGAAGAGCAATAATTTCTTTATAGCGATTAAATATTTCAATATTGCTTACTTTATCATCCCATTTATAACTATTTGTATCATAGCCAATGTTATAGGAGTTACCGCTATAGTATTTACCGTCTTCTCCTACATGCCATTCATAAGTATGGGTTTCCATAAATTCTCTTGCAATTTTGGTTTCAGGATCAAACGGTTTTGTTCGACCAATTTCATCTCCACCTTGGAAGAAAGGAATACCTTGACTAGTCATCAAAATTGAAGTCGCTACAACTGAAGTTCTAAGAGCCATATCCTTGTTATAGCCAAAATTTGCAAGGAATTGGTCATGAATTGTATAGTTATCGTGACAGCCAACATATTGAACATTCTTTTTTGGATTAGTACGATATTCATTTTCGTCATAGTATTGACCTATCATACCTGCCATAAGGCCTTTTGTTCGATTAATAAAACTAGCATCTTCTTGGTTATGAGCTGGTCCTTTACTAATCCAACCCCAGTGTTTATTTTGTTTAATATCATTTTCACCTTTTAAGCCGTTACGACCTTGATCGTTAAATTGGGCAATACTAGTGTCACCTAAGTATTGGCTATAAACCATATCACCCCAATATCCACCTGCACTCCATGGTTCACCCCAAATAACAATGGAGGGATCTATTTCTTTTAAGGCAACTTCTACTGCCCTTAAAGTATCAGTATGAATAAGTTGCATCAAATCAAAGCGGAAACCTTTAATTTGATATTCGCTCGCCCAATGTTTTACTGAATTAACAATAAAATTGCGAGCCATTGCTCTTTCGCTAGCAAAAACGTTACCAACGCCTGAATCATTATTTAGTGTTCCGTCCTCGTTATAGCGGAAATAATAGTTTGGTACAACTTTTTGAAAACTTGATGAACTATAACTACTAACATGGTTATAGACAACGTCCATAATGATACGAATATCATTTTCGGCAAATTTTTGAACTAATTGTTTAAATTCACCGACTCTGACTTCGCCGTGACGAGGATCACTGCTATAGGCACCTTCAAGAGCATTAAAGTTAAGTGGGTTATATCCCCAGTTATAAGAAACAGGAACACCATCTTTTGCTTCTTCATAGTTTGCTTGATCATAAAAGGGCATAATTTGTACAGCATTTACGCCAAGTTCTTTAATATGATCAAAGCCAGTACTTACTGTTACAGAGCCTTCAGTATAGGTCGTTCCTACTTCAATAACTCCAAGATATTTGCCACGCTTTTCTTCAGGTCCAGTCCAAGTTTCATCATGAGTTAAGTCTTGAATGTGCATTTCATAAACGATTAAATCGGTTGGAGATTCTAAAACTGGAAATTCAATATTTCTAAAGCCAAGCGGATCTGTTTGACTAAAGTCTAAAACAAGCGAACGAACACCGTTAATACCAACTGCTTTTGCATATGGATCACAGACATCGTTAGTTCCTAAACTATTAGTAACGCGATACATATAGTAGGTGTTATGAAGATCTTCTTCAACTACACAAGTATAGACACCTTGACCAAAATAGGTCATGGGAATAACAGCTTTTGGAGTATCAAGAAGAATATTTGGAACAACACTACTTGGAGTACCACTTCTAAACAATAGAAGAGAAACACTACTAGCAGTAGGTGCCCAAAGTTTAAAGGTTGATTTAGATGGAGTATAAGTAACACCTAAATCATCGCCGTTATAAACATATGTATTAAGGAAATGTTGTTGATCATAAAGAGCACTTGGATTTACTTTTCTTGCTCTTTCTTTAGTTGGTTTAGAAGGGAATTTAGCCCTTACTTCATAAGCGTTAAATAGCGGTGCCATTTCATCTAGAGTTAGAATTTGGGTAGCACTTACGCCTTCATATGCTTTTTCTAGTTCTCCGTTTACATATAAATCAAATGTAATTGGAACAGCATCTGCTACGACTTTAATATGAGTAAAATCTGTAAAAGCTGCAGTTATAATATTATCACCAAGAGCATCTTCTGCTCGGTGATAAAGTTCAATATTATCACCTTCGCCAACGATACAATATACACTCATAACCCCATCAACTTGACCAAAATCGCAGTATTTAATTGTTGTGTCTGTTGTTTGCCAGGCCCAACTATTTTTACTTCTTAAAATAATATTTACGCCATTGATTGATTCAAAGTATGAGGATAAAAATTCTTTGATTGCCCAGTCCCCTTCAACTGAGTCCCAGTCAACGGCTTCACCTTCTTTGCCGCTGTCATCCCAAACCCAAAGTTGATAAAGATGAGCTTCATCTGGTGTTGCTACATAAAAGCGAATTTTTTCAGGTACTTCGCCTGGAGCAATAGGATCACCAACGATACCTCCACCTTCTTCACCGTTTTCGCTGCTATCTTCACTTGTAACATCAGTTGTAGGTGAAGAATCATCGCTATCACTTGTAGTAGGGGGTGTTTTTTTACAACCTGCTAAAAGGGATAAGGCTAAAAGACCAAGGATTAGTTTATTAAACATTTTTTTCATAAGTTTACTCCTTATTAATTAACTAAAAATAGTTTAACATAGATTAAACTATTCTAAAAGATAGAACAAAAAAAGGACCTGCAAGCAGGTCCTCTTATTGTTAATTTTTAGTTAACTTAGGCTTTAACTAATACGCCTTCAACAACACCTTCAGTAACAGTAAATGTTAAGGTTAAGGTTACTGTTTCATCAGCAGCACAGGTCATATTTGCGCCACCTTCTTCAGTTGAGAATGCGACATTCCAGCCAGGATGTGGGCCTAATGCAGCAAGTTTAACCTTATATTCACCAGCGGCTGGGAATGTAACGGTTTTACTATAGACTAAACCAGTTTCATTAACTTCAAAGAATTGAGCATCTTCGCCCAATGTTAAGAAGCCTTCAACATCACCGCGTAGAGCAAATTTAGCTAAACGAGCATGTAATACTGCAGCACCGCTATCGCCTTCTGGAACATACACAAATTGGTAAAGACCTGATTTAACTACTTTATAGTTACCACTTGGATTACCTCCCTCATCAAGGGCTTCTTCAATATTTTCATCTAAGATGTCAGTTTCAGTATAGGCGTGTTCCTCACCCCAAGTGTTTCCGGTACGAAGTTTAAATTGAGTATCAGCTTCTAACCAAACTAAATCTAGGTGATGATAGAAACCATCTTCGTTAAATGTAAATGGTGTATCTGCAATAACATCACCATTTCCATCTGGATTACCCCAGTCATTGTGACCACCAACTAAGCCCCATTGTGGTTGACCTTCTAAGTTTGGCTCAGCACCTGAACCTTCATCAACATCACCTAAACGGGTAACATCAAGAACTAGTTCATCAATGTCTGCTTCAAGTAAATATTTACCGCAGTCTTTGATTTGAATGTTTCTAAGTCCTTGTTCTGCCATATAAGCTGGAACTTCTGTTCCTTCTTTGACTTGTCGGACATGTTGCCATTCAAATTGGACACCAGCATCCCATGCAATACCAGGCTCTTTAATCTTAAATGCACCATTGTAGCCGATTTCTAACGTAATTGAGAAAACGTTAGAGTCATCTGCCTTGGTTAAAAAGCTTCTTTCGTCATAATGATCTGGATTTGTTGCATCAACAGGCCAGCTAACCCAATCAATATCGGAATTTTTTAATTCACCAACAATGCTTAAGACTTTGTCGCTTGGAACATAGTCTCTGCTCCATTTGGCGTAAACGTCTAGATCTTCTTCGACTGCTTTATCAAAGTCAAATTTGGTTGCAAGAGCTTTATCAGCATACCAATCAATGAAGGTAAAGCCTTCTTTGGTTGGGTCTGTTGGCTTTTCAACTTTTTTACCATGTTCAACTTCTACTTCTTTATAAAGGCTTTCGGTTGGGCCCATCCAGAAGAACACAGTGTGTTTTTCTACTGGAGTTGTACCTTTACAACCACTGAGAAGTCCTACGGCAAGTCCAAGAGTCATGACACTTCTTAAAAACTTTTTCATATTTTCCTCCTTTTTTAATAATGAAATTGTTTATACACGACGTAATTTGTCGTTAAGAACTATAATTTATTATATAACTTGTAAGC
Source organism: Bacilli bacterium (assembly GCA_035367155.1). Taxonomy (GTDB): domain Bacteria; phylum Bacillota_I; class Bacilli_A; order RFN20; family CAG-826; genus JAAYSA01. The sequence continues at coordinate 36,753 of DAOSJI010000009.1, forward strand.
GCTTCCGTAAAGCGTTTTAATGCATTTCAAGTTAATTTTATTGAACGATTGCTTCTTTGCGCTTTCTTAATACTAAGAAGATGGTTAATCCTGAAGCAATTAAAGCAAGCGGGATACCAATAGATAAACCAACGATTAAACCAGTGTTAGGTTTACTAGGCGTAGTTGCAACAGGATTTTTAGAAAGAATAAGGGTAAAAGAGCCGCCAGTTGATTTATATGAACCACTTAGCCGTTTACCTTCTTCAAGGTTTCCGCTTGTATCTAAAACGACATAAAGGCCATCAACATCTAGAGTTGCTCTTTGAGTAGCACCAACAAAATAGATGACAAATTCGTTATTACTATCTTTAGTTTCATATTTAATAATCGTATCATCTTGACCAAATTCACTACCCCAAGTGACTTTAACATTAGCATCAATGTCTTCTCTTGTGGTATAAGTGAAGGCATGGTTATTAAGACGAAGCTCGATCATTTTCTTATATGCTTCAAAAACAAAGTAGTTTTTAACTTTTAAGTCCCATTTGATGGAGTTAATTTCAATTGGCCATTTATATGAGTTATTGCAAATATATGTGTCAGGTTCAATGCCTGGCTTATAATCGCCTTGATCACTTCCAAGAAGGGCAATAATTTCTGGCGTTGATGCCGTGAACTCTTTTGAGCGAAGCATTTCACTACCTGCGTGAATAAAAGGTAAACCTTGACCAAGAAGAATGAAACTTTGAGCTTGTAGACTCATTTGTTTAATTCGCTCTTCTTGACCTGCGAAACCTTCTTGTGCGCCAAGTCTAACTTTATCATAAAGCGTAAAGTTATCATGACAACTAACGTAGTTAACAGTCTTTAAGGGATCATCATGGACTGAACGGCCTGAACCATATTCGCT
>DAOSJI010000009.1:37744-48282 GCA_035367155.1 Bacilli bacterium
CGGCTTACTGCATTCATTGCATCAATTGTGTGATACCCCATTAAATCAAAGCGATATCCACTTAATTTATATTCGCGTGCAAGGAAAGTTGTTGAATCAACCATAAAATTAGTAAACATTGCACGTTCACTCATAGTGTCATTTCCTACGCCAGTTCCATTAGAAAGTCCGCCTGCTGCATTATGTCTAAAGTAATATTTAGGTGCCATAATGTTAAGAGCGTTACCACTTACACTTGCGACGTGATTGTAAACAACGTCCATAACGATACGAATATCATGTTCAGAGAACTTTTTAACGACTTCTTTAAACTCTTTAATACGGACAAGTCCATCATGAGGATTACTACTATATATTCCATCTAAAACATTATATAAATGTGGGTTATAACCCCAGTTATATTGGTTAGAAGTTTCATCGTTATCTTGATCATAGAACGGTAGAATTTGAACTGCATTAACGCCTAATTCTTTAAGGTGATCAAAGCCAGTTGAAACTGTTACACCATTTTCAGTGTAAGTTGTTCCTTCTTCAATTAAACCTAAAAATTTCATACGGTTAGCTTCACTACCATTCCAGGTTGCATCACCTGTAAAGTCTGCTACATGAACTTCGTAGGTAATTTGTTCGGTTGCAGGACGAGAAACTAGACTTACATCATCCCAACCAACTGGGTTAGTTTTTGCAAAGTCAACAATCATTCCTCTTCTACCATTTACGCCTGCTGCTCTAGTGTATGGGTCAGCAGTTTCTTTATTTGTATAAACTTCGTTTGTTACCACATATGTATAGTATTTACCATGCAAATCGCCGCTTAATGTATAGCTCCAGACGCCTTTATCGCCTTTAACCATATCGTATTCAGCGTATTCATCGCTACCAAGCGTAGCATCAACATCAACTGGAGTACCGTTATCATAAATACGAAGTTTTAAATCAGTGCTAAATGGTGACCAGGCTTTAAAGGTAGTTTCGGTTTGCGAATAATTATTGCCTAAGTCTTTACCATTATAGACAAGTTTACTTTCAAAAAGTTCGCTATCAAATAGCCCGTCTAGACCAACTTTTCTAGTTGCGGTATCAGCTGAATTTTTAAATTTAACTTCAACTTCATAATCTTTATCAAAGGCTGGAATAAAATCACTCGGTAGCGTTATTTTAAAATCGTAGCTATAGCCATCGCTATTTTTAGTCCATGTAACATTACCTGTTTTAATTTCGGTTAGTCCTTCTAAGACTTTATAAGTTTCAGGTTCATTATTTGTTGTCGCGGTAATTTCGCGTTCATTTTTAAATAAGGCTGCAGTAACGCGTCCTTTTAGAGCATCTTCTGCACTAGCAAACACTTCACTTTCCATATTTACTAAATAAACGTGATACATCGTTCCAATCGGCGTATAGTCACTAAGTTGAATGTTAAGATCACTACTTTGTCTTGTCCAACTTCCGCCACCTTGACGAATTAAAACATTAATTTCAGTTTGGATTCTGTAATTACTTAAATTAATAACTGCATATTTTCCAAAATCATCACTTTGCGATAGTGCATGTGCTGCACCATTTTCGCCTGTACCCCAAATCCAAAGGTCATAATCTGAGTAGCTACTATCACTGCGATGATAGTGAAATGTAACACTGTTAGAGTCAAGGACTGCTTGATCTTTTGGCCGTGATTCAAGACGACTTTCCGGCGCTTTTCCACTTACTGCTTTTTCTCCTAGTTGTCCAGCTACTCCAAATAAGAGTGCAACTAGAAATAGCAGTCTTTTTCTAAGTTTTAGCATGATTCCTCCTTTTTTTGCTATTTTAGCGATTATATTTCTTAGTTAAGAGTTCAATAAAAGGAAGTCTTAACTTTGTTTCTTTAAAATCCTTAAGTTTCCATTCCCAGTTTGGTGATCCTATCGTACCAGGAACATTAAAGCGTGCCCGATCATCTAGTGAAAGAACATCTTGCATAGGAATAATTGCTATATCTGCATCACTTGCAAAAGTATAGGCTAAAAGTTGATCAATAACGGAGTCATAGTTAAAGCCGCGACGAGCTAAATCACTAACAATATCTCGTTGTTCTTCTTTTTCTAGTGCTCCAAACCAACCATATGTTGTTTGGTTATCATGTGTGCCAGGATAGATAATCCGATTAGTTGTATGATACTTTTCCGGCTTGGTTTTGCTACCTTGATACGTAAATTGCACGATTTCCATACCTGGGAAATTGTAGTGGTCACGAAGTTTTAGTACTTCTGGACGAAGATCACCAAGATCTTCAGCAATAATTTTTAGATGTGGGAAAGTTGCTAGTATTTCATCAAAGAAAGCATAGCCTGGAGCTTCAACCCATTCACCAGTTTCTGCTGTTGGAGCCCACTCTGGAATCTTATAATAAGTATCAAAGGCTCTAAAATGATCAATACGAATATAATCAAATAGTTCAGCGTTAAAGCCTAGACGATCTTTCCAAAATGCAAACTTAGTTTTAACCAAGTGATCCCAATCATAAAGAGGGTTTCCCCATCTTTGACCGGTTTTAGAAAAGTAATCTGGCGGTACGCCTGCTATGTGGGTTGGAAAACCGCGTCCATCAAGAAGGAATACTTCACGATTTTCAAAAACATCAATTGAATCAACACCAACATAAATTGGAATATCTCCAACGATCTCAATATTATTCTTTTTAGCATAGCGATGAAGTTTGTTCCATTGCTTAAAAGCTATAAATTGAAGCCACATCGTAAAGTTAATTTCATCCATAAACGGACTTAAATCAACATTTCCATTTAGGACATTTTTATGTTCTTCTGGCCAATAAAGCCAGCTATTTAGTTGATTCTCTTTTTTTAGGGTTAAAAATAGCGCGTAATTATAAACCCATTTATTACGTTTAAACCATGCTTTAAATCCGCGCCGTTTTTCTTTTAAAAACTTTGCGTAGGCTTTTCTTAAATATCCTTCTTTAAATGTACGAACCTTTTGATAGTCAACACGAATAGATTTAGGCTGAAATTTACGGATTCGTTTTGGTAATAGCTTATCTTTTTGTAAAAGTTCTAAAGATATATAGAGTTCATCAAATGGTTTACTTCCATATGGTTGATAAGGTGAATTTCCATATCCCATTGGGTTTAGCGGCAATATTTGCCACATTTTTTGTTTATGTTTTGCTAATAAGTCGATAAATTTATAAGCAGCTGGACCAAAGTCACCAACTCCGTGAGAAGATGGAAGAGAAGTCACTGCTAGTAAAATTCCACTTTTTCGTTTCATTATTACCTCACTATCTATTTAACGGCTAAAACAACTGAAGAGTAGGCAGCTAAAGAAAGCGTATTATCAACTAGCGTAGCCCTTACTTCACTTGTAAAAATGTCATCTGTTATTTTTAGGGTGCCTAAATTTAATTTTCCTAAATCAAAGGATACTTCTTCTCGTTCAATATTATGAACGACATAAATCTTTTCACCTTCGTTAGGACCTTTCATTTCAAGCATTGTAATTGAGTCGTTAGTACCTGAAACACGGATATCACGTATTTCAGCTCGTGTGATAAATTTATATTTATTACGAATACTAATTACTTTTCGGTAATGATTTAATAGGGAAAATGGCGTTTCAAGATTTTCTTTAACACCGTCTTTTACTTGACTTGATGAAGGGAAAGTAGCACCAACTGGATTATTTGTTCTCATCGTATCATCAGTTTTTTGCCAAATCATCGGTAGACGACGATTTGCATCAGTATTTTCTCCTCCTCTAGTACCGCGAAGACCAATTTCTTCCCCATAATACATAAAAGGAATACCAGGTTGAAGAATTAAAACACTTGCCCCTAGTTTTTGACGAGCTTCCATGTCCATAACCCACATTCTGCTACTTCGATCCATATCGTGATTACTTAAAAAGTTAGCAGTTAAAGCATTAGGATGGACACTGCGATTAAGATTATGAACATTAGCAATTTTTTGTGCTAATTGAGTTGCCTTTTTTGTTCTAATATATTCAAGCATGTATCCATTAACATCGCCACCAGCGAAGTTAAAAAATGAATCAATTGTTGAGGCATAATAAGGTGAAACTTGCGTTTCTACCCCGTACCAAGCTTCAGCGACAAAATAATTATCTTCTCGCATTGTTGTCGCTTTTTCTTTTAGCCACTGCATAAAGTCAATGTTAGCTTGAAGCGAAGTTTTTCCTTCTGGGAGTTTCGTTGATGCAATACTACTTCCAAAAAAATGCGGTACTGCATCAAGACGGAAGCCTTTAACCCCGTGATTAAACCAAAACTGCATAATGTCGACAATTTCTTCTTGAACATATGGATTTGCAAGGTTTAAATCTGGCATCCATGGACCAAAAGCAGCTTCATATTCTACTTGTCCATCACGACGATAAAAATTATAGTAATTAGCTTTATTTGCATGATCAAGCGGATTAACATATCCATTAGTAAAATTATTCTTACCTTCTAAAAACCATGGATGAGAATTAGAAGAGTGATTTAAAACTAGATCAATAATTACATCAATATTATGTGCTCTAGCTTCACTCATCATCGCGTCAAAGTCATTAATGGTACCAAAATCAGGATGAATTGCTTTATAATCATCAACATCATAGCCATGATAACTAGGTGAAGGATGAATTGGCATTAACCATAACCCTTTAACGCCGAGTGTTGCAAGATAGGGAATCTTTGCTTTTAAACCTAAAAAATCGCCTATGCCGTCGCCATCGCTATCGGCAAAAGAGCGAACAAAAATTTCGTAATATACATCACCGTTTTCGTTGGTGATAGATGTATCAATTTCATAATCTGTCGGCGGCGGAAGCGGCTTGCTTTTGCAGCCGCTTAACAGCAAAAGGGACATCGCTAAAAGGAGCGATATCTTATGAGTCTTCCGTCTCATAATTTTATCCTTTAACCGCACCGCCAGTAACACCACTGACGTAGTATTTTTGCATCCAAATAAAGAGGATGGTAATTGGAATTGAAATTAGTGTTGCACCAGCACAGAAAACGGTGAAGTATTTAGGTAGTTGACCTAAACCGTTAACCATTTCATATAAACCACGGGCAACACTCCAGGCTTCTCTTCTTCCACGAGTGATCGTGTTAACAAAGATAAAGTCACCCCAAGGACCCATAAAACTAGTTAGGGCTGTATAGATAACGATTGGTTTTGAAAGCGGAAGAATAATGTGCCAGAAAATTTGAGCTTTATTGGCACCATCAATTTCTGCTGCTTCGTCAATTGAATGGGAAATTGTATCAAAGAAACCTTTAGAAATATAGTATCCCATTGCAGCCCCACCTGAATAGACAAGAATTAGGGCAACTAGATAGTTAGCTACAGGTACTTGTTCGGTTCCACTTGGGAGTAACCCCATCCCTTTTAAGATAAAGTAGATAGCAATCATAGACATAAAACCAGGGAACATTCCCATAATCATAATGCCTTTCATTAGGTTTTGACGACCTTTAAAGCGTAGTCTACTAAAGGTATAACTAGTTAATAAGACGACAATAGTCGAAAGTAAACATGTAAATGTTGCAACAATAAATGTATTTAAGAACCAACGCATATAAGGCATGTTTGGGTCAGTAAATAGTTTTGCATAGTTATCAAAAGTAAACTCTTGGGGGATAAAGTACTTAACTAAACCAGTATCTTCACCACGGAATGAGTTTAAAATTAACCATACGATTGGGAATAACCAAATGAGCGAAAGGATTGTCAAGAAGATATAGATAAAAGTATTTGTAAAGGCTCTAGAAAACTTTTGAGACTTAAAGCCCTTTACTTTTGTAGGTTTTTTGACTTCTTCTAGCATAACTTCTTCTTCACTTACTTCATTAAAAACTTGTTCTTTTTTCATTATGCAAAGTCTCCTTCCGATGTCGCTGCTGATGTTCTGCTATATAACATCAAACTAATAAAGGCCGATACTAAGAAAATAACAATACCTAGCGCACTACCGATAGCGTATTCTTGTTTAGCACCGCCAACAGTTAACTTATATAACCATGTAACAAGAATATCGGTTTCTCCATATAACCCTGCAAATCGTGGGTTATTTGGTCCTCCTCCAGTAAGGAAGAAGATAACGTTAAAGTTATTAATATTACCGATAAACTGTGTAATTAAATATGGACCTGTAACAAACAACATGTACGGGAGTGTAATTTTAAAGAACTGAATAACTGGACCCGCTCCGTCGATTCTAGCAGATTCATATAAATCATCAGGAATGTTCATTAAAATACCTGATGTAATTAGCATCGTATATGGGATACCAATCCACATGTTAACAAGGATAACAGTAACACGGGCAGTATCTTTATTTGATAAGAAGCGAATTGGTTTATCAATCCAGCCCCAAGCTTGTAGAGTCTCATTAAGTGGACCGTAGTCACTAAGCATCTTTGACATTAAAAGAAGCGTAACAAATTGAGGAACAGCAATTGTAATAACAAAGACAGTTCGCCACAACTTCTTAAGATGAATACCTTTTTTGTTAATCATTAAAGCAAGGATCATCCCACCTATATAGTTTGTAAATGTAGCAAAGAAGGCCCATGTAATTGTCCATTTAAAAATTGAACCTAGCGCAACTGAGAATCCACCAACTTTATCAGTAAATAGTCGTTTAAAGGTTGCTAAACCTGTCCAAGTAAAGAGTGCACTCGGAGGTCCATTTATTGAGTCATAGTTAGTAAAAGCAAGTAAAATCATAAAGATTAACGGCAGTATTGTAAACGCCATAACTGTAATTGAAGGAATTGCTAAAGTTGTAAGATGGAATTTTTCATTAAGTAATTGATTAAATTCTTGTTTTGGGGTTGGAAGCAAGTCCTCATATACTGGCGCTTCCTTTACCTTAATTCCATTAACAGTTCCATGTTCGTTAAATTCAGCTAATCTATTTTCTAATGATTCTTGTGCTTGTTTTTCAAGTTGGTCTGCAAGATATTGACCTTTGATTTGTTTAAAGTATGTAAAGGCAAATGCCGCAATAATCACAAGTGTAAGAACGCTGTAGAGCATAATAAGCATCGAGTTATCTCTAAAGACCGTTTGTTCAATTACGCCTGTAATTTCACCCGTAATTGGATCAAAGTTTGGTACTTCGACAATTTCATAGGCAATATCGCCAAGATTATCAAATTTACTTAGCCAATATCCTCCACCTTGAGGTAGTACCATATAAACAATAAAAACGACTTGAATAATAAGATATAAAATCGCTTTTAGTGGTCTTTTTCTAAAGAAATGACCGACGCCCATAAATAAATATGATATTTTCGTTTTCCATGTACCTTTTATAAAATACATTACAAAGTCGCGGCCAATACCATAAATTTTCTTAGCGAGCCAAATAACGGCTTTGTAAGCGTAAACGAAAATGTTAAGAAAGCTTTTTACAAGCATAACTAGAATGCCCCAAATAGACAGTCCTAGTTTTTTAATTCCGTCCCATAAAGAGGTAAAAACCCATTTACTAAATGTAAGTGGCTTTACAACATCAGCACCTTCTTTTAAAACTACTTCTTCTTCAAGTGACGGCGTTTGGTTTTCATGTTTTTTATCTACCATGTCAACACCTCTTTTTCTATTTTGAAAAATAAATAAGGGTGATCACGCCTAAGGCGTGACCACCCAAAATAATTAATTATATGTTGTTGATTGCATCAATGAATGCATCAAGTTGTTCTTGTGGGGTTAATTCTCTTGTCGTGGCATCTTTGATGTAATTGCCATTTGCTTGGGATGGATCCCAGAATTTTCCACCAACTGAACTACGTTGTGAGATTGCAAATGGAGCTTGTGCTTGTAAGCCATCTGCTGCGACGTTACCATCTGTTAAGTCTGAAGCTGCTAGAACTTTGTTTGTTGGTAAGCGTTTAATTGCTTCATAACGTACTCTTTGTCCTTCTTCACTTGTTAAGAATGAAGCAAAGCTAAGAGCGTAGGCTGGGAATTTGGTAGATGATTTAACACCCATTAATTTTGAACCAGCGAAGGCTCCCATTTGGATGTCATATGTGGTTTCGTCAGCTTTAATTCCTTTGAAGGTTGGAAGCTTGGTTGCACCAATTCTAGTACCCATGTCTGCTACTAATTTTGCAGCGTTCCATGAACCAGAAACTGCGGCAACTACTGTTGGTTCGGCTTTAGTAATTTCAATTAGATTATCATCGACATTTTGGAAAGTAATTCCAGCATCTTGATATTCGTCTGCAATTGCCATCATACCTTTAAGGGCAGCTAAACCATGAGCATTGTTCCAGTCACAAGTATGTAAGTTTGTACTTGGATCAAAGCTAATATTACCATTAACGATGAATGGGGCTGCGGCATAATAGCCATTTCCAATATCCATCATTAATTGTTTACCAGCTTTTAGTTTGCCACTAGTTAGCATTTGGTTAAGGTCTTTTACCTCATCAGTGCTTGCAAAGTAATCTTTGTTGTAGTAGAGAAAGTATCCGTTATCATCTGATAAGGGGAATGCAACTAACTTGTCTTCATTATTTGTTGCATTAGCAACACTTGCTGCGGAATCGCGTTCAGTTACAGTATTTGCGTAACTTTCTGGTAATTCCAATAAAACACGGTTTTCAACTAATCTATTTAGTTGGTCGTCAGCAAAAATGAAGATATCAGCTGCGGTGTCAACGTCACCGACGACGTTTGTTGCGGCATCGCCTTCTCCAACGTCAGCATAGGACATTCTAAACTTGACGTTTTCTGGTAGTTTGGCTTTATATGCCTCTGCTAGTTGAGTGTAGACTGCTTGTTCTTCGGTTGGACCCCAAACGAGTAATGTTACACTTTCGCTTCCAGCAGGTGGTGTTCCGCCACAACCTGCAATCAATAGGGTTGCTAAGCCTAAAATTGCAAATTTTGAACGTTTAAACATAAATTGTCTCCTTTCTAATTGAATAGGGAGTTGAAATATTACAATGCGGGCAATTATCCGCAACTCTCCCTGCAATCTAAGTTTATACAATATAATTATAAACAATTACTATTGTTTGTAAAGACAAAAAGTAAGCGATTACAAAATTAATTTTACAGTAATTGTCAATTTCAAACTCAATCATAAAATAACAGTTTTTGAGTTTTTTTAACTAGAACTGAAAAACGAAAAAAAGAGCCGAGAATTACCGGCTCTTTTGTTAAAATTAATTTTTAAAACTAGATAATTGTCTTGTTGCGTTCTTGTAATGGGAGATTTTCTTTTTCTTCAAGTGTGTCAACTTTAAAGAAATGACACTTGCTTAAATCCATAACAAGTTTGACCTTATCGCCGATATGAATATCGTTTTCTGGATCAACATTTACTTTACTAACAGTTCTTTGGCCAGCGAAATTACCATGGAGAATATATTCATTACCAAGAAGTTCTGCAACATCAACTTTCATTGTAAAGATTGCATCTTTATATTTTTCAGCTAATGTGCCAGTTGCATAGTTAATATCTTCTGGACGAATACCAAAGACAACGTTTTTGCCTTGATATGGTTCAAGCGCTTTACGAATTTCAACTGGTATTGTAACTTTGACTTCTGGAATAAAGACCATATCATCAGTAATTACAACTGCAGCTTTAAATTCATCAACTTTTTCGCGAACGACTTTTTCATCTTCTTTTTTCTTGAATAAATCTTTAAGACTTCGTTTCTTGGCAGGTTTTTTAACTTCTTCAACTTCTGCAACGACTTCTTCTTTAACTTCTTCTTTTTCTTTCTTTTCAAAGCGACCAAAAACAATATGATTACCTTCAATTTTAGCGTCTAGGAAGTTCATTGATGGTGATCCAATAAAGGAAGCAACAAACATATTGCATGGATTATGATAAATATCAATTGGCGAACCAATTTGTTGGACAAAACCATCTTGCATAACAACAATACGTGAAGCCATTGTCATAGCTTCAGTTTGGTCGTGAGTAACATAAATTGTGGTTGCATCCATTGCTTCATGTAAACGAATAATTTCTGATCTCATTTGAACACGAAGTTTAGCATCTAAGTTTGAAAGTGGTTCGTCCATTAAGACAACGCGTGCATGTCTAACAATAGCGCGACCTAAAGCAACTCTTTGTCTTTGACCACCAGAAAGAGCACGTGGTTTTCTTTCTAAATATTCTTCAATTTCAAGAATGCGTGCTGCTTCGCGAACGCGACGATCAATTTCTTCTTTTGGAAGTCTTTGAATTTTAAGACCAAAAGCCATGTTGTCATAAACTGTCATGTGTGGATAAAGAGCATAGCTTTGGAAAACCATTGCAACTCCACGATCTTTTGGAGATAAATCATTACAAACGACATCATCAATAATAAGATCGCCTTTTGTAATATCTTCTAAACCTGCAATCATCCGCAGGGTTGTTGATTTGCCACATCCAGAAGGACCGACAAATACGATAAATTCTTTGTCTGCAATATCAATATTAAAATCAGTAACAGAATAATTTTTGTTACCTTCATACAATTTGCAAACGTCTTTTAGTACAACTTTTGCCATATTTTT
>DAOSJI010000010.1:0-8861 GCA_035367155.1 Bacilli bacterium
ATTTAAAAGTTTCCTAATCTTTATTTGTAAAGATAAGTATGTCATCTAACACACTTTGAATAATTTTGCTTTTTGGGGGAAAGAGGATGCCTTCATTGTGATATAATATAACCACATTAGAGGTCTAAGATGCAAAAATTAAATGGTAATGATATTTATGAAGCTAGAGTGGTGAGTTTAATTAACGATATTGATATAAAAACGCTCACCCTTTTATATCAACCCTTTATTGGTCATCTTTCTGTGGCACTTTTTTTAACGCTAAAAGAAACATCGCTCTTAAATCAGGCAAAACCGCGAAAAGTTGAATTTTTAACTAAGCAATTAGATGCCTCTTTACTTGATTTAGCGATTGCTTTTTCGCGTCTTGAAGCCGTCGGACTAGTTAAAACGCGGCAAATAAAAGAAAAAAGATATAATTACTATTTTTATGAATTGTATGCTCCTTTTGAACCTAAGGCATTTTTTGAAGATGTTATCTTTTCAAAACTACTTGTTCAATATGTCGGAAGTGAAACTTATACGGAATTATCACGTGCTTTTATGGTTGATGCCTCATTTAGTGAAGGAGAAGATATAACTTCAACATTTACGGAAGTCTTTAATCCTACACTTGAATTAGGTGATTTAAACATCAAACATTTTTCTTCAGGAAGAAAGACTAAAGACATTGCAATATCTTTTAACACTGATCGTTTTCTTACGATTTTAAAAGATAAATATTTAATTAGTGAATCTAGCTTAGATGAAAAAGAGATTTCCCATATTGAAAGACTTGCAACTTTTTATCATTTTGATGAAGAATTACTTGCAAGCCAAGTTAGTATTGCTTTTGAACCCTCGAAAAGAAAAGGGGAAAAAGTTGATTTATCTAAATTAAGCTTTAATTTAAAAACACTTGTTGAGTATCCAAATGTTTCAAAAAAACATAGACAAAGTAAAAGTAGTCAACTTAAAGGTGACTCACTTAATACACAACTAATTAATCTAATGGAAACACTTAGTCCCCCACGCTTTTTAAGCGCCCAAATGAATAATCATGAAATTCCTCGCTCAGATGCGATTTTACTTGAAAATCTTGCTATTAAAACTGGCTTAACAAATGGAGCTATTAACGCCCTTGTCTTTTGGGTTTTAGTTAATAACAATCAACAATTAGCGTCAAATTATGTTGAAAAAATTGCGGGTAGTATTAAACGTCTTGAACTTGAATCAGCCGCTGATGTTTTAGATTACTTAGAAGAAAGTAAAAAAGAAGCTAAAAAGAATACAAAAGTTAGCAAAAAGACTAAGAAAGCCAAAGAAGAACTAGATGAAGTAAGTGATGAAGATATGGATGCATTAATTAAAAGAATGGAAAAGTTAAATAAATGAAGAATGTAAAAGATTTATCGCTAGAAGAAAAAGTTGATGTAAGTAATCAAAGTGATGCAGATGCTCTAAAAGAGCAACTTTTAAATGATCCTAAAATTCTAGCAGAATTAAAATTACGAAACATTGAGCCAATTTTAATGGAAAATAAATTAAGTTTTCTTATTGATTTTGCTGATTCGCTTGAAAAATGTAGCAAATGTAAAGATCCAGATAATTGCTTACTTATTAATCCTTATTCACCAACAAATTTGGTTTTAGAAAATAATCGTGTTGTCCGTCAGATGGGAACATGTCCTTTTTATGAAAGAAAACTTCAGCTTTCTACCCAATTTGTTTATAGCGATTTTCCTAAAGAATGGTTAGATGATCGCTTTGCTAATGTTAAAAAAACGAAACAACGTTTCCAATATTTAGAAGCACTACTTAACATGCAAGCGGGTTCAAAAGATTGGATATATGTGTATGGTCAACCTAGAAGAGGTAAAACTTATCTTGCTGTAACTTTATTAAATGAACTCGTTTCAAAAGATAATAGTCTACGAGTCGGAGTTGTTAATTTTCCTAATTTTATTAATGAAAACATGGGTGATTATTTTAAAAATAAAATTGAGGTTGATAAAAAAGTTGAAGAGTTATCAAAACTTGATTATCTTGTTTTAACACATTTTGGTAATGAAACGGTAAATAGTCTAGTAATTGAAAATGTTTTACTACCTATTCTAACTTATCGAAATCAATTAAAATTACCAACTATTTTTATTAGTGAATTATCTTTAAGTAATATTAAAACCCTTTATCAAGGTCCAAAAACAGTTGTTCGCGGAACGCAAGTAATTAACCGTATACAGGAAAATATTACTAGTGAAATTGAATTAGGCGGAATTGCTTTTTAACTAAAAGATAGCGATTTTGCAAAATTAACACCAAAAAAGCCGTGTTTTCACGGCTTTTTTGATGATTGATAATTTAAATGATTAAAAATGATGAAGAATATTATCAATGGAATTATATAGGTCATCAAGTGTGCGGTCGTTAAAAATAATGTAATCTAATTTAAAACGATTTTTAAAATATTCTTCGTCAGGTCTAACGATCACAAAATCATCACCACGTATTTTTAAGTACTCACTTTGTTTTTCTTTACTCGTTTCAATACCAATAAAGAAGTTAAAAAGTTCGTTAATTCGATATGAGTAAGGAAGTGCAATTTCAACAAAAATCCTTTTATCATTTGAAGAAGCAAAAATCCTTTCTAATTCCTTTTTAACTAAAGGATGAACGATATCAGTTAATTTTGTTAAGTTACTAATATCATCTTGTAAGTATTTAATTAATTTATCGCGGTCAATAACTTCGTTTTCATTATGAAGATCTACATTAAGTGTTTTAGAAATTAAAGAGGCAATATTTTTATCATTATATAGATTTGCAACTATTTTATCTGCATCATATACTTGTTCGCCGTTTTTCTCTAGATGAGCAAGAACGCTTGATTTACCTGCACCGACCATACCAGTAATTGCAATCATTAGAGGCTTATCTTTAATTCTTTGACAGTTTGGACAATAAGTAGTTCCTCGTCCTGCAACAAAGATCTTTTTCATTTTGCTTTGACAGGCATAACATTCTTCGTTTTCTCGTCCATATGCAAGAAGTTCCACTTGGAATTCGCCAGTTTTTCCATCTAAAGTCTGATATGTCCTAATTGTTGTTCCACCTGCTACAATGGCCTTATTTAGTACATCAACGGAGTGTTTTAAAAGTGTAACAGTGTCATTTCTCGTTAATAAATTCGCTTGTGTTAGAGGGTGAATTTTTGATAAAAAGAGAACTTCATCGACATAAATGTTACCTAGACCTGCAAGAACGCTTTGATCAAGAAGAACATCTTTAATTGCTCTTTTTGTTGCACTTGTTTTTTGATATAAGTATTCTGGTGTAGCATCAAAGGGCTCTGGTCCTAATTTAGCTATTGAAGCTAGATTAGTTAGATCAGTAACACTAGTTAACTCCATTGTTCCAAATTTACGAACATCGGCATAACATAGGCGGTATCCCTTATCAAGATAGAAAACAACGCAGGAATGGGGTGGATTACGATCTTCTTTACTTAAATAGAAGTATTTACCTTCCATTCTTAAATGCGAAACTAAAACTAAATCATTTTTAAATGTGAATAAAATATATTTTCCAATGCGGCTAACGGCATTAAAAGTTTGTCCTTCTAATGAATTAATGAAAATAGAAGGTGATAATTTTACAATCCGCTTATCTAAAACTTTTACGCTTACAATCGTTCTATCTTTTATTTTCTGTTGTAATACTTTTCTAATTGTTTCAACTTCTGGTAACTCAGGCATAATTCCTCCTATGATGCATCATACCATGTCTTACCAAAACTGCCGTCGACACGTAATTTAACATCAAATTCCATAGCTTGTTCCATGATGGCTTTTAGTGGTTCTAATACTTTGCTTTTTTCATTTGTTGGGACACGGAAAATTAGTTCGTCATGAATTTGAAGAACTAATTTTGTTTCTAAATTGTTTTCTTCTAAATATTTATCAATTTTAATCATCGCAATTTTGATTAAATCTGCTGCAGTACCTTGAATTGGAGCATTGGTAGCAGCTCTTTTAGCAAATTCACGGCGATGGTAGTTTGTTTGTTCATTAATTTCTAATAAATATCGTCTTCGACCAGTTAGTGTTGTTACATAACTATTTGTTTCGATATCTTTAATAATACTTTGACGATAAGTAGCAATTTCAGGATATGTTTTATAGAAACGACGAATAATATCTTTTGCTTCAATTAATGGAATTTCTAATTGTTCGCTTAAACCAAAGTCGCTAATGCCATAAACAATACTAAAATTGACCGCTTTAGCTTTTCTTCTGGCATTATGTGGATCATTATCGTTTTTAAAAAGAGCAGAAGCGGTAAGATTATGGATATCAAGACCTTGATTAAAGGCGTTTACGAGTTTTGTACATTTACTTAAACTAGCAAGAATTCGTAGTTCAATTTGTGAGTAGTCAAGTGAAAGTATTTCAACATCTTCTTCAGGATAATAAAACGCTTTTCTTATTTGGCGACCTTCTTCATCACGAACACTAATGTTTTGTAGGTTTGGGTTAGAAGTCGAAAGACGTCCTGTTGTCGTTAGAGCTTGATGATAGATAGAATGAAATTTACCATCTTCATGAATATATTCAACAAGACCATCAACATAAGTTGAAATAAGTTTTGCATATTTTCGATAACTTAAGATTAGTCTTACGATTGGATGATAATCAATAAGATTAAGAAGAACATCTACTGCAGTAGAACGTTTTCTATTGCTTGGTAGTCCTAAATCATCAAAAAGAACTCCTGCAACTTGAGCAGGTGAATTAATGTTAAATTCTTTTCCTGCAAGTTTATGAATGCTTTCAGTTAATTGATTAAGGTTATTTCTAAAGTCTTCACCAATCGAAAGAAGTTTTTCCTTATCTATTGGGAAGCCATCAATTTCCATTTTTGCAAGAACACTAGTAAGAGGAATTTCGATTTCTTCATAAATTTTAACTGCATCTTTATCTTTTAGTGACTTCATAATTTCAGGTGCTTTAACCAACGAATAGTGTGCAATTTCAGCTTCAAATGTGAAATTTAGTGCTTCATCATCGAATAAACTAAGCTGTTTTTTCTCTGGGACATTGAGTGAAACATGAAAATAACTAAAAGCCGCCCTAATGTTATCAGGATTATTTGAATCTAGTAAATAACTTGCTAGTAATATATCAAAAACAAGACCTTCCAATTTTATATCATATCTAGCAAGACAAACTTTTTGTGTTTTATAGTCGTATGTATATTTCTCTACTTTGGGATCTTCAAGAAGTAAAAGAAGTTCGCGGTCATTTTTTAAATCGTTAAAGGTTAGAAAATAATTATTTTTACCCGTTGCAAGTACGATTCCAAGTGGAGTTTTATCATTTGCCATTTCACCATTAAATGCCAAAGCAAACCCGATTTTATTAGGTAAAGATAATCCCTTAATTGATTTAATTTCCTCATAAGCAATAATTTGTTCTTTTTCTTCTGGTAATTCAAATTTTGGAGTAAGTCGTGCCATAAATTGGCGAAGCTCATATCGGTTTGCAAAAGAACTAATTTTTGAAAAATGGTATCCTTTGTATAATGTATCTTCTAATTCAAAATCTAGCGGAACTTCTAAGTGAATTGTAGCTAAATCTCTACATTTTAGGCCTAAATCACCAAATTCCTCGATACTTTCTTTAACTTTGCCCTTTAATTTATCGGTGTTTGCAATGATGTTTTCTATTGTGCCAAACTCATTTAATAAATTTTTAGCACCCTTTTCACCAATGCCAGGAATGCCTGGAATATTGTCACTCGGATCGCCAGAAATACCTTTAAAATCAGGAATCATTTCAGCGGTGAGATCAAATTTTTCAACAATATTATCAACTGAAATTTCATCAATATCACTTAAACCTCGACGAATGAGTTGTACATTAATATGTTTATCAACTAATTGAAGATAATCACGATCAGAAGTATAAATATTTACCATATAGCCTTCTAAACCAGCCTTTTTTGCAACTGTGCCTGCTATGTCATCGGCTTCATAGCCATCTAATTCATATGTGTAAATATTTAATGATTCGAGTAATTCACGAGCGATGGGAAGTTGGACAATTAAATCTTCAGGTACTGGTTTTCTTTGAGCTTTATAATCCTCATATTTTTCATGACGAAATGTTTTCTTACCAGTATCAAAAACTACAAGAAGGTGTTGATCCTGTTTACTACTTTGTAATATTCTATTTATCATATTAGCAAACGCAAAAATAGCGTTTGTAGGTAATCCATCTTTTGTTGTCATTAATTTGTTTTTTGAGGTAGCGTAATAGGCTCTAAAAAGGAGCGAATTACCATCAATTATCGTTAACTTTTTCATCTAAATCATCCAATCTAATTACTTCATCGATTATAATTTGTTCTTTGTTATTACGTAAATCCATCTTACCTTTTACTTGAATAAGAGTGTTGTTTTGCAATAAATGTGCGTAATTTGCATATGTTTCAGGAAATAAAACGCAATCAATTTCGTTTTCATAATTTGATATAGTCATAAATGCCATATCTTCATTTTTCCTTGTTTTGATTTTTCTAATGCTTTTAATTATTCCATAGGTATCTACTTTTCCAAGTTTAATATCATTTAATGAAGTTGAGCCACGCTTTTTCATTTCATTATCGATATTAATTAATAAACTACCGCTGATTGTTACTCCTAGGCGTTTATACTCGTTTTCGATATTTTCAATAATGTTATCCTCAATTTCTTCAATTTCAATCCTATCTTTTAATAATTCACTACTTAAAAAACCAACATCAAGATAAATATCCATATGTTTCATATGCTCATTAAGAGTGTTTCTAGAAAGTCCAAAACAGTCGCATGCCCCAGCTTCAATTAGAGGGACATAATCTTCTCTTTTAAAGGGGAGACGTTTACTCATTCTATTAACGAACGTTCTAAAACTTTCAAAAAGTCCGTTTTCAGTTCGCTCTTCTATAATGCTTTGAGCAAAATTAAGACTAACATCTTTAATATTTTGTAAAGGAATTCTTAGTTTATCATCTTCTTTTTTAAAGAGAAGTTCAGAATGATTAACACTCGGTAGTTCTAATGTGATACCAACTTTTTTCATTTCACGAACATAGTCATAAAATTTATCTGTTGAGGAAGACATTCCTCTTAGTAATGATGCATAAAATTCGTGAGGATATGTAGCTTTTAGGTATGCCATTTGGCAGGCAATTACTGCATAACTAAGTGAGTGCGAACGGTTAAATCCGTAATCAGCAAATTTATATATTTGATTGAAAACACTATTTGAATCTTTACTTGAATAACCTTTTTTAAGTGCGCCACTTACAAATTGATCTTGAAGTTTTGAAAGAGCTTTTTCATCTTTTTTACTAATTGCTCGTCTAAATAAATCGGCTTCTTTTAGGTTCATACCTGCCATAACTTGGGCAATTTGCATAATTTGTTCTTGATAAACAATAATCCCGTATGTGCTTTCAAGAATTGGGATTAAATCCTTATGAAGATATCTAAATCGCTCTTGCTTGTTTTTTCGTTTAGCATAATTTGGTATAAACTCCATTGGACCAGGACGATGAAGTGCAAGAAGAGCTACAATATCTTCAAATTCACTTGGTTTAATTAGATTAATCGCATTATTCATACCAGCACTTTCTAATTGGAAAATACCGATGGTATGACCATCAGCAATTATTTTAAAAGCACTAGGATCATCATAAGGAATATCATTGTAAGTTAAACTAAGATTATAGTTTTTATTAACTAATGAAAGACAATATTCAATAGTTGTTAAGTTAGTTAGGCCAAGAAGATCCATTTTTAGGAAGCCTTGTTCTTCTAAGTAGCCCATTTCATATTGCGTAATATTGTGACCATTTACCTCATCAAGAGGAAGTACATCAATTAAAGGAGTATTATTTAAGATAACGCCTGCAGCATGAATGCCAGTTTGACGTGGTAGCCCTTCAATTTTTGATGCTTTGGTAATGATATCTAAATAATATTTATCGCTATTTACTAAATCTCTAAATGCTTTTACATATCTATAATTATCACGAAGGTTATAATCGGTTCGACCTAGGTGATTAACGATATAATTTATCATCTCAATTTCGATGTTATAAATGCGACCTATATCTCTAATTGATTGTCGTGCCGCGTTAGATTGAAAAGTAATAATATTAGCAACTCTCTCGTCCCCATATTTTCTTCGTATATAAGAGACAACATCATCACGACGCCAATCAGCAAAGTCAATATCAATATCAGGCATTGTTTCACGACTTTCATTTAAAAATCGTTCAAATAACAAATTATATTTAATTGGGTCAACTTTAGTAATTCCAAGAGAATAACTAACAAGACTACCAGGAGCACTGCCTCGACCAGGACCAACTAAAATATTGTTTGTCCGAGCAAAAGAAACATAGTCAGCAACAATTAGAAAATAATTATCAAAGCCCATTTTATTTATCGTTTGAAGTTCATGATTTAAACGAGCTAAATATTTTTCGTCTTTTTCTAAGTTAAGTTTTTTTAATCCTTCTAAACATAGATTCTTTAAATAAGAAGAACTAGTCTCATTGTTGGGATGAGGGAATTCAAGTAATGTTCCTCTTTTTTTCTCAAGAATAAACTCGCATTTACTACTTAATTCAAAAGTTAAATTAATTTCTTTTTCAGTGTAATAGAAATTTAAGTCATCGTTAGTTGGAAAGAAGTCTTTTCCAATAAAGGTTTGATCAGTTTCTAAGTGAGTTTGATTAGCTATTGAGTTTGCTAATTCTAAATTTAGAGCGTCCTTAGGTTTTATATATTTAATGTGAGGAAAGGCGACAAGTTTATAATTGAATTCATTAGC
>DAOSJI010000010.1:8961-38773 GCA_035367155.1 Bacilli bacterium
ATTTCATCTTTAATATATAAGGATAGTAAGAATCCATCATAAACAACATCTAGTCCAAACACAGGTTTAATTTTATTTTTCTTACATTCTTTACTAAAAGAAGGCATACCGTAAAAGTGGTTAATGTCAGAAATACCTGCAAATTGCAGCTTATTTGCTTTTAAAACCTTTAAATAATCCTCAAGTGTTAAACCTGATTTTAAAAGCGAATAACTCGTGTAAACATGAAGTGGTACAAATGTTTTACTCATATTAATATCAATTAATATTTTACCATACGAGACCTTAATCGTATAGTAAAAAGACCCAAAGTTTTATTACTTTAGGTCTAGTTGATTCAAGCATTTTATTTTTCATTCTTTATATTCTTTTGCTAAATATTCATCGATTTCATTAATGAATGTTTCAATATCTTTTTTGTCAAAAAGGGAGGCGCCGCTAGCTTGAGCATGACCACCGCCATTCCATTTAGCCGCGATATGGTTAATTGGTTTTTCAGCGCTTCGCATAGAAACGCGCCACCTTTTCTCATTTATATCTTCGGTAATTGCCGCCCAAATATGAATGCCATCAATACCAGAAAAAATATTAACATTTTCTTTACCGCGTTCAGCAGGAATATTTAATTTTGTTTGTGCGTTATCATCAATAATGTAATAGGCAAAACCGTGTTCAGTAACTTTAAAGTTAGATAAAATGTAGGCAAGTACTCGTAAATCTTCTTTTTCATAACTATACATTTTGACATAAACATCTTTTGTCATATCAAATCCTGTATCAAGAAGAAGTTCCGCGACTGCAAAAGTACTTGGAGTAGTAGCAGCATATTTAAAGCGACCTGTATCGCCGACAATCGCACTAAATAAGTTTTTTCCGCACTCTTTACTAATAATCTTTTTTGGTTGAGCAAGAATAAATGTAGCAATCATTTCTCCAACGCTACTTGCACTATCGTCTACAAAATTAATCGCGCCATAGGGTTCCACATTTGGATGATGATCAATTTTGATAATTTTTGAAGCTAAACTTACACGACTTTCACTAACACGATCAAGATTAGCGCAGTCAACTACAATAGCAAGAGCACCATTAAACCAAGAATTTTTGACACTGTCTAAATGAGGATAGAGTTTAGGTGTATAAATAACACTATCTTCGCCAAGAACTTTAACATTTTTATTTGGAAAATTATCTTTTATCCAGTAATAGAGACCAAACTGCGAACCTAAAGCATCAAAATCTGGTGATTTATGCGATAAAATCGCTATTTTATCAAAGGCCTTAATAGCCTTTAAAATAGCATCAAAATCCTTTTTGTAACGCTTAATATTAGCTTTTATATGTTTACTTATTCGCATGAATTTAACCTAATCTATTTTAGATTTAAGAGTCTAACAGTATCACGAAGAATCATTAATTCTTCATCAGTTGGAATAACTGAAACTCTAATTTTACTTTTTGGTGTAGATAAAACTGCTAATTTACCGCGCACTTTACTATTAAGTTCTTCATCAATTTCAACACCTAATGCTTCTTTAATTTGATCGACTATTAACTTACGGTAAATTGGAGCATTCTCACCAATTCCCGCGGAGAAAACAATCATATCTGCCCCGCCTAGTCTAACAAAGTATTGACCAATAAAATCAGCAACTCTACGGGCAAACATTTTCTGAGCTAAAATCGCACGTTTATTACCCTTCAGAGCAGCATCTTCAATATCACGAGTATCATTTGATACTCCTGAAATTCCTAATAAACCACTTTTTTTATTAAAAATTTGATACATTTCTTTAACATCTTTTCCCTCTTCTTGGCAGGCAAAAAACATCACACTTGGATCAATATCACCTGTACGTGTGCCCATCATTACTCCGCCTAGGGGAGTTAAACCCATTGAAGTAGCAACGCAGACTCCATCATTAACTGCACATAAAGAAGAACCGCTTCCAATATGACAAGTAATAACACGAGGATGCTTAACTTCACTCATTAATTTTGCTGCTTCTTCAGCAAGATATTTATGAGAAGTACCATGCGCCCCATAACGACGAATATCATGTTTTTGATAATATTCGTATGGAATAGGATATAGAAAATCTTGCTCTTCCATAGTTTGATGGAAAGCAGTATCAAAAACAGCGACATTTCCTAACTTAGGAAGGGCTTTTTTAAATGCTCTAAAACCAACAAGATGTGCTGCGTTATGAAGAGGTGCTAAAGGGATAAGTGCTTCAATTTTATCTTCAGTATCTTTATTTAAAACTGCGCTATCTTGGAAGTATTTTCCGCCTTGAACAATTCGATGACCAACACCTTGAATTTCTTCAATTGATTCAACAATTTTAAATTCAACTAGTTTTTCTAAGATTAAATCAACACCAATTTCATGATTTTTAACGGGAAGAATAGCTTTTCTTTCTTCTCCGTTAAAGTTCATTTTAAAAATAGCATCATTATGACCAATACGATCAACAATACCACTTAAAATAACTCGTTCATTTTTTATTTCATAAAGTTTAAATTTAATTGATGAACTACCAGCATTTACAGCCATTACTAATTTTCTCATAAGTCACCATCCTTTAGTACTTAAAAGATTATACCATATAGAGCATTTAGGTTGTAATAAAAAAACCTTAGAAAAGTCAATCAAAAAAGCATAACTCTTTTTCAATTTTCTATAAAAATTACCATGAGTCGAAAGCAACTCTTAAATAAAGAAAAAAATATAAAAATTATTACTTAAATATATTTATTAAATCATACAATCTGACATTTTTGTCTTTTAAGGGAGGTTTTGGCTTTTTTCATTGCTTTTAGACCCCTATTATTTAATAATAGTAGAGAACGATTGGAGGGAAAAATATGAGTTTTTTAGACTATTATCTGATGGGACAATCGCTTGATGCATTCAATCATTTAGGCGCTCACTTTGTAACCATCAAAGAAGAAGTTATCGAAAAAAGACCTGCTAGAAGTAAAGACGGACGAGGAAGACCTCGCAATGTCAAAGTAGTTAAAGAAGTACCTGCTGTTAGATTCCGGCTATATGCTCCTCATGCTAGTGATGTTAGTGTCATTGGAGAGTGGAACAATTGGAAACCTGGTGCTCATAATATGAAATTAGTTGATTATCGTGGCTTATGGGAAATTACCATTCCACATTTAGAACAATATGAGTCATATAAATATCATTTTAAAAACGCTCGAGGCGAATATGTTGATAAAGCTGATCCTTATGCTTTCTTTAGCGAACTTCGCCCAGGTAGCTGTTCACGTCTTTTCAATATTCGTAATTTTATCTGGCATGATGATAAATACTTAAAAAATAGAACAAGAGGATATGATGAACCAGTTTCAATTTATGAAATTCATTTAGGCAGTTGGAAAGGCAAAGTCGACGGCCGCAATATTTCGTATGAAGAAGTCGCTGATTATCTTATCCCATATGTAAAAGAACATGGGTTTACCCATGTTGAAATAATGCCAATTACCCAGTACCCCTTTGATGGTAGCTGGGGCTATCAAGCCACAGGCTTCTATAGCGTCGATAGCCGCTATGGGAATCCGTTCCAATTAATGAGTTTTGTTGATCGGATGCACCAAGCAGGTATTGGCGTTATTTTAGATTTTGTTGTCGTTCATTTTGCAAATGACCCATATGGTTTAATTGATTTTGACGGCACACATATGTATGAATATAGTGATCCTGCTAATACTCTTAGCCAATGGGGTAGTCCTCAATTTGACTTAGGTAAAGATCCAGTCCGTAGCTTTTTAATGAGTGCTGTTAACTATTTTCTTACTTATTTCCATTTTGATGGTATCCGTATTGATGCTGTAAGTAATATTCTATTTTGGGACGGCAACCGTGAACGCGGTGAAAATACCGGCGGTATTGAGTTCTTAAAGCGACTTAACGGTAAGATTCGTTATGAACATCCTAATGTTATGATGATTGCTGAAGATAGTAGTGACTTTAGCGGAGTCACCCGGCCTTTAGAATACGGCGGCATCGGTTTTGATTATAAATGGGATCTAGGCTGGATGAATGATACCCTAAAATACTACAGTAAAGACCCAATATATAAAAAATATGAGCATAACAAACTAACTTTCTCTATGCACTATTTTTATAGTGATAACTTTATGCTCCCACTTTCTCATGATGAAGTAGTTCATGGTAAAGGCACAATTATAAACAAAATGTGGGGTAACTACGATCAAATGTTTGCCCTCGTGCGCAATTTATTTACCTACCAATTTGCTCACCCTGGCAAAAAACTAAACTTTATGGGAAATGAAATTGCTAGCTTTGATGAATGGGATGAATCAAAGTCACTACCTTGGATTTTAAAATCATATCCAAAACATGATTCAATTAGTCGTCTTGTTCGTGACTTAAATCTAATTTATCAAGCCGAAAAAGCAATGCACGTTGAAGAACATAACCCTGAACGCTTTAATTGGCTTATGGTTGATAATGCTAATCAAAGTGTCTTTGTTTTTGAACGCCGCTATGAAGACTCTCATCTTGTTTTTGTTTTCAACATGACACCAAATTATTATGAAGAATACGATATTGGTCTATCTACTCCAGGCCTATACGAAGAAATCTTTAATAGCGATAAAGATGTCTACGGCGGTTGGAACCAATATAACGGACTTCCATTGGAACACAATAACTATATGGGTCCTGAACATCGTCCATATAGTCTAACAATTAAATTAGCTAGCTTCGGTGCAATGATTTTTAAAAGGGTCATAAAAAAAGAACCCGTAGTAGAAGAAGCTACTAAAAACAAGAAAAAAACAAAAAAATAAATTGAGGTACAAAGTATGTTTAGTAGTAAAGAAAGATTCGTAAGTGAATTTAATAAGCGTTTAGTTGAAAAATATGGTCGCTCAGTCGATGATGCCCATATTACAGAACGCTACGACGTCCTTGGACGAATGGTTCGCGATTACGCCAATATTAACTGGCGAACAACTCGCGAAAAAACACTAAAAAATAAACAAAAACAATTAATATATTTCTCAATGGAATTTTTAATTGGTCGTCTTTTAATAAATAATCTTCAAAATCTAGGTATATATGAAGTTGTAAAAGAAGGATTAGCTAGTATTGGTATGGACCTTCATGACCTAGAAGAACAAGAAATTGATGCGGGTCTAGGTAACGGCGGTCTTGGCCGTCTTGCCGCCTGTTTTCTTGATTCCATCGCTTCCTTAGGTTATCCAGGAAGCGGAAACTGTATTCGTTATGAATACGGTTTCTTCCGTCAAAAAATCGTTAATGGTAAACAAATCGAAGTACCAGATCAATGGCTCGTTAACGGTAACGTTTGGGAAGTAAGAAAACCAAAACACGCCGTAGAAGTTAAGTTTTATGGTTCAGCTGAAACATATGGTAAGCCAGATGGTACATTTGGAGTTCGTACTGTTAATCCAGTCTGCGTTAAAGCAGTTCCTTATGATATGAGTGTTATTGGTTACCGTAATAAAGTAACAAATACGCTTCGACTTTGGAGTGCTGAACCTAGTGAAAGTAATCTTCCAACTGATCAACCATTTGAAGAATACTTAGCGACAATTAGAGAACTATGTCACGGTCTATATCCAGATGATAGCACCGAAAAAGGCAAGATTTTACGGCTCCGCCAACAATATTTCCTTGTTAGTGCTGGACTTTTAAGTGCAACGCGAGGACACTATCGTCGCTATAAGACACTGTTAAATTTCCATGAACACTATGTCTTCCAACTTAACGATACCCATCCAATTTTAGCAATTCCTGAATTAATGCGGATTATGATGGATGAATATGGCTTTGGTTGGGATGAAAGCTATGAAGTCGTTAGTAAAACGTTTGCCTATACTAATCACACCATCATGGCAGAAGCACTTGAAAAATGGCCAGTAACTTATGTTCAACGCCTAATTCCGCGCTGCTATATGATTATTGAAGAAATTCATCGTCGCAGCCAAAATTACTTTATTGAAAAAGGCTTTTCTCATCACGATAGAAGACAAATGGCGATTATTAAAGACGGCATGATTCATATGACAAACTTAGCGATTTATACTTGTTTTTCAATTAACGGAGTCGCTGCCCTTCATACAGAAATCTTAAAGAAAGATACCTTTAATGAGTTTTATCGTCTCTTCCCTACAAAGTTTAATAATAAAACAAACGGCGTTACTCACCGTAGATGGTTCTTATATGCTAATCCAGAACTTTCAAGTTATGTAACAAGTAGAATTGGTAAAAGCTGGATTACTAAACCTGAAGATTTAAATAAACTAATGAAGTTTGTTGATAATAAAGCAACTCAAAAACGCTTCTTAGAAATAAAAAGAGTAAAGAAACAACAACTCGTTGATTATATTAAAGAACATAACAACATTGATATTGATATTGATTCAATTTTTGATATTCAAATTAAGCGTCTTCACGCCTATAAACGACAATTAATGAATATCTTTAGAATTATGCATCTATATTTTGAGATGAAAAATGATCCCTCATTTAGAATTCATCCAATTACCTTTATTTTTGGTGCTAAAGCTGCCCCAAGCTACTACTTTGCCAAAAAAGTTATTGAACTAATTTTAGGCGTAGCAGATGTAATTAATAACGACGAAGAAACATCTAAATTTATGAAAGTTGTCTTTATTGAAAATTATGGCGTAAGTAGTGCAGAAATCCTTATTCCTGCAGCAGATATTAGCGAACAAATAAGTACCGCTGGAAAAGAAGCAAGCGGAACCGGAAATATGAAGTTTATGATGAACGGTGCGCTAACCTTAGGAACTCTAGATGGTGCAAACGTTGAAATTAACGAAAAAGTTGGTGATGAACATAGCTTTATCTTTGGTTTAACCGAACCAGAAGTTATTGAACTTCGCTGCAAAGGCTATAACGTTTGGGATATGTATCACAATGATTATAAAGTTCGTCGTCTTGTTGATAGTCTAATTGATGGGACTTGGTCAGGTGGCGATAAAGATCGCTTCCGTGTCATCTTTGATGAATTAATGCATCGTAACGATGAATACCTTATCTTTACAGACTTAGACGCCTATTTAATCCGTACTGATGATATCGTTACTTACTATCGAGATAAAGAAGCTTGGGCACGAAGTTGTCTAATTAATATTGCTCAAAGCGGCTTTTTCTCAACAGACCGAACAATTCAACAATATGTTGATGATATTTGGCATCTTAAGAAGCTAAAATAGTTATGAAGATAGACTTAAAAGAACTTCAAAAAGTTCAACTAGAACTTGATATAAATATTAATGAGCGACACGCTACCTCATATGAGACAACAAAAGATGAGCGCCTATTAGCGCTTCTAGTTGAGGTTGCTGAACTTGCTAATGCAACACGTACTTTTAAGTATTGGTCGCTTAAAGGTAGTGAAGATCGCTCTACACTTCTAGAAGAATATGCTGATGGCCTTCACTTTCTTTTATCGCTTTCTCTTGCCTATAAATTAGAACTTCCCATTTTTGAAGTTAACATTAGCGATAAAGAAAAAACGCTGACAGAAGCGTTTTTAGATACTTTTAAAGCAATTGATACATTTAATAAGCGTCGCTGCAGGGGAAGTTTAAAGCGAGCCTTTGAAGAATTTCTTCGTTTAGGCCTATATCTTTCCTTTTCTAGCAAAGATATAATTGATGCATATTATGATAAAATAAAAATTAACTATAAAAGACAAGAAGAAAACTACTAGAAAGGAGCTACATATTATGAAAGAAAATTTAGCTCATCTTGACTTACTTAAAAGATTAAGTGAAACCTCTGGCATCAGCGGTAATGAAAAGCGAATTAGCAAAATCATTAGCGATGAACTTGCTCCAGTTGTTGATGAAATAACCTATGATAATTTAGGTTCTATTATTGCTCAACTTAAAGGCAAAGAAGGTGCTCCAAAAGTTTTATTAACCGCTCATATGGATGAAATTGGCTTTTTAGTTCAAAAAATTGAAGATAATGGCTTCCTCCGTCTTCATAATGTTGGGGGCTGGTGGGGACATGTAATTCCTGCTCATGAATTTAGCGTTACAACTAGAGAAGGTAAAGACTATATTGGTGTTACGGGTGCTCAACCTCCTCACGGCATGAGTGCAGAGTTAAGAAATAAAGTCATGGAACTAAAAGATATGTACCTTGATATTGGTGCATCTTCCAAAGAAGAAGTTGAAAAAATGGGTATTCGCATTGGTGATGCTGTTACCCCACTTCAAAAGTTCCGTGTTCTAAATAACTCTAAAAACTTGCTTGGTAAAGCTTGGGATGACCGCATTGCAGTAGCAGTTGGTATTGAAGTTATGAAACGCCTTAAAAAAGAGGGTCACCGTGCTAATGTAGCCTTTGCAGGTACTGTTCAAGAAGAAGTTGGCCTACGAGGTGCAAAAACTGCTACATACCACGTTAAACCTGATATTGGCTTTGCCCTTGATGTTACAATGAGTTATGACCTACCTAGTTCACCAAATATGCCAACTAAACTAGGTGAAGGCGTTGCTTTAAGCGTTATGGATGGAAGCGTTATTGCTCATCGCGGTCTATTTGACTTTGTTGAAGCAATTGCAAAAAAACATAATATTAAGTATACCTATGATCTATTAACCGCGGGCGGAACTGATTCAGGTGAAATCCATAAATCATTTGACGGCGTCGTTAATATGACACTTAGTTTACCGTGCCGCTATTTCCATAGTCATGTAAGTATTGTTAATCATGATGATTTTATGGCTGCAATTGATCTATTAGTTGAAGTAATTAAAGCTCTAGATGAAAAAGCACTAGAAAAATTAATTGCTAGTAAATTCGAATAATAAACTTATTAACATGTTAATAAAAGGTGGATGAGTGACATCCACCTTTTTACAATAATTTTTCTATTTCGTTTTCACTATAGATTGTTAGACCCTCTTTTTTTAAGAGGCGAACTGTAACTCCGTCCCCCTTAATTAGGGTACGAGTAAAAGTACCATCATAAATTTCACCACTTCCACAGGAAGGACTTTTACCTTTTAAAAGTGCTTTCTTAATACCATACTTTTTAACGATTGCAAGTGCTTTTCTTGCTCCATCTTCATATTCAAGAGTACGGTCAACGCCACTTCTTGAAATGATGCGACCATCTTTTTCTTCGCACGGTTCACGTGGAGTAGTTAGACCACCTTGTACCTCGGGACAAATGGGGTAGAGTTCATATTTAGCTCGAAGAAGAAAAAGAACATCGAGCTCATTACTATTCCCGTCATAGCGGCATCTTGTGCCTAAAAAACATGCTGATATTAGAAGTGGTTCTTTTTTATTCATAATCTAATTAAACTAAAGTTAAGTTTAATTTGCAATAAGTTAATTTAGGTTCGTTAATTATTAACCTATAAGGTATAATTAAACTATGATTTTAAAAGCACCTTTAATATATGAAGTAGAAGTTGAAGGTAGAATAGAAAGACTTCTAGTTACCAAAAAGCGGATTAAGCAACTTTATTTTCGCTATGACGCAAAAAGTAGGATGTTTAAAGTAAGTGCACCAATACTAACAAGTAAAGATTTTATTATTAAGACTTTTTTAGGTAAGTATCAGCAAATTAGAAAACTAAAAAAAGAGATTTTATATGAAAAAGATGGCTATACTTATTATCGAGGTAACTTAGTCTCATTTAAGAAACTAAATGATATGTTAAATCCTAAAAAAGAAATAACTAACCTAACTAGTTTATATAGTAACGAGAAAAAATCATTTAAAGAATATATAGAAGGACGTGTTAGATATTTTGAACACTTGATGAATATAAAAGTTCCATACAATGTTAATGTTCGATTATACAAATCAATTTGGGGTTCTCATCGCCTAAATACAAAAACTATTTCATTTAACATTAGACTTATTCACTATAGTGACGAAGTAATAGATTCAATTGTAATTCATGAATTAGCACATCACTTTGAAGCTAATCATCAAAAGAAGTTTTATGATATTGTTAAAAAGTATTGTCCTAATTATAAAAAGCATCATCAAAGTTTAAAAGGAGGCTTATTTAAATGAAGGAAGTAATAAAAAGTAGAAGTAACGCTCGTGTTAAAGAGTGGCTTAAACTTCGTGATGGTAAAAATCCTACCCTTTATTTAATTGAAGGCGAGATCATGGTTAGTTATGCTCTTAAGCTTGGAGTAGTTGAAACACTTATTACAACTGATTTAGATACTCCCTCTAACTTAGCTAGCGAAGTCATCTATATAAGTAAAGAAGTAGCTTCTAAACTTACTTCATATGTAACATCACAAAATGTCTTTGCAACGATTAAAAAAGAGAGTAAACCTCTTGATACAAGTAAACCTCTTATTTATCTAGATGATGTTAAAGATCCAAGTAACTTAGGTGCGATTATGCGCTCTGCCTTAGCATTTGATTTTGGTGGAGTTATCGCTTCAAGAAGAAGTGTTAACTTTTATAATGATAAAGTTATCAGTGCTGCTAAGGGAGCACACTTCATTCTCCCAATCACGAGTATGGATGAAAATGAGCTAATAGAGTTTTGTAAAAAGAACACATATAAATTAACTACAACGCGACTTAATAACGCCCAAAAATCTACTAATTTTGCGTTTTTGCTTAAAACAATGCTTGTGGTAGGTAATGAGGCCCGTGGTGTTTCTCCCTCTCTTCATAAACATGCTGATGCTACTATTTATATTCCAATTAAGCATATTGATTCGCTAAATGTTGCTATTGCTGCTTCAATTTTAATGGAGAAAATTGCAAATCAATAATCCACTTATAGTAGAAGTGGATTTTGTTTTTAACTTATTATGATATAATAAAAAAGGCTTTGAAAAGGAGTAGTAAATACTAAACTACTTTACTAGGGACGAATGATAAGTGAAACCATTCGAAAGTAAGTAGTATTGAATTCACCTTGGAGCTGGTTGATGACCCGTTAACTACGTTACAGTTATAACTAAGAGTGGAAAAAAGGATGGTACCACGGCTAAATGTCGTTCCTTGGCGCCACTTTTTTATTATCGGAGGCAAAAATGGAAAAAGAATTCCTAAAAATCGAAAAAGAAGCATTAGAAGCAATTAATTTAGTTGCTGATCGTGCCTCTTTTAATGAAGTTCGTAACACCTATTTAAGTAAAAAGGGTGTTTTAAGTGACCTAATGAGTAAGATGAAGACACTCTCACAAGAAAAGCGACCACTCTATGGTCAACTCGTTAATAATTTACGGAGTAAAATTAACGAAGCTCTTGAAGTTAAAAACGAACTTTTAGAAGCAAAAGAACTTGAAGAACAACTTAAAAAAGACAAAATTGATTTAACTCTTCCAAGTATGAGCAAAAATAGTGCAGGTCTTAATCCATTTTTTGTT
This sequence comes from Bacilli bacterium, assembly GCA_035367155.1. Lineage (GTDB taxonomy): Bacteria > Bacillota_I > Bacilli_A > RFN20 > CAG-826 > JAAYSA01. The sequence continues at coordinate 20,366 of DAOSJI010000010.1, forward strand.
ATAAAAGATGAAATGGAAGAAATATTTATTAGTATGGGCTATGAAATAGCTGATGGTCCAGAAATAGAAGAAGATCACTATAACTTCGAACTTTTAAACATTCCAAAAGATCATCCTGCTAGAGATATGCAAGATAGTTTCTACTTTAGTGAAACAATGCTTCTTCGAACTCATACCTCTCCAGTTCAAGCTCGCGTTATGCAAGATAAAAAAGGTGAATCTATAAAGATTATTTGTCCAGGCAAAGCCTATCGACGTGATAATGATGACCTAACTCATTCTCATCAATTTGCTCAAGTTGAAGGATTAGTTATTGATAAAAATATTACTCTAGGAAATTTAAAAGCAACCCTAGATTTATTTGTTAAAAAAATGTTTGGTGAAAAGCGAAAAACACGCTTTAGAGCATCATATTTTTCTTTTACTGAACCTTCAGTAGAAGTAGATATTAGCTGTTCTGAGTGCGATGGAGCAGGCTGTCTAACTTGTAAGGGTACAGGATGGATTGAAATTCTAGGCGCTGGAATGGTAAATGAAAACGTTCTTAGAATGAACGGTTATGATCCTAGTATTTACCAAGGCTTTGCCTTTGGTATTGGGATTGAGCGCGTTGCTATGCTTCGTTATGGAATCGATGATATACGGCGAATTTATCAAAATGATATTAGATTTTTAGAGCAATTTAGAGCGAGGTAAGAGTTATGTTAGTTTCAAGAAAATTATTAGAAGAATTTGTTGATTTAAGTGGCTTAAGCGAAATTGAAATTGCTAATACATTAACTTTTGCAGGCATAGAAGTTGAAAGTGTAACTAAACTAGCTTATGGGGATAAACTCGTTATTGGTGAAGTTTTAGAATGTAGCAAAGTTATAGGAAGTGATCATCTTTCTTTAACTAAAGTTAATTTAGGAAGTAAACACGGAGTTAGTCAAATAATTTGTGGAGCACCAAATATTTCTAAAGGTCACAAAGTTATTGTTGCCCTTCCAAGCTGCAACCTTCCATCTCTAACAATTAAAAAAGCAACCATTAAAGGCATAGAAAGTAGCGGCATGATATGTTCGCTTCTTGAACTTGGTGTTGATCATAAATTTTTAAGTGAAGCTCAAGTTTCTGGTATTGAAGTACTTCCTAGTGATGCTCCAATTGGAGAAGAAAATGTGCTCGGCTACTTAGAACTTGATGATACTGTTTTTGATGTTCGGCCACTGCCAAATCGAAGCGATACAATGGCAGTTCTTAATCTTGCAAAAGAGTTAGCAGCCTTATTTAAACGCGAATATAAAGGACCAAAAATAGAAAAAAATAAAGAAGAAGTAAGTAAAGCAACAGTAAATAGTAAAACACCTTCTTGCCCACTTTTCTATATTAAAGAAGTCTACGGACTTAAAACTGGTCCAAGTCCAAGGTTTATACAACGCTACTTAATGGCATCAGGTCAAAGATCAATTAATAATATCGTTGATATTGGTAACTTTATTATGCTTCTTACCGGTCAACCTCTTCATATGTATGACATTGATAAACTATCAAGTTTAGATTTTGTTGTCCGTGATGATCTAGAAACTAAATTTCTTGCTCTAGATGAAAAAGAATACGACATTACAAAAGGTGATATTTGTATTACTGTCGATGGGGAAATCATGTGTTTAGGCGGAGTTATGGGGGCAAAAAGTTGCGAAGTTGATGAAACTAGCACAAATATTGCAATTGAAGCGGCTCAATTTAGCGGGGCACAAATCCGTCGCACTAGTACAAGACTTAATCTCGTTAGTGAAGCAAGCAAACGCTTTGCCCGTGGCTTTAGTGGAGCTAAAACTAGCGAAATTTTACAATTAACTGCGATGTTACTAAGAAAATATGCTGGCGTTAAAAAAGAAAGTGAAACGACTAAATTTGATACGCTAGATCATACTCCTCAAGTAGTTAAAGCTAGTGATAAGAAAATTAATAGTCTTCTTGGTACTTCCTTTACCAGTAGAGAAATTGATGAAGTTTTAGAAAGACTTAATATGAAAATTGAACGAACTGGCAAAGAAATGAAGGTAACAATCCCTCATTACCGCATTGATATAGAAGGAGCGCCAGACCTAGCTGAGGAAGTAATTCGACTTCTTGGCTTTGAGCATATTAAGGAAGAACTTCCAATCATGCCAACCGCAGTAGGAGGAAGAACTGAAGTTCAACAAAAGACTTTTAATTTAAGGACTTATCTAAGAAATCGCGGTTTATATGAAACGATTAATTACACATTAACTGATAAAGATTCATTAAAACGTTTTGATTATTTCTCAAAAGGCGAAGCCTATGAAGTGCTAAATCCAATGACCCCACTTCATCAATATGTCCGTCTTTCGCTTCTTGCTTCTCTTCTTGATAGTGCGCTATATAACTATTCTCGTCAACTAAACGACTTTGGCCTATTTGAAATAAGTGAAGTATATGATAAAAAGCGGCGAAATACTCATTTAGCAATCGTATTAGTAGGAGAAGAACATCTTCAAGGTGCCCTAAAGAAAAGAGCCTATGATTACTACAGTGTTAAAGGCTATTTTGATGCAATCTTAACTGAGTTAGGTCTAAATGAATCACGCTTTAAGATTGTTCCATTTACTAAAAGTAGTAGTGAACTTCATCCTTATCGTAGTGTTGAAATACTTCTTAGCAATGAAAGGGTTGCAATTTTAGGTGAACTTCATCCAAAACTTCGCGATAAGATGAACTTTAAAAAGACTCGTGTCGCGGTTTTAGAAGTTAATTTAAGTGCGTTATTTGCACTTAAAGTCTCACCAATAAAGATGAGTGAAATAGCTAAATATCCAAGTGTAAGTAGAGATTTTGCTCTTATTATGGATAAAGATATTAATGCAAGTGACGTTCTTAAAACGGTAGAACGAGTAAACACTAAACTAATTAGTAAAGTTGAACTTTTTGATGTTTATATTGATGAGCGCTTAGGAGAAAATAAGAAGTCACTAGCGATTAATGTTACATATAGAGCAAGTGATAAAACGCTAGAAGAGGCTGAAATTATTGCTCTAGATAAAGCAATTGTTGATAAATTAAAAGAAAAATTTAAAGTAACGCTTAGAGACGGATAAAAATGAAAAAAATTAATTTATTTGAAGCCTACCAAGCCCCCTATTCTTTAAGGGATGATGTATCATTTAAGGGCTATAATTTTAATAAAAAATGCGCCTTAAAAGATATTCCTTTTTGTCATGTTGATTTAGAGGTTAGTTTTGAAGAAGGACTCTTTCGACTTGATATTTATATAGATGCAAAACTAACCTTAGAATGCATGTATTCACTAGAATTATTTTCAAAAGATATTGAGTTAGATGAAACAATATATTTTTCTCTTAATAATGAAAATATTGATGATGAAGAAAAAGATATCTTTTACATAAAAGATAGTAACATTGATCTACGTCAATATATTGTTGGTCTAATTAATTTATCGCTTCCGCTTAGTATTAAAAAACCAGGTGCAACCTTACCAAAAAGTGGTGACAATTATCAAGTTCTTTCAAGTGAAGAATTTGAAGAATATAAAGCGAAGATGAATCGCCCCTTTGCTAGTGAACTAGATGCTCTTTACGATGAATTAGAAGATTAAAAAATAATTAGATGCCTAAATTTACGATGTTAAAGGCATCTTTTTATTTTTCCAAAAAAAGATTACAAAAATTGCCTTTTTCCCCTTTACAAAGTAAGGGGCTTTTTCTATAATGTAAGTACACCGAAGTGGGAGAAAGTGGGAGATAATGTTTTTTGGAAGCTATACTCATAAACTTGATAACAAAGGACGTCTAGTTATTCCTTCAAAATTTCGTAAAGAAATTAGGGAAGATGTGCTCTATGTTATGCATGGCTTTGAAGGTTGCTTAAGTGTTTATCCACTTGAATCTTTTAAAAAAGAACAAGAATATTTAGCCTCACTTCGCTTTACAAATAAGGTAGACCGAACATATATTCGTCTTATGCTCTCTTCAGTCGTAGAAATTCCTATTGATAACGTAGGAAGACTCCCTCTTCCAAAAGCAACGTTAACAAAATATGGCATTAGTGAAGAAGTTATCGTAGTTGGTGTAATAGATCACTTTGAAATTTGGGATCTAGCTACTTGGAATAAGTACCAAGAAGAAAATATCACCAAACTAGATGAAATAGCAGAAAGGCTACAAGGAGTATAGTATGTCTCATACTCCAGTAATGTTAAACGAAGTTCTTAATGGCCTAAACCTAACAAAAGATAGTATCGTCGTTGATCTTACCCTTGGACGGGGCGGTCATAGTAAAGAAATTCTTAAAAGAATTCCAAATGGACACTTATACGCCTTTGATCAAGACGAAGAAGCCATTAAAGAAAGTAAAAAAATACTTAGTGAAGTCGCTTCTAACTTCACATTGATCCATGACAATTTTATAACTCTAAACGATTATCTAGCTTTTTACATAGTAAAAGGCGTCGATGCGATACTCATCGATTTAGGCGTAAGTAGTCCCCAATTTGATAAACCAGATCGCGGCTTTAGTTATCGCTTTGATGGTCCTCTTGATATGAGAATGGATCAAAAAGGCAATCACTTAACAGCTGAAATTATCGTAAATACTTACTCTTATGAAAATTTGGTCAGCATCTTTCGCGAATACGGCGAACATAAATTCGCTCATCGAATCGCTAGAAAAATAATCGATGCTAGAGAAGTTAAACCCCTAACTAGAACACTAGAATTAGTTGATGTTATTAAAAGCGCTCTTCCAATGAAAGAGCTAAAAAAAGTAGGACATCCTGCTAAAACTATCTTTCAAGCGTTACGCATTGAAGTTAATGATGAACTAAATGCGCTAAAAGATGTTCTAGTTGAAAGTCTAAAAGCACTAAATAAAGACGGTCGACTTGCAGTTATTACCTTTCATAGCCTAGAAGACCGGATTACTAAACACACATTTAGTGAAGTTAGTGCTATTAATAGAGGAAGGCGCGTGCCTATGCGCCTACCCGCTCATGAGGATAAACCGCCCTATGAGCTAGTAAACCGTCGCGTCATTATCGCAAAAGAAGAAGAAATTATTAATAATCCCCGTGCTAAAAGTGCAAAACTAAGGATTATTAAAAGAAATGGAGGTAAAGATGAAAGATAAACTAATTAAAACTAATCGAAGAGCTACTTACTACCGTAGTAAGAAGTTTGCACTTACCCTACTAACTTTATTTGGTCTATTTCTTGCTGCTTTTATTCCAGTAAAAGTCTTAGAAGAAAATCCACATCTCCTCCAAGCTCATGACACCACTAGTGAAACTCAAGAAGATAATGACCTGCTAGATTTAGCTGATTCTACTCTATAGTCTCATTTATTCTCTCCTTTTGAAAAGCCTTGATCACCTTTCGTCAAGGTTTTTCTTTATTCTATGTAATGTTATCGATTTCTTGAAAGCGCTTGCAGCTTTATATTTGACAATTGAAAAGTCCTCATTTAAATAGAGCCATAATGAATTGCAAAGATAGATAAAAAGCTAGCTTCCCCATAGTTATTTAACTATCTTTTTTTGCAAACGTTATAAAAAAATAATTTAGAAAGAAATTATCTATTAGAAAAAAGAACTAATCTTCTATTCTGCGCTTGTTTTACTTGAAACGGTTTGTGTAGGTCTATTAGCTAAAGGCAAAACGCTCTCATTTATTAACGCAGATCCTACCACACATCGAATTATTATTAATGCGGATAATCCAATTACTGCAAATGATATGGATGTGTTCCATCACGCAGGAAGAAGAACTCTTCCAACTGTTGATGGGTCAACGAGACAATTTGAATATCGTCAAGCCCGATTCAGCGGAACTGAGATGGAACTATTTACAAACCATAAGTATTATGATGCCTATATTGGTTATGCTGCTTTTATGTATTGTGATTCACTAACATCGATAGTTACTCCAAGTAGCGTTGATGGAATGCTAAACCAAGTCTTTTCGCACAGTCCAAACTTAGAAACAATCTACTGCGAACATACGCATAAACCTGCTGGTTGGCATGATGATTGGGACCAAATTGATGATGGCGTTGGCCATCCAAATCGCGTTAAATGGTACAGTGAAACCCCAGTTTATGGTGGAAATCACTGGCATTATGTCGGCGGCGTTCCAACAATTTGGGTAATCTAATTTAGCTCAGTTTTGCACAAAGGAACCGCAATTTGCGGTTCCTTTTTATATGTTTTTCTATTGAAAAAACATAAATAAATAACATTGAAAAGTTGGGTTAGAAGAAAATATGCTATTTTTTCCTATCTTGTTGTTATTTTTAGTCCAATTTATTATAATTATATCGATATATCGATATTAAGGAGCAATGATGGGAAACCCAATTACCGTTTTAGAATTAACAAGTAATAGCGTTAAATTATTAGTCGGCTATGAATTAGAAGAACGTCAACCAATCGTCCTTTATGCAGGAACGATTTTTGTCGATGGAGCAGTTACTGAAGGGGAAATAATTAATCAAGATGAGTTAATCGCAGCAATTAATAAATTAGTAAAAGATGCTTCAACTCAACTTGAAATTAAAATTGATGAAGTTATTTTAGCTCTTCCAAGTATCAACCTAGAAGTCTATACAGATAGCCAACAAACTAATGTTTTAGCTAATACACTCCGAGTTGAACATATTGATATTAAAAATGTCCTTAGTTTAGTAAGAAAACAACGAATTGATCCAAATAAAACAATTATTAGTATCGTTCCTGAACGCTATATTTTAGACAATGAAAAAACATCAGTCGTTTCTCCAATTGGCGAAACTAGTAGTTTTATTGCTATTAATTGCTATGTCCATTTACTACCCCTTTGGGTATATAATCGCTATTTAAGTGTTGTACAAGCAGCAGGTATAAAAGTTACTAAAACTTTTGTTGATAGTTACGCTCTTACTGAATTAATTGCTCTAGAAAAAGATGCAAGTCCAAATTATCTTCTTGTTGATTATGGATCAAGAACTACAACTATTAGTCTTGTTGGTAATCATCGCCTTTTCTATAGCCGTATCGTTAATTTAGGTGGTGACCACTTAACCGAACGAATTGCAAAAGAATTATCACTTACTTTAGAAGAAGCCCATAAATTAAAACATATGTATGGCTATGATAATAGAGCAAGTAACTATAAAGTAGCTATTGCTCATCAAGTAAATGAGTACGGACAAAAGCATCCAATATATCAAAAAGATCTAAATCGCGTAATTGAAGCATTTATGAATGAACATTATGCTAAAATAAAAGATGCGGTTGCTTCTTTAGAAGCATCGCAAAGCTTAAGTAATCTATTTGAGCTATATCCCCTCTACTTTACAGGAGGTGCTAGTCAAATTAATGGCTTTAACCATTTATTAGAGCATTCCCCCTTAAAAGATCGTACTTTTATTCTTAATTTAAAAGCAATTGGTGCTAGAAATAGCCGCTATGCAGTGTGTCTTGGCTTACTTCGTGTATACAATAGGTATATTCTTGATATAGGCGATGAACGTAGTGAAGTCGGAGTCTTAACTCGCGATTAGAAAGAGAGCAAAGTTATATGGTAGAATTAGACAATTTTGAACCCGTTGCAAAAATAGTCGTTATTGGTGTCGGTGGTGCCGGCAATAACGCAGTAAACAGAATGATTGATGATCAAATCGATTCTGTTGATTTTTGGGTAGTAAATACCGATAAACAAGCTCTTGCTACCTCAAAAGCTCGTAATCGTCTTGTTTTAGGCGAAGAAATTACACATGGATTAGGGGCTGGAGGTGAACCTTCAGTTGGAAAACAGGCTGCTGAAGCAAGCCGTGAAGAAATTGAACGAATTGTTCGTGGAGCTGATCTTGTCTTTATTGGAGCTGGTATGGGGGGCGGCACTGGGACTGGTGCAGCACCAGTAATTGCCTCAATTGCCCGTCAAAACGGGGCTTTGACTGTTGCAATTGTTACGCGTCCTTTCACCTTTGAAGGCAAAAAGCGCATTGCAAATAGCGTTGAAGGTTTAAATAATTTAAAGGATGTTGTTGATAGTATTATCGTAGTAAGTAATGATAAACTACTCATGGTAAGCGGTAATGCTCCAATTGGTTCTGCCTTTAGCGATAGCGATAAGGTTTTGGCCCAATCGGTAAAAACCGTCGTTGATTTAATTTTAATGCCAGCAGTTATTAACCTTGACTATGCTGACGTAAAAAATACACTTAAAGATAGCGGAATTGCTCTTATTGGCTTTGGAATGGGAACAGGCAAAGATAAAGCTCGTCAGGCCGCCCAAAGCGCAATTAATAGTCCGCTTCTAGAAGCTTCAATGAAAGGTGCAAGAAAAGCTATTGTTGCTGTTACTTGCGGTACTAATGTTTCTCTTTTTGAAGCTCAAGACACCGTTAACTGGATTATTGAAACAAGTGGCCATAACATCGATATTAAATTTGGTGTCGCCCTAAATGAACTTCTAGAAGATGCAATACTTGTTTCAGTAATTGCTAGTGACTTTGAAGAAGAATACGATTTCCAAAATGTTCCAATGACCCCATTTACTAGGCCAGTTGCCACATTTAGTGATGAAGTTACACCGCTAAGTAAAGAAGAGGGTGAACTAAAAGATGAACATGAATTCGATATTTTACCTGATTTTTTAAAGAAAACATTAGAAGAAGATTTTGATTAATAACTAAAACGATGATGAAGACACGGTTTAGTAACAATTACTTACTAGCGACCTAAGGACAGTGTAAGCTTAGGATGATAACTTACTAAACTATCACTTCGGAGTGACAATCGATAATGTAGACTTGTCCGGGATAGGACCGTTATATCCTAAAAGAGTGCTATATATTAAATGTATAGAACTAAGGTGGTACCACGTGCAAGCGTCCTTAGGCGGACGCTTTTATTAATATAAGGAGGAAGAGTGTAATGAATGTTAAAGATACTCTATTAATGCCAAAAAGCGCATTTGAAATGCGCGGTAGGCTTAATCAAAAAGAACCTGATTTAGTTAAAAAATGGAAAGATGAAGATCTTTATCTTTTAATGCGAGAAAATCGTAAAGGTGCGCCAACATATGTTCTTCATGACGGCCCCCCATATGCAAATGGGAATATCCACTGCGGACATATGTTAAACCGCATTTTAAAGGACTTTGTTGTGCGTTATAAAAATATGAGCGGTTTTGATACGCCGTTTATTTTAGGCTGGGACACGCATGGTCTACCAATTGAAAATCAAGTTACTAAATCTGGTGTTGACCGTAAGAAAATGCCTGTAGCAGAATTTAGAAAATTGTGTGAAAAATACGCATATACGCAAGTTGCTCTTCAAAAAGAACAAATTAGACGACTTGGCATCGTGGGTGACTTTAAAAATCCTTATTTAACACTTCAGTCTGAGTATGAAGCTCATCAACTTGAAGTTTTTAAGAAAATGGCTTTAAATGGTCTTATTTTTAGAGGTCTAAAACCAGTATATTGGTCACCAAGCAGTGAATCTGCTCTTGCAGAAGCTGAAATTGAATATCAAGATGTAACAAGTCCTGCTATCTTTGTTAAATTTCCTGTTTTAGATGGAAAAGGTGTCTTAACTAAGGAAGATAGCTTTGTTATTTGGACAACGACACCCTGGACACTACCTGCTAACCTTGCAATTAGTGTTCATCCGGATTTTACCTATACATTGTATGAAACAAAATTTGGTCGTCTTGTTTTACTTAATGAACTAGCAACTAAAATTAGTGAAAAACTAGAAACTCCACTTAAACCTATTAAAGAATTTAAAGGAAAAGAATTTGAATTCATTACAACAAAACACCCATTATATGAGAGAAAATCGCTAGTTATATTAGGCGATCACGTTACTAGTGATGCTGGTACAGGGGCTGTTCATACTGCTCCAGGGCATGGGCTTGATGACTATTATGTTGGCCAAAAATATGGTTTAGATGTTCTTTGTCCAGTTAATAGCATGGGCTTTATGACAAGCGAAGCCCTTCAATATGAAGGACTATTTTATGAGGATGCAAATAAAGTTATTTTAGAAGATCTAAAAAAGGCGAAAGTTCTCCTTCATAGTGAGGAAATTGTACATAGCTACCCTCATGATTGGCGAACAGGGAAGCCTTTAATTTTTAGAGCTACGCCACAATGGTTTGCAACTTTAGAGCCAATAAGAGAAAAATTACTTAGCGAAATTGAGCGTGTTAAGTGGACACCCTCTTGGGGAAAACAAAGAATGATTAATATGGTTAAAGATCGAGCAGATTGGTGTATTTCTCGTCAAAGAGTTTGGGGTGTCCCACTTCCAATTATTTATAATGAAGACGGAAGCCCAATTCTTGAAGAGGCGGTTTTTAATCATATCATCGAATTAGTTAGGAAAAACGGCAGTAATGTTTGGTTTAGTAGTGATGTAAAAGATCTCCTTCCGCCAGGCTATAAAAATGCTAAATCACCTAATGGTAAATTTAGTAAAGAAACTGACATTATGGATGTTTGGTTTGATAGCGGTTCTTCAAGTATTGCAGTACTACGTGGACGTAATTTACCTTATCCTAGTGATCTTTACCTAGAAGGAAGTGATCAATATCGTGGTTGGTTTAACTCTTCCCTTATTATTGGTGTTGCAACCGAAGGAGTAGCACCTTATAAACATGTTGTTACACACGGTTTTGTAATGGACGAAGACTGGGAAAAAATGAGTAAAAGTAGAGGTAACGGCATTGATCCTAGTAAGATTTCTAATTTTTTTGGTGCTGATATCCTTCGCCTTTGGACTGGAACCGTTACTTATCAAGAAGATACGAGGCTAAGTGAAGGAATTGTTAAACAAGTAGCAGAAATCTATCGTAAAATCCGTAATACTTTTAAGTTTATGCTTGGGAATCTACAAGATGGAGAACATGAACTTGATCTAGAAGCACTAAAAGAATTTAGTGAATTTGAACTTGTTGATAAGTTTATTCTTGCTAAACTTGAAAATATTAAAAATAGCGTTATTGTTCATTTTGATAATTATGATTTTTCCCAAGGCGTTAACGCAATTGTTAATTTCCTTACAAATGATATGTCTAGTTTCTATCTAGATATTACAAAAGATATTCTTTACTGCGAAAAATTTGATAGTGTAAGAAGAAAAGCAGTTCAAAGTGTTATCTATCAAGTTGTAGATACTGTTATGCGTCTTTTAACACCAATACTAACTTTTACAATGCAAGAAGTATATGATCATCTTCCCTTAAAAGAACATAAAACAAATGTTCAACTTTTAGATTTCCCTAAAAAATCCCATAAATATAGTGAAGAAATCTTAAAAGATTACGAGGCTTTTAATGATGTTCGTGATCAAGTTTTACTTGCTTTAGAAAAAGCAAGAAGTGCTGGCTTAATTGGTAGTGCCCAAGAAGCAGAAGTAAAACTTCATGTTAAAAATGACAAATTACGAGATGAATTTGCTTCACTTTCTAAAGAAGAACTAGCACGTTTATTTGTCGTAAGTAAAGTAACGTTAAAAGAGTCAGGTGATGTTGAAGTTCTTAAAATGAATACGACAAAATGTGTAAGATGTTGGAACTATCGTGATGATACAATTAAGCACGAAGACTTAGATTTATGTCCAAGATGCTACAGTGTAATTAAGGAGTTATAAAGTGTCAATTAAAAAAATATTAAAAGATGTTTTCTATTCGTTTTACTGGTTAATTTTTGTTCTTGTTTTTCTTGATCAACTAACTAAAGGAATTGCCCTAAAACATTTAGCAGATAACCGCATTGTTCATATTATTGGTGATTTTTTAACACTAAAATTAGAGAGAAATACAGGGGCAGCTTTTTCTATTCTTCAAGGCAATATGGTCTTTCTTGCCATCCTTAGTGCGGTAGCAGGAGCTGCTATGATTGCTTATCGAATTTATGCAAGAAAACGACTTGATTTAGCACAGAAAATCATTTTTGCCATTATAATTGCTGGGACTTTTGGAAATTTCATAGACCGTGCATTTTACAGCTTAATTACTGGTGAAGAAGGAGTAGTGGACTTTATTTCCTTTACTTTTGGTACTTGGTCTTTCCCTACTTTTAATGTTGCAGATATGTGTTTAACTCTTGGCGTTATTGCTTATGTTGTTCTTATATATATTGAAGATAAAATCGTAAGAAATAAAAGGGATGTACCATTAATAATTGAAGGTGATGTTAAAGAAACAGTAGTAAGCGAAGAATCTGTCAATGAAAAAGATATAAACGAAGTAAAAGAGGACGAAGTTGAACGTAAATAAACTTAAAGTTGAACCTCATCAAATTAACGAGCGCCTTGACAAAGTCATGCGTGAAATTTTAAGTGAGCATACTAGAACATATCTTCAAATGCTCATTGATGAAGGTTTTATTAAAGTAAACGGAAAAGACAGTATATCATCATATCGCTTAAAAGAGGGTGATGAAATTTCTTATATCTTAAAAGAGAGTGAACCTCTAGCATTAGAAAAAGAAGAAATTCCTCTTGATGTTTGCTTTGAAGATAATGACATTTTAGTCATTAACAAACCACAAGGGATGGTTGTCCATCCTGCTGGAGGTCATAGTGAGGGTACTTTAGTTAATGCTCTCCTTGCTCACTGCGGGGACACTTTAAGTGGGATTAACGGCGTTAAACGCCCTGGTATTGTCCATCGACTTGATAAAGATACATCGGGTCTAATTTTAGTTTGTAAAAATGATTTAGCTCATCAAGGGGTTTCAAAGCAATTTGCTGAAAGAACGATAAAAAGAATTTATACCGCGCTTGTTTATGGTGTTATTCGTGAAGACGCTGGTAAAATTCATGCTCCACTTGCTCGAGATACTAGAAACAGGCAAAAAATGGCTGTTAATCTAAATGATGGAAAAGAAGCAATTACTAAATTTAGAGTCCTTGAACGCTTTGAGAAATATACATTAGTAGAAGCAAGTTTAGTTACTGGAAGAACACATCAAATTCGTGTTCATTTTGCCTACATTGGTTATCCAATTGTTAGAGATAAAATTTATGGACCAAGTAAGAAGGCAAAAGCTAGTGAAGGACAGCTTTTACATGCTACTGAACTTGCTTTTATTCATCCAACAACAAAAAAAGAAGTTCACATAACAAGCGAACTTCCACCATATTTTGTTAACTTTTTAACTTCACTAAGAACTAAATAAACGTTCGTAATTTTTAAAGTTATGTTTAGTTATTTTATCTAAAGCGGCTTTGCCGTTTTTTTCTAAAAATAAAGCAGCAAATTCATCAACTTTTTTGCCTGCTCCTAAAGGTATTTCTACTTTAAAGCGTGCACTAATTTTGCTCATTTCTACTAAAAAGAGATAGCGGGCAATAACACTTGCTAGAGCAATACTTGGATAATAACTTTCGCCTTTTTGTTTAAAGGTAATTGGTTTAATTACTTTTTGATTAGGTCCTAGGTAACTATAAAATAATTCTTCAGAAGCAAATTCATCAATAAAAGCAGGTACATTTTTCTTAATTTCATCTTTTAGCATTGATAAAACATTCATATGAAGCATTGCTTTCATTTTATTCATGTTATAGCCATCTTTAACTAGGGCATTAAATTTATCGTTATGCACGATGTTAGCTTTGTGTTTTACTTTCTTAAGAAGTAAGGGTCCAACACTTAAGATATAGTTATCATCAAGTTTTTTTGAATCTTTAAGACCTAGTTTACTTACAATATCAGCAGTTTCATTATCAAAATAGGCTGCAACGACAACTAAAGGACCAAAGAAGTCACCAAAACCTACCTCATCGCTGCCGATTTGGGGATCAGTTGAAAGATAGGAAACAAGCTCATCAATTTTCTTTTGCTTTTTTTGAAGTGGCGTTCCCCATTTTTCTGCTTCAGTTGTTGCACCTACTCCTTGAAAAAGCACCTTATATTCATCTTTATCTTTATTATTGTCATAGACAAAAACTTGAAGATCGCCTATTTTAGCACTAAAAATTATGTATTCACCACTATTGGTGACTTCAAAACTTTGATAAGTTTTCATCAAGTTTTCACATTCAAGTTTATTTAATTTTATGGTTACGTTTTCATTCATGGTTTTATTTTACCATAAATGGTGTTTTTTTAATGAAAATTGAGGTCTTTATAGTCATATCATCTCAAAATTGTAATGTATATTACATTACCAATCGTTTTTTTATGATAATATTAAACTATGCTTAATCATTTAGATTGTTTAGAGTTTTATAAAATTAAAGAAAGCTTACTTTCTTATGCTTTAACGGACCGTGGAAAAGAAATGGTTGAAAAGCTAGAGCCTTTTAGTGAAGTTAATTTATTAAAGGATGCTCTTGATGAGTTAGAGGAAGCTTATGCTTTCTTTATTAAATATAAGCGACCCCCATTATCTTATTCACTTAATCTAGATCCACTTTTAGATGTTGTTAAAAAGGGTGGATCGCTAACAATTAATGAATTTGATCGTATCTTAAATGATATAAAGATGGTTAAGAAAATCGTTGATTTTATGAAAGAAAAAGTTGAAACTTTTCCTTTACTTAAAACCTATATTGACTCTTTTAGTGATTTAGGAAAACTTGAAGATAAAATTAGTAAGATTATTTCTACGTGTCTAACAATTTATGATGATGCTAGTCCTATATTAGGTAAAATTCGTCAACGAATTAAATCATCTGAAAATAAGATTAAAAAGACGACTGAAAGACTAATGGAAACCTATCAAGATCTTACAACAGGTAGTAATATTACGCTTCGAGATGGTCACTATGTTCTGCCAATTAAAGTAAGTGATAAATATAATGTGCCAGGTATTATTCATGATATAAGTGCATCTGGTCAAACTGTTTTTATTGAACCTAGTGAAATAGTCGCTTTAAATAATGAGCTTTTATCGCTTTTTAACGAAGAACGAATGGAAATTGCACGCCTTTTAGCTCTACTAAGTAGAGAAGTTGCTAAAGAAGAAGTCCCGCTTCGCATTAATAATATTAAAATTGGTGAACTTGATTTTTTATTTGCAAAAGCTTCTTACGGGGAGCATATTGATGGCTATGTTGCCTCTATTAGTAATAAACAAGAAATTAGTTTAATTAATGCTCGTCACCCCTTAATAGAACCACATAAAGTAGTTGCAAACACTTTTGAATTTAGCGAAGATATGCGACTTATTATTATTTCTGGCCCTAATGCAGGAGGGAAAACTGTTGTCTTAAAAACAATTGGTTTACTTGTATTAATGAATCAAATGGGTTTAATGCTACCAGTTAGTAAAAAACCAATCTTAGGCTTTTTTAATAACATATATGCTGATATTGGTGATGCACAGTCTTTAAGTGATAATCTTTCAACTTTTTCTGGACATATGCAAAAGGTTAGCTTTATTTTAGATAATGCTACACCTAAAGACCTTATATTACTTGATGAGCTAGGAACTGGAACAGATCCAAAAGAAGGAGAAGCACTTGCTTTTTCAGTTTGTCATCATCTTCTTAAAATTGGTGTTCTTAGTGTTGTTTCAAGTCACTATAGCGCACTAAAAACCTTTGCATCGTCAAATAAAGGGGCTGTTAATGCTTCTATGCTTTTTGATGAGAAAGCTCTCGTCCCACTTTATAAATTCCGTCAAGGTTTACCAGGTAAAAGTTATGGTCTTGTTGTCGCAGAACGATACGGCATTAAAAAAGAGTTAATTGACTACGCAAAAGAATCGATTTTAGGCCAAAAACATTTATCAGTTGATGAACTTTTAAGCGAACTCAGCAATCAAATTAGCGAAAACGAAAAACTAAAAGATGTACTAAAAGTTCAAGAAAATAAACTTAACCTTGAACTTAGAAAACAAGCGAAGTTAAACGAAGAACTTACTAATGTTAAAAACACTATTTCTTCACAAGTACAAGAAAAAGTAGCAGAAAGAATCGAAGAAGTCGAACAAGAGTTAAGTCTATTAATTAAAAAAGCACATGAAGATAATCTTAAACCTCATGAAATTATTGCTTTAAGAGAAAAAGCTGGTGCTCTTCAAGAAGAAAAAGTTGTTGAAACACCGCCATTTAGCGGTCAAATAGGCGATTATGCTACCGTTAAAGGCTTAGGAATAAGCGGCGAAGTAATTGAAATAAAAGGTCAAAATATTCGTATTAGAACAGAAGGCGGCCGAATTATTAATGCAAAATTAAATCATCTTTTAGCAGTTGAAAAAGATGATGTAGTCCGTAAAAAACCTAAAACATCACCAGTTATTCTAACACCCAAACTTGAACAAAGTGTTCCGCAAGAAATAAACCTAATTGGTCAAAGAGTAGAAGAAGCCTTAGCTAATTTACGGTCTTATTTAGATAAAGCATTGCTAAAGCACTATAAATCAGTTCGAATTATTCATGGCTTTGGTAGCGGAGCCTTGCGTAGTGCAGTTCATAACTATTTAAAAACACTTTCTTTTGTTGATAATTATCATCTTGCTGGACCAACTGACGGCGGTGGAGGGGCGACAATCGTCAATTTTAAATGAGTGAAATATTAAAAAACAAATTACAAAGACTGCCTCATAGTCCAGGCGTATATTTATTTAAAGATAAGAATAAAAAGATTATCTATATTGGTAAAGCGCGTGATTTATTTAAGCGTGTAAGCCAATATTTTTCTCGCCCGCATGAAGGTAAAGTCGCATCAATGGTTAAGCGAGTTGAAGATCTCGATTTAATCCTTACAAAAACAGAAAAAGAAGCACTAATTTTAGAGATGAATCTAATTCAAACGCACTATCCTCGCTATAACATTATGCTTCGTGATGATAGTCATTATCCCTATATTGCCTTGTCCTTAAGTAAAGAACCAGTCGTTAAAATTACTCGTAATACAAAGACAAAAAATTATCGCTATTTTGGGCCTTTCCCTCGTTCAACTTATGCCTATGATGTAGTTCAATTATTAAATAAAATCTATCCAACAAAAAAATGTAAAAGACTACCTAAAACACCATGCCTTTACTATCATCTAGACCAATGTTTAGGCTATTGTTTTAAAAATATAAACGAAGAACAAAATGAAGAAGTTAGAAAGAAAATTATCAACTTTTTAGAAGGTGATGTAAAAGAAGTTCGTGACAAATTCACCGCGAAAATGCAAGAAGCAAGTGAAAAATGGCAGTTTGAACAAGCAAACGAGTATAAAGAAATCATCGCTTCAATTGATCATGTCATTGCCCAGCAATTCAGTGAAATTAGTGATAAAATTGATAAAGACGTTTTCTCATATAGCTCTCGCGATGGCTATCTTGCTCTTAACGTCTTAATTTATCGCGGAGGGCGCCTTTTAGGTCGTGATGATTTTGTTGTTTTTGACTTTGGAGAGCAAAGCGAATTGATTTCTCAATTAATTCGTCAGTACTACCAAAATAAGCTTGTTCCTAAACAAATTCTAATAGCCAATGATGAGGTAAAAGATGCCCTTTCACTAGTTTTAAAAGCTAAAATTATTAATCCTAAAAGCGGGCTAAAAAAAGAGTTAATAAATCTAGGCCAAAAAAATGTTGTTGAACACCTTAATACTTATCTAACTTCAACACCAAGTGATGCCAAAAAAACGACTATTTTAGAAGAACTTGGATCTCTTGTTGATGCAGCCTATCCTAAGCATATTGATCTATTTGATAATGCACATATTTCTGGGGCAAGTGGCTTAGGTGTGTTGGTTAGTTTTATTAACGGTGTTGGGACTAAAAAGCTTTATAGAAAATATAATCTAGATGAAGAAATCGCTAAAGATGATTACACTTCTTTACGTGAAGTTATGAGCCGTCACTATAAACGAAAACTAAGTGAAGAAGCCTCACTTCCTGATTTAGTTATTGTTGATGGAGGAATTGGGCAACTTCGCGTTGCAAAAAAAGTAAAAGAAGAAATGAATTTACCTTTTAGAGTTGTAAGTCTAGTTAAAAATGAGCGTCATCAAACTGAAAGTTTATTAACTGGAGATGAAGAGGTCGTAGAACTGGATAAAAAAAGTCCCTTATTCTTTTTCTTAATGAAAATGCAAGATGAAGTTCATCGCTATGCGATTACTTCACACCGTAGAAGAAGGAAAAAGAGTTTCTTTACGAGTTCACTAAATAATATTAAAGGCCTTGGTCCAAAAAGAAAAGAGGCGATATTAAGTGCTTATCCTACGATTGAACTATTAAAAAAAGCATCGTTAGAAGAATTAAGTCAAATTGTCCCCTCTGAAGTAGCTAAAGCAATAATTGAGCACTTTAAAGAAGAAAAGTGATTTTTTATACCTTTTTTACATCTTTTGTTGTATGATAGTTAAGCAATGTCCCCATAGCTCAGCTGGATAGAGCAACAGCCTTCTAAGCTGTGGGTCGGGCGTTCGAATCGCTCTGGGGACGCCA
>DAOSJI010000011.1:0-28344 GCA_035367155.1 Bacilli bacterium
ATTATATATTAAAATAACTCATATAATGCCAAAAATGTGTCGAAAAAATTTTAGGCTTTTTTTCATTGACTAAAAAGGGCTTGAGTGGTATATTTATATAGCATATTGAGCGTAGTCCCCGGATGTTTAGCTCAGATGGGAGAGCATCGCCTTTACACGGCGGAGGTCGGGGGTTCAAGTCCCTCAACATCCACCATCTTGTATGCAAATGTAATGGAGGAGTAGCGAAGTGGCCAAACGCGGCTGACTGTAAATCAGTTCCTTAGGGTTCGGTGGTTCAAATCCGCCCTCCTCCACCATCGCGTTGGGGCATAGCCAAGCGGTAAGGCACTAGACTTTGACTCTACCATTCCCTGGTTCGATCCCAGGTGCCCCAGCCAATATGCCTCTCGTTAGCTCAGTCGGTAGAGCACTTGACTTTTAATCAAGGGGTCACAAGTTCGACTCTTGTACGAGAGACCATTGCCCAGATGGCGGAATAGGTAGACGCAAAGGACTTAAAATCCTTCGGTAGCTAATACCGTGCCGGTTCAAGTCCGGCTCCGGGCACCACGCGTAAAAGAGCATTTATATAGTGCTCTTTTTTATTTTTATTTAATATAAGCATTATCAACTGGTTAAAAAATGGATTATGTTATAATACAAAAGGAGGGTATAAATATGAGATTTTATAAATGTGACATTTGTGGAAATTTTGTAGCAATGGTCGAAGATTCAGGTGTTAACCCATTTTGCTGTGGTCAAAAAATGACTGAAGTAGTAGCTAACACTCAAGAGGAAGTTGCGACTGAAAAACATATTCCAGTAATTGAAGTTAAAGATAACAAAGCTATTATTACTGTTGGCGATGTTTTACATCCAATGATTAAAGTACACTGGATTGAATGGATTCTTTTAGTTACTACTGAAGGGAACAAACGTAAAGTATTATCACCAAATGATGCTCCTGTTGCAGAATTCGCACTTCTTCCTAACGAAAAAGTATTAAGCGCCTATGCCTATTGTAATTTACATGGTCTTTGGAAAAGAGATAACAATTAATTGACATTTTCGTATTATTTTCTGCAAAATGAATATATTTTAGGATGAAAGATTATGGATATAAATAATTTGATTGAAAGTAAAATAGCTAAAATTAGACCATTCATTAATCGTCATGGCGGCGATATTGAATTCGTAAAATTTGAGGAAGGTTATGTTTATGTAAAAATGCATGGTGCATGTAAAGGTTGTGCATACTTAGATCAAACCTTAACTTATGGTGTAGAGAACTTACTTATGGAGGAAGTCCCCGGAGTTATTGGGGTTATTCTAGTACAATAAAAAAACCGGTTTAACCGGTTTTTTTAATAATTATAGAATTGAGTTGCGTCAACAGTACCATGCAACCTAAAATAATCTGCCACTAATTCGCGGCAATAAAGTCCAGTGCAAATTTGCTCATAATTTCTTAATGAGTTATATGGACTAGTACTTACATAATCAATGGTGCCAATTGTACAAGGCGATGTAACTTCTGGTCCATCTGGAAAATAGTTTTGATTGTATCCATCCATAGCGCCTTTAGTATCTGAAACACTAACATTTTCGATAACTCTTATTTCGTTATCAAAAGGTAGCGCACGATATATATCTCCATATGTTATATCTCCTGATGGCATATCATAAACTCTTACTCCTCCAGTATTATGAATTGTTAAATCTAGTTCTGGATAGTCTGGTTTTAAATAAAAATACATAACATAATTAACAAAATTAACTATTTGACTTCTATAATTGAATCCACCAGTTAATTGTCCTACAACTTCTTCTTTTACATCACGAATTTCTCTTTCATAATATTCCTCATAAATGTTATATGCATCTTGATCATCAGAATAATTTGGAACAATATTAGAGGCACTAATAACTTGATATGTTTTAACTACTTTTTCTTTAGTGTCTTTATTAAAATCTATATTTACATGCATGATTTGTTGACCATATCCATTTGTTTGAAGAATTGGAACGTTATTTTCTTTATATCTCTCCAGTTTATGTGTATGACCACAAAATACTAAATCAACATATGACTTACCACCATTATTAGTACCG
This sequence comes from Bacilli bacterium, assembly GCA_035367155.1. Classification (GTDB taxonomy): domain Bacteria; phylum Bacillota_I; class Bacilli_A; order RFN20; family CAG-826; genus JAAYSA01. The sequence goes on from DAOSJI010000011.1 coordinate 2,095, forward strand.
TTAATAGTTTCATAATAATCGTTAAAATTATTCATTAATGAGTCATGTGTTAAAAGAACAACAATATCGACATCATCTTCATTTCTTAGTCTTTTTGATTCTTGAACAATATAATTATCGGGTACTCTAAAATCATAGTCCTTAACATTTTCATAAAAAATCGATGATTCGAGCCTTTCACCAATTGAGCCTATAATTCCAATTTTTACACCCTTTCGTTCTACAATTGTACTTGGTAAGGCAAAAGAAGCCCTTTCATTAGTTCTTTTATCAAAAATATTTATCCCTAAGAAAGGGAAAGTTGCTAATTCTTGATTATTAATAATTTCTGTATCTTTCCAATCAAATTCATGATTGCCTAAAGCCATCGCTTCAAAATTAGAGTCATTCATTAAATCGGTCAACAATCTGCCGCGTGTAATATTACTATCTGCACTTCCTTGCCACATATCACCTGATGATAGATTTATTACTCCATCTGGATTTTCTTCACCTTTACTTTTAAAAAAAGAAGCGATTTTAAACCATCCAATTTCATCTTCATCTTCACTAACAATAGCTCCGTGAAAATCATTAAGCCCAAAAAAGTCCAATTTAACAACGTCACTATTCTCTGAAACAAATTCACTACTTCCACTTGTGGTCTCACTAGTAGAATCAGTAGTTGAAGTTAATTCACTTGAATCAATCGGTGGTTTTTTTTGGCAACCAAATAATAACAAGAACGGAATTAATAATAGAATTTTTCTTTTCATCTTATAAATATTCCTTTACATCAATTGTATTATATTTCTTAAAGTAATTAGAGACAGCATCACGAGCATAAGTTGCAGTTACTTCTCCATTATAAGTGTCTTGATAGTCTCTTTCATATAAATATGAGATTGTTAAGACTTTATATCTGCCAGTATTATCAATATCATTTATATTAATTGTAAAATAATTAGCATTGTTTGAGTTTGGAGAACCAATAAGACCCTTAAGTTGAGAACCCGTTAATTCCATTATTATAATTTCATTATCAAATGGTAAAGATTTATAAATGTCTCCATAAGTTACCTTTCCGTTTGGAAGTTCTGCCCTTATGCCTCCACGCACATTATGCATTGCGCCTACTGCTCCTGGAACTGCTTCAACCATTGCACGGACGGTAAGATTTCCAATTGCTTCTATTTTCATTGGTCCATTTTTAATTCGCCCAACAACTTCATTTTTAATTTCTTCAACATCTTGAAGATGATACTTGTAAATTTGTTCTGCGATTGGTTCAGGTTTAATTGTTGGATTAATTGATAAAACGCTATCAACACGATAATCTTTTAAAACTAATTCGTTTTCTTTATATGCAAATCTAACATACTGGATTCCTCTTCCTAGCCCAGTAGTTTGAAGAATAGGAATTCCGTTTTGTATTTGTCTATCATGCACGTGTTGATGACCGCAAAAAATCGCATCAACAATTTTATTATTTATAATTTCATCATACTCATAATTTCCATTTAAAAGAGAATCATGTGTATTTAACACTACAATTTCTGCTCCGTTTTCACGTAATTGGCTTGCTTCAGTTACGACATAATCTGTAATAACATCAAAATCAATATCAGCAATCAAGGATGCTTGAACAGTACTTTCTAATGAAGAACCAATCGTACCAATAATACCAATTTTGACTCCATCTCTTTCGATCAATGTTGAGGCATCTAACCAATCTACGCGCTTAGTCGTCCCTTTATTTACAATATTAGCTCCTAAAAACGGATGAGTAGATTTATTTTTATTAATTTTGATTTGATCGATTGTCCAATCGAATTCATGATTTCCAACTGTAAAAGCAGAAAAGCCAATATAGTTTAATTCATCTACCATTAGTTCCCCTTTTGTAAGATTACTATCGGCAGATCCTTGCCACATATCACCAGCTGCTAAGAAAATAGTACCGCCCGGATTCTCGCTTCTCCTATCAATTAAATATTGCGCCATACGAGAAATTCCGGGTTTATTTTCATCTGGAGTAAATTCAACTGCACCATGAAAATCATTTAATGTATAAAAATCAATTAATTTATAGCCGTCTTCCTCTAATGCTCTATAAGCGCTCGGATCAAATGGCGTATAATCTGGAAATGATATCCTTTCTTTTTTTGAACATCCACTTAAAAGAGAAAGAACAAAAACGCTACAAAACAAGGTTCTTTTTAAAAATTTCCTCATAATAATCCTAAATGTTCCTTTTTATTTATAATAATATATCCTTCTCGATTTTTCACATCTTCACGATTATACTCGTATTTACTACCATCTGGTTTTAACAAGAACCCCCCTGCCTCTTCAACAATTAATTGAGGAGCAGCAATATCCCATTCCTTAGTCCCATCTGTAGAACGATAAGAGATTTCGGCTTTTCCTTCCGCTATTCTGCAAGCTTTCAAAGATGCACCAACAGTTAAAACAGTACTTATAACATCTTTATTTTTATCAATGAAAATTTGTTCAGTTTCTTTAAAATGATATCTAGAACATAAAACAGTCAAATCTTTCAATTTATTAGAAACTTCAATTTTCTTTTTAATGTTACCTTTTATGCAATAAGCGCCTCCACCTTTACTTGCATAAAAAAGTTCATTTAAAACCGGAGCTAAAACTACACCAACAATAATCTCACCTTTATATGAAAGGGCAATATTTGTTGTGAATTCAGCTTGTTTTCTAGTAAATTCTTTAGTTCCATCAATAGGATCAATAATCCAAACAAAATCATTTTTTAAACGACTTAAATCATCTTTTGATTCTTCGGTTAAAAAAGAGTGAGTAGGAAATGACTCTTTAAGAAAATTAATTAAAAACTGATCTGCCATCTTATCTGCAGTTGTAACTGGTGAATTATCTTCTTTTATCTCAATATCAAAGGAACTATTAAATATTGAAAGAATCAGCGGCTGAACTTGTCTTGCCGCTTCAATCGCATTATTTAAGTAAAAATCTAAATTTAGTTTCACGCTTTTGTTCCCTTTATTGCTTTAATAAGTTCATTAATTACTTTTGGTACATCTTTAAAACTTTCTAACCTGCAACCAGAAGCACATAAATGTCCACCACCGCCAAACTTTAAGGCTACTTGGTTAACATTAATGTTTCTGCTTCTTAATTCGACATAAATTTTCCCATGAATATCTTCAGCAAAAGTTGCCCAACACGGATAACCTTTGATATTGCCTAAATGATTGACATATGAGCTCATATCTGATGCATCAATATTAAAATGTTTGAATTTACTTTGAGAAATTTTGATATAACAAACACCATCTTTTGTTTTAAAATTCGTAAGAAGATATCCCCTGAAACGAACTTTATTTATATCTTTCTTTGATAATTCATAATTTATTTTTGATAAATCCGCACCCTTTTTGATTAATTGAGCGGATAAATGCAGCGTTTGTGCTCCGGTCGGATTATATAAATAACGGCCACTATCAGTCAAAATTCCAAGTAAAAGCGCGGTTGCTCCTAGAGGAGAAATATTTAAATTTTCGTTTTCAATAAACTCGGCAATTATTTCACAAGTTGCTACTTTATCATTATCAATGATTGTTTCATTTGTGAATGTCTCCACAAATAAATGGTGATCTATTAAAAAAGTAGATTTTGCTAATAAATACCGTTGATCTTCAACACGATCTTTATTAGCAACATCTACAATTATTGCAAATGAGGAAGCAATAACTTCGTCGCTAACTACATCTAATTTTCCAACTAATGGAACAAACTCATCCACATTAGTGCCAAGAGCAAATACGCTTTTATTTGGAAACGATGCTTTAATAGTTTCTTTTAATCCTACTAGTGAGCCTATAGCATCACCATCAGGAAAAATGTGCGAAAATATAGTGATCGTTTCCGCTTTTTCAATTAGTTGAAAAAGTTTTGCGTATTTGCTCATTTATAAGTTATTTATTTAGCCTTCCCAACACTACCGAAGACTTCACATTTTTGACGTACAACTGCTGCAATACCTTTTTTACCTGGGCCAATGATTTTTCTAGGATCATAGACTTTACTATCATTTGTAAGAACTTCTCTTACTATACGTGTCCATTCTTGTTGACATTCGGTATTTACATTAATTTTAGCTGTTCCACGGGCAATGGCTTTTTTAATTTGTTCATCAGGAATACCTGAACCACCGTGAAGAACGAGTGGCACACGGACTAATTCACTAATTTCTTGCATTTCATCAAAGCCTAACTTTGGTTCACCCTTATATGGTCCATGAACAGAACCAAGAGCAGGTGTTAGGAAATCTACTTTTGTTTCTTTAACGAGTTTTACACATTCTTCAGGAATAGCATACATTGTTTCGGCAACAACATGTTCTTCTTCGCCGCCGACTCTTCCAAGTTCTGCTTCAACAGTTACCCCACGGGCATGTGCGTATTCAACAACTCGCTTTGTTTTAGCAATGTTTTCTTCAAGCGGGAAATGTGAAGCATCAATCATTACACTCGTAAATCCGGCATCAATCGCCTTAAAACAAACTTCTTCACTACTTCCATGATCGAGATGAATTGCAATTGGAATAGTATATTTTCTTTCTTCAATAAGTGCTTTAATCATTGCAACAGCGACCTTAAAACCACCCATATATTTAGCAGCACCTTCGCTGACACCAAGAATTACAGGTGATTCTAGAGCTTGACATTCATCAAGAATCGCAAGAGTCCATTCAAGATTATTAATGTTGAATTGACCAACTGCATATTTTTCTTTTTTTGCTTTTGTAAGCATTTCCTTCATATTAACTAATGACATAATATAGTCCTTTCTTAAATTTCTTCATCTTCGTCAGTTTTTTGATCATCTTCATCGTCATCTTCTTCTTTTTTAGGTACAACGCGAAGACGAATTGGTTCACCATCATCATCGAAATCACTTTCTTCGTCATCTTCTTCATCTTCAGTAGTATAAAAATCATACATGGATAGATGAACATCATCATAAAGTACTCGTTCACGTAAATCCCAAGTATTATCGCGAACATTGACAAAGCGACCATCAAGACTTAAATTTGTGTAAAAAACAGACATTAGGTAGATTTTTTCTTCTTCGCTATAATCTTTTTGAACACAAACTTCTTCCCACAATTCCTCAAAAGTTAAAGGTTCTTTACTTTTTGAAAGAATTTCAAAGACGATTTCTAAATTTGATTTTGATTTCATTTTTTCCTCCTATTACATTGTCTTTGGTGCAGAAACACCAATTAATTTTAAACATTCCTTCATCGTGATTGCAGCAGCCTTAACAAGGTGTAACCTTGTAGCAGTTAATTCAAGATTACTTGAATCAACAATTCGACATTCTGTATAGAAACTATGAATTAAATTCGCGAGTTTCTGAGCATAAATTGTTAATTTATATGGTGAACGTGTGTCTGCTGAATCACGAATTGTATATGGAAAATCAATTAAATATTTCATTAAATCGATTTCATATTTGCTATCTAGCAATGCTAGATTTATAGCACCTTTAATATTTTTACCTCTTTCAAGTACACCACAAAGTCGTGCATGTGCATATTGAGCATAATAGACAGGATTAGCATTTGAGGTCTCTTTTGCAAGATTTAAATCAAAATCTAAATGACTACTATTTGCTCTTGAGACAAAGAAATAACGAACAGCATCAACCCCTACATCATCACAAAGTTCCCGAAGTGTAATTGCGTTTCCAGTTCTTTTACTCATTTTTACTTCCTTACCATCTTGGATAATACGAACCATTTGGATAATTTCTACTTCTAAAATATCCTTTGGATATCCTAGTATTTCAAGAGCAGATTTCATCCTTCCAATATAACCATGGTGATCAGCACCTAAAATATTAATAAGTAAATTGTATTGGTTTGTTAGTTTTTGCTCATGATAAGCAATATCAGGTAAAAAATAAGTAAAATCTCCATTTGATTTAATTAAGACACGATCTTTATCATCACTATAATCACTAGTTTTTAATAATGTTGCACCTTCTTCTTCGTAAGTGTATGGTTTTAATTTTTCTAATACTTTTGGTATCGCGTTAGTGTTTCTAATTTTCGTTTCATAAGAAAATACATCAAATTTAACACGGAAATGTTTTAAATCTTCTTTAATCCGCTCTAATTGCAGTTCAAGACCACGTTTTTTAAAGTATGTAAATGCTTCATCATTCAAAGTAAGATAACGATCACCAATCTCATTGACTAAAATTTTAGCTAAGTCAATTAATTGTTCACTATGATAGCCATCTTCTGGAACTGCAGTTTCTTTTCCTAGTAATGTAGCATAACGAGCATATAAGCTTTTAGCTAGATTATCAATTTGAACGCCTGCATCATTAACATAATATTCACGAACTACTTGATGCCCTGCTTTTTCTAAAATACGACAAAGAGCATCTCCATATGCAGCTCCTCTTGCATGACCAAGATGGAGTTCGCCGGTAGGGTTAGCACTAACGAATTCAACATTTACTTTGGAACGCTTATCAAGTTGAAGTTGACCATACTTATCTCCATTAGAAATAATTTCTTCAATAACATTTGTAAGATAAAGTGGTTTAATGAAAAAATTAATAAAACCAGGTCCTGCAATTTCGCATTTTTCAATATTTCTAGAATCAATATTTGAAGTAATTATTTTTGCGATATCTCGTGGAGCCTTTTTTAGAGGTTTTGCTAATTGCATAGCAATATTGGTCGCATAATCACCGTGTTTTTCATCTCTTGAACGTTCAATAACAATATCATCAAAAGATATCTTTATATCAAGCTCATTAAGAGCATTTAGAAGCACGGTTTTTAAATACTTTTCTATATTCATTAATTTTCCTTTCCGGTATTTAATTATACTATCAAGATAGTATTAATTAAAGTTAAATCGCATTCAAGCGATTTAAAATTTCTTTTTTTCCCAACACTTTAATAATATTAACTAATTCAGGTCCGTGTGTTTCGCCAGTTAAAATTAATCTAATAGGCATAAATAAACTTTTACCTTTTGCACCAGTTTCTATTTGCGTTTGTTTTAAGATAGCTTTAATATTTTCAGTTGATAATTCATCTGTTTCAGCAATTAATCTTGCAAAAACGTGGTAAACCTCTTTGCTAAGTGGATCATTCATAAGTGCAATTTCTTCTTCATCGGTTGTTTTTTTGTAAACAACCAATGGACTTAATAAATCAATTATTTGTTCACCAAACAAAATTTGATCTTTAAAGAGATTAGCAATTAAAAGAAGTTCGCTATCTTCTTTTGTATTAATATCAATTACTTTAGCTAGGAACGGTTTTATTAGTTCTAAATATTTTTCATCATCAAGTTTTTTAATATATTGACCATTCATCCAATTTAATTTATTTTGATCAAACATTGATGGAGATTTCGATAATCTTTTTGGATCAAAAATTTGAACAGCTTCTTCTAAGGTAAATATTTCTTGTTCGCCTTCTGGAGACCAACCTAATAGCAATATAAAATTCATAATTGCTTCTGGAAGATAACCTTTATCGCGATATTGCGACATGAACTGAAGAATATTTAAATCTCTTTTACTTAATTTTTTACCAGTTTCGTTAACAATTAAAGTCATGTGTCCAAACTCAGGAATTTCCCAATTAAAATATTCGTACAATTGTATTTGTTTGGGAGTATTTGAAAGATGTTCTTCCCCGCGTAAAACATGGGTAATTTCCATCATATGATCATCAATTACTACTGCAAAGTTATATGTTGGTATTCCGTTACTTTTAATAATAACCCAATCACCAATATCATCATTGTTAAATTTCACAGGGCCTCTAACTAAATCATTAAAAGCAATTTCATGATGTGGTTTCAAGTGAAGTCTAATACAAGGAACGCGGCCTTCTTTTTCAAATGTCTCTTTTTCTTCTTTAGTTAAATGTAGACATCTTTGATTATATTGTGGAGCGCTGATACCTCTTAATTGTTGAGCTTGTCGTTCAGCTTCAAGTTCTTCTTCGGTACAATAACAATAATAAGCATATCCCTTATCAATTAGCTCTTTTGCATACTTTTGATATACATCTATTTTTTCCATTTGTCTATACGGTGCGTATTTTGGGTTTGGTTTTAAGGGAGATTCATCAGGTATAATTCCAAGCCAAATTAAATCGTTAATTTGACTTTCTTCAGCCCCTTCAACATTTCGTTCAATATCAGTATCTTCTATTCTTAAAACAAATTCGCCATTAAAATGTTTGGCAAATAAGTAGTTGTAAAGTGCACTTCTTGCTCCACCAATATGAAGATATCCCGTTGGAGATGGTGCATAACGAACTCGAATTTTTTTCATATTAATTTTTCTCCTTTAATAATACACAAGCAACAGCTTCAATTGCTTCATTTTGACCAACTGGTCCAAGACCTTCATTTGTAGTTGCTTTTATTGAAATGTTTTCTATTTTTGTAAAAATTAGTTTAGCAATGTTTTCTCTCATTTTTAATATATAGGGAGCAAGTTTTGGTGATTCACATACAATTTGTACATCTAAATTAGAAACCTCATAATTTAACTCACTCATTTGTTTAACAGCATGTTTTACAATAACTTCACTATTTAAGTTTTTATTACTTGGATCTTTGTCACTGAAATGAGTGCCTAAATCACCTAATGCAAGTGCCCCATAAATTGCTTCGCTAACAGCATGAAGTACTACATCAGCATCACTATGCCCTAGTAATCCCAAATCATGATCAATTTTTACACCACCTAAAATTAAAGGTCTCCCCTTAACTAGACGATGAATGTCCTTACTAATTCCTATTCTCATAATTAAACATTAAATTTAAAGAACGCTACATCCCCATCGTTCATTAAATAATCCTTTCCTTCAATTCTCATTTTACCTGCTTCTTTTACTGAAAGTTCATTGCCAAATTTAACCAAATCATCAAATTTATAAATTTCAGCTTTAATAAAACCTCGACTAAAGTCAGAATGGATAATTCCTGCACAATCTTTAGCATTCATACCTTTTTTAAAGGTCCATGCTCTAACTTCATCTTTTCCGACTGTAAAAAATGTTTCAAGACCTAATAATTTATATGCAGATATTATTACTCTATGAAGTGAATCTAACTCAATTCCTAATTCTCTGAATATCTCGTCTTTTTCATTTTCTTTTAAACCTGAAAGTTCGTTTTCTGTAGCTATACTAATAGGTATAACTTTTGTATTCTCGTTATTTGCAATTTCGTTGACTACCTTAAAATGAGTACTATTAAGTGGTTCACTAATAAACTGATCACTTATGTTAGCGACATAAATAAGTGGTTTTTCTGTTAATAAAAAATAATTTTTACGCACAAATTCTCTATCATCTTTTGAAAGATTTGGAATCCTTCTTACAGGAACACCTTTTTCTAAATGTTCTTTTAAGAAACTGATAATTTTTACTTCATAAACTGAGTCTTTATCTTTATTAACCCTAGCCTTAGTCTCAACTTTTCCAATTCTTTTATTAAGTGTTTCTAAATCTGCCATGATTAATTCTAAGTCAATAATTTCAATATCACGTTTAGGATCGATGCCTTGTTCAACATGAATAATTTTTGGATTTTCAAAACATCTAACAACTTCAATTAAAGCATCACACTCTCTAATGTGACTTAAAAATCGATTGCCTAGTCCTTCTCCATGACTAGCACCTTTAACTAAACCAGCGATATCTACGAATTCAATAGTTGCTAGAGTTGTCTTAATAGGTTTAAAAACTGTATTTAAAAAAAGAACCCTATCATCAGGAACATTAACAATACTTTTGTTTGGGTTTATTGTCGCGAAAGGATAGTTAGCAGCTTCAACTGTAGATGAAGTTAATGCATTAAATAGAGTTGATTTTCCAACATTAGGTAATCCGATAATTCCGACTTTAAGTGACATTCCTGCTCCTTTCGCATACTCATAGTAATTATATTACTTATGAGTAAATAAAACAAATAACACAACAAAAAAAGGTTAGATCACTAACCTTTTTTAAGTTTTATCGCATTTTAGAGTTTTTCTATATTGATTGCACGATCTCCACGATCTGTAGATTCAACATCGAATTTAACTTTTGCACCGTTTTCAATAGTTTTGAAGCCATCCATTACTAACGCTGAATAGTGAAAGAAAATTTCTCTTTCGTCTTCAGTTGTAATAAATCCAAAGCCTTTATTTTTATTGAACGTTTTTACTGTTCCCTTCATCATTAATCCTTTCCTTACATGTGATAATTCTATCACATTTGCAACAAAGAGACACCTTAATTTTTTACAAAATACTCTTTTATCATAAAGATTGATTAAATAATGTGAGTGGATTGCCTTTTTTTAAAGTGAAACTTGAAATAAAACCTCCAATAATAGCAATAACTATACCAATAAAAGTAACAAAAATATGTGGAATTATATTAAACGAGAAAAGAACATTATTCATAAAGTATTCGCTTAATTTAATATTAACCACAATATTAATTACAAATAACAACAAATTCGAAAATATACTGCTAATTAATCCAATAATGACAGCGTTACTAAAAAATATTGACCTAATCTCATTAATGTTTATTCCTAAAAATCTAAATAGATAAAATTCCTTTTTACTTTCTATAATCGTTAATTGAATTACCATGATAACAATAATAATTGAGATAAATAGGGCAAATATTGACATAAATAGCAATAATTTAGTAAATCGATTAATAGTTTCATCAATCCCCTTACTAAGATCTTTAGAAGGATTAATTATTTGTAATTTTGGATTTTCTTGCTTAATTCTTTCAATTTCTTGATCGCTTAATTTCTCATTATCTTTTAATGTAATTAATGCGCCATTTGGAATTATTTTATGTGCCCCAAAACCTAAAAAATCTTTATAGAAAATAATCGGCCATAAAGATTTGTGATAAAAAGCAAGCTTTTCTTCGTTAATAATGCTAACAACTTTTAATTTCTGATAAACATAATTTACAATCATGTTTCCATTAATTGCTTGAATGCGCTCTTTTTCTGTTGCAATAAAAATCGTCTTATTTATTGACTCAACATTATGACCAAATAATTTATTTTCAAGACCTTTACTAATAATAATTTCATTATATTTCAATTTGTTTTTATCCGCGTTTTGTTCTTTTAAGGCAGAAAATGTGGCGTTTTCTATATTACCCAGACTTAAACTAGATGATGCCGTTCCATCAGGCATATTAAAATGTTCGTAGTTGTTAATATCTCGTTTTTGATCTGCAAAGAGAACTTCTTCCAAAAGAGACTCACTGCTTGAAAAATATAAGGGGTTTTGGAACCCTGATATTAGTGAATTGCCTATAGTCATAAATGAACCCGTTGCGGTATAAAAATATGATTCTGTTTTGTTAGAAAGGTAATCTAATGACTGATATTTTGAAATTACTGGATATCCATATGGTTTTTTATATAAAAGGATCCTTTTTTGACAGAAACCATTATCTAGTGTTATAAATGTTTTTTCATTCCCTAACTCAAGAAGAAAATTAGGATTATCAACAGATTCTTCACAAATTTTGAAGGATTCGTTTGATAATAAATAATAATTTTTCTTTAGTGTCCAAGGTAGTTCATCAATCTGACTTAAATTCAAATTTGATAAAAGCCTCATTTGGTTTTCAAATAAAACTTCAGGCAAACAAAGGTTATTATGAATAATACCTGTTTTATCAGATCTTCTAACTGCAACTAAATTAAATACTTGTTCATCTTCATATCCCCATTCTTCGTTTTCAACACTGATAATAATTTGAGGTTTGTGATAGGATAATTTCTCTCCAATTTTTATTGGTTGACTTTGAATGTTTAAACCGAAAATTTGATGTAAAAGGCGATAATCGCTTGGACCTAAATTTAGAATTATCTCATCATTTTGCAACGGATGATTAATTTTTGGATATATTGAATTAGAATCTACTTCAGATGGATGAATAATTTCTTTAAAACAATTTAATGATAAATCTCTAAAGTCATATGTAAGTCCATACATGTTTATAGTTGTTTCCACTTTTGTCTTAAAGAAATTATTGAAATCAATTAGATAATTTACACCAACAAATTCATTAGAAATATTTTGTTGATATGCAAATAAATAAGCTTCATTCTTATTACAACTCTCAATATTGTTTTGAAATTCTATACCATTTTTTTCTTGAACGATTAATGTGTTTTTGGGGATTAATGCATTAAATGTTTGGTCAAATTGTTGTTTTATGGTTGTCATTAACATCGTGCCCACACCAATTCCGATTAAACCAATAGATGTAGCTCCGATACAAATTGAGGTTCTTATTCTTTTCTTTTTTAAAATATTCAAACCTAACTTAAATCTTGTTAAAAGTGGTAATTTACTATTTTTTAATTTGTTAACACTAATTGTCGTAATTCTTTTTGCTGGTTTTTCCTTTATTTGTAATTTAATTGAAGAAACCTTCCCATATTCTAAATTAATGATTTGGTCTCCATATTGCTCAATTAATTCATCGTCATGACTAACCATAATCACAAGTTTTTCGCTAGCTAGAGTTTGTAAAATATTCATTATTTTATGTTTGTTTTCAACATCAAGAGCACCCGTTGGCTCATCCGCTAAAATAATTTCTGGATCATTAACTAGGGCTCGTGCAATTGCAACTCTTTGTTTTTCGCCACCCGAAAGAAGTGAAACATTTTTCGCTTCATACCCATATAATCCAACAAAAAATAATAAATCATTAACCTTTTTACTACACTGTCTTTCATTTAAAGAATCTAGTTTCCTTAAAGGTAAAACAATGTTTTCATAAACGTTTTGTGACTCAAGAAGTAAATAATGTTGAAATATAAAACCTATTGTTCGGTTCCTATAAATATTTAATGCATTTTCAGTGAAGTGTTTTAAATTTCGATTTTTTATTAATACTTCACCTTTATAATGATTAATAAAACCTGCAATTATATTTAATAAACTCGTTTTTCCGCAACCAGATGGACCTTTAATGCAAATTAAACCCTTTTTAGGAAAACTTAATTTACTAATATTTAAAACATTTGTTTGAGAATTAAAACTAAGCCTAACATTATTAAAAACAATCACTCTTGTGAAAGACTCCTTACAAGTGGTTTTTTTATAATAAAGAGATAAACAGATAAGTTAATGATAAATGTTATAAATATTAATGAAATTATAACTATGAAAAGGATAAAGAAAGGAATTCCTTTAATTGGTAAAAAAGGTGAGAAAATAATATTTTTTAATCCCGTATATTTAAAAATGTATTTATTGACTATTGTTATTATTGGTTTAGTAATAAAAATTGCAAATAGTGAAATTGAATTTATTATTACACCTTCTTTAAAATATGTTAAAAAAACTTCTCTTCTACATGCGTTTAATGAAAGTAATATACCTATTTGTTTTTGTTTATCATATATTTTTGTATAAGTTATAATACTTAAAATTGTAATTGTTCCTAATAGACTTATAATTAGAAAACCAATTAATGCAATATCAAGAAAAGATACAACACTATTAATTACTTCAATTGAAATTAAATTTGGGCTATTAAATTGCAAATAATTGGTTCCGCTTTTTAATGTTTTATTCATTTCAATGGCCTTTTTAACTTCCTCCAAATTGTTAAAATAAATACGAAACGAATAATTCGTCAAAGGATGATGATTAGGAAGTTGTAATAAGTATGTATATATTGAAGTATTAGTTTTTTTATAAATACTAAAATTCTCTAAATAATAGTTATTTAATGTTTCAAACCATGCGCAGTGAGAAAAATATATTTTAGGCGTTGACATAAAATCATTTTCATTAATTATCGCTCTTAATGATAGAAATAATTTTATGTCTATAATATCTTTTTGTTGGATATTATGTTCATCAATAAAAAAGATTTCATAGTTGAGTTTTAATTTAAATAAACAATTATTAATTGCTTCATCACCATATTTGTCAATTAAAGTATTTTTAAGTGTTTGATTAATTAAAATATGATAATCTATGTCTTTAATATCTTTAATTTGTTCAACAATTTGAGTGTCGATTTGTTCAAAAGACCTTATAAATGTTGGTGTTATTTGTATTTTTTCATCATTAAAATAGTAGTCTCCACTTGAGAATAAAGGCAAAAAGCTAATCGAATAATTCAAGGTAGGAAAGTACCTTTTCAACGACTCAACTTCGCTAACAAGTGGCCTTGTTGTTCTTACTAATTGTAAAGGTGAATCTTTTAAATTAATTACTTCGTTTTTAGTAAAATCTAATTCCTTGTTATCTAAAAAACCGTTCAATACATTATCTAAGTAGATTTTATTACCAATTTTAAAACCTACCATTACAAAACTAGCTAACAAACATACAAAAAGACTTAATGTAGATAATATATTCTTTATTAAATCTTTCCTAATATTATTAAATACAATGAGATTCTTCCATTGTTTTTGTGTTTTCTTCATATAATTGACCGTTTTTTAAATTAAAAATTTTATCAGCTACTTTTTTAAATAACTTTTTATTATGTGTAATAACAATTATTATTCTTTTATAACTTAACTTTTTAAAATTATCGACAATAATATTAGCTGTTTTTTCATCAAGTGCTCCAGTTGGTTCATCTGCTATTATGATTTCAGGATTCGAAACAATTGCTCTTAAAATACTTATTCGTTGTTTTTCACCACCAGAACAAAATTTCACTTTTTGATTAATAATATGAGTAAGTTGAAATTGTTTAAACAATAAATTTATACTTTCCAAATTTATTTCTTGATTTGTTATGTATGCACTTAAACATACATTATCAAAAGCTGTTAAATCATTAAAAAGATAATGGTTTTGAAAAATTAAGGCTATATTTGTAGGTTTATAATCAATTAACTTATCATTTATATAGACCTTGCCTGAAGTAGGAAAATCTAACCCGCTAATCAAATTCAATAAAGTAGTTTTTCCACTTCCTGATGGGCCACAAAGCACATATAGCCCTGGCTCATCAATCAAAAGATTTATTCTTTTAAGGACTTGTAATGGGTAATCCTTTTGCCAAAATGTTTTATTAATATTAACTAACTTAATTTTTGCCATAAAAAAACACCTCTATATATAAATTGGTTAGAGGTGTTGATTTTTATTCTTTATTTAATATTTGATGGTCTTGATGAGAAATAAAAGCCTTAACTTTTTTATTAAATTCATGTCGCGGCAACATAATTATATTACCACAACCCTGACACTGAATTTTTATATCAGCTCCTATTCTGACAATTTGAAAAACCCTTGTCCTATTTATACAAGGATGTGGTTTTTTCATTTCGACTAGATCATATAAATCAACCTTCATAATTAAATTGGTTCTTGTTCCATTTTTAGTGCTGCAGGTAATTTAGGAAGTCCAGGCATTGTTAATATTTTTCCAGTAATTGGGACTAGAAACCCAGCACCAGCACTTAAATTAATTTCACGAATTGTAATATTAAAGCCTCGTGGAGCATTTAAAACACTAGGATCATCAGTAAATGATTGAGGGGTTTTTGCCATACAAATCGGCAATTGATCAAACCCCATTTTTTCATATATCTTAATTTGTTCTTCAGCTTTTTCTGTATAAACAACTCCTTCTGCACGATAAATTTCTCTGCAAATTGTAGCTATTTTTTCCTTAATTGGCTTATTTAATTCATACAAGAATTTAAATTGAGAGTCCTTTTCTTCATCGAAAATTTTCTTAACCTTCGTTGCTAAATCAATAGCACCCTCACTTCCATTTAGGAATGAATCAAGGAAACTTACTTCATAACCTTCTTTTTTACACCAATCAGTTAAAGCTATGACTTCATTTGGACTATCATCTTTAAAATGATTGATTGCAATAACTACAGGCAAACCATATTTTTTTAGATTTTCAGCATGTTGTTTTAAATTTGCACATCCTTTAATTAGTGCATCAACATTTTCAATATGACTATCTTCAAGTTTGGCACCACCATGCATCTTTAAAGCACGGATTGTTGCTACTAAAACTGATAATGATGGTTTAAGATTTCCAACTCGACATTTAATATCAAAGAATTTTTCCGCTCCTAAATCTGCTGCAAAGCCTGCTTCAGTAATAACAGTATATGAAAGTTTTAACGCAAGGCGCGTTGCAATTAAAGAATTACAGCCATGAGCGATGTTTGCAAATGGGCCACCATGGATAATACATGGGTTTCCTTCAAGTGTTTGAACTAAATTAGGTTTTAAAGCATCTTTCATAAGTTTCATAATGGCATGACTTATTTGTAGTTCATCTAGTTTAATTGGTCGCCCATCTTTAGTGTAGGCAACAATAATTTCTTTTATCCGTCTGTGAAAGTCTTCACGATCGCGGGCAATACACATAATCGCCATTAATTCACTTGCTACCGTAATCATAAAGCCATCTTTTCTTGGCACTCCATTTCCTTCACCAAGGGCAACTTCAATTTCACGTAAAGCACGGTCGTTCATATCTAAAGCTCGTTTCCAAACTACACGATTCGGATCAATATCTAATTGATTACCTTGAAAAATATGATTATCAATTACAGCACTAATTAAGTTAATTGAACTCGTTAACGCATGCATATCTCCTGTAAAATGGAGATTTATTTCTTCTTTTGGTTCAATACTAGCTAATCCACCGCCAGTAGCCCCGCCCTTAATACCAAACACAGGACCTAGTGATGGTTCACGTAGACATAAAATCGCTTTTTCGCCAATACGACGCATACCGTCAAGAAGGGCAATTGATGTAGTAGTTTTGCCTTCTCCAGCTTTTGTAGGTGTTATTGCAGTAACCAAAACTAAGTTACCATCTTTTCGCTTTTTCATTTTTTCGAAAAGATCATCACTTAATTTCGCTTTATATTTTCCGTAAAACTCCAGATATCTTGGCTTTATACCAGCCTTTAATGCTACTAGATTAATTGGTTCTAACTTTTTCATTTTTACACTCCTTATATTTTTTAATTAAAAATGATAATGCTTCATTACTATTATTAAACCACTTTACAGGCAATTGGTTTTTAAAAAATGTATTTTGTCGTTTAGCATATTGCCTAGTACGTAGTTTTATTAATTGTTTTAATTCTTCTTCACTCATGTTTTTGTTCTTTATAACTTCTTCATATCCAATTGCTTTAAAAGCTGGCGAGGACGAATTATATTTAGATAATAATTGTTTAATCTCACTAAGTAAGCCATTAGCAAACATTTCTTCAACGCGTCTATCAATTAATTCTTCAAGTTCATCTTTCGATAGAGAAATTCCTACAAAAACAACGTCAAAAAGCAGTTCTTTTCTCTGTTTTGCTTCTATTTCACTTTTTGTTAAACCACTAGATTTATAGATTTCAATTGCCCTTAAGACACGACGACGATTTTGTGGATGAGTTTTAAAAGCAGCTTCTTTATCAATTTTCACTAAATATTCATATAACTCATCATTTGTATAAGAATCATATTCACTCATATCAATTTTTGGATGATCGATAAAAATATAATCATAAAATACACTTCTTATATATAAACCAGTTCCACCAACAAAAATTATTGCCTTACCTTCCTTTTTTAGTTGCTTAATTAATTCTCTTGCTTCTTCTTGATACCTTTTTACGTGGTATTCTTCGCTAATTAAGCATTGATCAAAAAGATAATGTGGGACAATCTGCCTTTCTTCAATAGTTAGTTTAGCGGTTCCTATATCAAGTTCTTTATACACTTGAAAAGCATCAGCGTTAACAATCACGCCGTTTACTTTTTTGGCAAATTCAAGCGCAAGACCGCTTTTTCCTGAAGCGGTTTGCCCACAGATTACAAAAATCATGTCCCCGTCCTTTTAAACATTTTTTCCAATTCATATTTAGTAAAGCGAATTATTACAGGTCTTCCATGCGGACAAGTATAGGGATTTGTTGTTTTAGATAAAGAATCAATTATATTTTTCATATCACTAATTGATAAAAATTGATTAGCTCTTATTGATGCTTTACAAGCCATTGAAGAAATTGCTTCCCTGTATAATTTGGTTAAATCTAGTTCATTTTCGTTTATTGCTATGTTAATTACATCACGCACATAAAGTTCTTCATCATAACCTTTTTGAAATATCGGCACTTCTTCGACGCGAAACGAATTAATACCAAAAGGTACTAGTTTAATTCCAACGGTTAATAATAATTCAAGTTTATCTTTTGTTAGAAGTTGTGTTTCTGCTGCTGTTAAATCGATTAAAAGAGGAGTAAGAGGTGAACGAACATGTTTCGGTTTAGATAAAACATCTTGAAAATGTTCATAGTTTATTCGTTCCATTGCAGCATGTTGATCTATTAAACAAAACCCACCTTCGCCATCTTCGCATACAATATAGGTAAGATTTAATTGTCCAATAGGTTGCAAAAAAGGACTCTTTATTACAGAATCGTCACCTTTTTTTATTTCTAGCGGCCTTTGAGGTAACACTTCGCTTTCTCGTTCTTGAATAATTGGTGATTCTTTTTCCTTAACACTATCTTCAAATTTTAAAGTTAATTGTTCGTATTTTTCTTCAGCTTTCTTTTCATAAATAAAAGGTTCACTTTGATATGGTCGAGCGACCAAATCAGTTTGTAGTAATGTTTCAGGAATTAATCTAATTAAAGCAAGTCGTAATTCAGTTTCTTTTGAAAAGCGTACTTCTTTTTTTGTTGGGTGCACATTAAAATCAACTAAAGCAGGTTCAATTTTAAAATTTAAGACTACAAAAGGATAACGTGTAGGGGCAAGAAAATCATGATAAGCATCAATAATTGCGGCTTGCACTTTGGGCATATAAACATTTCGACCATTTAAATTAACAATTATTGAATAGCGATTACTTCTAGCAAGTTCAGCCTTACCTAAATATCCTTCAATTTCATAATCCGGTGTTTTATAGGAAAACGGAACCAAGTTTTTAGCAACATGAAGGCCATATAAATTCATTATTGTTTCTTTTAAATCACCACGGCCTGATGTTTCAAGGCGCAATTTGTTATCGATATATAAAGAAAAAGCAACTTCAGGATGAGCTAAGGCTAATCTTGTAAATGTTTCAATCGTATTTGCATTTTCAGTATAATCCGCCTTTAAATACTTTAATCTAGCAGGAGTGTTATAAAATAGATTCGTTATTTTAACGATGGTTCCTTTTCTACTTCTTGCAACTTCAGAAGTAAGTACATTATTTTTTATTTTAACTAATGTGCCAACATCACCTTGAGAAGTGAGAAGTTCAACATTCGCAACAGAACTTATAGAAGGTAGTGCTTCACCACGAAATCCAAGTGTTTTAATATGGAATAGATCAAACTTAGAACTAATTTTACTAGTTGCATGACGAGAAAAAGCAAGAACTGCATCTTCTTTACTCATGCCTTCTCCATTGTCTTCAACACGAATTTCCTCTCTCCCTGCTGCAACAATATAGACTGCTATATTGTTTGCATTTGCATCAAGAGCGTTTTCAACTAATTCTTTTACAACACTTGATGGACGCTCAATTACCTCTCCAGCTGCAATTTGATTAGCAAGTTCAATATCTAAAACATGAATTTTACTCATTATCTAATTCCTTTTTAATCTCATATAAATATTGGAGGGCTTCTAATGGAGTCAATCTAGAAGGTTCGATATTTTTTAAGTCAATTAGCCACTTTGGATCTTCCTTAATATCTTCTTTTATTTGTTTGGTCGGAATAAATTGTTGTCTTTCTTTTTCTAAATCACGAAGAATCTGTCTAGCACGATTTACAACATCAAGAGGTAAACCTGCAAGAACTGCAACATTAACGCCATAAGATTTTCCCATCGCACCTTCTTTTACCTTATAAAGGAAGGTAACTTCATCAACTTGTTCTTTTACTTCAACATGAACATTTTTTAGTGTGGGCAACTTATCTTCTAGCATTGTTAATTCGTGATAATGTGTTGAAAAGAGCATTTTTGCTTTAACATTTGTTGCAACATATTCAATCATCGATTGTGCAAGAGCCATACCATCATATGTCGATGTGCCCCGTCCAATTTCATCAAAAAGAAGTAATGAATTTACCGTGGCTTTTCGTAGTGCATAGTTTGCTTCACTAATTTCAACCATAAAAGTTGATTGACCGCTAATGAGATCATCACTTGCGCCAATTCGCGTAAATATTTGATCAAATATCATTAGGTTTGCTTCTTTCGCTGGTACATAACATCCCATTTGAACCATAATAACAATTAACGCTAATTGGCGCATGTAAGTCGATTTTCCGCCCATGTTTGGACCAGTAATTAAAAGCATGTCAGTGTTTTTGTCTAACAAAATATCATTAGCAACATATTGATTTTTTTGTAGCACTTTATCAATAACAGGATGCTTACCTTCTTTAATAATCACTAGACGTTTATGGTTAAAACTCGGTCTAACATATTGATTATTAGCACTAATTTTAGCAAATGAACAAAGAACATCAATTTCACTAATAACCATTGAAAGACGTTGAATTTGTCGTGTATATGTTTGAATTTCCTTTTGTAATTCAATAAATAATTGTTTTTCTAAGACTTGACGCTTTTCTTCAGCACTTAAAATCAAAGCTTCTTTTTCTTTTAAGTCTTGATTAATAAAGCGCTCGCCACCTTTGGTGGTTTGTCTTCTAACATATCCCCATTCATCTTTTACCTGAGGTAAAAATGAATTAGAAATTTCAATATAGTATCCAAAGACTGAATTATAACCAACCTTTAGATTCTTAATACCTGTTTTTTCGCGTTCGGTTTCTTCAAATTGAGTAATCCAACGGCGACCACCCTTAGTTAGCTCAATTAGTTCATCTAATCCTTCATGATAGTCTTGCTTGAAAATACCTCCTTCATTAATTGTTAAAGGAGCATCTTCTCTTATTGAACGTTGGAGTAATTTAATTAAGAAAGCAAAATCATCACATTTATCAAGTAATTCATTTAAATGTATATTTTTAAGAACGTTTAGTTTTTGTTTAATAGGTTTAAATGCTTCAAGTGATTGAAGAAGTTGAAGTAAATCTCGAGGATTTACATTGCCAAATGAAACTTTGGCAATAATTCGTTCAAGATCATACATTTGTTGAAGAGAAAGGCGTATCTCTTCTCGAACGATAAAGTTTTTTATTAATGTGTCAACAATATTAAGACGGCGATTAATTTCTTCTTCATCTCGGGATGGACGATTAATCCAGCTTTTTAGGAGTCTTCGACCCATCGCGGTCGCAGTATCATCAAGAAGCCAAAACAAAGAACCATATTTTTCATCGCTTCTAATAGTTCTTGTAAGTTCAAGATTAGTCCGGGAAAAAGCATCAATTAGAAGACTTTCTTTAGCCCTACTAACAACAATTGGTTTTAAATATGTCAAATCTCTTCTTTGAATTTTAACTAAGTAATTAATAAGTCGTGTTCCAACTTTAATTAAATCAATGTCGTTAACATCACTAAAAATTTCATCATATAAACCTGCTTGATAGTCATTATCTTCATAGGAAACAACAATGTTCATATGTGTTTTTAAATTAGATAAAACTTTTGAAGGAAATTCTTTGCGAACAACAATTTCTTTTGAATTAAGATTTGAAATAAAACTTGCAAGTGACAAAGCATCTTTTTCTAAGTTTGTTACATTAATTTCGCCCGTGGATATATCGGCATATGCTAGATGATATTCGTCTTTCCCTTCATCGATTGCAATAATATAATTATTTGGTCCTTCATCATAATCAATAATTGCGCCTGGTGTAACAATTCTAACAATATCTCTTTCTACAATACCTTTTGCTTCTGAAGGATCTTCAAGTTGTTCAACAATTCCTACTTTATAACCATGGTCAACAAGTTTTGCAAGATAGGAGGTAACAGCATGATGTGGGACTCCACACATTGGAATCTTTTGTTTGTTCCCTGCTGCTCTTTTTGTTAAAACTAATTGAAGAACTTTACTTGCAATTTCTGCATCTTCAAAAAAGAATTCATAGAAATCACCAAGTCTAAACATAATAAGAAAATCTTTATTTTGTTCTTTAATTGATAAATATTGCTCAATCATTGGAGTATACTTTGGTCTACGCATATTAAAAAACCTCTTATTTATTTTATCATAAATAAGAAGTCTTTTATTTTTATCTTTTAATTTTTAAAAAGTATTCTATTCAACGATTTTTCCTTGAAGGGAATAAACTTTTGAATAATCAATTTTTACATCGACAATTTTTCCTACCAAATCAATACCTCCATTAAAGTGAACTAACTTATTACATTCAGTATAACCACTGAGTTTGTTTGGGTCTTTTTTTGAAAAACCATCAACAAGCACCTTTTGAATTGTGCCAACTAGTTTTTGTGCATAAGCTTCGGTAACTTTTTCCACTTCCTCTTTTAAAAGATTGAAACGTTCACTTTTTTCTTCTTTTGATGTTTCATCTTTAAAACGAGCAGCTGGTGTTCCAATTCGCGGTGAGTATATAAAAGTAAATGCACTAGAAAATCCAACTTTTCTAACAACATCTAGCGTGTCTTCAAATTGTGTGTTTGTTTCACCAGGAAATCCAACGATTATATCCGTACTTAGTGCAATTGAGGGCATTTTTGCACGAATTTTATTAACTAATTCTAAATATGATTCTTTCGTATAGCGTCTTCCCATTCTTTGAAGAACTTCATTATTTCCAGCTTGAAAAGGTAAATGAAGATATTTCATTATATTAGAATAGCGACTCATCACATCAATTAATTCATTAGTAAAATTCCAAGGATGCGATGTAAGAAAGCGAAGGCGTGGGATAGATAACTTTGCTACTTCTTCTAAAAGTGAGGCAAAATTTGAGCCATCGTTTAGATCTAAACCATATGCATTAACATTTTGTCCTAAAAGAGTAATTTCTTGATAACCTTGTTTGACTAAAGTTTTGCATTCCTTTAATATTTCTTCTTTTTTTCTACTTCGTTCTTTTCCTCTTGTATAAGGAACAATACAATAAGTACAAAATTTATCACAACCATAAGTAATATTTACAAAAGCTTTGAAATCTTCATTTCTTTTAACAGGCAAACCCTCACAAATAGTTGTATCATCACTTGGAACATCAACTACTCTTTTATTTGTTTTTTTTACTAATTTAATCAAATCTAATAGATGATGTATTCTATTAGTCCCCATAAAAATATCAATATGACGATATTTATTTATTAAAAGTTCAAGAGCCTCTTCTTGTTGAACGACACAACCTGAGACAATAATTATTGGTTTCTCCTTTTGCTTTTTTAATCTCTTTAATTTACCAATTTCACCATAGAGTTTTAGTTCGGCATTTTCTCTAACCGCACATGTATTTAAAATAATAACAGTTGCATTTTCAACATTATTTGTGCGTTCTAGGCCTGAATTAGTAAGAAGTCCTGTCATAGTTTCTTCATCACGAACATTAGCTTGACAGCCATAAGTGTGAATAAAAAAATAACCATCTTTAAAAAGATGTTCGCCTAAATTAGTAATCGTTTCATATATTATAGAAACATCTTTTCTATTGCGAGCGACTTTTAATGATGGTTTATTTATATATAAAACATTACTCATTTACATCAAGATTAATAGATATAGTATCAATCCTTGTTGTAGCAAAGGTCTTCTTATCAATTTCAAGAATAACTCCATTAAAAATAGCAGGTCCATTTTTACGATACTCATAGTATGTTTTAGGATCAAACCACATCTTATTAATTACGCTTTCTTTTTCTACACCAATGATACCCTCATTATCTCCACACATTCCAACATCACACATAAAACCAGTATGATTTTCTAAAATACGTGCATCATTAGTTTGAACATGTGTATGTGTACCTATAACAGCACTTACTTTACCAGCAAATAGCCAGCCAATTGCTTGTTTTTCACTTGTTGCTTCGCCATGAAGATCAACAATATGAATCATTGGTTCGCTTTTTTCGATTATCTCATTAATAGCAGCATATGGACTAATGATTCTATCTTTCATAAAAGCTTGAGTCAAAACATTACTAACACGTAATTTAGTTCCGTCCTTTGTTTTAAAGATTTTACTACCTTCACCAGGGTAATGTTCAACTAGGTTATATGGACGAATAATTTCATTAGCATCTTCAATAAACAAGCGAATTTCTTCTTGATCGTCATAATGATTGCCTAATGTAATAACATCTATCCCAAATTCAATTAATTGTTCATAATGCCGTTTATTTAGTCCACGACCATGGGTAGCGTTTTCTCCATTAGCAATAACGAAATCAATCGCACGTTCCTCCTTTAAAGTAGGAAGAACGTTTGCGACTGTTTTTCGGCCAAGTTGACCAACAATATCACCAATAAATAAGATGCGTATCATTTTATTTTGCGGTATCTGATGCTCGATATTCACGAATTACATTAACTTTAATTTGACCGGGGTAGGTCATTTCACTTTCAATGCGTTCACGAATTTGACGAGCAAGATTTAATGTTGCTAAATCATCCATTTTTTCAGGAACAACCATGACGCGAACTTCGCGACCTGATTGCATAGCAAATGAAGTTTGAACTCCTTCGTAGCTATTGCAAATTTCTTCTAATTTTTCAATACGTTTAATATAGTTTTCAAGTGTTTCACTTCTTGCACCAGGTCTTGCAGCACTTAATGTATCTGCTGCAATAACTAGGTATGAATAAATAAAACTTGGTTCTTTATCTTCATGATGAGATTCAATTGCATCAAGAACATAATCTGGTTCACCAAATTTGCGGGCTAGACGGGCACCAACTTCAACGTGACTTCCTTCAAGTTCGAAGTCAGCAGCTTTACCAATATCGTGCATTAAGCCTGCTCTTTTTGCAATTAGAGGGTCAAGCCCAAGTTCACTAGCCATAATTCCAGCAAGATGAGCAACTTCTAAAGAATGCTTATAAGCGCTTTGACCATAGCTTGTTCTATATTTCAAACGCCCAATAAATTTAATAAGTTCCTTGTGGATGTTTGGTAGGCCTAATTCAAAAACAGCTTCTTTACCTGCTTTTATGATAACTTCATCTAATTCAGTCCGTACTTTTTCGATTACTTCTTCGATTCTACTAGGTTGTATACGGCCATCTTTGATTAAAACTTCAAGAGCACGTCTAGCAATTTCGCGTCTAATTGGGTCAAAACAACTAACAGTAATAACTTCCGGTGTGTCATCAACTAAAATATCGACACCTAGTAATTGTTCCAAAGTTCTGATATTTCGGCCTTCACGACCAATAATACGACCCTTCATTTCATCATTTGGAAGTTCAACGACTGAAAGCGTCCTTTCAGTTGTTACTTCTTGTGAATAACGTGCCATTGACATCGCTAAAAGCTCTCGTGCTTTGTCGTTACACATAAGTTCAGCTTCTTCTTCACGATTTTTAATATAAGCAGCAAGTTCTTTGCTTATTTTTACTTCGACTCGCTTAAAAAGTTCATCACGTGCTTCATTAGTAGACATTGCCGCGACTTTTTCTAACTCTTTTGTACTTGAATCGATTTTTTCTTGAAGTTCAATTTCCCGTTTATCAAGAAATTGTAGCTTCTTATTGTAATTTTCTTTTTGGGCGTCAAGACTTTGTTCTTTACTCATAAGAGCGAAGTCTTTGCGATCGAGCGCTTTTTCGCGCTCATTGATTTGTTTTTGTGTTTCTTGTAATTCTTGTTTCTTTTCTTTAATTTCTTTATCAGCTTCGACCTTTGCTTCATACATTAATTGTTTAGCGTCAATTTCAGCGTTTTTTAACATGTGCTTAACTTTAATTTCAGCATCTTCAGTAATTTTAGCAGCAAGCTTAGTCGCTCGTTTAGCTTTTAAGGCAGGGACAAGAAAGATTATTAGTGCAGCAAGCCCTGCTCCGACTAAGAAAAAAAGAATAGAAAACAGAATGATTGATCCTTCTGTTGTCATAATTTTTTTCCTTTCAAAGACATTATTTATGTATTCAAGTGATCGTTATTCTTAACTAAAAAGATATGCCTAAACACCTATAGTGCAATAAATTTTATATGTAACTCTCCTAGGAGAGAAATGAAACATTAAATAAATGTTTAGGGTAATTCAATGAATACATTTTAATTATAACAAAATTTTGTCAATAATAAAGAAGGTTAAGAAAAATTCTTTGTT
>DAOSJI010000011.1:28444-32430 GCA_035367155.1 Bacilli bacterium
TTAATTATAACAAAATTTTGTCAATAATAAAGAAGGTTAAGAAAAATTCTTTGTTGTTAAACAAAGTAGTAATTATTTTAAGTAAATATAAAATATTAAATTTTATTTATTTTTAGTCAATTTTAAGACTAATTCTTCATATAATTCGGGTCTTTCCCTTAAAAAGCGTTGAGCAGCATCTCTGCCTTGACCCATTTTTTCACCATTAATCTCGTACCAAGATCCACTCTTTTTAATTAAGCCATGACTAACGCCTAAATCAAGTGCTTCTCCAAGACGATTAATTCCTTTACCATAAATAATATCGACATCACATGTTCTAAAAGGTGGAGCAACTTTGTTTTTTACCACTCTAATTCTAGCGACATTACCTATTTGTTTAGCACCGTCTTTAATTTGTTCACCTCTTCTTATATCAATGCGAATTGATGAATAAAACTTTAGTGCTCTTCCACCTGTAGTCGTTTCAGGATTTCCATAAAAAATACCTACTTTTTCACGTAATTGATTAATAAAGATGATTGTGCACTCTGCTTTGTTTAAAACTCCTGCTAATTTTCTCATCGCTTTAGACATAAGACGAGCTTGTAAACCAACTTGATTGTCGCCCATCTCTCCATCAAGTTCTGCTTGAGGAACAAGAGCTGCAACACTATCAACAATAACTAAATCAATCGCGCCACTTGCTGCTAACATTTCAACAATTTCAAGCGCTTGTTCGCCAGAATCAGGTTGAGATAATATTAATTCGCTTGTATTTACACCTAAATTTGCTGCATAAATGGGGTCAATTGAATGTTCTGCATCTACAAACGCCGCACGACCACCCTTTTTCTGACACTCTGCAATTGCATGTAAAGCTAGTGTTGTTTTGCCACTACTTTCTGGACCAAATATTTCAATAATTCTTCCCTTTGGATAACCACCAACACCAAGAGCTTCATCTAAAAGAAGCGAACCGCTCGATATTACATCAACATCAAGAGCTTGGCGTTCGCCTAACTTCATTACTGTGCCGCGCCCATAAGTTTTTTCAATTTCCTTAAGCGCTTCATCTAGTGCTTTAGTTTTTTTCTCTTCGTTTTTTGCCATTAAAAAACACCCTCCTAATTAAAGGTTGGCAGAAGAATAGTCAATAAGAACTCTTTTTATCATTTCCCAGCCTTTTTCAATGGCCTGTTTTCTAATGCTATTTCGTGTTCCTTGGAAATTATAAAATTCTACAATTGCTAAATCTTTGTATGCCAAAGCAATATAAATATCACCTACTGGCTTATTTTCTTGTACAGTTGGTCCAGCATTTCCAGTAAAAGCGATACAATAATCAACATCAAGAATTTTTTGCCCGTTTTTAGCCATCGCTAAAGCAGTTTTTCCTGAAACTACTCCATATTGTTTAATAAGTCCAGAATCCACTTTTGCAACTTCTTCCTTCACGGAAGTAGCATAAGTAACTAAAGAACCCTTAAAAACGCGTGATGCACCTTTGATATCAACAGCAGAACTTGCAAATAAGCCACCTGTAACAGATTCAACTGCACCAAGAGTAAGTTGTTGATCTAATAGGTGTAATAAAATTAAATGTTTATTTTTCATTTTCTTCCCCCCTCAAAACATTAATGTTTTGTACAATATATATAATTCCGCTTAAAAGCGACACTAATGCTGCTAGATAAATTAAAATAATACTTACATATCCTTTATCACCATAAAGAAGTGAAAAAGGCCAATCATTTAAGAGAAAAAGACCAATTGCTACCATTTGAAGAACGGTTTTGATTTTTCCAAAAATATTAGCAGCCATAACGATTTTTTTAGTCGCTGCTACAAGTCGTAGCCCGTCAACGATTAAATCGCGCGCAATCATAACAAGCACAGCTACAACCGGCATTGCAAGTTGATTAGAACCGTATGCTGCAGTAGCATGCGGAACTAATAAAATAATTAAAAGTCCATTAACTAATAATTTATCTGCAATTGGATCCATGAATTTACCATAATCAGTAATTAAATTATGTTTTCTTGCTAAATATCCATCGAAAAAATCCGAGATAGAAGCCAGCAAAAACAAGATGAATGCTGCAAAATAGACACTATTTACTTCTCCAAAAATATAAGGGACTGTAATATTAAATAATTGGTACGGAAAAAGAAGTAAGCCAATAATAATTACGGCTAGTACCATTCTTGCAGTTGTAATTTTGTTTGGTAAATTCATCTTATTTCCTTTTGGTGAGTATCGATCCTATAAGCCATGTTCTGTCGTGGATAATTATTTATCTATGTTTTCACATACGACGCTAGGTTCATTTCCCTATTGCCGTTTCCCTTACCAAATTTAGGTTTCTCGTTTGTGGGGTTTACCGCGTTCCACCCTAAGCGTTTCCACTTAGGCTCCGTCACTGTGGCACTTTCAGAAGGTTAACCATATCAGTTGACTTAGGCTTTCCTTCGCCGTTAGGGACTCCTCCCTACCTAACGTTATTTTTTCCGTTAGCACAATCACTACGAGCATCGCAGCTCGTACGAGCATGGACTTTCCTCTAATAGCTAAACTACCAGCAATTATCCAGATCGATAGTTTTATTTAATTTTGTTAGGGTCAATTCCTAGTGACCATAATTTCTTTTCGTAGGCACTGATTCTTTTAATTAAATCAAGATTTTGTCCTGTTTGTTGACTAAGTTTTTCATAGCCGCTGACTTTATCTTTTTCACTTTGAAGAAGCGCTTCTAGTGTTGTACATCTTGCATAAAGGCGGTCAACCTCTTTTTTTTGTGCATTTGCTTTCTTTTCTTCTTCTTTTTTTGCCGCTTCAATCAATGTGTAGTCTGCAATAACAAGATCAAGAAATTCATCAACTTCTAAAGGGTCATAACCTTTAACATTCGGTGTAAATTTTTGAGCATAAATCTTATCAGAAGTTAAGTTTAATTTCTTATCCATTGCCTACCTCGTTAGTATTATAACATAATATGTTATTTAGCAATTTTATAAACTTATTTTTTTGACAATTTTGTCAAAAAGAAAAGACTTAATTAGTCTTTTCTAAAACCGCAAAAGATTTTCAATATTTTATTAAGTGGTCGTGATAATAATTTCTGATTGACTTTCAATAAATACTAGATGTTCGGGGAGGTTATCCCTATTAGTAACAAAAGCAATTTCATGGCCGTAGCGATAACCTGTTTCAAGGCGTTGAAAAATTTTAATAATCCTAGTGTAAACATCTACTTGTTCGCCATTATATGTAATAGTTATCGTATTAAAGTTAACCTGACAACAATTATAAGTATCGATATTAGGATCATAGGTATGTGTTTGGTAGAAAAGATATTCTTCTATTCCAGTATCATAGGCATAAACAATTTGTTCTGCTCTTTGAAGTGGATCAAACGAACGATATTCACAGAAATAAAATTCATCTAATTGTTTTGCCTGCTGATAAGTATAAGTATTACCATTCATTAAAATTGTAAATTTGTTATCTCCTAACGCGGTAGCATCAAAACCTCTTGTTTCATTTAATTCTACCCATACATTAGGCTCACTTTCTGTCATAATTTGTGTTGTTGTTGCTTCAATTGTCCAGCCTTCCTTAATATGATAAGGAGATACATAAACATAAGGAATGTATGTTACACCTTCTAGTATCATTAAATCATTTTCTAAATCATGAACTAAAGTAACTTCTTCACGAAATGTTCCATCTTGGGTTTCTTTTACAAGTTCACCTTCAAAAACGATTTGAGAGGAACAAACACTTACAACATAAAGTGTACTCCAAGACGGGTTAGCTATCGCACTACTTTCCCGCCAACATAGACTGATTGTTCTACTGTTTGGTTGTCCAATAACATCCATACGAGGGTATTTTGTCTCATTATCAACATAGTAATAATTATCAATCTCATAGTCTTCTGGGGTAACAGGTTTAGGTGCTTCAATATTAATTTCTGGGAATCTACCGCCGTTTATCATTTGTC
>DAOSJI010000011.1:32530-34993 GCA_035367155.1 Bacilli bacterium
GGTTTAGGTGCTTCAATATTAATTTCTGGGAATCTACCGCCGTTTATCATTTGTCTATACATATTGTATTCTTCATAAAGCCCTTCTAGTAAAGGTTCATAATACTCAACGCTAATCTGATATAGCCCATCATCCCATCCTGAAACATCGATTGTTCCGTTAGTTGTTGTTGTAATGTGCCGAAACATACGTCCCGCAGTTTCATTAATTATTTCAAATTGATATTTTTCTACTGGCCAATTAGTTGAAAAATCATAAGTTAGTGTACTTTCTTCGCTATTATAAGAGAGCGTGCCGCTAAACTCATTATGATAAAACCCAACTGTAACAGTATCCGTAAGAGGATAATAATCTTCACTTGCAACCGGAATTATAGTTGTATTTATCAAAGTAGGATTACTACTATATACCGGATATCCATACTGATGTAAATCAATAGGATCTCCAGATGTATAATCATCAACATCTAAAATTGGCATCATTCCATCTTCCGTTTCTTCTGTAAGACTTAAGCGATAATGAGTTGCATTTTCATCACCAGTGAATTCAACAAATAAAACTGCTCTAATTATATCTATTGATGTAATTTCTGCCCTAACTGTAGGACCATCTGGAATTTCAGGATCATCTGGAATTTCAGGATCATCTGGAATTTCAGTTTGACTCGTATTCATATTCGTACCTATAGAGTTAGAATCATTATTGTCGCTTGATGGTAAAAAAGGAAAGCGACACGAACACCTAGATAGATTAAACATTAAGGAAATTAAAATAGTTGTTAATATTTTCTTATTATTCATAAACTTCTCCTCTTACCCTCATTAAAGTACAAAATTTCATTAATGTCTACCTTTTATTTAGGTCCTTAAAACAAATGAGTTCATATGTTTTTTTAAAATTTTATTTTAAATTATGATTTTAAGACCCTTTTTATAGTAAATTTTTCTAGGAGCCGTTATAATAAAAAAGATATGAAAAAATTGCTTAAATTAGTTGATCCCTATCAAACATTAGTATTCCTTGATTTAGAAGGAACGCAATTTTCTCATGAAATGATTGCCCTAGGCGCGGTTAAAGTTCGTCTTCATAAAAATAAAACAATTAAACGATTTACTAAATCAATGAAAGTTTATGTTAAACCTCACGAAAAAATTGGTCGTATTGTAGAAAATTTAACTAAAATCACACCCGAAATAATTGAAAAAGAAGGTATTAGCTATAAAGACGCTCTAGTAGCTTTTAAAAAATTCTGTGGACGCGACTTTACAAAAACGCTCTTTGTTACTTTTGGTAGTCACGATATTCGTATCTTAAATCAATCACTTCTTCATAGCAAAGATGCATCAAGTGAAATTGTTCATCAAATTAGTAAATCACATTTAGACCTTTCGCAAGTTCTAAGCGAATACGTTCGTGATGAAAATAGTAATACTTACTCTTTAGTCAATTTCCTCTCTCTTTTTGGAAAAGAATTTGAAGGCGAACAACACGATTGCCTCCAAGATGCCATAAATCTTGCCTATTTATATAATGAGGCCCTCAAACAACCAGAAATTATTTTTGAAAAGTATGTAGCTTGGCTTGCAAAATATAAAAAAATGCCACGCCCAATCATTAAAGTCATTCAAAAAATTTCTAAAGACGGGGTTGCTACTTATGAAGATTTTAAAGAATATGCTTATGAAGAAATCGCTGCACCCGTAAAAAAGAAAAAATCACGTCGTTGATCCATTATCCAGATGGTAAGAAATATCAAAAGAAAAGTAGAAAAACCATAAATCCTCAATTAACAAATACCGCGAATCGTGGTCGTGCGCTTGAAGAGGCACTTATTTTGTCAAACAACTTTTATAAAGAAAATAATCTTGCACTAATTTATAAGCGACCGACACCGATTCGCGTCGTAAAAGTTGATTATTCTAGGGGGCCTAAAATTATTGATGCTTATTTTGAAAAACAATCAACGACTGATTTTAATGGTGTTTTTAAAGGAAAATACATTGATATAGAAGCAAAAAGCACACTTTCTCGCACAAGTTTTCCTTTTCATAATATTTCTAAACATCAAATAAATCATCTTGAAAATGTTATTAGAAATGGAGGACTTGCTTTTTTTATCATTTCTTTTAGAAGTTATGATGAAGTTTATTTGCTAAATGCTTCCTTTATAATTGATCAATATAACAATAGTAAGGTTCGTTCACTACCTTATAAATTAATAAAAGAAAAAGGGTATTTAATAGAACAGAAATTATATCCTCCTCTTGATTATTTACCCTTAATTGAAAATAATTATTTTTAAATGTTTTTATTAGGTTCTTTACATATACCAATTAGCTTACAATCTTTACAGTTTGGATTTCTTGCTAGACAAATATAGCGACCAAAGTGAATGAATTGATGATGAGTTAATATATATCGTTCAACTGGTATTTTCTTTCTTAATAATTGCTCAACATCCTC
>DAOSJI010000011.1:35093-38071 GCA_035367155.1 Bacilli bacterium
TATTTCATCTAAATAATTAAAAATTAATTCTAATTTATTCTTCGTCATTTTTAGCCATCCAAGCTTGTTTGGCTTTTTCTAATACCTTAGCAACATCAGCATGATTTGCATCTGTAGCAGTTGAATATCCTTCTTCTTTACGGTTTTTGGCAGTCGTTTTTTGTAATAAAATGCGATCAACTGTTTTAATTGAAAATTGTTTTTTACTCGTAGCTTCAACAAGCGCATCAATAATTTCATTTTCGCTATATTCATATTGGAGCCATTCTGAAATACGTTGAATTTCAAGAGGAGAAAGCGGACGACCAAATTCATTTTGAAACCTTTCATATAGATTAGTAACAGTTGTTTCAACTTTTTCATTTTCATCATCTAAATATTGAAATTCAAAATCAATTTTAAAACGTTCATGAAGTCTTTTATATAAAGGTCTAAGGGAGGTAACGGTCTTATCGTCAAGAGTTTTATATTCTAATAACCCTTTATTAATCAATTTAACTAAGATTGTATCAATGTCTTTCATAGAGTAATTCATTCGAAGTGATAAAAGATCTGCTGTAACAAATGTATTTCCTTCTTTAATTAAATGTTCAAGCATAAAAATGACTACTAATTCTTCTTCAGTAATTGACATAGTCTTATAGTTTTCAAGTAAAAGAAACCTAAAATTTAATCCATTTGATATTTTGTCCATTTTGCTACCTCCAAGCTATCCTATCATAATATTAATTTACTTTTTTAAAAGTAACTACCTAAATTAAACTCTTCCAATAATTTTTTCGTTTTTTGTTTATCTAATTCTTTCATTCGTTTAACTTCAACTTCAACTTTAAAAGGATTAAGTTCTTCAACAAGATGAGCTTCTTTTTTTATTGCTTCTTTTAGTTCAGATGCAAGAGTAAAATCAAGTTGAATCGCAAAGCGAAGTGCTCTTAAAATACGAAGAGGATCTTCCTTAAAGCGTACACAAGGATCTCCAATTGTTCTAATAATTCGTTTTTCTAAATCATCTAATCCACTTGTAAAATCATATATTTTACCGTTCATATCTATATAAATCGCATTAATTGTAAAGTCGCGCCTTAAGTAATCATCTTTAATATCTTTTACAAAAATAATGTTTGTTGGATGACGAAAATCTTTATATTCGCCCTCTTTTCTTAAGGTCGTAATTTCTATTTGACGACCCTCGTCTTTAAAAAAGACAGTACCAAATTTAGCAAATGCCATTTCTAAATTTGGAAGAAAAGAACTCATTTCGCTTGGCGTAGCATCACTTACAAAATCATAATCAAAACTAGGAGCATTAAGAAGATAATCGCGGCTTGTTCCCCCTATCATAAAAAGATTAAAGCCGTTCTTTTTAAAAATAGTTGCTAAGTTTTTAAAATAAGTAAAAAGTTCCATAGTCTTATTATATCGTAAATCGATATAAAAAAGGCGCCGATTTGGCGCCTTTTAGTTGCTACACGTCAATAATTATTGAACGCGTTCTTTAAACAACTTTGAAGGTTTGAATACTATTGTCTTGCCACCAGGAATTACAATGTCGCTTCCATCGGTTGGGTTAACCCCACGACGTGGTTTGCGATCACGGATCGTAAAGCCTCCAAAACCTGATAACTTAACTTCTTCGCCTCTAACTAATGCTAGTTCGATTTCTTCGAGCATAGCATTTACTGCTAGTTCGGCATCTTTTTTGGCTAAGCCAGCTTTTTCAGCGACTAATCCAATTAATTCAGCTTTATTCATAGTCATCCTCCTTGATTATTCTATTTTATATTTCTAATTACAAATTAGCACATATAATCAAATATTACAATAATATTTTATTGAATATATATTATATTTACTCTGATTTTAGTTCACGGCGCATTAGTTGTTCGATTAAAGTATCAGGTTTTTCATCTAAATAAAGGACTCGATATATTGCTTCAATAATAGGTACATCAATATTATGCTCTCTTGCGACCTCATAAATAATCTTAGTAGTTCTAATACCTTCAACTGTTTTTTGGTTTGTTTTTAAAAACTCTTTAGCTGAGTTAGCTTTACCAATTTCTAGACCTGCTTGAAAGTTTCTTGAATGGATGGAATTACAAGTAACAAATAAATCACCTAGACCCGTAAGACCAAGAAAAGTTTCAAGGTGACCTCCAAAAAAAGTACTAAAGCGAACCATCTCTGCTAAACCACGGGTAATTAAAGCTGCTCGAGCATTATCACCGTATCCTAAACCAGCTAAAACTCCACTTGCAATCGCAATAGCGTTTTTATATGCAACTCCAAGTTCAGCACCTGTTTCATCAGTTTGAGTATAGACGCGAAAATAATCATTAGAAAATAATTTTTGGACTTTTTTAGCAGCTTTTAAATCTAAACTAGTCGCAGTTATAGTAGTTAGGAGGCGAACAACAACTTCTTCAGCATGACTTGGACCAATTAGACTTACAATAGCTTCAATATTTTTACTATCAATTAATATTCTAATAACATCACTTAAGCGCAT
Source organism: Bacilli bacterium (assembly GCA_035367155.1). Taxonomy (GTDB): domain Bacteria; phylum Bacillota_I; class Bacilli_A; order RFN20; family CAG-826; genus JAAYSA01. Next base: position 37,603 of record DAOSJI010000011.1, read on the forward strand.
TTCATTAAGAGTATCAAAGCCTTTAGCAGTATTAATAAAAACAACTTTTTTATTCAACCTTTCACTTATTTTGCCCAATAGCGATCTAAATGCACTTGTTGGAACACTCAAAACATAAATTTTACTAAAATCTAGAGCCTCATCTAAAGAAGTTGTAGCAGCAATATTATTATTTAAAATAACTTCATCCCCAAAATAAAAACTATTTTTATGGTTGTTTTTAATATCATCAACTTGAGATTTTTCTACTCCATAGACTAATACTTTATGTCCGTTATCTGCAAGAACTTGTGCAAGGGCAGTGCCCCAAGTTCCACTGCCAAAAACAGTTACATTCATATTAGCGTCTCTCCCTAAATATTAATTTAATTGGTGTTCCCTCAAAATCAAACGCTTCTCGAATCTTGTTTTCTAAATATCTTTCATAGGAAAAGTGTACAAAATTGGGGTTATTTACAAAAAACACAAA
>DAOSJI010000012.1:0-29068 GCA_035367155.1 Bacilli bacterium
CAGATGGATTAAAAGGTATTGATCAAGCAAAAATGAGTGAAGTTAGAAAAATGCTATACCCAGTTTATAAACCATTTGCTGATGAATCCGAAAATAAATATCAATGGACAATCGCGGCGGTACCAGGTGAAAAATGGGCTAAAAAATTGTTTCCACAGTTAAGTAAAAAACAAGCTGTTAAAAAGTTATGGGATGCAATCTTGTTTGCATCTCGAGCAGATGGATTTAATCCTATACGTGCGTGGGAAGATCATAATGCGAATTTAGCCGATCATGCCCGAACCTTGAATATGTTAGAGCTGCAAAAACTATATATTCGTAGCAAAAACGGCACGGATTTACAAATTGGTCTAATTCCAGACGCTCTATTTATGGCAGGGGGAGACACGACACTTAAAGGAATTTATTTTAATCCAAACATTCCTACTGAAGAATGTTTTACAACTCCAAAAAAAGGTGAGGCAGAAGGAATTGTATATGCAACTAAACCATTATCCTATCAAGGTGAAGTAATCGATGGTTTTTATCTTAAATTTAAAGATGGAAAAGTTGTAGAGGCATATGCAAAGAAAAATAATGAGCTTTTACAAAACATGCTTAATTCAGATGAAAACGCACGTTATTTAGGCGAAGTTGCCTTAGTTCCAAAGGAATCACCTATTAACAAACTTGGATTTTTGTTTTTTAATACACTATTTGATGAAAATGCAACGTGTCATTTAGCACTCGGAGCAGGCTTTACAAATTGTATTATTGGTTATGATCAATATAGCAAAGAAGAACTTACTGCAAAAGGTGTTAACGATTCAATGATTCATGTTGATTTTATGTTTGGTACAGATGATTTAGAAATTGATGGTTTAACAAAAAATGGCCAAAGAGTGGCCATATTTAGAAAGGGTACATGGGTATCCTAAAGATAAGTTATCTGCATTAAATCGTTAATTAATATTTTTTTACCATTTATAAGAATTGTCCTAGTATATGGGTCAATTCTTTTTATTATTCCTTCAACTTCTCTTAAATAGCCTTTATCAAAGTAAACGATGTTTAATCTTTCGCCCTTATAATTAACAAGAATGTAGTTCATTTCTTCCATTTGATCTTCACTTAAAATTGGTTTATCAACTTTTTTATTTTCTTGCTGCATTTTATTTAAAAAAATCGCTTGTTCTTTTAAAGAAGCAAAAGGAGCCCACTTGATCATGCCTCTGCTCATTTCCTATGACCCCCAATTTGTCCAATTCGTTCCAAATATGTAGACTTTTCTCGCCTTGCATCAGCGCGGAAAATCTTATCTGCTCCATATTTGTTTTTTATCTCATCAATAGCTTTATAAAGAGCTTCATTTTTAATAAACTTTTCATTATCTTCAAAAAGTGTTAGTTGGATAAATCTAACATTCGTTAAATTAGAAGCTGAAAGATGAAGTTGACGAATAGGAGCGCTAATATTAAAACGAGATAAAATTTCAATAAAGGTCTCATAGAGAATATCATTATCATTAGTTGGAAATTGAAGTTTCATACTTTTACTGTGCATTTTGTTGCTAGGTTTTGTTTCTACCGCTGTTAGTGAAAGAGTACTACAAACAAAATTAGCAGCACGAAGGCGATAACAAATCTCATCACACATTTCTCTAATCATCATAGGTAATTCATGTTTTTCATAATCTTCATGGAATACTTGTCCGCAAGTAAAAGAAGGATTTTTTGGTATATATGTTTCGCTAATTAAACTATCATCTATTCCGTTTGCATGATCGTGAATCTGTTCGCCGATAATGCCGAATTTTTCTTTTAATAAAGCTTTTGGATATTGAGCTACATCACCCATTGTATGAAGGCCAAGACTAGCTAAACGTCGTTCATAACCTTTATTTATTCCCCAGACCTTTGTAATTGGTGTTATTTTCCACAATCTATTTTGAATATCATCTTTTGTCCAAATAGCAATACGATTTGGGGCGACTTTTGCATCAGTATCCATTGCTACTTTAGCAAGAAACATATTAGGTCCTACGCCTGCTGTTGCATACAAACCTAAACGATTCAATATTTCAGCCATGATGAATTTAGTTAATTCATATGGTGTTTTTTTATATAGATTCAAATATGGCGTTAAATAAATAAATGTTTCATCAATCGAGTATGGATGCCAATCTTCAGGAGCGAAATATTCAAGTATTAATGCGTTGAATTCAGTGCTTTTACGGACATATTCTTCCATATTGGGTTTTGCATAAATAAGAGGTATATCAGACGGAAGTTCAAATTTTCTCATGATGTTTTTACACCCCTTAGTTTTTAAATAAGGGGTTACTGAAAGTACTAAAGATCCAGGTCCTCTAGTTTCATCACAGACAACAAGAGGTGCCTTAAAAGGATCTAATCCTCGTTTAGCACACTCAACACTAGCATAAAAGCTTTTAAGGTCTAATACTGCAAACCACTTTCCCATAGGTTTATTATATAAAAAAATTGTATTACTTTCAGTAAAACAAGCTTATAGAAAAGTGATTTGCGATTTTTAAATAATGTTAATTAATCGTTAAATGTAATCCCAGATTCTTTCTCAGGCAGTCTATAAAGTTATTTTGGTAATTGTTTGCTTGAGATTTTATTTCTATAATCTTTTGGACTTTCATTGAATTCCTTTTTAAATTCTTTATAAAAATTTGAATAATCTGTAAAACCAACCGCATAACATATTTCTTGAAAGGAATCATTTGTAGATATAATCAGCTCACTGGCCTTTCGTAGCCGCATTTTTATTAAAAATTGATGTGGTGTAATATCATACTTTTCTCTAAAAATATTTATTGTTTGGTTTTTAGATAAAAGTACATGTCTAGAAATGTCATGTAGCGTAATTTTTTTATTATAGTTATCTGTGATAAACGATCTAATTTTTTCTGGAATACTAGTTAAATTTCTTGATTCTTTCAAAGCAATTAAAATTTCGTAAAAGACCTTTTCTTTTTCAAGCAGTTCAGAGGAATCACCGAGCTTATCTAATTTTTCGATTAATGGTTGTATTTTATTAATGTCAAAACGACCTCTCAATGGAAGGCTTCCGCCTTTACTATAATGTCCTCTAAAATGAATAAAGTAATAATTAGGTTTATTACTAGGTTTAATGCCTTGTTGTAGTAGGTTAGGTTTTTGAATATAGTATTCACCAGGTTGTAATTCAATATATTTTCCATCTTCAAAAAAATTAAGGACACCTCGTCTCATTAATATTAGTGCACTAATATCATAGATTCGTGTTATATGTTTTTCTCCCGCTTCAAATTGTCTATTAGAAGAATACAAAAAATGTTTAAAAGAAGATCATCGTATTGTCTTTGGTATTAGACCAGAGGATATTCATGAAAACATTGAATTACCATCTACTGTAATTAAATCATCACCAATTAAAACTAAAGTAGGAATTTGTGAACTTTTAGGGTCGGAATATCATGTTTATCTACCAATTTGGGAAAAGGAAATAATCGCTAAAATACAAGCAAACAAATCAATTAAGAGTGGCCACAACATTGAAATAGTCTTAAATATGGAAAAAACTCACTTATTTGATGTAAATAATGGGAAGGTTATATTCTAACTAAATCAAAAAAATAAATTAATAAGCTTTTTAGTTAATCTGAAAGGAGAATAAAACATGAAATAAATCAATGATATCTATTACAAAATAGTTTAAGAATAAAATTAGAAGAAGTGATTTATCTCAAACTATAATATCGATTGTTATTTTCTTTAAATAATATAAATAAGGAGGAAATTATGAAAAAAAGAAAACAATTTTAGGGGTAATTGCCGCAATTGCTGTTAGCACGGTGGCGTTTTTCAAAATTGCGCAAAAGAGCTTTCTTGCATTACCTAATGGTGGAACGCCACCATACACAATTACATTACAAAATGCACCAACAGAAATTACCAATGAATTTAGTAACTTTTCATCAACTTATTTAACTGGTAATCAAAATGGTATCGCATTTGATTTCAAACAAGCAAAAAGCGCCTCAAATAAACTATGTGAATTAGCATCTGGTGGCTCAATTACTAATACAACACCCGTTAATGGGGTTTATTCCTTAGTTGCTACATTTACTGGTAATATCAGCGTTAAAGGATCTGTTACAGGTAACGATGATTTTGAGGATGCTGCGGTTCTAGTTTCAGGAGAAGCATATGTTTTGTTAAGTTCCTATGATTTTATTTCATTAGTTACGACTTCTCAAACAACAATTGATCAATTCTCACTAGTTTATACTTGCACGCCTACTGCACATTTTGAAACTACTAAACGCTATGAGGCAGAAGATACTTTTGTCTTACTTACTGATGGTGATTTTTCTGGAAGATATATCAATAATCCAAGCGCAAGTGGTGGTAAATTAATGGGAAACCTTGATGTAGGTGATACATTCCATGTGCGTCATTTTGCACCAATTGCAGGAATTAGAACAATTAGAACACTATATGTTAATGGGGAAGCTAATCAAAAAATGTGTTACGGAGTTAATGGTGGAAAAATAATGATTGATATTCCAGCTCAAGTTGAAGGTTCTTGGGATTTCGCTAATAGTTCCCTTTTAAGCTTTACAGCAAATTTAAGACAAGGATGGAATGATATTGTTTTTGGCTGTACTGGTGGATACGCTCAATATGACTACTTTGAGGTAGTTGGTACCGACGCTAGATATGATAGTTCAAAATTAGAAACTCTTGCTTCACATGCAATGGTATATGCTGTTGAATGTGAAAAAGAGGGAAGTGCAAGTAGATCTCGTGGCTGGGGTTATGACTTTTTTGCAAATTCAGGCATTGGTCTTGAAGGTGATGATAATAACGGTTTTACAGCAGTATTTAATAATATGAAAGCTGGCACTTATAATGTAAAATTCGTTTATGGCGTTGATCATGCGATGACAGTTAGAGTCTCTGTTAATAGCGGCGCATTAAATGTTGTTAACCTTACTGGCGGACCCACTTGGCACGCGCTAGTTGAACAAACAATTGAATGCACATTTGTCGAGGGCACTAATTCTATACGTATTATGCGAAATGGTTCTTGGTGTAACTTTGACGCAGTTTATGTCGATATTAAGTAATATTTAAAAAAATTAATTACCAGCTTGGCGACAAGCTGGTTTTTTATTTTAAATATGATGAATACTTTAAGATGGAGACATTAATATCTTGCAAAAAATAAATGTCTTAACTATTATTATATAGCGCGGGGCTGTAGCTCACCTGGGAGAGCGCATCGTTCGCAACGATGAGGTAGCGAGTTCGATCCTCGTCAGCTCCACCAAAAATAAAAATTTACTTTTTATATATAAATGGTTAAAAGAAAATCCAATCATGATTAAAGCGATAAGTAGAAGTGTAAAAAAAGATAATAACGTTGTCCAAGTTATCATTCTTCTTGGTCAATCAAACATGGAAGGTATTTCAATTTCTAGTTATTTAACTAAAAAGATGCCTCAAAAAGCAGAAGAATTTACTGTTGGCTATCAAGATGTAAAAATCTCGTTTGATAATGGTGCAGGCAACTACACTTCTAATAATAAATTTATCCCAACTAAATTAGGACAAGGGTGTTCTCCAAATCACTTTGGACCTGAAGTTGGTATAGCAGAAATTATTCATAATGCTGGCAAAACCGATGTCTTTTTACTTAAATATGCATATGGAGGAACCTCTTTAAGTTATGATTGGATTTCTCCAACTTCAAGAAAAAAACCTGGACATTTATTTGTTGGTGCAGTTAATTTTGTTTTAGAGAGTCTTATACAACTTGAGAAAATGGGGTATTACCCTGAAATTAAAGCTATTTGCTGGATGCAAGGTGAAGATGATTCTAACGGAAATCAATATGATAATTATTACAATTACACGAAAAATTTCGTAAAAGATTTACGAGAAGATTTAAAATTATATATGGATCTTGATGGAATAGGATTCCTTGATGCAACAATCGCAGCTTTAGACCATGTGTGGACAGAGCATGTAATAATTAATAATGCAAAGCGACAAAACGCAGAAGAAGATCCATTGTCTTATTTCATTGATACGAACGACGAAGGATTAAAAACTAATCATGAACCAGTCGGTGCTGTCGATATTTATCATTATGATTCGGATTCTATGATAAAATTAGGGAGGCTCTTTGGAATGTTACTAATAGAGCATTTTGTAGATTAAGATGAGAAAAAATGGTGTTTCATTAAAAGATATTGCAAAAGAAGTTGGCGTTTCTACTGATGCAGTAAGCAAGGCTCTACGCGATTCTAATCAAATTAGCGAAGAAACAAAAAAAGAATTAAGAAAAAAGCTGCTGAAATGGGATATGCCAAAAATCAGTCTGCTGTTACTTTAAAAACAGGTCGATCTAATAATGTCCTTATTTTTCTTAATAGTCTATATAATCAATACTTTTCAATTATGACAACTCATTTAATTAAAGAAATTGAAAACAAGGATTATAGAAGTACAATTTGTTTTACAGAAGGTTTTATACTTGATTTGAACCAAGTTAATATTGCTGAAGTTAATCAATATGCCGCAGTCATATCTTTAGTTGAACCAACCGATGATATTGTCGCGGCATTTAAAGAAAGAAATATCCCTTTATATATCGTTGGAATTAAACCAAACCAAACATATCCTAATTATGCGATAACAGATGACTACAGCGGAGGTTATAAAGTAAGTGAATATTTTGCTAAAAAGAAATACAAAAAAGCAGCATATGTTACTAACTCACCTTCAGAAACATCATTTCGTCGAGAGCAAGGTTTTATAGATGCCGTTTCAACAAATTGTAATAAGACTTATAAATCTTATTCTTTTGAAGAATATGGAGATAGTTATGAAAAAATAGTTGATTCTATAGAAAAAGAGAATATTGATTTCATATTTTGTTTTTCCGACTATCTTGGTTTTATTATCAGGACATTATTACATAGAAAATATCACAATTATGATTGTGTTATTATTGGTTTTGATAATATTAGTGATTATATAGAGGTTTTTGAGCCTCTTAGTTCTGTTGCAAGTGACATACATCAAATTTCAAAAGATGTGGTTGATCATATAATTTTATCAGTCAACAAGAAAAACATTAAAAAATTAAGAAAAACATACCCTGTTTCATTAAATATTAAGAAGTAAAATTTAGATAAATAAAAAAAACTAAAGGAGTTTTTTTAAGGATTTTACGACCTTATATAATTTAATTTCTATAAAATTGAATCTAAAAGTAGTAATATTAAGACATGACTAAAATTAAAGAATATTGGCAGACATTTCTTTCGCTTGGAATTATGGCTTGTATCGCTCTACCAATATTTTTATTATTTGAACAAACATATGCACCAGATACTTTGTGGATAAGACCGTTTGAATTTGCAGCCTTTACTTTTTTAAGCGCGATTATCATATCATTTTTAAATCTTTATATTTGTTTTTTTAGTAAACCTTTGAAGACTTCTCGTTTTGCTCGTGTTGGTGCCGTAACTATTGGATTATTCATTATTTTCAATGTTATCAATGTATTGTTATCAAGTTCTTTTGAGGTTGTTAATTATACTTTAAATGATGGATCAGTTGCTTCTTTAGAAATTGCTAGACCAACGATGGATAAATATAAATCGATTGTATTACTTATAATCAATTTTGTTTTTATTTATATTCTTGTTTTTAATGTCACTTTAAAGAAGAACTTTAAACAAATAATGGTTCTTTTAGCACATCTTTATTTACTATTTGTTATTGCAATTATCGTTTATAGTTTAATTACTGAATATGAAGTTTATCAAAAAATACTTACAACAGGGTTAAATGACACATCAGTTGTTCCTGATAGTGTTTTTGATAATAGAAACACCTTTGCAAGTTTCTTATTAACTGGAATTATTTACTCATTTTATCTTTACCTTAATGCTGGAGATAAAAAACGCCGTTATATCTATTCGGCTTTTTCATTGATTCCTGCACTATTAACATATTTTACTTACAGCAAAACCAATATTATTTTTGTTATTTTAATGTATGCTGCGGTATTACTTCGCCATTACATTAGGAATATAATTAGAAAAAGGTGGGTTTTGTTTGGTATTGAAACATTATTATTAGTTTCGTTTTTGGTATTGTTTATTCCATTTAGATATGTTCCAAGTTTAAAAATATTGTCACCGAGTGTTTTTCTCTATAAAGTAATGCCTGCAAAATTCGCTTTTCTGGGAAAAAAATCAATTGATAATAGATTGGACTTACTTAAAATTGCTATTAACACAATAAAAACCACCCCACGTTCATTTTGGTTTGGTGAAGGAATTTATATATCTAGAAAGGTATATAACGCAGCTCTAAATTTAAATGAATTTATATATCCAACAACTGGATTTGGTAATTATCATAATGGTTTTGCCGAGGTTTTCCATTCATTTGGTTTGATGGGTTTCTTAATATATTGTTTTTGTATTTTATATTTATTCGTAGGAATAATAAGGTTATTCTTTCACAAAAAAAATATCGCATTTTTCTTAATAATTAATTTTTGTGTGTTTTTCGGGAGCGCTATGCTTGAATCACAAGCAATGTTGTTATTTAAAACAGACCCAATTTTTGGCAGTATCCCATTAGTATTAGTTACGGTATATTATGTAAACAAATATAAATGTAGTCTATTCCACCCTCTTAAGAAAAAAGAAAAGAAAAAAGCAGCAATAGCTGCTTAATTTATACAATACCTATTTAATTATTTAACTTCAATATGTAGATTCTTTAGTATTGATAATGCTTGCTTATGAAGAGTTGGATCAGAAGAACCAGTACCACGTTTATCAACAACAATTGTAGCATTAGGAAGAGCAGTTTTAGCTAAAACAGCATTGCTTATAATGCATATATTAGAAACTAAACCAACTAGTTCTATATAATCGAAAGAATTTTCTAATAAGAACTTAAATAAATCAGTTGAACCAAAGGTGTTTTTAGTAAATACACGATGCTTTTTACTAATTTCTTCTAAGTCGCCATACATTAACCAACCTTCAGTATCATATATACAATGTTCTATAGGGAGGTGTTTACCTTCGACAGTATCTAAATAATTGGGTAAATGTGTATCCTTTAAAAATAATATTGTTCCAGCTTTTTCATATTCTTGAATTTTTTCTTTGATAAATGGATATATGGAATCTGCACCTTCAAAGCCTAAACTCCCGTTAATAAAATCATTTTGATAGTCCACAACGATTAATAGTTTTTTCATTTAATTCACCTCGATAGTTAATAAATATTGATGCAATTTGCTTTACAAAAGACCATTATGGTCTTTATAATAAAGCGTATTAATACTATAATATATTAGCGGAGGATACAAGAAAAATGTTAGAAAACAACAAATATTCTCACCACATGATAAGGGAAATCGAAGAGTCACCATCGGTTATCCGCCACATTGTTGAAAAATATACTAAAAAATATAAATTTAAGTTTAATAAAAAACTTATAAACGCACTAAATGACGCTGAAAACGTTTATATATTAGGTTGTGGTACTAGTTATCACAGTGCCCTAGCTGGTAAAAGATTTTTTTATAATTTACGTGCTCATTATAAAGTTCGTGTTGCCAGCGAGTGGGCATTAAATCCATATGCACATAGTGGGAAAACAGTATATATAATGATTAGTCAGTCTGGTGAAACGGCTGATTTAATACGTTGTTTAGACAATATAAAACCAAAAAGCCCTCTTATTGTCATTACTAATTCTCCAAATTCAACTTTGGCTAAAAGGGCACATTATGTTTTGGATCTATGTGCGGGAGAGGAAAAAGCAATAGCTTCAACTAAGGTTTATTTTGCACAAGTTACCGTTTTGGCTTTACTAGCAGCATCACTTAAAAATGATGTTTCTACAATTGATGAATTACTAGAAATTGCAGACAAACAAGAAGAAATAATCAGACAAAAAGATCAATATAGAGAATTAGCCAAGTATTTTAGTAAGGTTACAGACACATACATTTTAGGAAGAGGTGTTGATTATCCTATTGCATTAGAAGCTAGTTTAAAGCTGAAAGAAACCTCATATATTCATAGTGAAGCCTTTTACGGGGGTGAATTTAAACACGGACCGATTTCATTAATTGTTAAAAATGTTCCTACGATATTATTCTTAAGCGAAAAAATTTCAGAAGAAAGTGTAAGAAGAAACCAAGAGGAAATTAAAGAACTAGGGGGTCATGCTTTTGTTTTGACATCTAAAAATTTGGAAAAAGAAGATGATGATCTAGTTGTACCTGAATGTCGCGAAGATTTATCTCTGCTATTAAAAGTTATGGTAGTACAATATCTTGCTTATTATCTCGCTTTAGAAAAAGGGCTTAATCCGGATGAGCCCCGCAATCTCTCTAAAGCAGTTACTATCTAAAAAAACGACCTCAAGTGATTGAGGCCGTTTTTGTATAATTGAACATTATTCTGCACGCAAATTATATTTTTTTGACATTTTTTCAAGATGAAGAATATGGTCAACATTAGAAAGTTCGCTTGCAGCATCCATATCTAGAACCACGGTTACTTCTCCCCCATATAACTGGATTGCACTCGCCGTTACATGAGATGTTATTGGACCTTCAAGAGCTTCCTTTACAATGGATGCTTTTTTTGTCCCACTTGCAAGCATAATTAATTTTTTTGCTTCTAAGATTGTTCCTACACCCATCGTAAGACAAAAGTGGGGCATTTCATCACGGGTTATGCCTACTTTGCGATAAAAATCCTCATAATTATCATCTAGAGTTTGTTTGGTTAGACCTACTAAATGACATCTACTTCCTAGACTAGACCCAGGTTCATTGAAACCCCAATGTCCGTCCCTACCAATACCAAGAAGCTGAAGGTCGATACCACCAGCTTTTTTAATTGCTAATTCATATTCTTCGCAAGTTTTTGCTGGATCATCAGTATAACCATCAAAATAATGGATATTCTCTTTTTTGATATCAACATGCTTAAAAAACTCTTCATGCATGTATCGTGCACATGATTTATCTAATCCGTAAGGCTTAATAATATCAAAACCTTCACCAAGATATTCGTAAAGAGTGAATGCTTTTACATCTTTAAAACTTAGCCCTTCTTCTTTGTGCATTCTAACAAGTTCGCGGTAAACGCCAATTGGCGTGAAACCAGTTGCTAAACCAAGTACGGAATCTGGTTTGCTTTTTATCTGTTTAGCAATAATTTTAGCTGCCGCCTTTGACATTTGATCATAATTATCACGAATAAAAATAGCCATAATAAATACCTCTTTATTTACTTTAGTATTATTATTCTACAATATAAAAAAATATTTTGCTATCTTTAGGGAAAAAGTGCTAAATCGATTATTTGTAAAAGTGTCAAATCATTGCAGGTTTTAACGAATATCGTTAAAATAATTAGTAAAGGGGGATTTTTCTATGAATATCATTTTATTATTAACACCAAAGAAGCAAGTTACTACTGTCGAAGAAGAAATGACAGTTTCGGAAGCTTTACAAGTGATGAATGTTTCACGCTATACTTCTGTACCACTTTTAAATAGCCAAGGCCAATATGTTGGAACAATTACTGAAGGTGATCTTTTGATGTCGCTTCTTAGCCAACCATCCACAAAAACGTGGGGCAAATTACCACTAAAAGAAATTAAAAGGGTTAGAGATAATGTACCAGTAAAAGTAAACGCCCCAATTGATAATATTTTTATAACATTAATTAATCAAAATTTTATCCCCATTTTAGATGATCGTGATGTATTTATTGGTATTGTAAAAAGGAGTGATCTAATCAACTACTATCTTGAACAATATAAAGAAAGTAAAGAAGATGATGCAACAACCATTTTAAATAATATAAAATCTAGAAGAAGTATTAGAAATTGGAAAGACGATGAAATTGATCGTTCTATTATTAATGAAATAATTATGGCTGGTTTAGTTGCACCATCTGCAATGAATAGAAAACCTGTTCATATAATGTTAGTTTCTCGAGATGAAGTAAGAGAAGAAATCGTAAATTGTCACAGCCGATTTAGATTATTAGAAAAAGCACCATATGCTTTATTTGTTTATGGAGATACTGTTGCTGAACCAAATGAATTACACCTAAATAATAATTGTAGTGCCTCAATTCAAAATATGTTACTTGCTATAAGTGCGCTAGGATTAGGTGGGGTTTGGATAGGTGCGGGAGATGAAGCCGTTAGTAAAGAAGTAAGTAATTTATTAAATGTCCCTCAAGTGATGAAACTTTATGGCGCAATTGCTTTTGGAGTTAAAAACGAAGAAAAAGAACCTAACGAAACATTTGATCTAGGAAAAGTGCATTACGAAGGTTGGTAGAATGAAAATAAAAAGCAGGGATTATTCAGTAATGTTAATTACCGTTATCACAACGGTAATTAATTTTATTCTTGCCGTGGGTAAAACAGTTGTGGGTGTTATCTTTTTTTCGCCTTCACTTATCAGTGATGGAATTAATTCAATTGATGATGTATTAGCAAACATTGTTTTATTAATAGGAATTAAAAAAAGTCAGCAAAAAGCTGATGAAACTCACCAATTTGGGCATGAACGATTTGATGCTGTAAGTGCAGTTATTCTATCAATTTTCTTTTTTGTTGCTGGTTTTTTTGTAGCCTATAGAGGAATTGAAGAAATTATTAAAGGAGCAACAGGGCAGCTTGAACCTCCCGGAATACCAGCCTGGATTGTAGCAGCAATTGCTATAGTTATAAAGCTTATTATGAGTGCGATTAGTTTTATTATCGCAAAGAAGACTAAGTCCGTTACGATTAAAGCCCTCGCACTTGATAATTTAGCTGATGTTTTAAGTACAGTCTTTACATTTATAGGAATTATTTTAGCAATTACACTAGATAAACCAATATTAGATCCAATTTTTAGTTTATTTATTGCCGCTATTATTTTCTATACAGCAGTAACTACTCTTAAAGATGCAATATCTAAACTAACCGATAGAAGTATAGATCCTAAAACTGCAGAAAAATATATTAAAATTATTATGTCAGTACCTGGGGTATTAGATGTTGATGAATTTAGAACTCGTATTTTTGGACCACGAGTTTATATTGAATTAAGCATAAGTGTTGACCCAAACCTTAGTTTAGTTAAAGTTCACGATATCTCAGAAGAAGTACACGATATAGTTGAGAATACTTTTGAAGAAGTTAAACACATAATGGTACATGTTAATCCATATGAAGAAAAAAGAATTAAGAAGTAAGATTTTAAAGGGACTTCTTGTCCTAGTCGTCTATGTTGCTATTGGACTGCTCTTATATTTTATGACAAAAATTTTCCATTTAGATATAGATAAAATCAAAGAATTAATTCAAAATAATCAAAATTTGTCATACTTAATTTTTTTAATTGCCCAAATTATAATGTCGTTACTTTTAATATTGTTGCCTGGAACAACAATGAGTTTTATAGTATTGGGTTTATCAATTTTTACTCCATTTGAGGCTTTTCTTTTAGTTTCATTTGGTACTTTTATTGTATCTATTATTTTCTATATTATCGGAAGATATTTAGGTAATAGAATAGTGATTAAAATAATTGGTCAAGAAACGTTTGATAAATATGATGCTATTTTTCAAAGAAGGATGTCTTTATTTTATCCAATTGCGATGTTATTACCATTTTTCCCTGATGATGAATTAACAATAATTGCAGGGACTGCAAAGGTTAAGTGGTCTTACTTTTTAATTACAACATTAATATGTCGATCGGTTGGTATTGGTGTACTTTGTTTCTTAGGTGGTGGTATCCCTTGGCGGACACTTCCAGTTGAACAAATCATCTTTTTAATTTTGCTACTCTTATTTGCGGCATTCGAACTCTTCGTATTTGCCTTTCAATTAGATAAATACTATGCAAAAAGGGGTTTGATTACGAAATAAACGACTTTTTTGGTTTTGTCGTGTTAGTAAAAAAATAAAAAATATGCTATAATAAATCCGGAAAAGGAATTAATATGTCAAAGAATATTTTGGTAGTTACTGGCAGTGCTAGATCCAACGGAAATACAATGACACTTGCCCGTTCTTTTATTTCAGGCGCACGTAAAAGTGGTCATGCTGTACGCCGTTTTGATGCTGCTAATAAAAAAATTGAACCATGCAGAGAATGTGATAATTGTTGGCGTAAAGGAAAACCATGCATTGTTGCTGATGATTTTAATACAATTAGCCCGTTTCTTCATGTAAGTGACATAATTGTTTTTGTTACTCCACTTTATTGGGGCACCTTCAGTAGCGGTACTAAATTATTTATAGATAAACTTCGCGCCTATCTATCAGATAAAAGAATGAAACAATTACGAATTAAAGAAGCAATGATAATTTTAACTGCAGCAGAAAATAATAAAGACACTTTTGATGCCGCTTTACACACATACAAAATGCTTTGTGAAAAATTTAATTGGGAAAACAAAGGTGTTCTTTTAATTGGTGGACTTGATAATATTGGCGATATAAACGAAAAAGAAGAACTGCGCGAAGCATATGAATTAGGACTTTCCATTAAGTAATAATTAATTAGTTTTAAAACGAGCACCTTGTTTAGTGCTCGTTTTTTATTTGGTTTCTAATACTTTATCTTTAAATTCAAATGCTTCTTCAATATTTTTAAAGCGACCAATAAAATAATAATCCCCCATACCTTCTGCAAGTATTTCAGGATAAAGACCACTTAATATTATTAGACTATTATATTTATTGAGAATTTCGTTATTAGTAAGCAAATATTTATCAATCATTTCTTTACGCCTTGTTACTTCTAGGCATATATATTGTTCTCTTTCATTATCTAATGTGATAGAAGAGTCATTCATCATTTGTGCATATAAAGAATAGACATCAATATTAGAACCGATATTAATCATTTCAGGTGTATAAGCTCCTGCAGGTCGCATATTTACTTCTAGACCAATATATTCTCCTTTTTTTCCAATTAAAGAATTATCATTATTTAGTTTAAAAAACTCTAAATGGACAAAACGTTTTTTTACTTCAAAAGCCTTTATTGTGTTTTTAGCCAATTTATTTAAATCATCATCTACTGGAATTGAGTAATAATAATCATCAACAAGTCCAAGACTAATTAAATGATTAGGAACAGGAAATTCGTGTGTAGTAGCAAAAATTACATTACTATTTGCATCAACAATAGCATCATAACTTACTATCTTGCCATCAACAAAACACTCACAAATATATGGTGTTTTAAAATCATAATTAGTGAAAAACCTTGCAAAATCGCCTTCGTTTTCAATTTTATACGAATTTGAAGCGCCAACCCCGATATCTGGTTTTATAAATAAGGGATAACCATATTTTTCTATAAATGGCAGTAATTCTTCTTTAGTGGTAAAAACAACATAAGGAGTAGTTTTGACACCAGCAAGCTTATATTTTCTTTTCATTAAAGACTTATTTTTTATAAAACCCATATCTTCTGGTTTTAAACCAGGTATATTAAAATCCTCTCGTAATTTTGCATCGCTCATTAACCAGTGTTCATTATTAGATTCAATGAAAGAAATTTTGCCATATTTAAATGCAAAAAAAGCAACTGCTTTATATAAATCCTCATAAGACTCCATATTAGGACAATAGTAATATTCTGTTAGATTACTACTTAATTCTTCTTTTAACTCATGATAAGGAGCGTTACCAACGCCTAAAACATTAAAGCCTTGTTCTTTAAGGGCTTTTGCAAATTTGTAATAAATATCAGGAAAGTGAGGACTAACTAAAATAAAATTCTTTTTCATAACTATGGCTAGTTTAACATATTTGATAGTCATATTTTAAAGGATCAAATAATTTACTTATTTAATGTTAGTTGTTATGATTATTTGTGGAGGTTTATTATGAAAATTCTTGTAACAGGTGGAACTGGATATATTGGCTCTCATACCGTAGTAGAACTATTAAATCGTGGACATGAGGTCTTAATAGTCGATAATTTAATTAATTCTAAAATTGAAGTACTTAATCATATTAAAACTCTTACACATAAAACCCCCATTTTTTATAAAGTTGACTGCACCTGCAAAAAAGAACTTCGCAAGGTCTTTTTGGAAAATGATTTTGAAGCGGTAATTCATTTCGCGGGATTAAAAGCCGTAGGTGAATCGGTTGAAAAACCAATAGAATATTATTTTGATAATTTAGTTAGTACATTAAATGTTCTTCAGTTAATGCACGATTTTAAAGTAAGAAACATTGTCTTTTCAAGTAGCGCAACAGTATACGGAACTCCTAAAGAAGTTCCATTGAAAGAAAGTTTCCCTCGTGGAGAAACGACGAATCCTTACGGAACATCTAAAGCAATGATAGAGCAAATTATTGAAGACTTTATTATTGCAAATCCTACTTTTAAAGCCGTTATATTACGATATTTTAATCCGATAGGTGCACACCCAAGTGGTCTTATTGGTGAAGAACCTGATGGGATTCCAAATAATTTAATGCCATATATAAGCAGAGTTGCGACAGGCGAATATCCTGTTTTGAATGTCTTTGGTAATGATTATGATACACCTGATGGAACTGGTATTCGTGATTATATTCATGTTGTTGATCTCGCAATTGGTCATATTTTGAGTTTGGAAAACATTGATAAACTTGATAATTATTCAATATTTAATTTAGGTACTGGCAAAGGTACGAGTGTTCTTGAATTAGTAAATGCATATGAAGAAGCAAATAGTGTTGCTGTTCCTTTTGTGATTAAAGAAAGAAGAGCAGGAGATGTAGCAGTTAACTATGCTGATGTTTCAAAAGCAGAATCAATATTAGGATTTAAAGCCAAGTTTTCGATAAAAGACGCTTGTCGTGAATCATATAATTTCGAAAAGAATAAAAAAAAATAACGCGCAAAAACGCGTTATTTTTTACAAATATGATATTTAACGTTTGTCTTTAAATATATAGTCTTTATAACCAACAGTAAGAGAAAAGCCATAGTTTTTATGATGTCCTTCTCTTTTGTTTTCGGGAGGAAGTTCTAAGTAATTTCCATATTTAGCAGTTAAGTAGGCATCATAATTAGTTGGCACAATAGCTTCAATGTCTTCAAACTTAACTTTCTCCCCTTCACCATAAAAATCTTTAGGTAAAGCCTCCTTGTTAAAAGACCAGGTATGATAACTACCGACCAATGTAGCATCATTATAATTTATTTTCTTCATGCTTTGATGAATCAAACGTGTTAACCAATTTCCAATATTAAATGGAAGAAAAAGAAGAGAGGCAATATAACCAGGAATATCTCTCCATAATGTTTTTAAACGTGGTTTTTTCCAAAAATGACCCAAAAAAGTAAAATAGAATGCAAACCATAGTAGATATGGTTTAATGCTCTTTATTCTATTTACATTATTTTTACTCATGCCATCAATTGGAAAAATATCAATCCATACACCGTGATTTATATTATGTTGAACTAAAGTTGTTTCAATATAAGTAGTATTTGAATTGCGCAATTTCATAAAGCCATAAGTATAACTGGGGTCAGTTTTATAGTGTTGTAAAAAATACGGCTCCTTAAATTCATCTTTTAAATTTAATAATTTCTCAAAATCAGGCCTAGGCATACCCACATCTAAATCATCATCCCAAGGAATAAAACCACCGTGTCGGATAGCTCCTAAGGCCGTTCCGCCAATTAAGTAATATTTAAGTTTGTGTTTTTCGCAAACACGAATAAATTCTTTAAGCGAATCAAGCATGACTCTTTGAAGATCATTCATTTGTTCAAGTCTTCCTTAATTGAGGTAGTGCTAACATCTGGAGTACGAGGCAAGTAAATAACTTCGCAATATTCTTTTAAATCATCAAACTTACCAGTCCAATCATCACCCATGACAAAAACATCAACATTATGTTTTTTGATATCAAAAACTTTTTGCTCCCATGTGTTCTCTGGAATTACTTTATCAACATATCGAATTGCTTCTACAAGGATTTTGCGTTTTTCATATGGGAAATAACATGTTTTCCCCTTTATTTCGTTAAACTCGTCCGTACTAATTGCCACAATTAAATAATCTCCTAATGCTTTAGCTCTTTTAAACAAGTTAATATGTCCATAGTGGAGAAGATCAAAGGTACCGTAAGTAATCACAATCCGTTTTTTATTCATATAAACATTATATGTTATATATTTGAATTTGCAACGATTACAAGGGCTACATTTATCATGTTAAATGTTATAATTAAAATATAATCATAAACATAGTGAGGTAATAATTATGGCAAGAGAAGAAATGAAAATGGTCAGAGAAGACCAAACCGTTGCTTATGGTTTAGCATGGATAATTGATAAACCTATTGCAAATGTTGTAATAGCAACAGGAATGGAAGAACACAGCGGTCGTTATGATGACTTCGCAAAATTTCTAAATAAAAACGGATATAACGTTTATTGTCTTGATTTTTATGGACAAGGACAAAACGTTACTAAAGGAGGAGAAAAATTAGGTTGTGTTCCCCGCAGTGCTTTTAGAAAATATGTAACTACACTTTATGAAATGATACTAAAAATTAAAGTTTCGACGCTACCAGTGTATTTGTTTGGTCATTCTATGGGCTCTTTTCATGTGCAAGATTATATCCAAAGGTACGGGGCTCATATTGATAAAGCCGTTTTAAGTGGCACTAACGGAAAAGATATTCTTTCTAAGATGGGGTTTTGGATTTCAAAGCTTGTTGTTACAAAAAAGAATTATAATAACCCATCTAAGTTTTTAGCTTCACTTGCCATTGGCGCATATCAAAAATCAGTTAAAGACAGAAAATACGATTCTGATTGGATTTCTCATGATGAAGAAATAGTTCGTAAATATGAAGAAGATCAATTATCAGGAAAGGGAAGCTCAAACGGATTTTATTTTGAAATGTTAAAAGGAATTAATCGTCTCCCTAAAAAACAATTCATGCTTAAAATTCCTCATCGTCTTCCAATCTTGTTAATTGCTGGCGATCAAGATCCTGTCGGTCACTACGGGAAAGGTGTTTTAAAATTAGAAAAAGCATATCGTAAAGTAGGACTAATTGATGTTCAAACGATTATTTATGAAGGAAAGCGTCATGAAGTATTAAATGAAATTGGGCGCGATAAAGTTTACGATGATGTTTTAGCATTTCTTAAAAAATAGAAACGAGAAGACTTATGTTAATTTATCAAGTTTTTGTTCGCAACTTTTCAAATGAGGGCACTTTTGCAGGGGTTATTACGAAATTAGATGAAATATGCAAACTAAAACCCTCATACTTATATTTATTACCTATTCATCCAATTGGTATTAAAGATCGCAAAGGCGATATAGGTAGTCCTTATTCAATTAAGGATTATTTAGTTATCGATGAAGAATTAGGTGGGGAAAAGCAGTTTACTCTTTTAATTGAAGAGTGTAAAAAAAGAAATTTAAAAGTTATGATCGATATCGTCTTCCATCATACAAGTCGGGATGCTATCTATATTGAAACTAATCCTGAATGGTATATTTATAAAAATGGACGACTTGCAAATAAAGTTGGTGATTGGAGTGATATCGCGGATCTAGATTTTGATAACCAAAGTCTTCAAAAGTTCTTAATAGACGTTTTGCTACATTATGTAAGGATGGGTGTCGAAGGTTTTAGATGTGATGTAGCTAGTTTGGTACCCGTTAGTTTTTGGCAAAAAGCAAGAAAAAAAGTTCATGAGATTAATCCAGATGTTATCTTTTTGGCTGAATCTATCGAACCTAGTTTTATTGAATATGTTAGAGGCCTAGGTGAATATGCTGCTACTGATAAAGAATTATACGAAGATGCATTCGATGTTTTGTATGACTATGATATATACCCAACGCTTAAAAATTATTTAAAAACTGAAAAAAACCTCCAAAAGTTAGTTCATGTATTAAATAAGCAAAATGAAATTTTAGGCGAAAGATATTTTAAACTAAGATTTTTGGAAAATCATGATCAAGAGAGAATTAGTAAATTATCAACTGGAAAAAATCAACTATATAATCTGATTGCACTATCTTTTTACTTACCAGGCAGTTCTTTTATCTATGCTGGGCAAGAGTTTGGAATAAAAAAACTACCAAATCTATTTACTAAGGATGTAGTAGATTTTAAAGACAAAGATTTATCAATTTATAATCAATATTTAGAAGCTATTGACTTTAAAGAAAAATATGGGAAACACCTTTTTAATAAATTTAAAGTAACTAAATTAGGAAAGCATTTAATTTCTATTGAAACTCAAAATAAACAAGATAAATTTATTGGATTATTCAATTTAAGTGAAAAGGAAGAAATTTGTGTAGTAGAGGAAACGGAAATTATAAACTTACTTAATAATGAAAAAGTTGAAATTAAAAATAATCAAATAAAAGTTCTTAAACCCATAATTTATAAAGTTTTATAAAGTTACGATGATTTGTAAAACAACTAATAAAAATCAAAAACCATTTAAATATGTGTATAATGTTAACCTAGGAAGGTGTTTATGAAGAAGAAGTCTTTTAATTCTGTAATTAGTACAAACCGACGAGCTTCATTCGATTATTTTTTATCGGATTTTTTGGAGGTGGGAATTGTACTTAAGGGCACAGAAATTAAAGCAATTCGTCAACATAAAGTAAGTTTAAAAGACACTTTTATTTATTTTAAGGATGGTCAAGCTTTTATTGCAGGCCTTCATATTCCTCAATACGATAAAGGAAATCTTTTTAATCATGAGCCTGAACGAACTAGAACACTTTTGATGCATAAACGTGAAATTAGAAAATATGCTGCCAAGGTTCAAGCAGAAGGATATACTTGCGTTCCAACTAAGATGTATTATGTTCGTGGCCGAGTAAAAATTGAAATCGCTCTTGCTAAAGGTAAGAAAACATACGATAAACGTGAAGCGATAAAAACAAAAGATATCGAACGAGAAATTAGAAGCAATTTAAAAAGAAGTACACGCGATGACAATTAATGATGTCAAAACATTTTTACTAGATAGAGATAGTCGTCAATATGAAAGACGTTCATATGACAAATTTTTAAAAGAGGTCAATTTTTCTTTTGATAAACCTGCCATTCATATAGGTGGTACGAACGGAAAAGGGAGTGTTACAGCTTTTTTAGTAAACGCTTATTTAGAAGAAGGTTATCTCGTGGGCGCATTTAATTCACCGCATTTAGATCAAATTAATGAAATGATAACACTAAAAGGTGTTCCTATAAGCGATGAGGCGCTAATTCATTACATAAATAAATATTATGAAAAAATTATAAAATATAATTTAACCTTCTTTGAAATAATGACGATAGCAGCGTTATCTTACTTTACTGATATGAATGTTGATATCGCAATTATAGAAGTGGGTATGGGCGGATTAATGGACGCTACAAACATATTTACTCCCATCCTTTCAATAATTACTAGTATTAATCTTGAACACACGCAATATCTAGGTAATTCGCTTGCTGAAATTGCTAGACATAAAGGCGGCATTATTAAGGAAAAGACACCGGTTTTGCTTGGTTATACCAACAAAGAGGCCGAAAATGTCATAAAAAACATATCATTACAAAAACAAGCCCCTTTTTTAAAACCATCACTTCCTTTTAATGTTGAGGTTAATTTAGGAGGGCTTACTTTTTCTTATAATGAAATACAAAATATTTATTTACCAAATATTTTTGCTACCTATGAAGCTAGAGATGCATCAATTGCAATTGAGGCAATTAAAATACTAAGTAAAGTTTTTCCGGTTGATGAGAAAAACTTAAAAAAAGGTTTTGCAAAGACCGTTATCCCGGCTAGATTTACTATTGTAAGTTCAAAACCCTTAATTATTGTAGATGGGGCCCATAATCCAGCAGCAGCGATGAAACTAGTTAACAGTGTTAGAGCTTTTACAAACAAAAAAGTCGATTTAATATTTGCTAGTTTTAGAGATAAAGACGTGGATGGGGAACTACAAATATATAGCATGCTTTGTAATAGCATTAATTTAACAACATTTAATCATCCACGCGCAAAACAAAAAGACGAATATTTCTATAGCCAATTTCCGTTTTATGAAAATTATCGGGATTTAATTAAAGATAAAATGTCCAAATTAGGCGAAGATGAAGTATTATTGATAACAGGATCACTAGCTTTTGCAGGTAAAGTTGTAAACGAGTTTAAGGAAGGAGTCTACTAATGAGAAATAAGCAAATTATCAAATTAGTACTAAGTGCATTATTTATAATGCTTTCCTTTGTATTAACTCGTTTTTTTGTATTACCACCTGGACCTACATTATTTCGATTTACTCTAGGTTCTGTCCCAATTATTATTGCTTCTTTACTATTAGGTCCAGTTTATGGGGGATTAGTCGGAATTGGCGCTGATGTTATTGGTGCTTTATTATTTCCATCAGGAACATTTTTGGTTTTTCCTGTTATTTCTTCTATGCTCTATGGAGTTTTACCATACTTTTTTATGAGATTAATTAATTCACTTCGTCTTTCAAAGAGCGTTCCTATAATTTCATCACTTGGTGTGATTTTATATTCTTTATTACTTGTATTTGTTTGGACAAGTAGTGAGAGTAAATCAATAATTACAAAAGAAACAATTATTTTTGATACGACTTTTAGAATCTGGTTTACCATTATAAGTGCGTTAGTATTAATTTTGATAGTTACATCTCTATTTCTGGTTAATAAATATATGGGAAAAAGAAATAAAGGGAAAATAACTTTTGTTTATGAGATAGCTTTTGCAATTGCTCTAACTGATATTATTGTGGATATTATTTATACTTCAAGTTGGAAGACTCTTTATTGGGAACTACCGTTCTTTTTTGTTTTAGCAATGCATATAATAATTTTTGTAACACTTTTACCTTTGAAGACGCTCTTTGTAAATCTTATAATTTATGCTTTTGAAAAAAGTGGTATAAGTTTGTTAAGCCCTATTTTTGTATACAAAGAAAAAGAAACTGAAAAATCAATTCAAGAATAGGTATATATAAAAAAATACTAATTAATTACTAAACGCTCGTTTTAGCAAAAGTAGTCAAAATTACTATTACACAGTAATAGTAATTATTCAAATATAAATGAAAAAAAGTCGTTTAATTTTAGATATTGTCTTGTTATAATGCTAATAGAAAGAAGGCCTTTATGATAGATAATTATGAAACGAATTTTTTTCTAAATGAAGAGGACAGTTATTTTGATTTAGGGAATGAGAATGAGCTTATAGCAGAAGCTTGTTGTCTATACGAAAAGGAACTTCAAAAGAAATATAAAAAAGTGAAATAAAATATTCGATTGGAAGAAAATCCCGCCAGGGATTTTTTTATTTTCAAAATAAAAAGTTATAATTAAAAAGAGGTGTATAAATATGAAATATAATTGGTGGCATGATCGGATAGCATATCAAATTTATCCAAGATCATTTTGCGATAGTAACAATGATGGAATAGGCGACCTAAAAGGCATCATTAGTAAACTACCTTACCTAAAAGAATTAGGTATAGGCGCGATTTGGTTAAGCCCGGTTTACCCTTCGCCTAATTATGATTATGGTTATGATATTGCTTCCTATTACGATATTAGCGAAGAATATGGAACTCTAGAAGATATGAAAACGCTTCTTAAAGAGGCAAATAAACTAGATATTAAAATAATTATGGACCTAGTTGTAAATCATACTTCTTTTAAGCATCCTCACTTTGAACAAAGTAAAGATCCTAATAGTAAATATCATAATCATTATGTTTGGAAAAAAGGTCGGGTAAGTAAAAGCGGTAAAAAGCTTCCTCCTAATAACTGGCTATCTTTTTTTACAGGTCCTGCTTGGACTTATGAAGAAAGTAATGATATGTGGTACATGCATCTTTTTACCAAAGAGCAACCTGACTTAAATTATGATAATCAAGAAGTTATTGATGAAGTTAAAAAGATTATGAAATATTGGCTTGACTTAGGGGTAGCAGGCTTTAGATGTGATGTAATAAATATTATTTATAAAACGTCTTATGCTAACGGCAAGTTTAGTGTTTATAAAAGAGGATTAGAACACTATTTATCACAACCTAGATGTCATGAAATACTAAACGAATTTCATCGTGATGTATTAGGTCCTTACAACGCTTTTACAGTTGGCGAAACAACTGATGTAACTTTAGAAGAAGCTAAAACGTTTACAGAAAACGATGAACTAACGATGGTTTTTCCATTTGATCATACATCGGTTGATTATCGCTTCCTCCCGCTATTTAAGCGTAAATATAAACCCTCTTTACTAATTAAAGCAATGAGAAAATGGCAAGAAAACATTCCTTGGAATAGCTTATTTATTGAAAATCATGATATTCCGCGTGCGATTTCTCGCTTTGGAGATGAAACAAAACCCGAACTAAGCGGTTCAGCAATCGGGGCGATGATTTTAACTCTTCGAGGTATGCCCTATATTTATCAAGGGCAAGAAATTGGCATGACCAATGTTGATTTTAAATCAATTGAAGAGATGAAAGATGTAACTTCCAAAAATGTTTACAATCTATTAAGAAGATTTAAAATTTGCAAAAAAACGGCTTTGAGACTTGTTAATAATTTTGCACGCGATCATGCTCGAACCCCTATGCAATGGAAAAATAGCGAAAATGCAGGTTTTAGCACTAAAATGCCATGGTTACGAGTAAATAATAATTACAATAAAGTAAATGTTGAAACACAAGACAAGGATACGACGAGTTTATTAAATCAGTACCGTAAATTAACAAAACTTCGTAATAGTTCAGAGGTTTTAAGAAGAGGTGATATTGAATTCATTAAATCTCATAAAAATGTTATGAGTTTTATTAGAACTTATAATGATGAAAAGATATTAGTTGTAATAAATTTAGATAAAAAAGAAAGAAAGATTAAACTTGATTTAGATGGAGAAATCCTTTATTGCAATTATGATGAAATATTAGATGGCACGACATTAAGACCATATGAAGTTCAAATAATTAAAAAATAATAACGATACAATAAAAAAAGTAAAAGTCCGTTTTTGTACGGGCTTTTTACTTTTATAGTAAAAACCTGTTCTATTATGGTATAATTTACCAAGCAAAGAGGTAAATTATGAAACGCAATGATTATATTAATTGGGACGAATATTTTATGGGTATAGCTATTCTTTCATGCGAAAGAAGTAAAGACCCCTCAACAAGAGTTGGTGCATGTATCGTAGATAATGAACATAAAGTCGTCAGTGTTGGTTATAACGGAATGCCAATTGGAATTGATGATGATGAAATTAGTTGGGATCGTGGTGATGATTTAGATTCAAAATATCTTTATGTTTGCCACGCAGAATTTAATGCAATTTTAAACATTAGAAATGGCTCCTCGCTTCGAGGCTGTAAACTATATGTCACCTTATTTCCCTGTAATGAATGTGCTAAAGCAATTATTCAAAGTGGAATTAAAGAAATAATTTACCTAGATGATAAGTACTCTGATCAATTGAGTGTTAGAGCTAGTAAAAAAGTACTTGAAATGGCTGGTGTTAAAATGCGCAAATTCAAGGGAAGAGTCTTAAAAGTTAATTTTGATGAAGAGGTTTAATGAAAAATATCGCTATTTCATTAAATAATGTTTCTTATTCATATGATAAAAAGAACGACGTTATTAAAAACGTTTCTTTGAATATTGAAAAAGGAAAGTTTATAAGCGTTATTGGTCATAACGGAAGTGGAAAATCTACCTTCGCCAAATTAATAATGGGTTTATTAGAACCAAAAGAAGGTGAAATAAAAATTTTTGATTTGCCTTTAGATGGTGAACATATATCACAAATTAGACCTTATTTAGGGATTGTTTTTCAAAATCCAGATAATCAATTTATTGGTGCTACAGTAAGAGATGACATAGCTTTTGGGTTAGAAAATCAATGCTATCCACAAAATGAAATGGATCCATTAATTGAAGAATACGCTGCTAGAGTTGGGATGAGTGAACTTCTAGATAAAGAACCAGGGAACCTAAGTGGAGGTCAAAAGCAACGTGTTGCGATTGCGGGTGTACTAGCTATGCATCCAAAAATTATTGTTTTTGATGAAGCTACTGCTATGCTAGATCCCCAAGGAAAAGAAGATATTAATAAACTAATTAAATTAATGAAAAAGAAAAACAAAGAACTTACATTAATTACAATCACTCATAATGTTGAAGAAACACAAACTAGTGATGATGTTATTGTTTTTAATGAGGGCGAAATATATATGAAAGGAAAACCAGAAGAGGTTTTTCTTGAGGCGGAAAAATTACGAAGTATTAGATTAGATTCACCTCTTTTATATCGAATTAAGGAGGCCTTTTTATTAGAAGGAATTAAATTAAAAAGTAAATCTATTGAAGATTTGAAGGAGGAAATATGGCCGTAAAATTTAGACATGTTAATTTTACTTATTCTCCTAAATCTCCATTTGAACATGATGCGCTTTTTGATATTAATCTCGAGATTGATAAAAATTCATTTACTGCTGTTATTGGTCATACGGGCAGTGGTAAAAGTACACTTATTCAACATATAAATGCACTTTTATTACCTACAAGTGGTGTCGTTAATGTTAATCAATCATTAATTACACCGGTACGAATTAGAAAATATCGTAGAAAGTTAGAAAAAATAATCAAAAGTAAAAAAAAGACTAATGAAGAAAAAGATATTGCGAAGTCTCTTTTAGAAGAATCTAATAAATTTAGCTCATATAAGAAGAAAAAACTTCGTTCCGAAGTTGGAATTGTTTTTCAATTTCCGGAGTATCAATTATTTGAAGAAACGGTTTTAAAAGATGTATCTTTTGGTCCTAGAAACTTTGGGAAATCCAAAGAGGAAGCACTAAACCTTGCAAAAGAGGCATTAAATCGTGTTGGAATAGATGAAACATATTATGAACGTTCACCATTTGAATTAAGTGGCGGCGAAAAAAGGAGAGTTGCTATTGCAGGTATTTTGGCTATGAAACCAAATATTTTGATTTTAGATGAACCAACCGCAGGCCTTGATCCATTAAGTTCGCAAAAGATGATGGAATTATTTTTTGAAATTTATAAACAAGGAATAACAATTATTCTTGTTACTCACGATATGAACCATGTTTTAAACTATGCTACTCATGTAGTAGTAATGAAAGATGGAAAAGTTGAAAGAAAAACAACACCTCGTGAATTATTTGCCAATATAAAAGGAGAAGATGTAATTTCTCTTCCGCCACTTTATAAATTTATGCACGAATTGGCTGATAGAGGCTGCCCCCTTAAAATAGATAATATAAATAACGAGAAAGATTTAGCAAAAGCTATTAAGGAGATAAAAGGCCATGCGTAATATTTCTCTAGGACGTTATTTACCAAACAACACTTTTATTCATCGGCTTGATCCACGTTTAAAGTTTATTAGTCTTATTATTATGATGAGCATGGTTTTTTTTAGATTTCCTTCTGTTGGAATGAATTTTATATATTATGGAATTCTTTTTATTGTCCTTTTAATATTAATGATGATTAGTAAAATACGTATAAAATCGCTGTTTAAACAATTAAAGGCGCTTTGGTTCATGATGATCTTTTTATTAATCATTAATTTATTTACTTATCGTGTTCCAGAGCAAAATGAACTATTTACAATAGGTAAGTTTATTGTTTATGATGCTCCAATTTATCAAACACTTTATATTTTTATACGATTATTATTAATGGTTTCTCTTACGATGATATTAACTTCTACTACTAGACCATTAGATTTGACAAGTGCAATTGAATGGTTTATGTACCCGTTAAAGCTAATAAAATTCCCAGTTCATCAAATTGCAATGACATTATCATTAGCACTACGATTTATTCCTCTTTTACTTGATGAAACTGGAAGAATAATGAATGCTCAGGAAAGTCGCGGAGTAGATTTTAAAGGTGGAAAATTTTCTGAAAAAATTCGAGCAATTGTTAGTTTGATGGTTCCTCTTTTTGTTACAGCCTTTACATTAAGTGAGGATCTTTCATTTGCTATGGAAGCACGCGGTTATGATCCTAGCGCAAAAAGAACTAGATATCGTATTATGAAATTTAGATTAGGAGATTTATTTAGTTTTGTTTTTATTCTTGTATGTTTAGCGGGCTCAATACTCTTATTAGTATTCCGTGTCGATTTTGCACCTTTCGTAGTTAATTTGTTTGATTTGGTGAAGGGATTATTTAAATGATGAAAAGATTTAAAGTAGTTATTAAATACCTTGGAACATCTTATTTTGGCTGGCAAAAACAGCCTAATGTAATTACTGTTCAAGGTACAATCGAAGAAGTATTATCTCGATTATATAATGAAACAATAACTATTTATGGATCTGGTAGAACTGATGCAGGAGTACATGCGAAGCATCAAGTTTTTCATTTTGATGGTCGAGTAATTATGAACTTAAACAAATTAAAATATACTTTAAATAAAATGCTTCCTAATGATATAGAAGTTATAAAGATTAATTATGCAAAATTAGATTTTCATGCTCGTTTTAGTGCTAAAAAGAAACATTATGTTTATAGAATTTTGAATAAAGCAAAAGATCCATTTAATGATAACTTGTATTTACTATATCCGCTAAAACTAAATATAAGTGAATTTAAAGCTAATATAAAACTTTTTGAAGGCGAACATAACTTTGCTAATTTTACAAGTAAAAAAGAAGATGAACGTAACTTTGTAAGAGTCATTGAAAAGGCGTATTTTACAAAAAAAGGTAATATATTTGAATTTCATTTCGTTGGCGAAGGGTTTATGCATGGTCAAGTTCGAATGATGGTTGGTGCCCTTCTAGCAACAAATGAAGGAAAAATTACAAAGGAAGATATTGAAAACTATCTTAATTTAAAAGAAAGAACCATAATTAATTACAAATCCCCTGCAAAAGGGTTATATTTAGAATATGTAGGATATT
>DAOSJI010000013.1:0-1840 GCA_035367155.1 Bacilli bacterium
CATCATTTTCATAATTTTGATATGTTCTAATTGGCATACCAAGATATTTAGCACTTTCAACTTGGGTTAACTTTTTACTAACTCTTAATTCTTTTAATGACATGACATCACCTCAATTAATTAATACTATGTCTTTTTAATATACGCAATTATTGCGTGTTGTTTTGTTTAATGGAACGCAATTGTTGCGTATTAATACAAAGTTTATGTCAATTAACATACCAATCTACTGATAAAGCTTAGAGACAATAATAAAAATTAGGGAACAATTAACTAATTTTATAACAAGTTTGTTCCCTAATTTGAAATCTTATAAATTTAACAAAAATAAATAAGTATCTTCAGCTTCACTTATTAGATCAACGATTATTTGAATAAACTTTGTGTAATCATTTGTAGTACATGCTTCATCTAAAGCATTATAGTATTCTGTTTTAAATTCATTTTTTATAATAATAGGCGGATACCCGCTTTTGATTAGTTCGAAATTTAATAAGAGTCTAGCAGTCCTTCCATTCCCATCAATAAAGGGATGGATCTTTACAAATTCTCCGTGAAGGTAACATGCTCTTACTACAGGATGTAAATCTTTCCATTTTCGATATTTAGCAATAAGAATCTGCATCTCGATAGGAACATTTAGATAATTTGGCGGAATATGTTTAGCACCACTAATATAGACATTCACATTTCGATATTTACCTGCGTTTTCTTCATTAATTCCTGTAAGAATAAGATAATGAAGTGATTTTATATCATATTCGCTTAGCTCACTTTCATTAGAAACTAGTTCTTCAATATAATCAATCGCGTGCTTATGATTAATTGCTTCAAGATGATCTTTTAATGGTTTTCCTTTAATAGTAATACCATTTTCTAAAACAACTTTTGTTTCAGATAATGTAAGACTATTTCCTTCAATAGCATTTGAGTTATATGTTAATTCAATTGTTAGTTTGTCTTTAAGTTGTTTATTAACGTGAGCTGATAAAGGGCGATATGAATCAATCTTCTTTTTCTTTGCATCAACTAGCGTAAAACTAACATCATTAAAAAAGAGGTTATCAACTAACTTATATCTTTTATCAAGTGGTTTTTCAGCATCTTCACGAATAAACCAAGTTTTTCCTACTTTTTTAGCTCCTTCAATTCTTCCTTCTTGACATAGAACTCTAATTCTTCGTTCTTTTATTTTCCATTTAGAAGCAAAGTGACTAATCGTACGATAATCCATTTTGTCCTCCCTTTATCATTATACCGATATCGGCACAATATAATAATACATTATTAAAAACATCTATTCAATAATAGATTGTTAACCAACTTATGTATTTATATAAATTCCTTTAAATAATTAATATAAGTAATCTCAAAGTTATAATCATCGTAACTGCTGCAACTAGTTTTTTTAAATTAAACCCAATAGCGCTTTATCGTTTAAAATTATTTAAAAAAGTCTATAATAGTAAATAGATAAATAACTCATCAAGGAGAAAATAATGAATAAATTCATGAAAATGGCTATTGCCGAAGCTAGAAAAGGCATTCGGGCAGGCCATGGCGGTCCTTTTGGTGCTGTAATTGTTAAAGACGGTGTTGTAATTGCAAAAGGACATAACCAAGTACTTAAAAACAATGATCCCACGTGTCATGGGGAAATGCAGGCAATTAGAAAAGCTTGTAAAAAACTAAAGACCTTCGATTTGTCAGGTTGTGAAATTTATACTACCGGCGAACCTTGTCCAATGTGTATGTCTGCAATATTGTGGGCTAATATTGAAAAAGTATATTATGGATGTAATATTCTTGATACAGAAAACATTGGGTTTAGAGATGCTAA
>DAOSJI010000013.1:1940-27990 GCA_035367155.1 Bacilli bacterium
AGGATAAGATTACCATTTACCATATTAAAGAAAATAGAATAAGGTGTCCCATCATGCCTCTCAAGAAACATATAGTTATAAGGTATTGTTAAGTTAGCGATTTGAGCTAAAATAACAAAACCTGCTAGCATAAGACAAGATATCCACATATTCTTGATTTTTAAAGTAGCCATTCCAGTAATAGCAATAAAAAGCGAGGAGAAAGCTGAAATACAATGCGTTATTGCACTTACTACATTATCCATACCTATAACAGGATATGCATTATAATTTTGAGCTGCTCCAACGGTACCAGAAATACCTGCAATAAAGCCAAATATTAATACAAAATCTAACGAGGCCTCTTTAAGTCTTCCTTTAGTAAAAGCGGCTAAAGGTAGGGCAATTAACATAATAGAGCATAAAAATAAAGGTAGTGTATGTAAAATCGTATTAATAAAATTACCGTTTCTAAGACAAAGAACAATAATTTTAAATATTTCAAAGATGTTAATAGAGATAGCAGCAATTACGATTGTTCTTTGTTTAACTTTTTCATTATTTCTAAACTTAAGACCTAAGAAAATACCTAAAAAAATCATTATTGAAATCATAATGCTAGTAAAAAGGATATGTTGCCAGCTCCAGGCACCTTCTGGCACTCTTTTATATTCAGGAATACCAAAGAAATCCATTAAATGATTTTTTTAAACCTTTCTATAAATATTAATTAACTACAAATTTATAGATTTTTCAATAGGAAACAAACTTAAATTCATATAAATTTAGTTAAAAAAACTGGTTCACCCGAACCAGTTTTATTTTGGATTGTTCCTATTTTTATATAGTTCTAATAATTGGGTTAGAGTAAATAACCATATGACCCGCTTTAGCGGTTCCATCTGGATTTCCGTAGTTAACGGCTTGTAATTCAAAGGTTTCTAGTGAAAATGTTTCATCTGTATATGTTTCTAAAAGTGTATTTGTGTATACCCAAAAGCCATTAATAAATATTTTGTATATATTGCCACTTATTTGATAAGTCACATTAAAGAACGGTAAATTAACTGCTTCGTATGCTTCTCTTAGTGTCGTAGTTGGATCATCAAGTACTGTAACTGTATCTGGGTCTTGAAACACCCATGCGTTTGAACCAGCATCCCATTCATAATTCGTAATGAAACGTCCGGCCCAATATGGCTTATAAAGTGTATTAACTGTACCAATTGGGTCATAGTTATCATTACCAATATAAGTTTGTAAATACATTCTATTGCTTGGATCCGTTCTATCAATATTAGAGGCTGATAAGCTTACCCATGGGGCAACACAGAACCATTCATCAGTGTTATAGAATATTCCTGGATCAACAATAGCAGTTACACTTATTTCAAACGATGAACTATAAAATTCACCAAATCTTGTTGTAGTGTAATTAGGTGTAGTTCCATCAAGAGAGTAATTTCTCATACTAATACCGTTCCAGCGGTACCACGCATTAGGTCTTGTCGCAGGAGAAACTACAGTTTCACCTGAATAATTATTAGTAATATCAGTTGGATTTGTGGTAAATGATAAACCATCATGGTATATCTGAATGTTAGTAGCTAGTGATCTTGCTCCGTAATAATGATTAACACCGGGTTCAAAAAAGAAATTTTGATCATTATCATTATTACAATGGAACCCAATTTCAATTGATTCAATTTCAATTGGAGTAAGTGAATCTGTTAATACTAACAAAAATCCTCCTGGATTAGTAAGTTGCTTTTTAACGCCACTAGTTAATAGATCAGCGGCAGTAGGTGTAAAGCGTTCAAATAGTGTATCAGTTACAATAGCATAAAGATTTCCAGTTCCTGTAAAGGTTGATCTTACTTCTGCTATACCGTTAATGACAGTTAAATTCATTAATACGCCAGGTCTAGTGCTATCTGTAGCCGACAAAACAAGAAATTTGTCATTTTTTTGTGCGCTTGCAGTTGAATAATAATAACCATCATTCTCTGTGTTAAACATCCCAATTGGACCTCCACTTTCGCCTGGACCATCTATAGCAGTTAATGTCCTTGTATAGGCTGGAGAAAGTGGATCAGCTTTAAAGCGATTTAAATAACCAGATTTGTTAAGTGAATAAAATAACCCAAATGTGCCAAGTAATAAAAAACTAATCAATATTAAGGCACGCTCTTTTTTATGTTTCATAATGAGTCTCCTATGATTTTATTAAATATTATTTTATATATATTGTCAAAACTAAACGAAAAGCAAAAAACAATTAATATAAAATACTCTCATATAATGTGAATATTTTTTTGACTTAATTTTTAAAATTATTTTTTAAGATTAAAATCTATTGTTATATTTGTCCCTTTACCAATATGAGATGTAAGCGTAATGTTATAGCCATATAATTCACAAATATGTTTAACAATCGCTAGACCTAAACCAGTGCCTCCGCTGTCTTTACTTCTTCCTTTATCGACACGATAAAAGCGTTCAAAAACGCGGTGCTTATCACTTTCAGCAATTCCAATTCCAGTATCACTAATAGTTAATTCATTATCTTTCAAACTAACTTTGATGCTTCCCTTATCTTTGTTATATTTAATAGCATTATCAATAAGGTTACGGACTAATTCATCAATTAATTTATATTCACTAATAATTTCTGTTGGTTCAACATTTAGCCTTAGAGATATTCCTTTTACTTTCATGCGTTCTTCCATTGATTCAACAATATCTCGAACTACTTGATCAAGAGCCACTTTTTCTTCAACTCTAACATAGTCTTGTTCAAGCATAGCTAAATCTAACATATCTAAAAGAATATTTTTCATGCGCATTGCCTCACCTAATGTTTTATGAGAATAATCTCTAACACTACTTAAATCATTTGCAATACCTTCAGTTATCATTTGTTGATAACCAATAATACTAGTAAGAGGTGATTTTAATTCGTGAGAAGCATTTTGAAAAAAGTCTTTTTTTGTTTTATTTACATTATGTTCAATTGTTATATCTTCAAAAGTAACAACTAATCCACCCGTAAGCCAAGTCATATCAATTGGCGTTACTATACATTTAATTGTTTTTCCGTCCTCCAAATATAAGTAATTACTGGCCTTTCTTTCTTTTAAGCCTTCTTCGATTAAGTTTTGAAGTTCAATACTTCGAATAAAATTAACATAATGACGATTTAGGACATTTGATTCAATTTCAAAAATCGTCTTTAATTGTTTGTTAACCAAAATAAGTCGACCATTACTGCTAATAAGGGCTACACCTTGCTTTAAAGTGTCCAAAACCGTGGTTATTTCTTCATTTTTGGCCTCAATTTCACTAATTTTACGACTAAGTTTATCTGCTAAAGAGCCAACAGCATAAGGAATGTCGTCAATATCTTTTGCTTCTTTTATTTCTGTTTCAAGGAGGTCACCAAGAGAATGTATTGATGAATTTATTGGCACGAGATTATTTTTAATAAATAGTGCAATTAGTAAAGTAGATACTCCACCAACAATAACAAAACTAAGAAATCCCCAAAAAATAAGACTACTAATTTTAGTTGTCATTACAGTAAAAGGAATTGAAATAACTAAATAGTAATTATCATCAAGTCCTGCTACATACATCATTGTTTTCTTATCGCTTTCTGAGTAGCGAACAAAAACCTCACCTAAGTTTTCACTTTGTAAACAAGGACGCTCAAGTTCATTATTGCTCGTTAACTCATCTTTTGTATCTAGAACTATTTCACCTTCTTTTGAGATAATTGTAAGTCTAACATCGCTATTCATGTCTAGAATTGCGGCTTTAGTCTCAGTAAAATTATCACCTGTAAAATAAGATGAACTAAGAGAGAGAAAATCTCTTACTCTTACTTCACTATCTTTATAGTCACGGTTATAAATAACTAGAGACGATGTTAAAATAACGCTAATAAGCGTAATAAATAAAATAATAATGTTAGAAATAATTAATTTCTTTTTCATCTAAATTTTATAGCCTACACCATAGACTGTCTTAATAAAAGTAGCATCATCATCTAGTTTATTACGAAGCGATTTTATATGCATATCAAGTGTTCTACTTTCAAATGCTTGTTCTACTTTCCAAATTGTCTTAAATAATTGTTCGCGCGAGATTACATTAGGTGAATTTTTCATTAAGGTTTCTAAAATACTAAACTCGCGGTTCGTAAGTTCGATAACTTCACCTGCTTTTGTAACAACGCGCTCTTTTGTATTAAGTGTTACATCTCCAATCGTTATTACTTCACTTTTAGCAATTCGACGCATTTTTGCATCAACTCTTGCCATTAGTTCAAGTAGATCAAACGGTTTTTCAATGTAATCATCTGCACCTAAATCAAGATTTTCGACTTTGTCGGTTACAAGGTGTTTAGCAGAAATTACAATAATTTGAATTTCATCATTAAGTGTATCACTTCTTATTGTTTTTAAAATTGAAGTTCCTGACATATCAGGAAGCATTAAATCAAGGAGAATTAGTTGTGGCTTTTCTTTGTTAAATGCTTCAAAAAAAGATTTCCCATCATGAAATGTTTTTACATTATAGCCTTGTTTTGTAAGGGTTTTATTAATAATTAAGGCTATATCATGGTCATCTTCAACTGAATAAATTAGTTTAGCCACCTACTTACCTCCTAGACAATCATCTTATCTTTATAATATCCCGATTTAATGTAAACAACCCATTCAGCGATATTAACAGAATGATCAGCAATTCTCTCTAAATATTTTACAACTAAAGTTGTATAGATAGCAAACTGGAGATAATGTGCGTCACCATCTTTTTTAGAAGCAAGCGCATTAATAATTTCTAAATATTTAGAATCAACATAGTCATCATCAGAAATAACTTCATTAGCTAATTCAACATTTTTATCAGTGTAGGATTTAATTGAACGTTTAATCATATCAACGACAAAAAGAAGGAGCGATTCAATTTCTTTATTTTTATTATCTTTATATGGTTTTAACTTTTTAGCAAAACGAAGAATATCTTCAGCATGATCTCCAATTCGCTCAAGGTCACTTACAAGCTTTAAAATACCAGTCGTTTCTTTTAAATCCCTAGCAAAAAGCCGCTCTTTTAACATTATGTTGATGCACATCTCTTCAACCATGCGTTCATATTGGTCGATTAAATCATCATTAATGCTTTCGACTTTTGACTTACCTAGATAGAAGTCCATTGCCTCATTAATATTAACGATGACAGCATCACACATCCTAAGAAGTAGCGTATTTAATGTTTCTAGTTCTGTTTCGATGTTTACCATTATCCAAACCTCCCTGTAATATAGTCTTCTGTTCGTTTATCTTGTGGATTACCAAATATACTTGTTGTTTTATTTACTTCTATTACCTCACCAAGAAGGAAGAAAGCAGTATAGTCACTAATACGAGCTGCTTGTTGCATATTATGTGTCACTATAATAATAGTATAATCTTTCTTTAACTCTTGTAATAGTTTTTCAATTGTTTGTGTTGCAATTGGATCAAGAGCAGATGTTGGCTCATCTGCTAAGATAACTTCTGGCTCCATTGCAATGCAACGAGCAATACAAAGTCGTTGTTGTTGACCGCCTGAAAGACCAAGAGCAGAATCTTTTAGACGAGTTTTAACTTCTTCATATAAACCAGCCTTTTTTAAAGAATCCGTAACGATTTTGTTAAGTTTTTCTTTCTTTTTGATTCCTGCACAGCGTGGCCCGTAGGCGACATTATCATATATAGACATTGGAAATGGGTTTGGTTTTTGAAAAACCATTCCAACACGCGTTCTTAAATCAACCGTATTTAAAGTATTAATATCTTTTCCTTCAAAAGTTATGTTACCTTCTATTTTGCAACTTGGTATTAAATCATTCATCCTATTAAGACAGCGAAGTAAAGTTGATTTTCCGCAACCTGAAGGACCAATAAAGGCGGTGACTTTATTTTTATAAATGTCTAAATTGACATTTTTTAGGGCGTGCGTTTCCCCATAAAATAAATTTAAATTTTCAATTTTAAAGATAGCTTCCATAATTAGGCTGCTCCTCTCTTTTTAGTGTAAAAATACCATATAATCTTAACTGAAATCGACATTAAGAATACGACAAATAAAATAATAATTGAAATAGCACAAGCAGCTTTAAAGTTTGGTACTTCTGCTTGGGTCAAAGACCATATATGAAGTGAAAGCGTAGTTGAGCCATTAAATAGTTTTGGATAATCTTCAATTGAAGTACCTAAAACAAACATTAATGCAGCAGATTCGCCAATAATGCGCCCAATTGAAAGTAGGACCGCAGTAATTAGACCAGGCAAAGCATTTGGTAAAACAACTTTAAAAATAGTCTGCGTTTTACTTGCACCAAGTGCTAGACTTGCAGATAAGTATTCACTTGGAACAACTTTAATTGCCTCTGATGCGGTTTTAACAATAATAGGCAGTAAGATAATTGTCATTGTTAGAGCACCTGCAAAAATAGAAAAAACATTTCTTCCAGATATTGTTCCGACAAAAGGAATAAATACAATCATCCCTACTAAACCAAAAATAATACTTGGCACCCCACTTGTAGCATCAATCATATTCATAATAATTGTTTTAAATTTGCCCTCTTTTGCATAAAGAGTTAAATAAATTGCTGCCCCAACGCCAAGTGGAAGTGAGAAAAGTAGCGTTAAGCAAATTAAGTATAATGTCGTTAGTAACGAGCCTCTTATTCCGCCTCCTCCATGAATAACATGAAGATAAAAAACTT
This sequence comes from Bacilli bacterium, assembly GCA_035367155.1. Classification (GTDB taxonomy): domain Bacteria; phylum Bacillota_I; class Bacilli_A; order RFN20; family CAG-826; genus JAAYSA01. The sequence goes on from DAOSJI010000013.1 coordinate 8,701, forward strand.
CAACTGAATTATCCAGCGCAAGGGCAAATTTTTGTGCTCCATCTTTGCTAGATGCAAATACATCAGTATTTTCTTCGCTAATGCCCATTAAAACATCAAGATTTTCACCAATCTTTGCATCGTAAAATCCACCTTTACAGTTTAGCGTTAAAAAGGGTGAGTTAACCGATAAATAACTAATTTGCACACAAGGATTCCCATCAACAGTTTTAGCATCTTTTAGACCTACACCATATTTTTCACTAAAGTAAGTTCCTTCAATTTCAGGATCATCATACACTCTTGAAGTAGCCTTAACATCTACAACATTAAGTGTTTCTTTATAATCACTTGTAATAAAGTTCCACGATAAATTAGAAGCCCCATTACTTAAAATATAAATAATAATTCCACCTAATAATAAAATTGAGAAAAAGGCACTTATATAAGTTGTAAAATTAGCAAAAAAGTCAGCAATTTTTCTTTTTTTATACTTCATAGCGACTAATCCTTTTCTTTAGTGCATTTAATAGAGCATTTGAAATTAAAATAATAGCAACTAGAACAATTCCTAAACTAAAACGAATATCATAATTTAGGCCTGCTGATTCATGAATACCTTGCATCATCGTACTAGTTAATGTTGAGGTCGGTGAGAATAGACCAAGTGAAATACCTGTAGCACCACCTGCTACCATCGATACTGCTGTAGCTTCACCTAGCGCTCGGCCGACACCTAAAATTAAAGCAGCAAAAATACCTGATTTAGCCCCCCCTATTACAACTCTAAAATTAGTTTGTGTCATTGTCGCCCCAAGCGCTAGGCTAGCATGAATGCGGTCACTAGGAACTGCTTGCATTGCAGTTATTGATAAGGTAGTAATTGTTGGAGTAATCATTATTACTAATACTAGAATAACTGATAATGTTGAAACGCCTCCTGCTGTTTGAAGACCAAAAAAGAAGGCTAAGTCACGGACAATTGGATTAATAACGCCCATCCCAAATAGCCCAAAAATAATACTTGGAACCGCAGCTAGGAGTTCAACAACAATTTGAATAATTTGTCCTAAAAGTTTTGGAGCAATTCGAACAATAAAAAGCGCTGTTAGGACACTAAGTGGTAAAGCAAGTAAAGCAGCAAAAAAGACAATAACAATTGTATTTATTGCAACTCCAAGTGAGCCATAATTACCACTAACATAGCGCGTAGAAAAAAGGAAAGAGACGAGGCTAGCCCTAGTCCCGTCACTATAGGGAACAAGGAATGGCCTTGTTCCCTTAAGGAAAATAATCGTGACAATTAAGACAATTGATAATGAACATAGAATCGTAAGAACTAAGAAGATTGAATGAACAATTTTATCAATTGTTAATTTCTTTTTAGATGCAGTCATGCATTAATATTTGCCAATCTATGCAACAAGTGTTGACCAAGTAATATTTTCAGTTTCGTAAATTTGTTTTAATTGAGCAGCTGTTACATCATCAACAAAAGTATTTTTTGCATTAACAACAGCAACGATACCATCTTTACAAATTAAACCATAACTTCCATCAGCAGCATCTTCACCATCTGTAAGTTTAATTTCGCGGCTTAAAAAACCAATATGCATTGAGTTAACGCTATTTTTTTCGCTGCCTTGAGTACCTTTAAAAGCTGTACCACTTCCAGAGTGATTGTGAACTGGTTTAAAAGCGGCGACTTTTTGTTTAAAAGCACCGGATAATGATGTAGCAATTTTTTCAACTGAGGTTGATCCACCTAATTTCATTGTAACTTCAGCATGATTTGGATCATCTGCAATAGCCTTTAAGGCTGCATTTTCGGCCTTATTTATAATTGTGTCCCAAGATTCAGCACTTGCAATTGAGGTAGTAAGAATGCCATCTTTTGATTTAATAATACCAAGACCTTCTTTTGAGCCCATAAATTGAAGGAATCCGTTTAAAAGAACCCATTCATCTTCAGAGCAATCTGCTTCTAAGCGATTAATGTAGTTAAAGTTACGTGAAAGTGCATATGTTCCGTTAACAATTTTTTCTTCACTTACTTCAACGCCTTCATACTTAAGAGCTTTTAATCCAGAATCTTCTAATGAGGCAAATGAAATGTAGCCAATACCGTAAACATCATTGTTTACTAGGGAAATCATATTGCCATTTCCACTTGCTTCAATGGTACCTGGAATTACCGTATCATCTTCAACAGCAGCTTTAAAACCAATTGCTGTAAAAAATCCATCACGCGTACCTGATGTATTATCTCTTGTGTAGCGGTTGATTTTCATAGCAGGATCAAAAGTATCCTTTCCTTTACATGATACTAAGCCAATCGCACCTATTGCTGCTAGAGCAATTAGACTAAATTTTCTTAAATTTGTTTTCATTAATTAAATCTCCTTTTCATATAACACTATATAAGAAAAGAAAATGTAGATATATCATAGTAAAGTAAATAATTGTAAAGAAATTGTAAAAATTGTAAATGAATGGTTACTAAGAAAAATAGATGATTTTAATATCTTAAAATTAAAAATTTAAAAGCCAGGACGAATCCTGGCTTAAAATATATAAAATCTATAAAACTTAGCCTTCAGTTACCCATGAAGGTAAATAGGAATTATATCCTCTAAATTCAAATATTTTAGTTTCATGTAATTTAGTATTTTCTTCTCCGGTAACTTTATTTTCAAAGTCTTGAAGTTCTTCGTTCCATACGGGAGTTCCGCCCGTTATAGTTAAGTCATAATATCCTCGTAAGGGAGTACTTCCTTCCATTACTAGGTCATTTGCTCTTCCATAGGTTGAAAACTTCATTGTTCCGTTAACAGCGTTCCAATAAACATTTAAGTTTAAGAATGTACGAGGAATTTTATAAATTCTTTCAATTGCAGCACTTGCTGGATGACCTTTAGTTCCATCTAAATTATAAGTTTCACTTGGACTTGGTGGAGCAGGTTCTTTATTATAAGAGCCTGCTTTTGTAGCAGCAATTGCTACCATATAGGGATTTAGTGTATCCATAAGAGGTTGTGAGTTACTACCGTGACTTCCATGATGACTAGCCTTGTAGAGGCTAACTTCTGGTAAGACTTCGTTAGTTAATAAACTTGCTTCACTACTACTAGTTAAGTCACCTGCTGTAAAGAACTTAAAATCTTTATAGGTAAAAAGTAGGGCAAGACTATTAGCATTACCACTTGAAGTATCGCTATAGGCGCCGGTGTTTAAAACATCAACATAAAATTCAGCCGTAAAGTAATAGCGGTTATTAGCACCGTTTACTTTATTAATTGAATCTAGGGCAGTATAGTAAACTGCTCCATCACTTTGAACGCGGTTAGAAATTAGTTGTTTATATGCGCCGCTTTCTCCGCCTGCTCTACCATAATCTAGAAAGCTAGAAATATAAGAGATATCACTAACAATATAGGGGATGCCTTGAACATGATCAGCATCTCCATGACTTGCAATAACCATATCAAGACGGCCATCTTCTACTTTTTCATTTAGAAAATCGCGGTTCATTTCTCCGTCACATTTCCAACCTGCATCTATAAGAATTTCGATATTCCCTTTTTTAATTAAAAGAGAATCAGCATATATCTTGTAAGTTTCAAGAAAATATACTTCAAGTGGCCCATCTCCTTCATATCCTTTAAAAAGAGGATCTTCAGGACTTGTGCCACTTCCTACTCCTGTTTGTTCTGCTATTGGCTTAACTGTTAAAAATAGACTGCTTTTTACATCAGGATAATTAAGAGCATGAACATTTACCATTGTTTCCCCTGGTGAGATACCAGTTAGTAAACCAGTTTCGCTAATTGTAGCAAGCGTAGTATTTTCAATACTCCAAACTACATCTTGAGCGGCATCTTCTGGGAGAACTTTTGCTTCTAGATTTAGTGTATTGTCTACATCAACAGTAACATCATACGCACGTGTTTCATCTCTATAAATTGCAACACTTAAAGGTGTTGGAGGGGGTGTTTCTTCCTCCGAAGAGGGGCGCTTAGTGCAACCACTAAGCGCTATTAAAATTAATAGAGCAAATCTGCCTAATTTTTTCATATAATTAGACCTCTTTGATTAATTTAACATTATCAATATTCATCCGTTTACCGGTGCCTGATTTTAAAATAATAGCAACGCGGACATTACCAGTCGTACCAGTTCGGACGCGGTAAGTAGCTAGTTCAAAGTGATTAATTGTATATTCTCTTTCTAGTGCTACCCAAGTTGCTCCATCATCAGTTGATACTTCAAAGGTTAGTACTCCGCCTTTAGGATCAGAGCTAAAAATAGCAGCATCGAATTCAATCATATTAAAATCAAATGTGTTATCTTGTAGTTCGATTCGACCTGTTCTAGTTGGATCATTATTAGATTGGGTACGCATAGCGTATATACCTGTAAATCGATCATTACTAGCACCGCCAATGAGGGTATTTTTAAGTTGCCACTCTGCTACTGGATTACCTAAAGACACCATATTATTAGTTTCGGGAACATCATATTTTGATTTTGTTGGACTAATGCCATACGTACTATTTGGATCAGCATCTTCTAAATCCAAAGTATGAACAGTTGTAAGAGCATCAGTATTTGTACCAAAAACAGTTAAAAGCCAGCTTCTTACTGTTTGGGCGGTACCTTTTTTACAAGTTGCAGTTAGGGTTAGGTCACTCGTAGTTAAAGGATGAGTAACTGCTCCAGTTGAAGTGTTTATAATATCACCTGTAGCAGTCCATTCAATTGTTAAACCCTCATAACCAACTAAATTAGTTGGTAGTTCAATATTAGTAACAGAAAGCGGGACAGTTTCAAGCATTTCTAGACTTGCCGCGGCGGCGTCTGTTGCTTGTTTATCGCCCATTGCGGCTGCTTCAATGTCAGTTGAGCGAACAATTTTCATTTGATTTTCAACTGCTCCCCAGCCAAAAGCACACATAATTCCAACTACATCAAGCGGTGTACCTACGGCAGTATCTTGGAATATAGCAGTAATTGCAGCAAATTCTTCAGCAGTCATTAAGACTGGATCAACTCGTAATGTAAATTCTTGATCACTAACATTAACTTTAACATTGTAAGCTTTAGTCCAATTCGTTGGTAAAACACTAATAGTAGTGCCTAATAACTTAACAAATGAAGCTTGGTGAGGTGCCATATCAAGTATACTTAAGACGTTCATACCGCTAATATCTACTATTTCATAGGTAAGTTCTGGGGTATAGGGAACAAAATATTCAATGTCTATAAGTTCACGTGTTCCGTTATAGTTTTTAAAGAAGCCACCTACAGTATAGGATTGACCTTCTGCTACTGGGAATCTTTCGGCATCTTGTTTATATATGTAGTAACCTTCAGTGCCACTTTGAATAAAGTAATCGATAGTGTTAGAAGCACTAACTGGAGCTGCATAAGTTACAACACCTTTTACTTTAAAGGGTGTTCCATCTTCTGTTCCTGTTGCAACAAAGTCACTATGGGAACTATATTCCATATTCTCCCAATCTAGCGTTTGTTCTCCTTCTACTACTTCTAAAGTAAAGGTTTTTGTAATTGTATCTTTAGCTACACTAGTTGCAGTAATATCAACCATACCAGCTGCTACTCCTCTAACTAGTCCAGTATTATCAACAGTTGCTTTATTTTCATCTGAAGTTGACCAGTTTACTTCTTGACTAGCTTCTGCAGGTAGAACAACTGCATTTAATTTAAGTGTAGTATCAACAGTAACAGTCATTGCATCTCCTGCTGAAGTAATAATAATTTCAGTTGGATCTGGTGCAACAATTACTTTTTCTGTAATTATAAGTGGAACTTGAGCCGTAACTGCTTCATTAACCGTTGAAGTAGCAATAATAAAGACATTACCTTCGCTTACTCCGGTTACTTCTCCAGTTTGAGTAACTGTCGCTTTTTCTTCGTCACTTGTTGACCAAGTAACAGTCTGCGGTGCGCCTTCTGGTCTTACAGTTGCAGTAAAGAAGGCTGATTCCTCTTCAGCTAATGAGCCTGGACCAGTAATTGTAATACCAGTAGGTGCAATAACTTCTTCACTACTTGGTGCTACATTGGACTTACAGCCCCCTAAAAGTAGAGCTAAAAGAGGAATAAATATAAGATTTCTTCGTTTCATAAAATCTCCTTTCTTTTACAAATGAAAAACGAAAACATTTTTTGTTTTTTTGGCTTTTTTATTATTGCTTGGTCACCACCCCCTTTTCAGGTCATTAAAAACCTCTAAACATTTATATTCGCTATCGTTATAGAGAATAGGGGGCTAATAAGTTTTTCTTATTAGAGTTGAACTTCATTTTTATATTAATTAAATATTAGGCACTTGTCAAATAGTATTATAAGAAATTAACTCAGCAAAAATAGTAAGAAAATACAAAAAAGACAGCGTTTTTGCTGCCTTTTTCTAAAATCAAGTAATATATTTAGCTAACTAATTCACTTCTATTTGTTACTAAATTATATCGATACATATCACTAACGCCAGTTTCAAAGTATAAGTAGCGATTAATAACATTAATATTACAAACCGCGGAAGCAAAACTAATTGTGCGATCATATGTTTTCGTTACATAATTATATACATGAATTCCAGTGTTACTAGCGTAATATAAATACTTATCATCACAGTTAAAACTATGATAAGCATATTGGTTATCAATAAAGGTTATGGTATCAGTACTTTGTTCATATAAATAAAGGAATTCGCCTTCATCGCTTTTAAGTATGAAAAAGAAAACACGCTTTGTGGAATCATAATAATCATTTTGTAAAAATAGAGCATGTTCGATTGAACTAAATCCAAGTGAGGCAAAATTCTTAATTGTGTTTTGGCCCATCATATTATTAGCCATTAATCTAAGAGTAGTCGGTTCGGTCGAAGTATGGAAAATTATTAAACCATCTTCAAGATTAACTGATTGAATTTTTTTTAATTCTTTTACTCTTTGCATTGTATCTGCTTTGTAGTAGATAAACCATTCATCTTCGCTACCATATTCTGGAATTGTTGTCTTTACATATAAATATGTTGTTTGACGAGAGACATAATTAACTGTACGATCAATAACGAAATTAGATTCACTAGTTACTAGATCTCGACAAAAAAGATATTGTGTTTCGCCTGCTACAAAAAAGAGTTTATCTTCATAAAGCGTTAGATATTTAATATTACTAGAACCAGAAGATATTGTAATCCTTTCTTTTGTTTCAGGATTATAGCTATAAATCTTTCCTTTATTAGCATAATAGTGTAATTTCCTATTAAAATCGTAAGTTGCTAATCCATTATTATGTGTATTACCGTTTGTATTTCCGTATACATAACTATTAGTTAAAAAGGAAACTTCTTCATTTGCTAGATTTTCTGAAGTAGATGAATCTTCACTTGAAGAATCATCACTTGTTGAATCACTACTTGGTGGTGGCGTCGTAGAGGTAGTTGTTGAAGTCGATTCACTACGTTGGCTAGTTGGTTCGTCTTCACTAATAGAGATGGGTCTAGATGATTTACACCCACTTAAAAGCATCAAAAAAACGATACAAAGTGTCGCAAGATGTCTTATTTTCATGTTTATTTTATTTCCCCCTGGATATATTTTTATTTTAGCATTTTATTACAATACTCAATATATAATTTAGCGGAAAATTAACTAACAATTAGAATAAAATAGTATCTTTTTGTTAAATATTTCATACAATCGAAATATTTTGAAAATTGTTAGAAAAAAGTTTTATTCATTTCTATTTTAAAAAAACATGTTAGCATTATTAAGTAAGGAGAATTTTGCTATGAATGTAGAAAAAATAACTAAAGATGTTCTAAAAGAAACTGAAACGATTATTGATAAATTTGGACCGCGTCTAGCAGGAACGAAAGCTTCTCTTGATGCGGCTGATTACTTATTCGAGGATGCAAAAAAATATAGCGATGAGGCACAATCAGAAGACTTCTATGTTAATAAAGGTGCATTTTTAGGCTGGATTAACATTTTAGTCATCTTTTATATTTTAGGTTTTCTCTTTTTCTATCATCTTCCAGTTGTAACACTAGTTTTATTAGCTCTTAGCGTTTTAATATTATATTTACAATTTATTCGCTATTTGCCAGTAATTGACTTCTTATTTCCAAAAAGAAAAGCTCGAAATGTTTACGGCGTTATTGAACCAAAAGGCGAAGTTAAACAGCAAATTATCGTAAGCGGCCATCATGATAGTGCAAATGTTTTTAACTTTTTCATTCATCAACCAAAGCTTTATAACTTGCGCGTTACTGGATCAATTGTATTTGTTGTTTTGGCGCTTTTACTTTCAATTGCAAATCTAATTTTTAAAAACGACATCTTTCGCTATGTTTCACTTGGAATTATTGGTTTAGGTTTATTTCTTGTTGTGCAAATGTGGTTTTTTAGAAGTAAAAAAGGAACGCCTGGAGCAGGTGATAATCTTGCCTCAACACAAATTGCTTTTCAGTTAGGTAAACATTTCTATAACGCTAAAGGAACAGATAAAGAATTAAAACATACACGACTAATTTTTATGTCTTTTGATGCTGAAGAGGAAGGTCTTAGAGGCGCAAGAGCCTTTGTTAAACGTCATAAAGACAAACTATTAGAAACAAAAACTTATCTATTAAATATCGAGTGTTTATTTGATGAAAATGAACTCTTCTTCTTAACAAGTGATATTAACGATAGTGTAAAACTAAGCGACAATTTAGCTACTGAACTCGTTAGTATTGCAACTGAGTTAGGTGTAAAAACACATAAACAAAATATCACCGTCCTAACCGGCGGTACAGATGCTGGAGAGTTTGGCAAAATTAAAGTTGAAGCTACAACTCTAATGGGAATGCCGTGGACCAATGATACAAGAAGCAATGTTTATCACACACCTAAAGATACAGTTGATAAAGTATCAACTAAAGCAGTTGAACATACTCTAAATATTTTTCATACTTATATTGTTAATAAAGACAGCAAATAAATATTGTTTTAAATCAAAAAGAACTGCAAAATGCTGTTCTTTTTTACAAAACTAATGTTTTTTAGTTATCGATAAGTTGAGAGCTATAACAAACTATTATTCTATTACATATATTTATCAAGATATTTTCCTAATATATTTAAACCCTTTTTTAACTGCGCCTCGCTACAAGCAAAGTTAAATCTAATAAAGCCTTCGCATTCTTCAGAGTATCTTTTGCCTTCATTAACTACCATTCCTAATTTTGCTAATTCATCTTTCATCTTAAGACAAGAAACATCTAAATAACTTAAATCTAACCATGCAAGATAAGTTGCTTCTTGTTTTGTTACGCCCACTTTTGGATAATTATTTATAAAATATTCTTTTAATATCTTGTAGTTATTCGATAAATGTTTGTTTTGTAAATCGAGCCATTCTTCAGAACAATTATAAGCAGCTTTTAGGGCAGTTAAACCGAAAATATTACCATAACTAAAATAATTGTTTTTTAAAAAACTTCTAAATTCATTTGCAATTTCAAGGTCTTTTACAATTATGTTGGATGTTTTAAGCCCAGCAAGATTAAAAGATTTTGATACTGAATTAAAAACAATGATTTTATTATAAATATCACTAAATTTGTTTAAAGATGTAAATTTGTTACCATCTAGAAGAATATCGCAATGAATTTCGTCAGATAAAATATAAGCATTATGTTTTTTTGCAAGTTCGATGATCTTTTTTAATTCTTCATAGTTAAATGCTCTTCCCGTTGGATTATGTGGGTTACAGAGTAAAATAAGCTTTTTACTATCGACTTGTTTTTCTAGTGAAGAAAAATCAATCAAGTAATAATTATCTTTATTTATTAAAGGGTTTTTAATAATTTGTAAACCATTATCTTCAATCACTGAATAGAAAGGGTTATAAACGGGCGTTTGAATGATTACTCCATCTATTTTATCTTTTAAGAACTTAATCGCATGAAAAAGAGAAATCACAACTCCACTTGCAGGAATAATATTTTCTTTAACTAGATCATAGCCATATCTTCTTTTTGTCCAACGAATAATACTATCAAAGTATTCATTGTCTGGATAAGTATAGCCATATATTGGATGTTTTGCCCTCTCTATTAGACATTTTCTAATTGCCTCTGAAGTTGCATAATCACTATCTGCGATTGAAAAAGGTAATACATCTTCTTCTAGTAAATCCCATTTAGCACAACTCGTATTTTTTCTAATTATTTTCTTATTAAATCTTTTCATATTAAGCACCATCCTGTTTATTATAACATTTATAATTTGTGAGTAATATGCTCTTCTTTTTGTAATTAAAAAAAGGGATTCGTTTTCTTAAATTGACTTGAACCCCTTTTAAATTAAAGTTAATAATCGTTTACTTTTTTTCGCTTAACTTATCATTTATTGCTTTAATTTCTTTACGCATTATTAAATATGTAGTAACCCAAATAACTGCGTAAATAACGCTAAATATTAGTATAAATAGTAAGATAGCTAAGATCTTCAGTGGAAACCATCTCAAGAAGACCCCTCCTAAAAACATTGGAATAATAGTTACAAAGTAATAAATAGCACTTCTTTTTAATAAACTCCATTCTTCTTTTGGCCATATTTCACTAGCTAGCGAAAAGGAAAGTCCAATTATTCCATAAACAAGTGCCGCTAGAAGTGTAGCAACTATTTCATTTCCACCCATCATTTCTAGAAAACTTGGAACAACAGGTATAAATTTAGCGCCCTCTACTACGATTGCAGCAATAATAATTGAAAACAAATGTCCAATACCAATTCCGCCTAGAAAACCAAATACACCTAATGACACTAATCTTTTTGCTTTACTCATGATTTTTCCCTCCTTACATCCCTAAGTAATTTTTGACATCTTTTAATTTACGTCTTGAAACATATACAGTATCGCCGTTAACTAAATGAACACTAATCGTACCAGTAAATGAAAGGTCAAAGTTTTTAACATGTTTTAAATTAATAATATCCGAGCGTGAGATCCTTAAAAACGATTGTTTATCAAGTTTTTCTTCTAATTCTCCCAAAGTTTCTTTTGTTTTAAATTCTTGCTCTTTTGTCACGATATAAACATTACCGCTGCAAGCATAGGTGCGTATAATATCTTCTTGATTTATAGATGCGACACGATAGCCAACATATCCTACGATTTGATCTTGTTTAAGACTGGCGATATTTCGTTCTAACTCTAAGATATCTTCATCTAGTTCATTAGCTAAAATTATAACTGTTGTTTCTTTAACATCTTTATCTATTTTTACTTCTACTTTCACTTACTTTAACTCCTTTGCTTTCATTTGTTTTAACTTTTTTGTGATCACAACTTTATTCTATCTAGTGGATTTTTAATGTCAACGAATTAGGGATAAGTGGTCAATTTTAACCGATGAATGGTAATTAAAGTCTAAAAAATCTTACTGATTAATATATTTTTAAATACGGGTTCCGTATTATTAATATCAATAAAAATGAAGGTCAAATTTTAAAAAAATCACAAATTAAGTTACTATTTCAATGTTTTTAAAAAATACATTTCCGTCTTTTTCAAGGGTTTTATTCCTAAATTTTCATATAAACATTTATGTATTAGAATTATAAAGCTACAGTTTCTACTAATATTTAAAGCAATACCCACATTGCAACAATTAAAAGACAAAGCATAAACAATATACAAAGTTGTCTTGCTATTATGCGTATTTGTTCTTGAGGAAAATAATCTTTCATATAAGCAATCATTTCAGGATCTTCACTCTGTTTGTTTTTCTTTTCAAATGCAATAAGTTGTTGTGTAACTTCAAATTGCTTAAAAAAGTACATTGCTAATAGACCTATAGTAATAACAATTTTAATTACTAAGCCCCAACTTAACCAAACACCCGCAATTGATACTGTTCCAAAAGCACAGTAAAGTATAACTTTAATAAGAAGTTTTAGGTTAAACTTTTTCTCACAAACTCTATCTAACAAATTAGATAATGATAAAAACATTATTACACCCATGCAAATAGTTAAGAATACTTTAGTCATTAATATAAAGCCATACATTATAATTCGCCTTAAAATTCCCTCTTTTTCAGCTTTTTATATCTTCTAAATTTTAACATTAAATTACTATATTGTGATAAATGTTTTTTGCACTTACATATTTATTCTCCCAATTTGATTAAAAATTGTGAGATTTTTTAACGCTTTGGGAGAATAAGTTTTAAATAATAAGAGAAAAAAGAAAAACGGGCTCCTAAGAGCCCATTTATCTAGTCAATATGGGGCGACTGATGGGACTTGAACCCACGAGTGTCTGGTTCACAGCCAGATGTGTTAACCGCTTCACCACAGCCGCCACGCTTGATTATTGTATTAATTATAATGCCTTTTGTCAAAGCAATTATAAATTAAGTGCGTTTTTTGCGATTAAATCGCTAATTAATTCTAAAATTGGAAGTTCCCTACGCTTTACTAGAAGCGAGACACCAAATTCATCTTGCTCCTTCATTAATCTAATTGCTTCTTCAATAGACACATATACAAGACGATAAATAAGGCGTCTTTCATCTAATTCCAAATGTTGATTGCCAGTCTTTGTAATTTTAAATAAGTAATAGTGAGAATAGTTTTCTTGCTCGATTAAATTATAAAAATCATGAACTACGCCAAGTTTGGGTCCTACCACCCCTTCTACACCTAACTCTTCATTAAGTTCACGCTTTAGAGCCTCTTCGTGACATTCACTATTTTTTAAACCTCCGCCAGGAAGTTCGTAATAGTTTCGTTTCCCAAATTGATCTATTGCTTTAATATGTACGAGGCAAATCTTATTATCACTATTAAAACATACCGCTCTTACAGCATGTCTAGTATGCGTAATTTTAGTATACGGATATTGGTCATCTTTAAGTGATAATCTAATTTCTTTAATCATTTTAGCCTCTTTTTGTAAAATTGATGACGTTTTTGCTCGATAATTGCATGTTATTATTACCTAAGATATGTTAACAAAAACTTATTATTTGCACCTTTTATATATTACACGCTCAAGTATTAAAAACAAACTAAATTATAGTTTAAAAACTCCCCGCGGGGAGTTTTAATAATAGTTTTTTTTGAAACTAAATAACTTTTACTGGAACATTCCAGTCAGGATGATAACGATAAAAATCCCCAGTTGCACTATCAGTAAAATACATATATTGATTAACAACAAATAAATTAGCAATTTTTATTCCTTCTTGGAAGGTAATATATTCTTTGTGTTCTCGTTCAATATAATCATAAACAACAATTTCATTATTCCTTCCTAAATAGACGTTTTTATCATCACTGTTAATAGCAGTTATCTCTTGACTAACAGATATAGTAGTTAGTTCGTCCGTTCCTGAATCATAAAGATAAAAATCAGCAGTGCTGCCCCTTTCAAGGCGAACTACAAAAAGTTCTTGTTGAACTTGATTATCATCATTATAAAATTTTAGAAAATGCGAGAAATATAAACTCGTGAAGTTGCGATTTTCAAAACTAGCTACAGAGAATTCATGACTAAGAGCACTGGTTATACGTTTAATATCCAACCTATCAGCTCCATCATTAAAGAAAATACCTGTCCCAAAAAGATTTATGTCACACTTTGAATTTATTCCATTTTTTAGACTTAGATCATTTGGATCATAATAACAAAGAAACCCTCCTTGGCCTAAAGAAGGCTCTTCTTTCTGAAGATATAAGTAATTGAATTGTCTTCCTACATAGTAGACTTCTTTTTCAATAACACACTCAACAGATGAAGATGTTAAGTTAGCCTGATACAAATATTGTTCTTCTCCTGCTGTAAAAAATAATTTATCTCCGTGAAGACACAAATATTGAATTTCTGAGTAACTTTCAACGATTGTTTTCGTAACACCACTAATTGGATCCCAAGAGTAGATTTTTTCACCACTTACAAAATAGTGAAGCTTTTTATTCCAATCATAAACTGCTAAACTTTTGTGTCTAATGTTTCCGTTTGTATTTCCAAAATTAGCGTTGTTACTTATATAGTTAACTTCCTCGTATTCAGGAACTTCTTCTGAAACTGGTGGTTAGCTACTTGGACTTGGTGGATCTTCTTTTCTACAACTACAACTACAACTATTCATAAAAATAGAAAAAGTTAAGAATCCAATAATTATTATTTTTGCTTTCATATTTTTCCGCCAAATATATTTTATCACGATTTATGTGAATAAATACTAATTAATTTTATCAGTAGGTTAAATTATAAAAATACTAGATTGCTAAAACCGGTGCATCATAAGATTTATGATAGCGATATAAATTATCATTACCACTTAGAAAATACATATAATGATTATTAATATGTAAATTGTAGACTGACATATTAAATGTTATCGTCTCTATCATTCTTTTATCTTCAAAATCATATACGCGAACACTAAATTCTTCGACAAAATATAGGTGACGATTATCGCTATTGATACTTTTAAAAGTTGTTCCACCAATAATAAAGGTTAATTCTTCCGTTTGTTCATCATAAAAATAATATTCTGTTGTTGCTTGAGTTTGAAAAGCAACAAGGAAGCGCTTATACCAAATATAATCTTGACTTTGGAAAATTCTTGCTAGATGAACATATTTAATACTAATAAATTGCGTCGGACTAAAAACCGCTAAATCGACAATATCGGTAAAATTGGGTGCACTATGTTTAACATTAAGTGGCTCATTATTATTAGTATAAACATTACTAGGACCATAAAAATTTACATTTTCGATATCCTGCACCGCTTTAACTTCTGCCATATCTTCAACTGTATAAACAACTAACCATTCTCCAGGTCCTCGTTCAGGATCTTCTAATCTAACGTATAGATATGCCCCTTGCCGCGAGACTTGTTCAATCGGTTTTTCGATTACTAGTTCAACTTCTTTTGTTCGTAAATCAATTTTATAAAGATATTGATTAGAGGTCGCAGTAAAAAAGAGAACATCCTTATAAACTGTTAGGTTATTAATAAATGGGTATCCATCTAATAAATGTGTAACTTCCTTATAAACAGGATCCCACGCCCAAATATCATCGCCCACCGTGAATATATGTACCTTAAAACCAAAATGATAAACTGCTAAACTTCCATTTCTTGTATTTCCATTCGTATTACCATATTTATCACTATTAGTTAAAAAGTGAAGAACAATATATTCAGGAACTTCCTCCTCCGTTGTTGGAGTAATTTCCGTTTCAGATTGATCATAAATATCAGAGGTTATCTCTGAAGGTGGTGTCCGCCACCATTTACAGCTACAACCGCTACCAATAATAAAAAGGGATAAACTTGCAATTAAAAATGTTTTTGCTTTCGTATCTTTGCCCTCCTAAATTTATTTTAACATAGTATAAAATAAATAAATATACACTCATTAAAGTTATATTTAGATACAATCCAAATATAAAAAAGCGCATCATATGCGCTTTATTTAATGGCGGAAGCACAGAGATTCGAACTCTGGCGGGGCTTGCACCCCCTATCGGTTTTCAAGACCGACCCCTTCAGCCAACTTGGGTATGCTTCCGACTCTGGTGGACCCTATAGGACTCGAACCTATAACCGACCGGTTATGAGCCGGGAGCTCTAACCATTGAGCTAAGGGTCCATTTCTTTTTGGTAGCTGCGGAGGGATTTGAACCCCCGACCTTACGGGTATGAACCGTGCGCTCTAGCCAACTGAGCTACGCAGCCACTTGGTGGAGCCAAGGAGACTCGAACTCCCGACTTCCTGGTTGCAAACCAAGCGCTCTCCCAACTGAGCTATGGCCCCACATGGTCGGGATGACAGGATTTGAACCTGCGACCTTCTGGTCCCAAACCAGACGCACTGCCAAGCTGTGCTACATCCCGATAGCGTAAATAATCATATCAAAAGAAATGAAAGTAAGCAAGAAAAAAACGGCAATGTTTCACTAAATCAAATTTAAATTTGAAAATAGTCACCAAAATTTAAATATTAGGTTTTATTTACTTGTTTTTTTGCTATTTTTTAGGATTTCTTATAATTGTTTTAATACTATCTTTAACTTCGCCCCAACTTGTAAGAAATTCGAATTCTTTATAAAAGGTAAAACCACATTTTTCTTGTACTCTTTTTGATTGGTAGTTATCTTTAGCGTAACTTCCAAGCAAAAAGTCTAAATTTAGTTCATTAAAGCAATAATTTATAACTGCTTTTACTGCTTCTGGGGTATAACCATTTCCCCAGTAATCCATACTTAAAACATAGCCAATTTCACGACCCTCTAGGGAATTAAGTTCAGGAAATTCTTGTTCGTTATATGGATCAATACCAACAGAACCAATCGCGATACCATTAAGCGTAATAGCTAAAACGAATTTTTCTTCGATAAATTGTTCAAGAATCTTTTTAGATACTTTTTTATTTTCATGTGGTAGCCAGCCTGCCATTTGGCCTACACCATCAACACGGGCATAATGATAAAAATCATCTAAATCACTTTTACGCCAAGGACGTAAAAGAAGTCGTTCAGTCTTAATAACAACATTAGAAATATCAATTTTAGCGTTCATATTTAAAATGCCACCTTTATTTTACCATATTTAGATAATTCGTTGGTTAGCCTAAAAACCCGGTCAATTTTTGACCGAGTTTCTAACGTATTAATCTCTATAATTGATGCTCAATTGTGTTTTTAATGCCGTTTATAAAGCCAGTCATTATTTCTGTACTTTCAAAAGGAGAGACAAGACGACCAATTCTATTATCTAGATCACTTGTCGTTTTATTTTCATAAGTTGTTCGATATGTAGCATAAACTTCATTATAGTAAGTGCCGCTAAATTGAGAGTCATTACTAAACTGGCTAACAAAGTTTTTATATTCATTTCGATACGCACTATTTAAAATAATATCATAATCTGGATCTCTATTTGAGTGATGATCTTTATTAATAATTGTTGCCCAAAATAGCCGGTTACTTTGCCATTTTCGACCATCACCTTCATGTTTACTATGATAGGGGGATAAGTTATCAAGTGTTCCGCCGTACCAATTAATATTTAGCGACCAATCATAATCATAGGGAATAAAGTAGGCTTTATTTCCTTCACTTGGATTAAAGAAAATATAGTAATTATTACCTAAATTTCGCATATCATCAGGATTACCAGTTAAGTAGCATAGAGCAGCATATCTAAGAAAGCTAGAGACATCAATAACTTCTTCTAGAAGTGGAGCATACTCTGCTACTTGTTTACCTTCTAAATCTTTTAATACGCGCATTAAGTTAACTATTTTCTCAAAAGGGTTATCGATTTTTGAGTTATATTCTTTAGCGTCATAAGCAGGAGTATAGTAATTAAATTTATCTTCTTCTCCGACAATGCCACGAGCTAATAACTTACCTTCGCTATCAAACCGCAAATCCTCATAGCGAAGACTACCTTTAACCCTGTCATTATTACCAGCTTCAGTTTCGCCCCAGCCAACCTTATATAAGTCGCCTTTTGCAGAATCCGTATCGAAATAACGGCGTAATAGATGTTTATCTATAGGCTCATTTATCGTTACAACCCCAAAGCGAGTATCATTCATTTTTAAGGTTGCTAGAGTGGAATTTTGTGATATTAGACCGTTTCGTTGAAAGAAACTAAAAACAAATGGCTGCATAACTAAAGATGGATCAGGCGACTTATTCCATTTAACATCTATTTTCTTCATGCCCGATTTACCGCTTGAGTCACACATAAATGTCCGGTCATCTCTAACCTTCCATTCAGGGTGTGTTGATTTTTTCCATTCTTTTTTTAGACCAAATGACTCATAAATATCTTCATCCCATAGTTCATTAAAAGATAGTTTAAAGCTAATACAGGCGATAAAGTCTTTTGTGTGCTCATCTAGAAATTGCGTACGAGATGTATTGCCCTTCATTCGCATACCAACTTCATAATAGGTGAGTTCCTTGCCGTTCATTTTTAGATTAAGTGTAACGGGAAAATATAAATCAGCATATTTTTGATCATGATATCCACATTGCTCAATTAAATTAAAGATTTCTTTACTAGCGCTAATTCTAAAATTAAGTTCTGTTTCTGGATGCCAAAATTCTAAATAAGCATTAGTAGGTTGAACACGAGCATTTATAGGATAAGTAAAGCCGTTAGGAAAATCTTTTACAATATAATCACTATCCTCATAAGGGATAATAGGATCAGTAGGATATGTTTTTCTAAAACGTTCAAATTCATCAGCATATTCTTCGCTAGTGCCCTCTTCACTAATTGAAGAATCTTCACTTGTTGAAGTGTCTTCACTTATTGAAACATCTTCGCTTGATTCATTTAGCGAACTTTCGCTATTACTAGATTCGGTTTCGCTACTAATTATATTACTAATTGAGCAGCCACTTAAAACAAGTGCAAGTAATGGTAATATTATCAATTTAGGCTTTTTCATAATTACTACTCCTATTATTAAGTCAGTATTATTATACTAAAATAACTTCTTTTTGTTAATTATTAATAAAATATTTTGACGTTTTGTTGTTAATTTTTTTAAATTCAGTTGTCCACAATTTCAGGACAACTGAAATAGATATACTTGTAAAATTAACTGCAATTCCGGATTTTTCAGAGGTTTTATTCCCTATTTTGCAAGGGTCTTATTCCCTATTTTGCAAATGCTTTATTCCCTATTTTGCAGATTAGTAAAGAATTCTTATTATAATGTCATCACTCAGCCAGCGCATTCCAACTATCTCTTACTTTCAAATTAGTACTCAATAATTTATTGGCCTCGTTTCATATTAGCATTAACAAAAATAGATACACTTATAAATTTAACTGCAATTGTTCATTTTTCAGTTGTTTTATTCTGTATTTTTCGGATTATTAAATTATCTATATAAAGTCTCTACTTATCTTGACTTGTTTATAATCAAAAATGTCCACCCTGTGTCCTAGCAAATGACCACTCTATTTCTAGCATCTTAATTTATTTAATAAAATTAATATAATGCCAATTCCTTATATCCTTCTAAATGTCACCCTATTTTTTAACAATTTTCATTATATTCACTTTATTTATACTAGACAGTTCGAACCCTTGGTACGAGATTTTAAAAATCAATTTCAATATAAAAAAAGCCCATTTAGGAAATATTTTTATAACCAAAATGGACTTTCTATTTATGAAAAAATCACCTAGTTAGGAGATTTTTTCAAATATTTAGTTTACTAATTAAACTTTTTTATGGCAC
>DAOSJI010000014.1:0-20217 GCA_035367155.1 Bacilli bacterium
ACAAGAGTCTATCAAGGTTGTAAAATTACTTCCTAGATAGATTTTTTTACTTTTATATGATTAGGAGTTTTTATTAGGTAATAAGGTGTTGATCTTTATATTCAATACGAGTTGAACTTATGCCACAAACGGATACGAACCTTATAATATGATATACAATTTAAATATTTAACCAATGTCACTTCGATGTCACTTTGAATGTCATTTTGATGAAAAAGAGGAATTAACAATAGAAAAATTAAAAGATATGCTGAATGAAAAGTTTTCTAGTATTGATTATAAGAACGCAAAAGAAGATGTTATTGCATTTATAAAAGATAAAACAAAATTAGATTTTTGGGGTAAAGATTTTTTTAGATATTACTAGTAATTTATGTAATTAAATATCCAATAAAAATAAAAATACCCTAAATGAAATATTTTTAAATTAGTTATTTAGATGATTGTTTCAAAACTTCAGCACTTACAATAATTAACTAATTTTATTTAAGTCAACTTTACCTAGATTATTACATCTGCTAACTAAGTAATTACATATTTCTTCTCTTGAATTAAAATCATTTTTTAATTTAGAAAATAGGATTGGCTTATCAATAAGATAAACTTTTTCTTTTATTTTAAAATAAGCAGGATAAATCGATAAATCAATACCCTCTTTTAAGCATTTCTCTCCAAGTAATACAAAGCCTTTATAGAATTCATCTAATTTATCCTTATATTTTCCTTCAGTCTTTTCAGGGAATATAACAATATTCTCATTGTTTTTTAGAACCTTGATACTTTCTTTTATCGTATCTTTAAAGCGAAAATCAGGATATGTTGATATTAATTTTAACCCTTTGTAAAAAAGATTTGTCAATGGACTTGCAAGTAAGCAAAATAGTCTTGCTAAATGTAGGTTCCAGCCTTTTTTAATGTGATAATAAACCCTTGTTTGGTAGCGATATAATTTAACTAACCCAGAGTTCATTTCTCCGGTTCCCCAAAGTCTTAAAGGAAAATCAGCGTATAATTCTAATGACATTGGAGCATCAGTCCCTACGTGATTAGATAAAATAACGCTGCAATTTAGTGGTTTATCACCTAAGTAGATAAATTTAGGTCGCTTATAACGGATTTTAATTAACTGCTTTAAACCTCTAAACCAGAGTTTTCGATCTTGTTTGAATTTCTTGTTTTTTTTCATATGTATTCTCACTTTGGTTACTAATCTAAATGTTAACACAAATTTAGAATTTAGTGTTTGTATGTTAAGTTTAAGATAAAATAGTATCGATTTAAAATTGGGTGATACTCGCTTAATTAATTGTTTTTATGATATTTCTTTCTTTTTGTGAGTAAGAAACCCACTTTTTAGAGGCAAATCTAATTAATGCCGCGGAGCCTCTTACTAATTCATCTAGAGAAGTTGCAATAAAAATACCGATTAAACCTAAATTTAGCCAAACACCAAATAACCATGCTCCTAAGGAACAAACAAGAAAAGAAGAAATAAGTGAAATAATTAGATGATTATATATATCCGAAAGACCTTTTAAGGCTGCAATATAAATATGTGCCATTGATTGACCAATAATAAAAGCAAACAATATTGGTACAACTCGTTTAATTTCCGTTAATACATTAATATCTTTAGTGAAAATACCAAATATTTGATAAGTAAAAATATTTATAATCACTACAAATATTAACAAAATTGGACAAGCAAGAAAGAAACTACGATAAGTCGATTTTATAATTTCTTCATCATTACCTGTCCCAACGTTATAACTTACAATTGTTTGATTTCCTATACCTAAACCAAGTGAGATTTGATTAATTAAGTTGGTAATTGTAGCGATATATGTACGAGCAAGAACTGATGTTGTTCCTAGTGTATTGCAAGCTGCCAAGACAAAGAAAGTAGATATCATATAACTAAAGTTTTCAAAGGCTGAAGGTGCGCCTAGTTTTGTAACAAGCTTAATAATTTGAGGATTGATTTTTAGGGGAACAAATCTAGTTTTTAATTTAAAGCGAATAAGTATAAGTTTTAATATAAATCCAACTAAAATAGAAATTACAGTTGAAATAGCAGCACCTTTAATACCTAAGGCAGGTATACTTCCTACTCCATAAATTAAGAGATAGTTAAAAAGAATGTTTAATAGATTTGCAATAATAGATATAGCTAATAAATATGGTGTTTTAGAATTTGCTCTTAAGTAAGCTTTTAAAACAAAATCAAGTGCTAAAAAAGGAACAGCGATTACATATATTCTTAAATAAACAATCGAACCATCAATTAATTCTGTCGGTGTATTTATTAACTTAAATAAAGAAGGTGCTGCAAGCATCAAGAATGTAAAGATAATTAGACCTGTAAAAAGATTAACAATTAGACATGAAATAAGCGTTTCTTGTGCCTTATCTTTTCTATTAGCACCTAAAAATGCTGAAATTGTAACATTTGCACCTACACTTAAAATAACTAATATAGTTAATAATAATCCAACAACTGTATTTGCATTAGCAATACTCCCAGGCGCATTGCTTGAGTAATTAGCGATCATCAAAGTATCGACACTTCCAAGAAGATTGGTTAGTAAAAACTCGATAATGAGCGGTAGTGATATTGTAATAATTGAATACTTTGTTAGTTTAATAGCTCTTTTATTCATACATAGTAATTATATCTTATTAATGTTATTTTTTGCTGATTATATAGTAGCTTTTAATCGTTTTTTTGTAATTTATTAAAAGAATTCGTAAATTTACCCAATTTAGCGGATAATTTACAAAAAACATTTCAAAACTGCTACAATTAATAATGAGTTTTAATATGAACGATATTAAATTTAATAAGCAATTATTTCAAAAATGCCTTATTTATTTAGTAGGTGCAATAATTCTTTCTTTTGGTATTCAATTAGTTATATATACAAACATTGGCTCTTCACCAATTGATGCACTTGATTATTATTTAGCTAGAATTTTCTTACAATTATTTAAAAATAGCGATTTTTCAGGGATTAGTAGTGCAATTGGCATTGCTTATTTAGTTCTATCTACAATTATTACGCTTATTTTAATAACAATAACAAGAAATAAAAAACTATTTTTCGTTTTTATTAATATCATTCTTTTATCTTTATTAATATGGGCGTGGGGTTTTTTATTTGATTCGCTACCTCCATTAGATATTCACTACTTACTAAAACTATTAATAGCAGTACTAGCAATTGCGATTCTTTCTTT
This sequence comes from Bacilli bacterium, assembly GCA_035367155.1. Classification (GTDB taxonomy): domain Bacteria; phylum Bacillota_I; class Bacilli_A; order RFN20; family CAG-826; genus JAAYSA01. The sequence continues at coordinate 3,238 of DAOSJI010000014.1, forward strand.
TGGAGTTGTTTTAATTATTATTACTGAACTACCTGCAGGTCATACTGAAGAAATTATGAAACTATTAAACAACAAAACTAAAAGTTTCTTTTTATCTAAACTCATTATAGAAGCTATTTATTTAACACTAGCCTTTATTGCAATGATAATCTCTATTGTTGTGCTTGATGGTAATAAACCAGAGTTCACGCAAATTAGTTTATTTACGATTTTAAATCTATTATTAAATGCTTTGTTTATTTGGCTGTTCCATAAAATTTATAAGATAATTACTAAAAAAACACTAGATTAAATTATTTTTTATTATTGGTAAATATAAATTTGCAAAATAAAATAAATTTAATTTTTTGTTGTTTTTATATACCGATTTTCGTTCCATTAATAAATTAATGTGATAATATATATATGAACACAAAATAAAATTAAAGGAGGAGATAATTTTATGAGAAAAGCTTTTGTCACGGCTTGTATTGTTACATTAGCAGCTACACTTGTGTCGTGTGGCAAAAAGACCTACGAAATTGCGCTAGTTACAGACGTAGGCACGATTAATGATAAATCGTTTAACCAAGGCGCATGGGAAGGTGTAGAAGCTTATGCTAAAGAAAACAAAATTAGCTATAAGTACTACCAACCCGAAAAAAAGTCAACCGAAAAGTACGTTGAATCAGCAGAAACTGCGATTACCAATGGTGCTAAAGTTGTCGTAACACCAGGCTACTTATTTGAAAACGCTGTTTGGGTTCTTCAAACAAGATATCCTGATGTTAAGTTCATTCTTTTAGACGGTGCTCCACATAATGTTACCGACTGGGAGACAGAGGCTACAGTTGATGGAAGTGCTCCCAACTTCGACATTAAACCAAACGTTTATTCTATTAAGTATGCTGAACAAGAAGCGGGCTTCTTAGCTGGTTTTGCAGCAGTTAAAGAAGGCTTCCGCAAATTAGGCTTTATGGGTGGAATGAGCGTTCCTGCAGTTGTCCGTTTTGGTACTGGTTATATTGAAGGAGCAGTTGCTGCTGCAAATGAGCTAGAATTAGCAGACGGTGCTCTAACAATGAAGTATACCTACTTAAATTCATTCTTACCGGATGAAACTCATCAAACTCTTGCTACCTCATGGTATGGCACTGGCACAGAAGTCATCTTTGCCGCAGCTGGTGGAGCAGGAAGCTCTGTTATGGCTGCAGCAGAAGCATCAACAAACAAATGGGTTATTGGTGTTGACATTGACCAAAAACCAGAATCACCAACAACAGTTTTGACATCAGCTATTAAGGGTCTAAAATCATCTGTTATTCATACCTTAACCAAAATCTATAAAGGCGATGCTGGCGGAACAACAGTTGTTCTTGATGCAAAAGTAGATGGTGTTGGACTACCACTAGATTTCACTAGTTTCGAACACTTTACTGAAGCTGATTATAATACAGTATTTGGTAAAATTGTCGACGGAACATATGCTCCATTCTTCCATGAAAGTGGAGCTGGAATTAATTACGCTGATATTGGCGGAACTAAAGTAGTCGTCGAATACATCGAATAGAAAGTAATAAGTATTAAAAAGGCCGTAGTTTCTACGGCCTTTCTTTAAAAATAGAGAAAATAGTTTCTTTATAATTGTGATACAATAATAATATATTTTAAAGGAGTCAAAAAAAGATGGCTTACGTAATTGAAATGCTAAATATTACGAAAGCTTTCCCCGGCGTTGTTGCCAATGATAATGTAACTCTACAACTAAAAGAAGGTGAAATTCATGCCCTTTTAGGAGAAAACGGCGCTGGAAAGAGCACTTTGATGTCCATTCTTTTTGGTTTATATCAACCAGACAGCGGAACTATCAAAGTAAGGGGAGAGGTCGTTAATATTAAAAACCCAAACGATGCAAATGATCTTAAAATTGGGATGGTCCACCAACACTTTAAACTTGTTGAAAATTACACTGTACTAGAAAATATTGTTCTTGGTCGAGAAACAACAAAACGTGGTTTTCTAGATACAAAAACACCACGGAAAAAGATTTTAGAATTAACTGAACGTTATGGTCTAAATATTGATTTAGATGCAAAAATAGAAGATGTTACAGTCGGAATGCAACAAAGAGTTGAAATTCTAAAAATGCTTTATCGTGACGCAGAGATCCTTATTTTCGATGAACCCACAGCAGTTCTAACACCGCAAGAAATTACTGAATTAATGAAGAATATGCATCACTTAATAAAGGAAGGTAAGTCAATAATTTTAATTACTCATAAACTTAATGAAATTAAAATGGTTGCTGATCGCTGTAGTGTTTTACGAAAAGGAAAATATATTGGAACTGTTGATGTTAAAACAACAAGCGTAGAAGAAATGGCAAGGATGATGGTTGGTCGAGATGTTACATTCTTTATTGAAAGAGATGATGCGATACCTGGTGAACCTATCTTAGAAGTCAAAGATATATGTCATCATAATGAAGTCCTAAAAAAGGACGATTTATTTGATGTAACGTTCGATGTTAAATCAGGAGAAATTGTAGTAATCGCTGGAATTGATGGTAATGGCCAAACAGAACTTGCTAGAGTCATTACTGGTTTAGACCATGCAAAAAGTGGCTCAATTATGCTAAATGGGGTTGATATTACTAATTTAAGCATTAGAAAAAAGACTCTCACTGGTCTATGTCACATACCTGAAGATCGACATCGTGATGGTTTAGTTTTAGATTTTGATTTAGCTGAAAACTTAATACTTCAAACATATTTTAACAAAGAATTTCAAGAGCTTGGTTTTTTCAAATTCAAAAACATTGCTAAACATGCTGATGAATTAATTTATACATTCGATATAAGAGCAGGACAAGGTCGAAAAACAAGAATGCGTTCAATGAGTGGTGGAAACCAACAAAAAGCAATTATTGCACGTGAGTTAAGTAGACCAACAGACTTAATTGTTGCTGTCCAACCAACTCGGGGACTTGATGTTGGCGCAGTTGAATATATACATCGTCAATTAATTGGGTTAAGAGATGAAGGGAAAGCGATTCTAGTTTTCTCTCTTGAATTAGAAGAAGTATTTGGAATTGCTGATCGTATCCTTGTAATGTTTGAAGGTAAGATAGTCGCTGATCTTGATCCAAAGAAAACTGATGAAAATGAACTAGGCCTTTATATGTCTGGATCAAAAGGAGGTAAAGTCAAATGAGTAAAAATGATATGGAAATCAAAGAACTTAATCAAAACAATGATTTAGAGCCTCAAAATGACGATGAAAATTCCAAAAAAAGTAATTTTGATGTAAAGTCGTCATTTAGTAAAAGAATGAGTTTTAAAGAATTTGTTACAACTGATTATACTCGTAAGTTCTTGTCTGTCGTTATTTCAGTTATTTGTGGGCTTTTATTTGGCTTATTAATCATGCTTTTTGTAAATCCGGCACAGGCTTTTGGAGGGCTTGGTGCTATTTTATCTGCTGGGTTCCTACAAGGGGGAAGAAGTATTGGCCGTGTTTTATTTAACGCCGCACCACTAATTTTAACCGGTTTAGCAGTTGCGTTCGCTTTTAAAACAGGCTTATTTAATATTGGTGCATCTGGTCAATTAATGATAGGAGCATTTATTGCTGTTTATATTGGTGTTAAATGGAATTTACCACCTACAATCCATTGGATGGTAGCTGTTCTTGGCGGAATTTTGGGTGGTGCATTATGGGCTTTAATTCCCGCTTTGCTTAAAGCGTTCTTAAATGTTCATGAAGTTGTTGCAACAATTATGATGAATTATATTGCAATGTATACTTCTAAAATGCTGATTCAAGCTACAATTTATGATTCAGTTCGTCAAGAATCAAAAGTTGTTCTAGAAACTGCAAGGCTACCAAATTGGGGTCTTGATAGATTATTTGGCTATAATGAATTAAATATAGGTATTCTAATTGCTATAGTTACTGCTATTATAATTTATTTTATTCTCCAAAAAACAACCTTTGGTTACCAACTAAAAGCAGTTGGTTTTAATAGACACGCAGCTAGATACGCCGGCATTAACGACAAACGAAATATTGTTTTATCACTTATTATTTCTGGTGCTATTGCTGGATTAGCAGGCGCAGTTATCTATCTTGTTCCTGGAACCGGTATGAGATTAGAAACGAAAGAAGTCATTTCGCCATTTGGTTTTTCTGGTATTGCAGTTGCTCTTCTTGGTATGTCTCATCCAATTGGGACGATGTTTGCAGGTCTGTTTTTTGGATATATTGAAGCCGCAAACCTTGAATTACAATCTTGGGACTTTAAACGTGAAATTATTGATATTATTTCAGCGAGTATTGTTTATTTCTCAGCATTTTCGCTATATTTTCAAACATTTGCAGACAAATTCTTTAAATGGATTGCAGAGAAAAAAGCTAAAAAAGCGGATAGAAATCCACCAGGAGATGATAACGGCGATCCCATTTTAGATGTAGAGGAAGGAGGTGTTGAACATGCCTAAAAAGAAAATTGAAGCAACGGAAATTAACGAACAAGAAGTAGTTAAAGAAGAAGTTGAAGTTTCTGATATGTCTCAAAAGCCAAAGAAAAAGTTCCAACTACCTCCACCAATTATGAAGTTCATAAAACGTTTTAGTGTGAAACAATGGATTAGTTTTGGAATTGTAGTTATTGTTTACATTCTTCTAGCAATCTTTACGAGTGCTAACATGTATGAATTAATTCGCTTAACCTTATTTTCTGCTGTTCCACTTGCTCTTGTAGCAATGGGTGGGCTTTATAGTGAACGCTCAGGCGTTGTTAATATTGCCCTTGAAGGTATTATGATGTTTGGAGCTTTTATTGGTATATTAACACTTGAAAGGATCCAAAGTGCTGGAGTTGATGGGCAACATGTTCTTTTTACTGCTTTACTTGTCGGAGGACTAGCAGGAACGGCCTTTAGTCTTCTTCACGCTTTTGCTGCAATTAGTATGAAGAGTGATCAAACAATATCAGGAACCGCTCTTAACATGCTTTCTTTAGCTCTTGCTATTTTCTTAGGTAGAGCTCTAAGTCATGGCGGAACAGAAGAAATTAAATTCGCTAATACTTATAGAGTTAACTCAATTCCTGTTCTTGAAAAAATCCCATTTTTTGGGGATGTGCTGTTTAATAGAATATATCTAATTACATTATTTGGTCTCCTTTTATTCTTAGCTATGGCAATTCTGGCTTATAAAACCAAATTTGGGCTACGTCTAAGAGCTTGTGGCGAAAACCCTCAAGCTGCTGATGCAGCAGGAATCAATGTTATTAGAACTCGCTATATTGCTGTTCTAATTAGCGGCTTTTTAGCTGGAACTGCCGGAGTATTACTTATCGTTCCAACAACGATTAGCTTTAATGCTAGTGTTTACGGATTTGGATTCCTTGGTTTAGCAGTATTGATAAGTGGCCAATGGCAACCTAGACGCGTGTTAATTTTCGCTCTATTCTTTGGCTTTTTAAGAAGTTTAGCTTCAGGTATTGACTTTGTTATTCATGATCTTGAAAACTTCCCAAGAATTAGTCAATTCTTAAAAGTAATACCAAAAGACATTATTAAAATGCTGCCATATGTGGTGACCCTAGTTGTATTAGCTATTACATCGAAAAAGTCGCGTGGTCCAAAAGCATCAGGCGAGCCATTTGATCCAGGCAAACGCTAAAAAGAAGTACAAAATTACAAAAAGAGTGCGGTTTTGCACTCTTTTTTATAATGGAAATAAAAAGTATCTTTTTATTAGTTATGAAAACTTCAAACATGTTATAATTATTTTGTATTTGGAGATGTATTATGATTACGATTAAAGAAGTAACCACAAAACGTCAATTAAAGCGTTTTATTAATTATCCAGTTCGTCTTTATAAAGGAGTGAAAGAGTTTACTCCTTATTTATATGAAGATGAAATAAGCAATTTAACCCCAGAGAAAAACCCCGCTTTTGAGTATTGTGATTTTAAACTCTTTTTGGCATATAGGGATAGGAAAATTGTCGGCCGGATATGCGGAATTATTAGTCATTATGCTAATAAAAAATACAAACGAAAAAGAGTTAGATTCAATCGAATCGATATGATTGATGATATTGAAGTTACTAAGGCTCTTCTTAATGCTGTTGCTAAATGGGGAAAAGAAAAAGGAATGACTGAAATCGTTGGGCCTCTTGGCTATAGCGATCAAGATAAAGAAGGGCTCTTAATTGAAGGTTTCGAATATCATAATATGTTTGTAACCTTTTATCATTTCCCATATTACCATGAGCATTTAGTTAAATTAGGATTTGTAGAAGATGCTGTATGGAATGAGCATCGTATCACGATTCCAAAAAAGATTGATCCACGTTGGCATCGCGTAAGTGAATTTGTTAAAGAAAAATATAATGTAAGAATGCTAAAACTTAAAAACAAAGGTAAGGTATTACAAAATCGCGTTGTAGATGTTCTTAGCCTTGTAAATAGAGCCTATAAAGATTTATATGGTTATGTACCAATAAAAGAAGAACAAATGCATCATCTTGCTAAACAATATGTCCCGCTTATTAATCTTCGCTATCTCCATTTAGTTGTTGATAAAGATGATAAGCTTGTTGCCTTTGGTCTTTCTATTCCTTCACCAGTTTTTGCTCTTAAGCGAATTAAAGGTAAATTATATCCATTTGGATTTGTTCGCTTCCTTTGGGCACTTAGAAAGAGTAAACATTTAGATTTACTTTTAATTGCGATCGAACCGGAACTTCAAAATACTGGAATTATTAACCTAGTTTTACTTGAAGCACTAGAACATGCCGTTGAAGACGGCATTGAATATGCTGAAACAGGTCCACAACTGACTACAAACAAAGAAGCTAACGATTTATGGAAGCATCTTGAATATGTAACCCATAAAAAAAGAGCATGTTTTGTTAGAAAAATAAAAAATGGATTTTAATTATTAGAAAAGGGGGTAAAAAAATATGGAAAATAATTTTAAAGACATTTTAACAAAAGAAGAAAAGATTGTATCGGTTTATAAACCACACAAAGGACGTTTTTTTGCTGAATCATTACTTACATTCGTAATAGGATGGTTATTCATCTTTACAATGTATTTATTAGTTTATTTTACTAATGGCTCAGCAGATGACCCAATTCCTGCAAAAGGATTAATGATTGCTTTATTTGTTCTTCTTGGCGTTTTAGCCCTTACTTTTGCACTTACATTTATTGGTACAAAAGTTAGTTATGACAAACGTTTCTATGCATATACAAATAAACGTATCATTGTAAGAACTGGTCTTATTGGTGTTGATTATAAATCACTTGATATTGCTCAAATTGGTGCAATTAATGTTCGTGTTGATTTACTTGATAAAGTATTTAAAAGTGTAACGGGGACGATTCGTTTTGGCTCAATGGCAAGTCCAATGAGTAGCCAACAAGGATCTACACCATTTGCATTTCGCTTTGTCGAAAAGCCATATGAGATTTATCGTGTAATTAAAGAAGACATGGATAATAAAAATGGTTTAGAAACTAAATAAACTTGCAAATTCCATCTAAATTACACAAAAACCACTCCAAATTAATGAATTTTACTAAAAAACTCTGCTAGCTAATGGCAGAGTTTTTTATAACGATAAAGCGTTATAACATTTACAATCACATTTGTTTTGATTACAATTAAAACGAAGAAAACTTCACTTCTTAAAGGGGAGTAGTTAACTCTTACCGTCAACAACACGAGCACTTGCTCTGGCTGGTAAGCCAAAGTAATGGAAACAAGACCTTTAGGATCACTTAACTGTGATAAATAAAGGTTTTTTATCTTAATTGGAGGCTGTTATGGAAACAAAAAAACTAACCACAATATTAAACGAACTAGAAGTTAATCCAAGTGAAGGATTATCTAGCAAGGAAGCCGAAGCTCGTTTAGCTAGAGACGGAAAAAACGCTATTCCTAAAAAGAAAAAGAAAACAATTCTTGCAATATTCTTTTCACAAATGAATAATGCAATGATTTATATCCTTTTAGCAGCAGCTTTAATTTCACTTATTATTTCCTTTTGGAAAGGTGAAAATGAATTTTTAGATGCTATTGTTATTTTAGTTGTTGTACTCTTAAATAGTACAGTTGGTACCATTCAAGAGCGAAAAGCTGAAAATGCTCTTGAGGCACTTGAAAAATTAAGTGCTCCGACGACTTTTGTTCGTCGAGATGGTAAATTATGTGAGATAAAAGCAGAAGATCTTGTTGTAGGAGATGTTGTTATTTTAGAAGAAGGTCGAACAGTACCTGCTGACCTTCGGCTTACAAGTGCAATTAACTTAAAAGTAAGTGAAGCCTCACTTACAGGAGAAAGTGTTCCAATTGAAAAGGATGCTAGTGTTGTTTATAAGGAAGCAGTTCCAATTGGAGACCGTAAAAATACTGTATATATGTCGACACCTGTAACATATGGACGCGGTGAAGGCGTTGTTATTGGAACTGGTCTAAATACTGAAATTGGTAAAATCGCTACTATGTTAAGCGAAACAAAAGAAGAGAAAACACCACTTCAGAAACGTTTAGCAGACCTTTCTAAACTTCTTGGAATAATTACAATTGTTTTAGTTGTTGTCTTATTTGGTGTAGCACTTCTACAAAAAAGAGATGTAATTGATATGTTTATGACCTCAATTAGTCTAGCAGTTGCTGCTGTTCCTGAAGGGTTACCTGCTGTTGTTACGATTGTTTTATCATTAGGCGTTCAACGAATGGTTAAAGTCAATACTATTGTACGTAAACTTCCCTCAGTCGAAACACTAGGAGCAGTTAGTGTTATTTGTAGTGATAAAACTGGTACATTAACACAAAATAAAATGACGGTTGTAAGTGCCTATGTTAACCATAAAATGGATAACATTTATGAATTTAAAGATGGAGAACTTGAAGAATTAGCACTTTGCATGAGTCTTTGTAGCGATGCCTCTGTTGATCAAGGTGTATACGGAGATCCGACCGAAATTGCTTTAGTTGAGTTTGCTAATGTTTATGAGCTTAGAAAAAGTTATATAGAAAAAACATATCCTAGAGTTGATGAACTTCCTTTTGATAGTAACCGTAAGATGATGTCAACAGTTAATATGATTGATAAGGTACCAACAGTTCTTACTAAGGGTGCTCTTGATAATCTTTTAAAAAGATCAACTCATATTAAAATTGATGGGAAAGTAAGAAAAATTACTAAAGAAGATATATCTAAAATCGAAGAAGGTGCAGCAAAAATGACAAATAAAGCCCTTCGATTACTCGCACTAGCTATTAAGCCGCATGATAGTAAAGAAATTACCGAAGAAGGTTTAACCTTTATTGGTATTGTTGGAATGGTTGACCCACCGCGGCCAGAAGCAAAAGAAGCAGTTCAAACATTAAAAGATGCTGGAATTACTACCGTTATGATTACTGGCGACCATATTGATACTGCACTAGCAATTGCAGAAGAATTAGGTATTGCTAGTGATCCATCAGAAGCAATGACAGGGGCTGAGTTAGATGAATTAAGCGATGAAGAGCGACTTGAAGTCGTTAAACATAAACGTGTATATGCGCGTGTTTCTCCTGAAAATAAAGTTCAAATCGTAACCGCGATTAAAGCAAATGGTAATATAGCTGCTATGACTGGAGATGGTGTTAATGATGCTCCAAGTTTACGAGCAGCTGATATTGGTATTGCCATGGGTATTACTGGTACTGATGTTGCAAAAGGTGCAGCAGATATGGTTCTAAGTGATGATAACTTCGTTTCAATTGAAAAAGCAGTTGAAGAAGGAAGAAGTATTTATGCAAACATCAAAAAGACAGTTTGGTTTCTTCTTTCTAGTAACTTTGGTGAAGTTATTGTAATGATGCTAGCAATTTTAATTGGATTACCTGCTCCTTTAGCTGCGCTTCATATTCTTTGGGTTAATCTAATTACTGACTCATTCCCAGCGATTGCACTTGGAGCAGATGCAAAAGATCCAGATATTATGAAAGATAAACCACGGAGTAAAAATGAATCTCTTTTTGCTAACGGTGGTTATGCTCTTACAATTGGTTATGGATCTTTAATTGCTTTAACAAGTTTACTTAGCTTTTTATGTGTACCTTTCTTTGCCTTTAGAGTAGATCCAGCCTCATTTGGTAATGTTTTTAATATTGCGTCAATCAATGCTTTCTTTGATAATAACGCCATTGAATTAACTAGAGCGCAAACTTATGCTTTTACTGTTTTAGGTGTAAGTCAACTATTCCATATGCTAGGAATGGCTAACATTAAAAAGACATTCTTTAGACTCTTTAATAAGAGCGAATGGCTTATTTGGACAGCCTTTGTTGTTGGGCTACTACTTCAAATCTTAGTTACAGAAGTTCCCTTTTTAAGTACAGCCTTTAGTACTGTTGAACTAACACTAAAAGAGTGGTTACTACTAGCAGCAGTAAGTACTGCCCCCCTAATTGTTCATGAAATAATTATTTTAGTTCGCCTAATTATAAATAGAATTAAAAAGCGAAAAGTAGCATAAAGTTAATAAATTAAAAAGCAGTGGCCAATGCGACCACTGCTTTTTAGAATTAATTTTTAGTTTGTATGCCAATAATATTCTAAGAACTTAGCAGCAAAGGGAGCATGTACGTCATAACGGGTCATTGGTTTACAAACATACATATCATAGGCTTCATAATATGTATAATCACCTTCAGCAATTACAGTCCCTTCTAGACTTTCATAAGTACCTAAATATTCACTACCACGAACCCCGTTATAGTAAGAAGAAGTAACAACTACTTTATCATCGACTTTTCCAAGTTGATCGTTTTGAAAAACCATCATATCGATAATTAAAGGAGTGATATCGCCTTCTGCTACATAGTCAGTAGTAGAACTACCTTCAATTAATTGAACCGTAGGAACATAACCAGTATTAAAGCCCATTTCAGGATTTTTAGCATTACTTAAACCGTAATTATCTTTAAAAGTTTGCCACTGGGCTTTAGCCTCATCAGTATTAGAAACACCGTTAAGAAGTCTCATTCCTTCTGCTCTAGTTTCAATATAGTAATAGGGGATACGGTCACCAGTTTTATGAGTTTTAATGTAGTCTTTTAAGAAATTAATATCATAAGCAAGACAATCTGGACAAGTAGAAAGACCGTAGTTAATTAAAAACTCTGTGTCACTTCGTAATAATTCTTGGAAGCGATCAAGAGTAATTTTTTCAACACGCGGTAAATTGCAGCGATCCTCAATATATTTTTCAAAGGCCTCTAGTTTACTAAAGACTTCATTTTCATAAGAATAGCTTTGTTTATGTCGAATATGTCCGTCTTTATAAATACCAAAAACGGGTGTATTTGATCGATCACTTGCAATAGGAAGCCCGTAATATGTGTAATCTAGTGTATTTGCATCAATATAGAAGATTTCAACATGCATTTTAGCGATGTAGGGATTAATAACATCATTTAAAAACACCGTCCAGCAAGCACAGGTAGTATCAGCACTGCTAACTAAAATATAGTTTTCATGGCGGTCCATTTTTTCAAGGATATCACCTTCATTTATCTCAATCATTGTATCAACAGTTGAATTTTTAAAGACAAGATCAACCTTTACTCTTGCAGGGGGTGGATCTGGGTCTTTTCTACAACTACAACCTCCTAAAGTTAAAATAGAAGTAGCAAGAAGCAAGAAGCCTAATAATTTTCTATTCATAATATATATTCTCCTTATGAATTAATTATATTTAGTTATTAATTAATTGCAAATATATGCCAAAAAACAATCAAAAAAGTATAAAATTTCGAATTTAGAAAAACGCTCATATAATCACGAAAAAACTGCAATTTTTGAGTATCTATTTTAAAAATGTTAAAATGTAGACGATTTGCGACATTTTTTAATTGTTTTTTAGAGCAAATTACCTTATATTTAATCTTAGATTAAAAAAGGAGGGAAGAGGGCTATGAAAAATGATGTAATTATCGAACTACAAAACTTAACGAAAGTCTACGATGGGAAAACTGTTGTAGATAATCTAAATCTAAAAATTCAAAAAGGTGAATTTGTCACGTTTTTAGGACCTTCAGGCTGCGGGAAAACGACAACCCTTCGTCTTATCGCAGGCTTTGAAAATCCAACTGAAGGCCGTATCATCCTTAACGGTGTTGATATTACTAATGTTCCTGCTTATAAACGACCAGTTAATACCGTTTTTCAACGCTATGCCCTGTTTTCTCATCTTGATGTCTATGATAATGTTGCCTTTGGCTTAAAAGTTAAAAAGTTTCCTTTTAGCGATGAGTTTGGTAACACTAAAATGCGTAAACTAACTGCTAATGAAATCGATGATAAAGTCGTCGCTGCGCTTAAACTTGTTGATCTAGAAGAATTTGAAGATCGTGATATTGCTACGCTCTCAGGCGGTCAACAACAACGAGTCGCGATTGCTAGAGCTCTAGTAAATGAGCCAGAAATCCTCCTTCTAGATGAACCACTAAGTGCACTAGATCTAAAAATGCGTAAAGACATGCAACTAGAACTAAAAGAAATGCATAAAAAACTTGGCATTACTTTTATCTATGTAACTCATGACCAAGAAGAAGCTCTTACAATGAGTGATACGATTGTAGTAATGGATGATGGAGTTGTTCAACAAATGGGCACTCCCCTTGATATATATAACGAACCAGAAAATGCTTTTGTTGCTGACTTTATCGGTGAAAGTAATCTCTATAACGCTCGCATGAGCGGTAAAAAAGAAGTTCGTTTCCTAGGCAAAGTGCATGAGTGTGTTGATGACTTCCCAATTAATGAAAAAGTTGACGTTGTCATTCGTCCAGAAGACATCGTCATTGGAAAACCTGGTAAGGGTAGTGTTGATGGAGTTATCGCTACCAAAATCTTTAAAGGTGTTCACTATGAATATGTCGTAATGGTTGGGAAAAACGAAGTCGTTGTTCAATCAACAAAATCATTTGATGAAAATGAAAAAGTTTCGTTAACGATTGATAAAGAAGATATTCATATTATGAAAACAGACGTTGTTGCGAATATATACACTGATGCCTATATTAACGATAAAAACGAGGTTATTATCGCATCGCATGCTTTTAAATGCGATGTAACGAAACTTTTAGCCGACTCTCATCTTGATGAGCAAGGCTACTTAATTGGACCAAAAGGTGAAAGTTACGATTTAAATGATGTTGATGTTATTGCTACCATTGGTCTAGATGATGTAGTGATTTTTGATAACCCAGATGAAGGAGAAGTAAACGGCGAAATTATTTTAGTTCTCTTTTTAGGTGATCACTACCGTATAACGATTAGAACTGAAGATGAAGAAGATTTTGTTGCTAATACTCCGTATCAATGGAATGAGGGCGACCTAATTTCTCTTTCAGTAGAACCAAGCAAAATAGAATTAAAACTAAAAGGAGCCTTAGTTGCCCGTGAAAAGAATTAACTGGCGCACTTCGCTTGTTATTCCTTATGCAGCATTTATGCTACTTTTTGTCATATTGCCGCTTTTTGTGCTCTTTTTCTATGCCTTTAGTAGCGATTCTGGCTTTTCTTTTAATCCGCTTATTAACTTTGTTACTTCAAAAGAAAAATGGAATGTTTTACTCGTTTCGTTTTTCTTTGGTTTTTTAAATACGATTATTTGTCTTCTTATTAGTTATCCTTTAGCAATGTTTCTTGCTAATAAGAATATAAATAAGAATGCAATGCTTGTAATGCTTTTTGTGATGCCAATGTGGATTAACTTTGTTCTTCGTACTTGGGCAACGCGAGATGTACTAACTTGGATTGGCCTAAGTGGAGGTAAATATCCAGAGCTAGCGACAATGATTGGGCTTGTTTACAATTACTTACCTTTTACAATTTTGCCTTTATATACAACGATGTTAAAAATGGATAAAAGTCAAATTGAAGCAAGCTATGACTTAGGCGCAAGTAGAGCAACTACTTTTGTTCGAGTAATTATTCCAATGACTCTTCCAGGCATTTTAAGTGCCGCGACAATGGTATTTATGCCAACGATGACAAGCTATGTTATTAGTGACATTCTAAGTGAGGGTAAAGTAACGCTATTTGGTAAATTTATTGCTCTTCACTTTGAAAATAACCTCTGGCATGACGGATCAATGCTTGCACTTATTATGATGCTTTTAATTGGTGTAAGTATGGTAGGAAGTCGTTTCTTAGAAAAGAAATTAGCTAAAAAAGGCGGGACTGAGTAATGAAAAGAAGTCGAAAAATCCTTAGTTTAGCTTATATTTATTTAATTTTGCTTTTAATGTATGCACCAATTTTAGTTATCATTATTTTCTCTTTTACGACCTCAACTAATATTGGTATGTGGAGCGGTTTTAGTTTTGAACTATATTTAAAACTATTTAAACATAAAGATATTATGCGCGCGCTAACTAATACACTAATTATTGCTATATCTAGTTCGCTAATATCTACATTACTAGGAACGCTAGGTGCAGTGGGTGTCTATTATAGTAAAAGAAGAACAAGAAAAGTATTTGAAACTGTTAATGAAATTCCTGTTGTTAATGCTGAAGTCGTTGTCGCGATTTCTTTAGCAATTTTATTTCGGCTTGGTGTTCAACTTCTTGCAAAAATAGGTATTCCTGCTGAAAGTCCAAGTTTTGGTACGCTTCTAATTGGTCATATTGTTTTATCGATTGCTTTTGTATATTTAAGCGTACGGCCTAAACTTTATCAAATGGATCCAAGTGATTATGAGGCAGCGCTTGATTTAGGGGCTAAGCCTCTTCAAGCCCTTCTAAAAATAGTGCTTCCAGCGATTATGCCAGGCATTATCGCTGGGTTTATGCTTGCTTTTACGCTTTCCCTTGATGATTTCGTTATTACTAATTTCTTACGCGTACAATCGTTTGATACACTTTCAACTTATGTCCAAGGTGTCATCGTAAAATCAAGTATTCCTGCTGAACTACGCGCTTTAACGACGCTAATTTTCTTAGTTACTTTAGCGATCGTTTTACTAGCGAGTTATAAAAATGAAAAGAAAACGCATCGTAAACAATCAAAAAGGCTTTTGATGCGGGGAGGTAAAAAATGAAAAAAATTAAATTATTTAGGGTAGTACCGTTTTTCCTTTTACTTCTTTTAGTAAAGGGTCCAACCATTACTAGTAAAGCTAGTGAAAACTTAACCCTTCGGATTCTTAATTGGCATGATTATATTTATGAACCAGAAGAAGAAGGCGATGATCCAAGTATTGTTGATCAATTTAAAGCGGATTACAAAGCTAAAACTGGTAAAGATGTTAATGTAATTTATGAACTCTTTACGACTAATGAAGATATGTATAGCAAAATGAAACTAAGCGAAATGCAATACGATCTTCTTTGCCCAAGCGATTATATGATTCAACGTTTAATTCGTGAAGATCGCTTAGAAAAATTTGATGTTACTGACGGTGTTTATACCGCGCTTCCTGCTTATCAAGAATATGTAAGCCCGTACCTACGAGGTATCTTTGATGATAACGGCTGGACCGAATATAGTGCAGGTTATATGTGGGGGACGATGGGCTTAGTTTATAATACTGATGTAGCAAATAAAGAAGACGTCCAAACTTGGGATGTTATTTGGGACAGTAAATACGCTCATAAAGTCTCAATTAAAGACTCAATGAGAGATACCTATCTTGTTGGACTATTCCGTGTCCATAAAGAAGAAGTTAATGCACTTAAGGCTCAGTATGAAGAAGGCACAATAACAGCTGAAGCCTATAATGATGCACTAACGATTTTAATTAATGATACAAGTGACAAAACAATTGCTAAAGTTGAAAAAGAGTTAAATGCAATGAAAGAAAATATCTTTGGTTTTGAAGTTGACTCCGGAAAATTTGATATCGTTACGGGAAAAATTGCAATTAACACCGCCTGGAGCGGAGACGCTGTCTACTCTATTGGCGATGCACCAGAAGGAAAACTACGCTACGCCCTACCAAAAGAGGGCAGTAACGTCTGGTTTGATGGCTGGGTTATGCCAAAAGGTGCCAATAAGGAACTAGCACAAGCTTTTGTTAATTTTTTAAGTGAACCTAGTATTGCTGTTCAAAACGTTGACTATATTGGCTATTCACCCTTTATTGCAGGTGATGAAATGTTAGCCTTTATAGAAGAACACGATGAATATAGTGAAACCGGCTCATATACTCGAGATTTAAGTTATTTCTTTGGTGAGACATTAACTGATCCAACCGCAGCCTATTTTAAAACAGATGAAGAAGGTGCTCAACTTACAACCCAATTCCCAAGCGAAGAAGAAATTACTCGCTGTGTCGTAATGAAAGACTTTGGTGATCAAAACCAAAAAGTCGTTGAAATGTGGACTCGTATTAGAAGTACAAAAATGAGTCCAGTTATGATTGTACTTTTAGTTACTGTTCCTGTTGTCGCAGTTGGTCTAGTTATCTATTTTGTCCTTCGAAATAAGAAAAACAAACGTCACCAACGTCGCAAAGGACGCGAAGCAAGTGCCTAAAGATAATAAAAAAATAGCAATTATTGGCGGAGGAGCAAGCGGCGTCGCCGCTGCTCTTACGCTTGCTACTAGGGGCGCAAGCGTTACGATTTTTGAACGTAACGAGCGCCTTTTAGCTAAATTTATTACAACCGGAAACGGTAAAGGAAATTTAGCTAATGCAAATGTTTCTTCTAGTTGCTATAATCACGGTAAAAAGTTAGAAAAACATTTGCCTTATTTATATAGCGAAGTCGTTAATTTTTATAAAAGTCATGGGGTAGCGCTATTTTTAGATGAAGTAGGTCGTCTTTATCCCTATAGTAAAAACGCTAAAGCTTCAGCAAGTATTTTAATTAATAAGTTAGAAGAATTAGGTGTTGATATTAGATTAAACATAAATGTAGATAGAGTAAGTAAAAAAGGCACCGGCTTCTTAGTAAATAATGAATATTTTAATTATTT
>DAOSJI010000015.1:0-8687 GCA_035367155.1 Bacilli bacterium
TGTCTAGTTGAAAATGACGGTTATGAACATAGCGTTCATCACATTGATTTTTATGTTTTTATTAATTATATGAACCAATATAAAGTTCATAAAATATATACATATGAAGTTGATTATTCATTACCATAAGGAGGTATCGTTATGAAACTAAGAAAACAACACAAAACTTCACAACTCGTAACAAAAATCGTTGTCTTATCTCTTTTTGTTACCCTTATCATCCTTGCCGTGGTATCGTACTATTTTTTAGGTGGAACGCCTTTTGGTGAGTTTGTAAATAGTACTCTAGGCAAGTTTTTTAACATCTTTGAACTATTTAAGAATAACTGGCTTACTATTGTTCAAAGTATTGTTATTATTCTTTTCTTTTGGATGTTAAATAAACTCTTCGAGTTTCTTTTAGTCCCCTTAGTTAAGAAAAGATCACGTCACTCAACATTTTGGATTATTCTTACAAGTGTCTTTAAGTACTTAACAAGTGCAATTGCAATCTTCCTTGTATTAAGTGCTTGGGGCGTAGATACTCCAACTCTTCTTGTTGGTGCTGGGATCTTAGGTTTAGCAATTAGCTTTGGAGCCCAAAGCTTAATTGAAGACGTTATTGCAGGTCTATTTATTGTTTTTGAAAAGCAATTTTTAATCGGCGATACGATTCAAGTAGGAAATGTAAGAGGAAAGGTAACTAGTATTGGAATAAGAACAACAACTGTAGAAGATATCTATGGCGACGTTTTAATTGTTAATAACTCTGATTTAAGACAAATTCTAAATACTTCACTTAATCTTTCACCTGCTAACTGTGAAGTTTATATTAGTTATGATCAAAAGCTTGAAAATATCGAACAAATTATTATTGATGCTCTTCCACGTATTAAAGAAAAAGTTCCTGCTATTAAAGAAGGACCATTCTACCGCGGTGTTCAAAAATTAGATGAACATGGAGTTCTAGTTAGAATTCAAGGAAGAACTGAAGACCTTGAAAAATATCAAGCACTTCGTGATATGAACCGTGAAGTTAAAGTCATCTTTGAAGAAAAAGGTGTTAAATTTGGCTTTCCAACTGTTAATATTAATGAAGTAGATAATAAAGAAGTAAAAACTAAATAAATAGCGATACCTATTTAATATAGTAAAAAGGGCTCATTTTGAGCCTTTTTGTATTTAAGAATAGTAAAAGTGCTAAAATACATATTGATTAGAAAGTGTAATAAAAATGAGTGAACTTGATACTAACTATAAAGATGAAATATTAAAAGCTGCAAAACTTATTTCTAAAGACGGCGAAGTTAAAATTATTAAACGCCTTTTAGGTGGTATGAGTAATTATACTTATGTTGTTATAATTGACGGAGCAAAATATGTAATTCGTATTCCTGGTCAATACGGAGAATTATTTGTTAATCGTAAAGAAGAAAAGTATAACCTAGAACAAGTTGCTAAAATTGGTCTAGTTAAAGAGTCACTTTATTTTAATGTTGATACTGGTGTTAAGATTACTCCATATATTGAAGGAGAGTCGCTAAATAATATAAATGTAGATGAAGAAGTACTAAGAAAAATTGCTAATACTTTAAAAACACTTCATACATCTAATATTAAAGCTTTTCGAGACTACGACTATATTGGGCGCATCAACGAATATGAAAGACATGTTAAACATTATGATGTTCGCTATATCAAATTAAAAGGTGCTCTTCTTAACCTTATTGGTCGCCTTAATAAACTACCTAGAGTTTTCTCTCATGGTGACTGTCAAAGATCTAATTTTATTTTGGGTGAAGATAAAAAACTCTATCTAGTCGACTATGAATACAGCGGTAATGCATCAATTTACTTTGATTTAGGCGTGTTTGGCTATCTTAATTTTCCAAATGCAGTCAAATTAGCGGAACTCTACTTTGAACGGAGATTAACGCTAAATGACCTTGTTTTACTTCATATTGTTAATCTTCAACAATATGTTCAATGGTACACAGTCGCCCGTATTAAAGAAGAAAAAGGACTATCTAGTAAACTTGGTGTAGATTTTGCTAAAATCGCAGAACGCTATTTAGAAGAAGGTGCTAATCACCTTAAAGAAATAGAAAAATTACTTAGATATAATTAAAAATCCAAAGTTTTGCCACTCTAGGGGCAAAAAAACTAAATTAGTAAAGTTTTGCCGCTACAAAGGCAAAACTTTTTCTTTTAAACAATCGACTAAAATATGGTTTCTATAACAATACGCATTAAAAAGTCTATAATATTGAGTTTTTTAAGCACCTAAAGTAAAATTATAATAGTAAATTAAGGAGTCATCATATGGACGAAAAATTATTAGAGTTAGCAAGAAAGGGCGATGTTTCAGCTCAAGTTACGCTAGCAGAAGCCTTTTTAAAAGAAGGAAATTTAGAAGAAGCATATAAATGGGCAAAAGAAGCTAGTAAGCAAGATAGTGATCAAGCTGAGTTGATGCTTGGCTATTTCTATCATCACGGCTTAAAAGTAGAGCAAGACCTAAACAAAGCCAAAGAGTGGTACAAAAAAGCAGCAGATCAAGATAATGCCCTTGCTTGTGTTAATCTTGGTCTTTTATTTGAAAAAGAAGAAAAATATGAAGATGCAATTTATTGGTTTATAAAAGCATCTGATCTAGGATATGCGGTTGCCCAATATATTGTCGGAACTTATTTTGAAAAAGGTGAGACTGTTGAACAAGACTACGAGATTGCATTTAATCTTTACTATCAAGCGGCAAAACAAGGTCAAATCGCTGCTCTTAGCACACTTGGAAGACATTATTATAGCGGTACAATTCTTGTACAAGATTTTAAAAAAGCTGTTGAATTCCTAAAAGAAGCTGCTAAAAAGGACGATATTGAATCTATGCGCTTATTAGGTCAATGTTATTTAAACGGACAAGGAGTAGAAGAAAATAGCGAACAGTTCGCTTATTGGACGAAAAAAGCTGCAGATCAAGGTGATGCAACTTCGCAAGCTATCTTAGGTACATGCCTCTTAAGAGGCTTTAAAGTTAAACAAGACAACGATTTAGCTTTTGAATTACTAAATAAAGCACCAGAGCAAGGTTTTCCTCCAGCGATGGAAGCAGTTGCCTATTGTTATGAACATGGACTTGGTGTTACTCAAAACGCAGTGGCAGCAGAGCTTTGGTATAATAAGGCAAAAGAAAGTAAGGAGTAACAACTATTATTAAGTGAATCATAAAGCACTGAATCACGATTCACTAAGGAATTAAAAACACTATGGAATATATTGAAATTTTAAAATATATTTTACTTGGATTAGTTCAAGGCATTAGCGAGATTTTTCCAATCTCAAGTAGCGGTCACCTAATTATATTTCAAAATATCTTAGATATTGAAATGCCTGGACTAGTTTTTGAAATGTTTACTAATACTGCGTCATTTTTGGCCTTAATTCTACTTTTTGCTAAAGATATCTGGATTCTTCTTAAAGGTTTCTTTCGCTTTATCTTTAAAAAAGAAACTAGGAAAGAAGATAAAGAAACCTTTCTTTATGTTCTTAAGTTAGCAGTAGCAGTAATTCCAATCGGCATTGCAGGTCTTATCTTTAAAGATCGAGTTTCAGAACTAAAAAGTCTTTTATTTGTTGGGCTAGCCCTCTCTATTACTGGAGCACTTCTACTTGCAATCTTTTTAACGCGAAAATTAATAAAAGAACATGAAAATGTCACGTTTAAAGATGCTTTTATTATGGGGCTTACGCAAGCGTTTGCAATTATTCCTGGGATTAGTAGAAGTGGCTCAACAATTATCGGCGGAAGAGCTTCTAGACTATCCTTAAAAAGTGTTCTTAAGTTTTCTTTTCTTGCTTATCTAGTTATAAGTATTCCAACTTCTTTTTTAAATATTTATGAATTAACCCAAGTTAGCGAATCAATTAATTGGTTAGGTTATTCTTTAGCATTTATCGTTACTTTTGGCGCGACTTATTTAACTGCTAGACTTGTTATGAAAAAGTTAGAAGTAAAACACTTAATTATCTTTAGTGCTTATTGTTTAGTTGTAGGCGCGGTGATGTTTGTTCTTCATTTTGTACTCTAAAGTAGATTTTCCACTATTTTTTGCTTGAAAAATAACTAGTTTATTATATACTATGTAAGCACGTGCCCGTAGCTCAACTGGATAGAGTGCTAGACTACGAATCTAGAGGTTACGAGTTCGATTCTTGTCGGGCACGCCATTTATGAAAAACAATACCACCTTTGGTGGTATTTTTCTTATAGTGCATTTTGCACTTTGAGATTGCACTTTAAGAATGTGTATACTAAAATATAGTTATGAATAACAAATATAATCAAAAATATTTAATTGAAATAGGGATTGGACTTCAAGCAGTTGATGGACTAGAGGGCTCAAAATATTTTAGTGAGCAAACAAAGCGTTATATTAATGGTGAAATTTCCATTAAAGAACTACAAGATTTAATTAGTGATTACTATAAAAGTAAACCAGATGAATTTATTAAAACTGGTGAATCTGATACTGTTGCAATTAAAATTGCAGAACTCCTTAGTGATGATAGTTTTTCTTTTTCTGTTGGGCAACTCGTTTCCATCCATAGATCACTTTTTAGTGATGTATATCATCACGCAGGGAAATTACGAAAGTTTAACTTTACTAAAAGTGAGTGGGTTCTTGATGGGGAGTCAGTGATTTATGGAGATTATCGTGAATTAGAAAAAACATTAGCATATGATTTAAATGTTGAGAAAAAGAAGAACTATGCATTGCTATCTAGAGATGAAATGGTTAACGAGTTAGCGATTTTTATTGCTAACTTATGGCAAATACATCCTTTTTCAGAAGGGAACACAAGAACTGTCGCAGTTTTTCTAATTAAATATTTAAGATCATTAGGTTTTGACGTTACAAACGATACATTTAAAAATAATTCCTGGTATTTTAGAAATGCTCTAGTACGAGCAAATTATAATAATGTTCCAGCCGGAATTTATGAAGATAGAAGTTATTTAATTATGTTTCTTAGAAACTTGATATTTAAAGAAAGAAACGAATTATTAAATCGAGAAGCTCATATTAGATACCAAAAGTTAGATAAAGTATTACGAACTAGAAAAGATATAATCGTATATTTTATTAGAGAAAATCCTAAGATTACTGCGGATGAATTATCTAAGAAAATTAGTGTTTCAAGAAGAACAATTATTAATGAATTAAATTCTCTCCAAGATAGTAACATTATTGAACGAATAAACGGAAAAAAACATGGGTTTTGGAAAAGTAAGAGCCAATTTGTTCATAAAATGAACCTTCATGATAAACCGTTTAAAGTAATAGAAAATGGTCTAAAAACAATTGAAATGCGTCTAAATGATATAAAAAGACAAAAGATAAAAGAAGATGATTTTCTTGAGTTTACTAACATAAAAAATCAAAAGAAAATTTATTGCCTTGTTAAAAGCATTAATGAATATAAAGACTTTGATGAACTATATAAACACTATGACAAAATCTCATTAGGTTATAAGGAAAATGAAACCGCTAGTCCTAGCGATATGAGCACCTATTACAGTAAAGAAGATATCACTAAATACGGTGTCTTAGCTATTGAAATAAAGAAATTATAAATAATTTATAATTACCTCTTGAAATAGATTAGTAATATATTTTAAACTATAAGTTAACAGGTGTTCACTATGCGTACATTAAATCCCAAATTAAATGAGAAAATCCTAAATATAGCCCTCGATTCTTTTTACAAAGAAGGCTATGAAAAAACTTCTATGCGCATAATTAGCTATAAGTGCCGAACAAGTGTTGGTAATTTATATCGCTATTTTAAAAACAAAGAAGAAGTTTTTACTACACTTACTAGTCCTGTTGCAACTAAACTTCGAGAAATTATGGATGAAGCTATTAAAACAGGAAGCACTAATCTTTTAAATGAAGATCTCCAACTTGTTTTAAAACATTTCTACCAACTTGTAGAAGAATATCCTAAACACCTTGTAATCTACCTAGAATATTACGGCGAACAGGCTTCAGGTGATGCTTTGCTTGCTTTTAAAGAATATATGCTTTCAACAATTAAAAACTTTCTCCCTAATATGGACGATAATCTAGTCAAACTCACATATAACTACCTAGTATACGGTGTTATCTATCTAATCCGTAATGAGAAGAAAGAAAACCTAGTTAATAGTCTAAATGCCTTATTTATATATATATTTAAAGATATCAAAGGGAGGATCACCTAAATGAAAAAAATTAGTGCTTTTATCGTTAAAATTAGATATTTTTTACTCGCATTCTGGGTAGTTGCTACTGCAGTATCAATTTTTCTTATTCCGCGAGTAAAAATAGAATACGATACAACAGTTTACCTTCCTGAAAATACGCGCGTTAAACAATCACTTCGCGTGATGGAAGAAGAATTCGGCTTAACTGGTCAAGCAAGTGTCATGATTGAAGATGTTGATCCAGTCAAAGTGTTTGTTTATAAAGATAAGATAAATTCAATGCCTTATATTATGGAAGTTATTTGGATTGATAACTTTATTGAGCGAGATGTAATTCAAAATATTCAAGATCTTTTTGATGAATATGATCCTAACGGAAACTTTCGTTTTGGTGCAATTCCAGGCTTAAACGCTTTTTACAAAGATCGAACTGCGCTTCTTCAAGTTGTTTTTACTGAAAATGATCATAGTTTAAATGTTGGAAATTCAATTGAGTTAATCCGTGAATATCTTGGGACGATTAATAAGCCGTTTGCCTTAAGTGGTACTGCTATTAATGCTTATCAAATGAGGGAGACGACTAAATCAGAGGTCTTTAAAACTGCTCTTTATGTTGCACCTATTATTTTAATAATTCTGATTATCTTTACTAAATCATGGCTTGAACCGCTGGTCTTTTTAGCTTCTGTATTAGTAAGTGTCATTGTAAATATGGGAACAAATATTATGTTCCCCTCGGTCTCGTTTTTAACAAACGCGACAGCAAGTTTACTTCAACTTGCGATTTCAATGGACTACTCCATTTTCCTTCTTCATGCCTATCAGAAGGAAAAAGAAGCTGGTTTAGAACAAAAAGAGGCGATGGCGACTGCAATGAAGAAGTCCTTTAGTTCGATTAACTCTAGTATGATTACTACCGTTGCAGGGTTCGCCGCGATTATGTTTATGCGCTATACGATTGGGATGGATTTAAGTAGGGTAATGATTAAGGGTATTTTACTTAGTCTAATCGTTACCTTTACTTTTATGCCTTCTTTAATTATAGCTACTGATAATTTACTTAAGAAAACTCAACATAAACCCTTCTTCCCTAAGATTGGAAAATTAACGAAATTTATTACAAAAACGCGGTATGTTATACCTGCGTTACTTTTAATGACTGTTGTTCCTAGCTATATTGCTCAAACTAAAAACCATTTTGTTTATGGGGATGGAGCAATGGCAGTCCGTCACGATAGCGGAGAAATGAGCGAAGCGGACCGAATTGAACAAAAATTTGGTCGTAACAATATGATTGTTGTTTTAGTGCCAATTGATGAAGATGGAAACTATAAAGCACAAGAAAAAGCAATGATTAGGCAACTAAACAGTGAACTAGATAAGGCAAATGAAGATTATCGTCCAACTATTCAAAGTTATTCAACGCTTACTGATATTGAAACATATATTTCTAACTATAATGATCTTCCAACTGCAGTTAAAAGTTTCTTAGAAGAATACTTTGATCCTACAATGATAGAAGATATGATTAGTGAAAACTTTAAGAAGCAATTTATAAGTGAAAACTATTCCCGGGTGATAATTTCTATTAACACGGAGACTGAGTCTCCCAGGGCTGAAAAGGCGGTAAATATTATTGAAACCGTTGTTGCGCGTCAGCCCTTTGCAGATGAGGCGCATATTATTGGCGTCTCACCTTCAGTTAAAGAAATTAAAGAAGTCGTAGAAAAAGACTATGTATTTGTTAATTTGCTTTCAATTGTGCTTGTATTTGTTGTCTTACTTGTGAACTTTAAGAGTGCAATACTGCCCTTTATTCTTCTATTTGTTATTGAATTAGGAATATTTATTAATATGGCAATACCATATATTACAGGAATGCCACTTATCTTTATTGGCTTTATGATTGTTAGCTCTGTTCAACTTGGGGCGACGATTGATTATGCTATTTTATTTACGCAGTTTTATGTTAATGCAAGAAAAACACTCGTTAAGCGTGATGCAATTAAATATGCTCTTGATCATGGAGGACATTCAATTTTAACTTCAAGCCTAATACTAACTACAGCAGGTTATGTTTTAAAGTTTGCAAGTAGCGTTACGGGTGTTTCTGCTATTGGGGAATTAATTGGTCGAGGAGCTGCACTTTCTGGCGTTTTAGTTATTTTCCTCCTTCCAATGCTTCTTTATATCTTTGATAAAGCCATTGCTAAAACTACAATGCAATCTAAATTTTATTTCCCGCCTGATGTTAGGAAGAAAGAAAATTATCCTAGCGATTATGATCCAACATTATTGACATAACTCACTTAAAAATAGATAATACTTTATGCTTGCGCCCGTAGCTCAACTGGATAGAGCGCTAGACTTCGAATCTAGAGGTTACGGGTTCAATTCCTGTCGGGCGTGCCATAAAAAAGTTTAATTAGTAAACTAAATATTTGAAAAAATCTCCTAACTA
>DAOSJI010000016.1:0-7580 GCA_035367155.1 Bacilli bacterium
TATTTTAATTATTTAATTCTTTCTATAGGAAGTAGTGCCTCTATTTCTAGCGTTCCCCTTGATAATAATAACAGTGCGTTACTTTCAAGTTTAGCGTTAGAAACTACCTCACTAGTGCCGGTACTAGGCGCAATAAAAGTAAAAGAAAATTTATTTAGTATTGAAAATGAACGGCGTGATATTTCAATGTCTTTATATAAAGATGAAAAACTACTTGCAACTGAAGTAGGTGAAGTTCATTTTAGAAAAAACGCTTTAAGCGGCGTTATTACTTTTATTATTTCTAGTCATCTAGTTTGGGCTTATAAAATAGATAGTAAAGCTAAATATGATATTAGAATTAACTTCCTTTCTAGTATGAGCAAAAAAGAGATAAAAGAAGTGCTTAAACTAGATAATCCAATTAGAAGTTTATTTAGTGAGAGAATCGCTCACTATCTAGAAGGCAGAATGAAAAAGGATAAGACAAGTTTAAGTGATACTTTAACTAATCTTTCCTTTACTCCTATTATTAAAGATGGTGCCCTCTTTAATCATGTAACTAATGGGGGCGTTAAACTTGAATTAATTGATCTAGATACTCTTTCAACTACGAAAGATAGTCATCTATTTGTCGTAGGAGAAGTACTAGACATCGACGGACTCTGCGGCGGCTACAATTTAATGTTTGCTATCTATTCAGGAATAGTAGCAGCTAGACATATATTGACAGAAGTTGTCAATTAAACGCTTACATCTTATACAGCGTTAAAAAAGCGACAAAAACGACGTCTTTTGACTAAATAAAAATCACCTAAAAGGGCTATTTGGCCTTTTTTTAGTAGTTATTTTTCCTTCGAGAGAAGCAGATGAACTCCTAAAAAACTACTAATAAAAAAATGTAAATTTTTTCTTTTTGCGTCCCTATTGAAGCGAAAAATATTTTATGTTTTAATACTAACACACAGCCCAAAAAGATAATTTTTGTCGGCTTGAAGAGGAGTAGCGAAGAAAGGTAACTTTTTTCTATCCCTAAAATCGAAGAAGGAGGAAAACAATGATTAAACAAATTAGAAAACGTGATGGAAGATTACAAAAATTTAATCCAACTAAAATTGCAACTGCAATTAGTCTAGCCTTCCAAGGCACACGCGACAGCGAATCATTAATTTATGCTGCAGAGATCACTAAAAAACTAGAAGAACGCGGCGAAGAAATTATTGATATCGAAGTTGTCCAAGACGAAGTTGAACAATACTTAATGAAAGTAGAACCAACAGTTGCAAAGCGATATATTCTCTACCGTAAAGACCGTGAAAGAATGCGTAACGCTAAATCAACTCTTTTTAATTATAAAAAGATTGTTGAAGACTATCTTCATATCGCTGATTGGCGAGTTAAAGAAAATAGTACCGTTAACTATTCTTTAGGCGGTTTAATTCTTTCAAATAGCGGGGCAATTACTGCTAACTACTGGCTAAGCGAAGTCTATGATCAAGAAATTGCCGAAGCTCATCGGAGCGCTGCAATTCATATTCATGACTTAAGTATGTTAAGTGCCTACTGTGCTGGCTGGGACTTAGAAAAAGTAATTAGAGAAGGTGTAGGAGGAGTAGAAGGAAAAATTACTTCTAAACCTGCTAAACACCTTCATACACTAGCTAATCAACTTGTTAACTTCCTTGGGATTATGCAAAACGAATGGGCAGGAGCACAAGCTTTCTCAAGTTTTGATACATATCTAGCCCCATTTGTTAAAGTTGATAACTTAAGTTATGAAGAAGTTAAACAATGTATCCAATCCTTCATTTTTGGGGTTAATACTCCTTCTAGATGGGGCTGTCAAGCACCGTTTAGCAATATCACCCTCGACTGGGTTGTTCCTAATGACTTAGCAGAACGCTACGCGATTGTTGGAGGAGTTGAGATGGACTTTAAATATAAAGACTGTCAAAAAGAAATGGATATGGTTAATAAAGCCTTCTTAGAAGTAATGCTAGAAGGTGATGCTAATGGACGCGGTTTCCAATATCCAATTCCTACTTATTCAATAACTCGCGACTTTAACTGGGAAGACAGTGAAAATAACCGGCTCTTATTTGAGATGACTGCAAAATATGGCACTCCATACTTCTCTAATTACATAAATAGCGATATGGAACCAAGTGATGTAAGAAGTATGTGCTGCCGTCTCCGCCTTGATCTTCGTGAACTTCGTAAAAAAGGTGGCGGCTTCTTTGGAAGCGGATCTAATACTGGCTCAATTGGTGTAGTTACACTTAATATGCCTCGCCTAGCTTACTTAGCTAAAGATAAAGAAGACTTCTATAAAAGGCTTGGCGAACTAATGGATATAAGTGCTAGATCACTAAAAATTAAGCGGGATGTATGTACAAAAGCTCTTGAACAAGGTCTTTATCCTTATACAAAACGCTATTTAGGTCATTTTGATAATCACTTCTCAACGATTGGTTTAGTTGGAATGAACGAAGCTTGTTTAAATGCTAACTGGCTTAAAAAAGATCTTACTCACGAAGATAGCGTGGCCTTTAGTATCGAAGTGCTTAACTTTATGCGTAATCGCTTAAGTGATTATCAAGAACTTTACGGTGATCTTTATAACCTAGAAGCTACGCCAGCAGAAAGTACAGCCTATCGCTTAGCAAAACATGATGTTGATCGCTATCCTGATATTATTACGGCAAGAAGTAGTGAAGGTACACCCTATTACACTAATAGTAGCCATCTTCCAGTTGGCTACACTGAAAGTGTAAGTGAAGCTCTTAATATTCAAGATGAACTTCAAACACTTTATACTTCAGGGACAGTATTCCACACCTTCTTAGGCCAAAGATTACCATCTTGGCAAGTTGCTGCGACAATTGTAAGAAAAATTGCTGAAAATTACCGCCTTCCATACTTTACAATGTCACCAACTTATTCAATTTGTAAAGATCATGGATATTTAGTTGGTGAAGTTAGTGTTTGTCCTCACTGCGGTAAATCTACCGAAGTCTATAGCCGTATCACTGGTTACTACCGCCCAATTAAAAACTGGAATGATGGCAAGATTGCTGAATTTAAAAACCGGAAAGAATATCGCCTTGGAGAACAAATTAGCTTTGAAACTCCATTAGAGAAGAAAGAAAAAGTTGAAGCAGTTGAAAAAATGGTTTCTAAACTTCCAAAAGAAGGTAAGCGCTATGTTCTATTTGTTACTCATACTTGTCCAAATTGTCGCTTAGTAAAAGTAATTTTAGATGATCATCATATTGAATATGAAGAAGTATACGCTGATGATAATATGGAGTTAGCAAAAGAACATAATATTCGCAGCGTTCCTACCCTTCTAGTCGTAGATGAAGGAAAAACCTACGACACCTACTCTAACTATAGTGAAATCGCTCAATTTATTAGCCAACAAGCATAAGCTTGTTTAAATACCTTAAGACGCGGGATAAATAGTTGTCCCGCGTCTTTACTAAATAAGGAGAACTGATGATAAAAGTACGTCTAGCAGGCATTGTAAATGATTCGATTGTTGATGGGCCAGGAATAAGAATGGCAATCTTTTTTCAAGGTTGTAAGATTGGCTGTCCTGGTTGTCAAAATAAAGAAACCTGGGATATTAACGGAGGCTACTTAGAAGAGGCAGAAAATATTGTCGCTAGATGGAAGAAAAATCCGCTTCTAGATGGTGTAACTCTAACAGGAGGAGACCCGCTCCTTCAAAAAGAAGCAGCCTTATTTCTATTAATGGAAGCTAAAAGAGAGGGACTAAATACTTGTCTATATTCAGGTCAAACATTTGAATCTCTAATAGCCTTAAAAGATTCACTTATTAACGGAATCTTAAAAAATACTGATTATCTAGTTGATGGTCCTTTTATTGAAAGCTTAAAAGAGGGTAATCTTCCTTACCGAGGAAGTAGTAACCAAAGGATTATTGATGTAAAGTTATCGCTAAAAGCTAAAGAAGTAGTTCTATTTAACCCTTTTTGATATAGAAAACAACTAATTTTAATAATCTTAATTGTAAAAATACAAATTTTTAGTATACTAACATTACACGCTTCCTTAGCCAAGTTGGTAAGGCAATTGACTGCAACTCAATGACCGTCGGTTCAAATCCGGCAGGAAGCTCCAAAGAAATCTTGAATTGGTAGCGAAAAACTACCAAATAACACCAAATTATGCCCTTTTAGGGCATTTTTTAATAAAAAATAGTCCATCTTAAAGTCTTTAATGACCGACATGATGGACTTTGATTTTTGTAATTATAAACTAAAATTAAGTTGTGACACGGGTTTGAACCGCTATTCAAAAAAGTTGTGACACGAGTTCGAACTTTATAGATAAACGGAATATGTAACATCAACATTTTTATAACCAAGTTTCAAAGGTAATACAGATTCAATTAACTTATGATTATATTCACCGTTATCAAGAAGATTAAGTTTGATAGAAAAATTTGATATTGAGTGGATTGTAATTGCAGCAAATATTCTTTTAATTTCTTGTATATCTAAAGAGTCATTAATATTACGAATAAACTTAAAGTAACTTGGAAGATTGTTTTTTGCAGATAAAAGTTTGGTTTGGATATTTAATAAGTCTATCTTTTCGTTAGCATTTTCTAAATCAGCATCACAAACAGTTACACTTTCAGTTATGTATGATGTAATATTGATGCATTAATATCAGCTAATAGTTTCTTTGAAAGTTATCTAGATAAATATTATCACTTTGATAATTTAAAAAACCATGTTCAATATTTCTTATTTCAATACCGTAAACTATCTAAAGCAGAACGAAGCAAGATAACAAACCGTATGGGTTATTTAACGAACGCAATTAAAAGAAATAAAAGTACACTTGAATGGAAAGCATCATATGAATTTAAACAGTTACAAAAGGTTGAAACAATTGCTGGTAAACGCTTAAAAAAAGATGAGCAAATCTACTTCCCAAATGACCCAGTTAGACAAGAACTTTATTACAGTAAATATTTCTTTACATATATTGGCGAAGAAACAAAGAAGATACGAACAGAGTTTAATAAAAAATGTAGCGTGAAATAAAATATTCCTTTGGAATGGGCGACGTCATGTAGTATAATCGCTATAACAAAATAGGGAGATTCTTACATGAATAAAGAAAATCATAACTTCAAAGAAAAGTTAATCATTTCAGCAACTAACTTCGCAAGAGAGGTAACAAATGTAGATCCAGGGCTATGGGTATTTATAAACAATGGAAATATCTTTAAATCAATTAACCATTCTGGTCTCTTTGAAAAGGATACCTTTGTCATTAGGTACAATCGTGATTGGATAAAGATTGCCAGTGAAGAACAGATTATTAAAACTGCATTTCATGAAACATTCCACGCAGTTCAACAACAAGCTCTTATTGGAAGAAGACTAGGACTTAAGTCAGATATCTTTACTGAAGATGAATTAAACACCTTAAAACATGAATTTAAAGATGAAAACTATGATGATTCAATTGATACTTGGCATACCCACTTAAGTGAACAACAAGCAGAAACCTTTGCAGCATACTTATTTGAACGTTTTAAGCAAGTCTGTTGTACATTAAAATATGTTAAAGTCTTAAGAACCCATTATAGTTTGAACTCACCTTGCCTGTCGGATTTGAACCAAAGACACAAAAAAAGGACTCCCAAAGGGTCCCCCATTTACTCTTATTTACGCAAAGTCGGTATAAATTAACCAGTTAGTGACTGTCGCACATTTACCATTATTTACCCACGGTTACCACCGTTTACTCGTACTTACTCAAATACGGTATAAAATAACCAGTTAAGGTTTTAAGACTTAAAAAACACGTCCCATTATGGTTGATGGAAGCTCCAAACTTATCTTTGATTAGTAAGTTATTAAAAATGGCTTTATAAAGCCAAAAATAAAGACTAAAATAGAAACTGCTATAGATAAAATTACATATCTAAAGCAGTTTTTTTATGCATTTTATACCATTTCATGGTAGGAAGTCGAACTCTATGAAAATTCCTTATACGGTAAGGAGACGAACTCTTAAATCATAGTTTTTAAAGATATAACCATTTATTTATAGTAAAATAAATGGTAGAGAGACAAAGAGGTTGCAACCAATTATCCTGATTGGACACCTGATGCTATTAAAAAGCGTGGACTTCACCTGATCTCATTTATGGAAGAAAGATGGGGATTTAAGTTTGAAAGTTATGAAGATAAATTAAAGGTTTTAGGTATTGATTTTATGAATGAAGAAAGAGAAAAAAGCCCTGAACTTAGTGGCTCACTACATAATACTAGAAACCGCGATATAATAGATTACTTAAATAATTATAGGCAGGATATGGTTAATCTTTATACAAAATTAATTTCATTCGTTTCATCTAAAATAGAAGGTATAAAAGAAGAATTAAGTGTTAATAAAAAATGGATAGAAGTTAAAAATAAAAATGATAAAACAATCTGCCAAGTGATGTTTTTTAAAAGAAATAGAAGAGTAAAAATTCAGTTAATAATGCCAAAGAATGATGAATTAAAGGAATTTGGAGAATTTGATCAGTACGCTCCAATTTATAATTTTAGATTTTATTTAAAGAACGATGAAGATATCAAAATATTGGTTGCATTGATTGAAGATGCAAATGCACAAATTAATAATGGTGAGCTAGATTAGGTGATAGATATGTTAGGAGCAATTATTGGAGATATTGTTGGGTCAAGATTTGAATTTAGAAACAATAAGAGTAAAGAATTTGAATTGTTTAATAATAAATGCACATTTACTGATGATACAGTAATGACTCTTGCTATTGCTAAGTCTGTCTTAAACGCAAAAGAAGATTATAGTGATTTAAGCTATCAATCAGTAAAATCTATGCAAGAAATGGCAAGAAAATATTCGAGAGCTGGTTATGGGATGCGATTTATTCAGTGGATGTTATCAAGTAACCCTAAACCATATAATAGTTTTGGAAATGGTGCTGCAATGAGAGTCAGTGCCATTGGATTTATAGCAAATACTATAGATGAGACAATTGATCTTTCTAGAAAAGTAACAGAAGTAACTCATAATCACCCTGAAGGCATTAAAGGAGCAGAAGCTACTAGTGTATCTATCTTCTTAGCCAAAAATGGTTATAAGATTAATGAAATTAGAGATTATATTGATAAACATTATTATAAGTTGGATTTCAAATTAGATGATATTAGGGAGTCATATAAAACAGATGAAACTTGTCAAGGAACAGTACCACAAGCAATCACAGCATTTTTGGAATCTACTGATTTTGAAGATGCCATAAGAAATGCGATTTCTATTGGTGGCGATAGTGATACAATAGCTGCTATAACCGGAGGAATAGCAGAAGCTTATTATGGTGTTCCAGTTGAAATTAGAGAAAATGCATTAAAATACCTCGATGAAAATCTAAAATCTATTTTATTAGAGTTTGAAAACAACTTCTCTGATTAATGTGTATATTAAAAACTGGAGGGTCCTATGTTCCTCTAAATTCCCTTATTGTTACCTTGGAGGCAAAAATTAACCAGTTAAGCACTGTTACCAACTTTCTGTGGAGTTCC
>DAOSJI010000017.1:0-6733 GCA_035367155.1 Bacilli bacterium
AATAATTATTACCTCAATTTTGACTTTAATTGCCCTTTTAATTGAACCTAAAAAATTTGTATAATATGAAACGACTTTTATACCTCTTGCTTCTGTTTTTTGTGGCTTTTCAAGCAAGTGCACAAGAAAACATTTTTATTTTAGTTGATGTTTCAAAATCGGTTAAACAGAATGAATTGCTAAATGCAAAACAGTTAGTTAAAGATTTTTTAACTGGAAATCCTATTAATTCAAGTGTTTTTATTACTGATGGTAATGTTCAGCCGTCACTCCTAAGGGCTGGCAGCAAGATTATGATTATGCCACTAGGTGAAAGAACAACCGTAATGAACTATATTCCAAATATTATGGATGTCAATAATCAGGCTGAAATAATAAGTTTCATTGAACAGAACTTTCCTATTACACCAAGAGATAATTGGACTTATATTTCCCTTGCAAAAGCAAGAATGGCAGAGATTGCAAAAAAGAAAAATATTAATAATTATAAACTTATTTTTGTTTCAGATAATATTTCGGATGATTTTGGGGGACGTCCAAATTACAGTGCTTATGAGCAACAATTAGTTGATGGTTATAATACTCAAAGTAATCCTGTAAGAGAAGAACCAGGGATAAGAATAAAACTTATTTCGAATAATGCATTCTCTGTATTTATCCAAAAAATTGATGTTTCTGGTTACACACCTCCGGCCCCTTTGAAGATTGAACTAACTACTTTTAAAGGTGGCACTAGTTCAAAACCTATTGTTCACAAGGAAAATAAGATTACCATTGGTTGGTTCTGTAAAAATGCGCCTAAGAATGCTCAATACAAGATTAGAGTTAGCCCAATTAATATATCTGGGGAGAAAACGCAAACCTTTTCAGCAACAGGCAATAGTTACAATATATCTAATCTTTCTAATGGTAAATGGAAAATCACAGTTTCAACTGCATCACCCAATTTCGACGCATCTTCTGCCACTACTACAATTGAAGTAAATACTGGTAGTTCATATTGGTTCTTGTGGTTACTATTGTTAGCAGCTCTCGGTGGCGGAGGTTACTGGTATTGGAAGAAAACTCAAGATGATAAAATAAAAAAACTTAATTCAATGTCAAACAATGACAGTTTCTCTAGTGGGTCAACATTAAATACTAACTCTGATAATTCAGGATATTTTTAAAATTATGGAAAATATATTTTTCAATTCAGGTTATAGCAATTTTGCGCAGACTTTAATTAGTTTGCTAATATTTTTTGCTTTCAGTGGTGTTTTAATTTATGTCATTTATTTTGTACTTTCCAAACTCTTGTTCAAAAAGAGTAAGCAACGAAAAGAAATATCATTGAGATTAGCTTTTCTTTGGACTTTGTTTGTTTTCTTCATTCTTTACAATACCTATGTTTTCATCTTTCTCTATAAGATTGGTCTTGACAACTTGAACTTTGCTTCAGGCTTATTATATCTTGGGTTGTTACCTCAGATATTTATTTATGTGGCTTTGATAATTTTCTTTTTTATCAAACGCCATACTTTGAAAAAAATCATTAATGTAAACTCTTTAAATTAAATATTATGGCAACTCCAACAATTTTAATCGGATTAGGCTCAACAGGTCTACATGTATTACAGGAAGTGCAAAAGTTCTATTATGACACATACAGAACTGCTAATAAGCCAGATAATACAGAATACCTGTATATCGAAACTAACGAATCGGAAAAACCCAAAAGCACTCCAATAGGTAATAACATTCATAGAGTTTTTATCAACCTTGAGGATATTGGTGAGATGGTAGAATTTATTAAGAAAAGCTGTAACAATCCTACTTGGCTTCCCGATTCAAAAATTGTAATTAATTCAGGTGAAGGAGCTGGTGGAATGCGTTCATGTGGTAGACTAGCACTTTGGGGCAAACATCATCAAGGAAATAACTTCACAAATACATATGATGCTATTCATGATGCATATAGTAGAGTTGAGAATATTGCTAATAATGATGATGAAAAATCTAAAACTACTGTATTTATTACCGGTAGTTTAACTGGAGGTACTGGCTCAGGTACTTTTATTGACATTGCCTATATTGTTAGAGATATTATACCAAATATTAAAAACCTGTACGGACTTTTCTTGATTCCCAATAGACCAAAAAATCTTTTTGGAGAGGAAGTTAGATTAGGAAATACATACGGTGCGTTTAAAGATTTAGAACATTTTAATAAAATCGAAACTGTTTACAACGAAAAGTGGCCTAGTGGTTATACAAAAAATTTTGAAGTGCCTCCTTTTCAGTTGGTTCAATTTATAAGTAGAGATTATCAAGATGGTTCACCCGCTATAAGCAGTTTGGGCGGATTAATTAAAATGGCAGGTATGTTTCTATTTTTAAATATTGCAGGTATTTATGAAAAGCGTGCTAATAGATTGGTTGATGGTTTTGGAAATAGTAGGATTGGGAAATATGGGACTTTTGGATTATCTGCTATTCAGTTTCCCAAAGACCAAATTCAAGAATTTATTTCTGTCGAATCAAGTATAGAATTAATTAAACGACTAATAAATAATAGCAATTACTATTCAGGAGGTCAAGAAAGAGGTATCAACAGAGCTTCAATAAAACAGGAAATATCAATAGTTTGGGATAAAATATTAGAACGCGCTTTCTCATCTTTAAATGTCGTAAAAAATGATTTACTAATTGAAATTGAAAAAGATGTTTTGCGGATAAATAGGAATGAAATAAAAGGAAGTAGTATTGATTACATAATTTCGATGTTTACCAGCGAAAGAAATGATAACTTTTATGCCCTAGTATCTAATAATTATAATTCCTCTGCTAGAAATCAAATAATAGATGAGATTTACAATGTTGTTGATACATCTCTTCAAAACACTCAAAGTTTATACTATACAAAATATGTCCTTGAAGACATAACTGAAGCAATTGAAAGAACATTAAACTATTGGAAATCTATCGGATTATCTTCGCAACCCAAGAATTGGGATAATGAGTTAAGAAAACTTGCGGTAAATACATCACAGAAAACATACAAAAGTATTCTTGAACAAAACAATGTCTTAAAAGATAGATTATTTACGATTTTTGAATTACTAAAAATTCATCATTCAATAAAACCTTTAATTGATATTGTAAAGCACATTAAAGAAACGGATACTAAACTAAAAGGAACAACACACATTCTGCCAAAAATTAATTTTTTTAATGAAGTAATTAAAAAATGTAATGGGCTTGTTACAAGCAATAGTTCGGAAGAAGATTCTAAAAAACCAACAACAGTTACTAATGCACAAATAAATTTCCCTGATAGACTTAAAGAGATTGAAACTGATATAAAAGACACAACACTTCCAATACAACGGGTATTTCCTTCAAATTCATTTGAACAAGAATGTAAGAATGCAAGTAATAATTTTAAACAAACTTTTGGCGCAGTTCGATCAATGTCTGAAATAATAGAAGCTGGAAATTTACTTGAATATATTACTGATAAGAATAATAAAAAGTTCTCAGATGAGATTTATATTGACTTTTTAAGAGAATATAGAATAAAGTCATCTAACTGTGTGGAAGATTATGACGTTTCTGATTTTCTGAAACATAATGTTGCAAAGTGTTTGATGACAGCTAAAAAGGCAATTTCTCCTTTTTTGAGGATTAAGAAAGTTTTAGACCCTGATCCTAACATTCCAAGGTTTATTATTGGATCAAAAGAAACCTCAATTAAGGAAACAATCGAATCATTCGCTAATGCACAAACACCATTTACTTATTATCCGAACCATCCAGACAACATTTGTGTGTTGCCCGATTTAAAAAATATCCTTTTCTTCTATGATGAAAAGGGAAATTTTGATGTAGTACGCCAGCTTGAATATATTGAGCTATTAAAAGAATCATATGAAAAATTACCTGAGAACATTGAAGATCCAACAATGACACAGGAAAGATGGAATAATGGTAGAAACGCTTATTTAACTAAACACATTTAAAGTTATGATTTTAGGAATAACAAAATCTTTACAGGAAATCAATAGAGTTTCTGTTCTAAAGAAAATTAGGGTAGTTACTATTTTATTTATTGTGACAATACTTTTACCATTTCTTATTTACCTTCTATTCAGTTTGGGTTTAATAACTGGTAAACCTACATTTAATTCCGAAATTCAAGAACCTGTGGCAAAAGTAGTGACATCAAATGGTGTAGGCACTGCATTTTTAATAAGCCCAACAATCTTATTGACCGCAAGACACGTTGTCGAAAATAATAAAGTCGGTGATGAAGTCGAATTATTTTTTGAGCAATCGAAAAGTAAGTTAAATGTAAAAGCTAAAATAAAGTACATTTCTCCTTCGAGTTTCCAACCTATTAATGGGCAGGTACCAATGGACTATTTTTTAACAGACGTTGCTGTTTTAGAAGTAGCAGAAATTACAGAAATAGAACCTTTACAATTGGGTGAATCCGATGCAGTTAACAATCTTGATGAGGTAATTCTAATTGGTTATCCAAATGGGGACTATTCAATAAGTAAAGGAAACATTAATAGTGACAAATTTCAAGGTTTTAATTTATTCAAACTCGATGCGACTTCAAATCCAGGAAATAGTGGAGGTCCATGTATTTTGAAAAATGACAACACAGTAATAGGAATATTAGTTGGTGGTAGTGGTCCTCAATATCAGGGTGAGAATGTTGCATTAAAAATTAATGATGTAAAAAGAATACTTGACAATGCAAAAATTAGTTATTAATGCCAACT
This sequence comes from Bacilli bacterium, assembly GCA_035367155.1. Taxonomy (GTDB): domain Bacteria; phylum Bacillota_I; class Bacilli_A; order RFN20; family CAG-826; genus JAAYSA01. The sequence goes on from DAOSJI010000017.1 coordinate 4,773, forward strand.
CACACAGCCAAGCACAATGGCAGGTCGCACAAACCACCGCACAACCAAAACCTGCCATAGAGCTTGTCTGTTTGCCTACGCTGACTTTGCCGACACAAAAAAACTAAATCTTTTAAGACAGAGAAAACGGAATGACAGAATTGAAAAATTATCTCAAACCATTGACAGACAAGAAGAACGCCCAGTTGGTAACAGGCGGTATATTTTATTGCCGAGTCAGTGGGTATTCAAGCGTTTCAGCATCTAATAAACTTTTGGGTAACTTGACAGGATAGTGCTTTGAAATCGGCAACAAAAACATACCGCCAAAACGTTAGCAGAAATTTTACCGAAACGCACAACAGACAAACTACGAATTAAAAACAACAAATTAATATGAGAACACTTTCAATTTTACTGATTTCACTTTTAACTTCAATTTCAGTATCAGCACAAGACATTGCAGGACAATGGAATGGAGTCTTAAAAGTACAAGGCATTCAATTAAGACTTGTATTTAATGTTACAAAAACCGAAAGTGGTTTTAGTTCAACAATGGATAGTCCAGACCAAGGAGCTAAAGACATTCCAACTACTTCTACTAGTTTTGAAAATTCAGTTTTAAAAATAACAGTTGCTAGTGCTAAAATTGAATATGAAGGAACTTTAGGTCAAGACAATATTATTGTTGGTACATTTAAACAAGGTGGACAATCTTTTCCAATGAACTTATCAAGAGAGAAAATTGAAAAAGAAAAAATTGTAAGACCACAAGAGCCAACAAAACCTTATCCCTATCATTCAGAAGATATTAATTTTGAAAATAAAAAAGCTGGAATAAGTTTAGCTGGAACATTGACATTACCTAAAAAAGAAGGTGTATTTCCTGTTGTAATTTTAATTAGTGGGAGTGGGCCTCAAAATAGAGATGAAGAATTATTAGGACACAAACCATTTCTTGTTTTATCAGACTATTTAACAAAGAATGGAATTGCAGTTTTTCGTTATGATGACAGAGGAACAGCATTATCTAAAGGCGATTTCAAAACTGCTACTACTGCTGACTTTGCAACAGATGTAGAAAGTGCAATTACATATTTAAAAACACGAAAAGAAGTAAATAAAAAGAAAATCGGTTTAATTGGTCATAGTGAGGGTGGCTTAATTGCACCAATGGTTGCAAGTAAATCAAAAGATGTTGCATTTATCGTTTTGTTGGCAGGAACGGGAATACAAGGCGACAAATTACTTTTAATGCAACAAAAATTAATTGGAAGAGCGTCAGGAGTTAGCGAAGAAGATTTACAAAAAAGCGAATTAACAAATAGAAAAGCGTTTGACATTGTAAATAAATCAACTAATCTTGAACAACTAAATTCTGATTTGACAAAATTCATTAAACAAGAACTAAAAGACAATCCTAATTCTGAAAAACCAGCAGAAATGAGTGATGATGATTTTGTAAAATTACAAGTGAAACAAATTGCAACACCTTGGATGCAATATTTTATCAAATACAATCCTGCACCAGCTTTGGAAAAAGTAAAATGCCCAGTTTTGGCAATTAACGGAGAGAAAGATTTACAGGTACCACCAAAAGAAAATTTGGAAGCAATAAAAAAAGCATTGACAAAAGGTGGAAATAAAAAGGTAACTACAATAGAATTCCCGAACCTAAACCACTTATTTCAAGAATGTAAAACAGGTTCTCCAGACGAATATGCAACGATAGAACAAACTTTTTCACCAACAGCAATGACAGAAATATTAAAGTGGATAAAACAACAAACAAAATAAAAACTTCTGCTAACAAGGGTTTGCCAAAAGTGGGGCTGAAGTGCTTCATTCAACATTTGTACTTCTAATGAGCATTAGTGCTAAATTGAAACTTCGTGCTTCTAATCCCCCACCTTCGGCAAGCCCTAAAACGTTGTGTGCAACCCACAGTGGACAGTAGCACTTCAACTCGACGGAGAAAGCCG
>DAOSJI010000018.1:0-5199 GCA_035367155.1 Bacilli bacterium
AATAATTATTACCTCAATTTTGACTTTAATTGCCCTTTTAATTGAACCTAAAAAAATTGTATAATATGAAACGACTTTTATACCTCTTGCTTCTGTTTACTGTGGCTTTTCAAGCAAATGCACAAGAAAATGTTTTTATTTTAGTTGATGTTTCAGGTAGTATTAAAAACAACAATATTATTAATGAAGGTAAAAACATAATAAATGATATCTGTGTAGGAACATTTGATAAAAACAAATACAGCCAATGGCAAATATCAGATATTTTAGATAATAAATTGAAAAATATTATAAATGGCACATCCACAGTAGGCTTAATAACACAAAATTCTCGTGTTTCAATAATTCCGTTTGGAGATTTACATCGTTTTCAAAATTATGCTTTAAATATTAAGATCATAAATAATTTTCCTTCTGACTTTCAAAATTATTTTTCAAGTAACTATCCTAATGAATTTAAAGATTCATGGACTTATTATGATATTGCTCCAGCATATATTGCTAATGAATTAAAGATTAGTAAAATAAATGAATACTATTTAATTACTATATGGGATGGTGCTGGTGAAGCACAAAAAACAGGTACAGGATATTCATCAACACAAGATGATTTAATTAATAGATATAAGAATTTACCAAAGGGGGATAAAAAAGGTATTGGTACAATTAAATTTGAAAAAGGTGGGTCGAGATATAAAATTGAGTTTGAAAAAGTAAAATTAGATTCACTTATAACTCCTCCACCTCCTGATACTACTATACCACTAAAGATTGAACTAACTACTTTTAAAGGTGGCACAAGTTCAAAACCTATTGTTCACAAGGAAAATAAGATAACTATTGGTTGGTTCTGTAAAAATGCACCTAAGAATGCTCAATACAAGATTAGGGTTAGCCCGATTGGTATATCAGGCGAGAAAATGAAAACCTTTACAGCAACAGGCAATAGTTACAATGTTTCTAATCTTTCTAATGGTAAATGGAGAATAACTGTATCTTCCGATAGTGCCAATTTTAATGCATCTTCGGCTACTACAACTATCGTAATAAATACAGGAGGTTCATATTGGTTTTTATGGTTGTTGTTAATTGCTGCACTCGGAGGTGCTGGCTATTGGTACTGGAAGAAAACGCAAGATGATAAAATAAGGAAACTTAATTCGATGTCAAACAATGACAGTTTTTCAAGCGGATCAAAACTAAATACTAACTCTGCTAATTCAGAATATTTTTAAAATTATGGAAAATATATTTTTCAATTCAGTTTACAGCAATTTTGAGCAGACTTTAATCAGTTTGCTAATATTTGTTGCGTTAAGTGGTGTTTTAATTTATGTCATTTATTTTGTACTTTCCAAACTCTTGTTCAAAAAGAGTAAGCAACGAAAAGAAATATCATTGAGATTAGCTTTTCTTTGGACTTTGTTTGTTTTCTTCATTCTTTACAATACCTATGTTTTCATCTTTCTCTATAAGATTGGTCTTGACAACTTGAACTTTGCTTCAGGCTTATTATATCTTGGGTTGTTACCTCAGATATTTATTTATGTGGCTTTGATAATTTTCTTTTTTATCAAACGCCATACTTTGAAAAAAATCATTAATGTAAACTCTTTAAATTAAATATTATGGCAACTCCAACAATTTTAATCGGATTAGGCTCAACAGGTCTACATGTATTACAGGAAGTGCAAAAGTTCTATTATGACACATACAGAACTGCTAATAAGCCAGATAATACAGAATACCTGTATATCGAAACTAACGAATCGGAAAAACCCAAAAGCACTCCAATAGGTAATAACATTCATAGAGTTTTTATCAACCTTGAGGATATTGGTGAGATGGTAGAATTTATTAAGAAAAGCTGTAACAATCCTACTTGGCTTCCCGATTCAAAAATTGTAATTAATTCAGGTGAAGGAGCTGGTGGAATGCGTTCATGTGGTAGACTAGCACTTTGGGGCAAACATCATCAAGGAAATAACTTCACAAATACATATGATGCTATTCATGGTGCATATAGTAGAGTTGAGAATATTGCTAATAATGATGAAGAAAAATCTAAAACTACTGTTTTTATTACTGGTAGTTTAACTGGCGGTACTGGTTCTGGTACTTTTATTGACATAGCGTATATTGTTAGAGATATTATACCAAATATTAAAAACTTGTACGGCCTTTTCTTGATTCCTAATAGACCAAAAAATCTTTTTGGAGAGGAAGTTAGGTTAGGAAATACTTACGGTGCTTTTAAAGATTTAGAGCATTTTAATAAAATCGAAACTGTTTACAATGAAAAGTGGCCTAGTGGTTATTTGAAAAATTTTGAAGTACCTCCTTTTCAGTTGGTTCAATTTATAAGTAGAGATTATCAAGATGGTTCACCCGCTATAAGTAGTTTGGGTGGGTTAATTAAAATGGCAGGTATGTTTTTGTTTTTAAATATTGCTGGTATTTATGAAAAACGTGCCAATAGATTAGTTGATGGGTTTGGTAATAGTAGAATAGGGAAATATGGTACATTTGGATTATCTGCCATTCAATTTCCAAAAGATCAAATCCAAGAATTTATTTCAGTCGAATCAAGTATAGAATTAATTAAAAGACTAATAAATAATAGTAATTATTATTCAGGAGGTCAAGAAAGAGGCATTAATAGAGCCTCAATAAAGCAGGAAATATCTGTAGTTTGGGATAAAATATTAGAACGTGCTTTCTCCTCTTTAAATGTTGTAAAAAATGATTTGCTAATTGAAATTGAAAAGGATGTTTTACGGATTAATAGAAATGAAATTAAAGGAAGTAGTATTGATTACATCATTTCAATGTTTACCAGTGAAAGAAACGATAACTTTTATGCATTAGTTTCTAATAATTATAATTCATCAGCTCGCAATCAAATAATAGATGAGATTTACAATGTTGTTGATACATCTCTACAAAGCACCCAAAGTTTATATTATACAAAATATGTTCTTGAAGATATTACTGAAGCAATTGAAAGGACATTAAATTATTGGAGATCTATTGGGTTATCTTCGCAACCAAAGAATTGGGATAATGAGTTAAGAAAACTCGCATTGAATACATCTCAGAAAACCTACAAAAGTATTCTTGAACAAAACAATGTCTTAAAAGATAGATTATTTACGATTTTTGAATTACTAAAAATCCATCATTCAATAAAACCTTTAATTGATATTGTAAAGCACATTAAAGAAACAGATACTAAACTAAAAGGGACAACTCACATTTTACCAAAAATCAATTTTTTCAATGAAGTGATTAAAAAATGTAATGCACTTGTTACAAGCAATAGTGCGGAGGAAGATTCTAAAAAACCAACAACAGTTGCTAATGCTCAAATAAATTTTCCTGATAGACTTAAAGAGATAGAAACTGATATTAAAGATACAACGCTTCCAATACAACGTGTATTTCCTTCAAATTCATTTGAGCAAGAATGTAAAAATGCAAGTAATAATTTTAAACAAACTTATGGAGCAGTTCGTTCAATGTCCGAAATAATAGAGGCGGGTAATCTACTAGAATATCTTACTGATAAGAGTAATAAAAAGTTCTCGGACGAAATATATGTTGACTTTTTAAGAGAATTTAGAATCAAGTCATCTAACTGTGTTGAAGATTATGACGTTTCTGACTTTTTAAAACACAATGTAATAAAGTGTTTGATGACTGCTAAAAAAGCCATTTCTCCTTTTTTAAGGATTAAGAAAGTATTAGACCCTGATCCAAATATTCCTAGGTTTATTATTGGTTCCAGAGAAACATCAATTAAAGAAACAATTGAATCATTCACAAATGCTCAAACGCCCTTTGCATATTTTCCAAATCACCCTGATAATATTTGCGTTTTGCCTGATTTAAAGAATATCCTTTTCTTCTATGATGAAAAAGGCAACTTTGATATTGTTCGTCAGCTTGAGTATATTGAACTTCTTAAAGAATCATATGAAAAACTACCGGATAACATTGAAGATCCAACAATGACTCAGGAAAGATGGAATAATGGTAGAAATGCTTATTTAACTAAACACATTTAAGGTTATGATTTTAGGAATAACAAAATCTTTACAGGAAAACAATAGGGTTTCTGTTTTAAAGAAAATCAGAATAGTTACTATATTATTTATATTAACAATCTTATTGCCATTTGCAATTTATCTACTTTTCAACTTGGGTTTAATAACTGGTAAACCTACATTTAATTCCGACATTCAAGAACCTGTGGCAAAAGTAGTGACATCAAATGGTGTAGGCACTGCATTTTTAATAAGCCCAACAATCTTATTGACCGCAAGACACGTTGTAGAAAATAATAAAGTCGGTGATGAAGTCGAATTATTTTTTGAACAATCAAAAAGTAAATTGAATGTAAAAGCCAAAATTAAGTACATTTCTCCTACTAGTTTTCAACCCATTAATGGTCAGGTTCCTATGGACTATTTTTTAACAGATGTTGCTGTTTTAGAAGTAGCAGAAATTACAGAAATAGAACCATTACAATTAGGCGAATCCGATGCAGTTAATAATCTTGATGAGGTAATTTTAATTGGTTATCCAAATGGGGACTATTCAATAAGTAAAGGGAATATAAATAGTGACAAATTTCAAGGTTTTAATCTATTCAAACTCGATGCGACTTCAAATCCAGGGAATAGTGGTGGACCTTGTATTTTGAAAAATGATAACACCGTAATAGGAATTTTAGTTGGTGGTAGTGGTCCACAATATCAGGGTGAGAATGTTGCGTTAAAAATTAATGATGTAAAAAGAATACTGGACAATGCAAAAATTAGTTATTAAAGCCAACCCACACAGCCAAGCACAATGGCAGGTCGCACAAACCACCGCACAACCAAAACCTGCCATAGAGCTTGTCTGTTTGCCTACGCTGACTTTGCCGACACAAAAAAACTAAATCTTTTAAGACAGAGAAAACGGAATGACAGAATTGAAAAAAAATCTCAAACCATTGAAAGACAAGAACGCCCAGTTGGTAACACGGTATATAAAAAATTGGGCAGATAGTGCTAAATTTCAAGTGTGTAGCTCGCATTTAACTTTGTGCGGTTTGACAGTGAATCGCTCCGTATTGCCCAACTTTTTATATACCCATCCGTTGTGCGTCAGCTTAAAGAAACACCTTAATCAAAATGGACAGACTTTATAGAA
>DAOSJI010000019.1:0-4580 GCA_035367155.1 Bacilli bacterium
ATAATTAATTACAAATCCCCTGCAAAAGGGTTATATTTAGAATATGTAGGATATTAAAATGAAAAAAGAGTTAACGGTTGATTATTCTTATCATTCTCATACATATCGATGTCGACATGCAGTTGGAAGCGATGAAGATTATGTAAGAGAAGCACTAAAGGCAGGTATAAAAGTATTAGGTTTTAGCGATCATATAATGTTTCCTGATTATTCAATGTCATGGCGAGGCGACTATGATGTTTTACCTAGCTATCTTTTTAGCGTTAGGGATTTACAAGAAAAATATAAAGATAAAATTACGATTCATTTAGCTTTTGAATCTGAATATCTTCCTCAGTATGTGTCCTATTACGAAAGACTATTTGATGAAGAGAAAATTGATTATATGATTATTGGTCAACATATTGCCAATGAAAATGGTGAATTAATATTTTATAGACACCTACCTTGTAGTCCTGCTGAGCGTGCTCTTAGATACAAAAACGATATTATCGAAGGGTTTAAAACAGGCTTATTTGCAATAGCAGCACACCCAGATCACTTTATGTCTTTTTATCCTGAATTTGATGAATTAGCCGAGCAAATTAGCCTTGAGATTATTGAAGCTGCTATTAAATACGATGTAATTTTAGAATTAAATATTTCAAAAGTAGATTATATACAGCTTCATGCTTCAGTTAGTCCAGTTTATGGATATCCACATCCTAAATTTTGGGAACTAGTAGGAAAAATGGGGGCTAAAATGAATATAGGTATTGATGCTCATGATCCTATTGCATATCGTTCACCACGGTTAGATGTTGCTTTTGATATGATAGAAAAATACAATTTGATTCACGTTACTCGTATTGAGTTACCATTTAAGAGGAAAAAACATGGGTAGACATTTTGAAGTTCGTGCTCGCTCTATGGCATCAACTGCTGCAAAGAAAAGTGCCTTATATGCTAGAGCATCTAAAGAAATCTATTTAGCAGCAAAAGGTGGGGTTCCTGATCCAAAAAGCAATTTAAACTTAAGAAGTGCTATTGATAAGTTTAAAAGTATGGGAGTTACAAGAGAGGTAATTGACCGTGCTATTAAAAAGGCTACAGGCACTGAAAGTATTGCCTATATTCCAGGTCGATATGAATTAATTGGTCCTGGTAATAGTTTTATTGTAGTTGATACCCTTACAGATAATGTAAATCGTGCTATTAGTGATATAAAAGCCGCTATTAAGAAAGTTGATGCAAGTTTTGCCTCAGTAGCATATAACTTCCAAGAAACGGGCGTTTTCGTTTTTGCTTCTAATGGATTAACACAAGAATCTATTGAAGAAACACTAATTTTAAATGATATTGATGTTTGGGAAATTAGTCTTGAAGATAATGAATTTCAAGTTACTGTAAATCCACTTGCTTATGGCGTTACCCGTGACACATTGTATGAACTTGGAGTGGAGGAATTTAAAATTAATGAAATTCGTCTTATTCCATTAAGTACTATTACGTTAAACGAGGAAAATCTAGTGGAATTTCAACGCTTATTAGATCTTCTTGATGATGTAGAAGATGTTCAAGATGTCTATTATAATGTCGAATTAGACTAAAAATAGCTTTACTTTATTAGAAATGGCCCTTTTTAGACAAAAGGCCATTTTTTATAATTGACAGCAAAAATCTAATAATGTATATTATTAAACGGTTGTATTCCAAACCATGTCGTCCCGGTAAGACGGAATATGAAGGAGGAAATTATGCAACGTCAAACAACACAAGTAAAAAGAGGCGAAACAGTCCGTAAATGGTATGTCGTAGATGCAACAGACTTACCACTTGGTCGCTTAGCAAGCGAAGTTGCTGTAACGCTACAAGGCAAAAACAAAGCTAACTACACTCCACATGTAGACTGCGGTGATTTTGTAATTATTATTAATGCTGAGAAAGTTGCCCTCACTGGCAACAAAAAAGATACAAAAAAATACTACAATACAAGTGGTCGTCAAGGCGGACTTCGTGTTCGTACTGCAGGCGAAATGATTGACAGATATCCAGTTGAAATGGTTGAAAGAGCAGTTTGGGGAATGTTACCCAAAGGACGCTTAGGTCGTGCTATTTTTAAGAAATTATTTGTCTATGAAGGTCCTGAACATAAACATGCAGCCCAACAACCAGAAGAACTACCACTTCGTTATATCGGAGGTAACAAATAATGGCTAAAAAAGAAACATTTTATGGAACTGGTCGTCGTAAAAGTTCAATTGCACGTGTTTTCCTAACAAAAGGAAAAGGTAATATTGTTGTTAACGATCGCCAAGTTGATGAATATATGCCATATGCCACATTAGTCATGGATTTAAAACAACCATTAGAATTATTAGGTGTTGCTGATAAATATGATGTGATGTGTACAGTCAAAGGTGGCGGATTTACAGGCCAAGCTGGTGCAATTCGTCTTGGTATCGCTCGTGCACTTTTAGAAGCTGGTGAAGATCGCTCAACCTTAAAAAAGGCTGGAATGTTATCTCGTGATGCTCGTGCTAAAGAACGTAAAAAATATGGTCTTAAAGCTGCTAGAAGAGCACCACAATTCTCAAAACGTTAATCGTTTTATCAAAATCAAAATGGTCGAGGCAATCTCGACCATTTTCTTTTAAATTAATTTGAAGGTAAATGCAATTTTTACTTTACTAAGTAAAAGTTTAAATATTATTTGCTTTTTGCAAGTGTGTAATGTATGATATTTAAGCGTCAAGCGTTACGGGCCTTTAGCTCAGTTGGTTAGAGCGCACCCCTGATAAGGGTGAGGTCGATAGTTCGAGTCTATTAAGGCCCACCATCATTGACGCTTAACGCCTAGGTTACTAGGCGTTTTCTATAGGAACAAATATGTTAGAGAAATTGTATGGTGGTAAAAACTTTATAAAGCTATTCTTAAGAGTGGCCTTTCCAGTCATGATTCAATCGATGATGGTATTTTTGGTTTCTCTATTAGATACCATTATGGTTAGTGTAATTAGTAATGAGGCCGTTAGTGCAGTATATGCCTCAAATCAAATTACATTTTTCTTTTTAGTTGTTACTGGCGGTCTAATCGCAGGAAGTGGTGTCTATATTCAACAATTTTATGGCGCTAAAAAGAATGAATACATTACACAATCATTTCGTTTCAAATCAATCGTAATTATTATATTCACAATTTTAATCTTGATTTTATCAATTATTTTTGGAGAGAAAATCGTACAATTTTACGCTCGAAATGACCAAAACCCCGCAAATGTACTCGCTCAAGCAAAAGATTATCTCCCATACATGATAGTAGGATTTATACCGTTAGGGTTATCAATTATTCTACATTCTAGTTTAAGAGAAATTGGAAAGTCGAAACTTACATTGATTTCTTCATCAACTAGTCTACTTGTTAATTTAATTGGTAATTTAATATTTATTTACGGTTTAAAAATGGGTGTAAAAGGTGCCTCTATTGCTACACTAATCGCACGTATTACAGAGTTTGTTATTTTATTTATTTTAGTGCAAAAGTTTGATGTTTTTAAATTTAAGGCCTTTTTTGCAGACTTTAAAATTGAAAAACAACTAGCAAAAAGAATAACAGTTAAAACAATTCCGATGTTTATTAACGAAATTAGTTGGGCCTCTGCAATGATCTTAATATCCTTGTCGTATACTTTTAGACCAAATGTTTTAAGTTCATTATCTATTATTAACTCAATAACTAATATATGTGGTTTTATCTATAGTGGACTTGGAATTGGTGTTGGTATTTTAGTTGGTGCGACACTTGGCGCGGGTAAAATTGAGGAAGCCAAACAAAATCAAAAATATCTTTTTAAACTTGGAATTACTGTATCAATAATTATGGGGTTATTAATGATTACACTATCTCCATTTATTCCCTTAATTTTTAAAGAAGTTGCAATTGATCAACAAAGGCTAGCAGCGGAACTTATACGTATTTATGCAGCGTTCTTATTTATATTTGCAATTTGTTTTACAAACTATAGTACTTTAAGAGTCGGTGGACAGGGTTTACTTGCCTTTCTTCTAGATGGAGGATTTATGTGGTTTGTAGCAGTTACTGGCTCGCTTTTGCTTGCTAAATATACTACTGTTTCTGTTATTTACCTGTATTTATTTGTCCAATTTGCAGATCTATTGAAAGCTTTAACGGGTATCCCAATTATTAAAAAGGGTAAATGGGCGCAAAATTTAACAACAGAGTTTAGTGTTACAAATGAATTAAAAGAAGAGATAAGTATCGGTTTATAAAATAATGAAATAGAATTTCATTGTAATAAAATTCATTATTTGATAACCTAATAAGGCACCCGGATACTTAGCTCAGCAGGGAGAGCGTTTCCTTCACACGGAAGAGGTCGGGGGTTCAACTCCCTCAGTGTCCACCACTTCATATGCCGACGTGGCTCAATCGGTAGAGCAACTGATTTGTAATCAGTAGGTTACGGGTTCAAGTCCTGTCGTCGGCACCATAAAGGCAGATGTGGCGGAATCGGTAGACGCGCTAGACTTAGAATCTAGTGAGGAGACTCGTGCAGGTTCAATTCCTGTCATCTGCACCA
>DAOSJI010000020.1:0-3114 GCA_035367155.1 Bacilli bacterium
AACTATTAACAGTAGTAAATAAAGTTTTGATTAGTAGTTAGTGTAATGATCACACTAAATATAATAGTTAGTGTAATGGTTACACTAAGTAGTACTTAAAGTATTACTTTAAATAAAACTTGTAACTTATTGATTAAGTATTATTTATGAGGGTTATTTAAAGTATTACTTTAATTGAATTAATTAACTAATTGAATTAAAGATATGAAAAGAACTCAAATCTTAAGTAAGAATTTAATCAAATTCTTATTTAACCTTTTTATTTTTACTGCAGTTATGATGATAACTTCAGTAACTATAGCTGCACTTATCTACTTCATAATTAAATAATTGTGAAGTTCACTTAAAGTACTACTTTAATTAAAGTTCATAATTATTTAGTATTCAAGTATCTAAGTAAGCTTTGTAGAGGTGTTTAAATATCTAAGTGCCTGAATATCTGAGTGTTCGAATAAGCCCTGTAGAGGTGTCTAAATGTTTGAATGCCTTAATATCTAAATAAATTACTTGAAGTATTACTTTAAATAAAACCTGTAACTTGTTGACTTAGTGATATATAAACTTTATTTTAAGTGAAATATCTTAACTTGTTGATTATTACTTGCTTATGAATATCTATTTAAAGCGTTACTTTAAGTGAGCCTCGTAACTTGCTGATAATCACCTCACACGTATAATTTCAAAAAGTTTAGTATCATCAAAATTATCAAATAAGAATAAAATGAAAAAGATAGAAGTAATCTTGAACAAGAAATTTTCAGTAACCTTATTAAATCCAAGACCTTTAAAGGATTGTCCAAAAAGTTATTATAAATTAGGAGTTTTTGAGCACAATTTAGGAAATTTATATAATCCAAGTTGGTTAGTATTATATACGTATGGAAAAAACATAAATAGTAAAAGTTTAAGGTACGAAATATACAGAGATGGTTGTTTTTGGCCATATTATGGAAAACTAATACCAAGTAAAAGTTTTATTGAATATCTACATACAAGATATAATACTACATTTGTAAAAAATGTATTTTTAATAAATTTCCTTGACAAGATAAATCCAGATTACAAGGAATATTTAGCAGAATCTGACTACAGAAGTATCAAATGTTTTAATAATTTATTTGATATTTTAGATGATAGAGGAGCATTTGATCGAGAAATAATTTATTATGAAAATGCAATAAATTATTTAAGAGACAATGATCCATCGTTTGTAGAAAGTCTAAATATAGCCAATGAGTTTGGATATAAATTAACAGATTTAGATTGTGAAAAATTAGCAAGTTTACATGCTTCTAACAAAGCCAGAGAAGATTTTCTTGAGTTAGAAGATGAGATAAATAAACTTTTAAAAAAACGAAAATCTCAATAAAATGAAAACAGAAAGCAAAAAAACACTATTTCTGATTTGTGTATTTTTTACACTAATCGCCTTATTGATCTTAGGCATCAATTTACTAATTTAATGTAAGTAAATTAGGAAGCAAATTCTTGAATCATTCCTACTTCTAGGTGCATATTTGGTAGGTGGTTTATGTGTCCTGTCTTCTTTCGTTTTCAAGATTCAAGAAGAACTCTACTGTACGGGAGTATCGTAGAGGCTTTCTAATTTACATAGAATAAACAAAACAAAAATAAAATCGTACAAACCTTATAATAAACCTTTAAAACAAACAGTTATGGATAAAACCAACAGAATAGACAATGTTCTATATGACTTTGTCTATGATCCAAAAGGATTAGTTAATCCAACGGATCAAACGTTAGAATTTATTGAAAAAATGTGTTCTGGAATATTAGTTCAGAACTCAGGAGATCGTGAATTAGGTATAGAGCCTAATGATTATTTCATTACTGCAGTAAAGATAAACCCAGGATTCGAGATGTGGAAAACGTCAAAAAAATGGGTATTTATCTGGTTAGACAGAGTATCCGAAATATCTTTAAAAGGTAACAAGAGAATAAAGTATATGCATAAGTTCTATAGTTACTTTTTAATAGACAAAGATGTCAAAATCGAAGTAGAACCATCGAAGAATAGATTTGATTTTGGCATACACAGAGTACAAAAATCCTTAAATGAGCACAAGGCAGTAAAATATCTTGAAGTACAGATTCAAGATTTTACTGGAGTACAAGATTCTACTGGAGTATTAGAACCAATGGAAACAAATAAAGAAAAGGAGGAATAAATGAATACTTCAGAAAAATCAAATCTATACAGAAATATGCATCGACCTTTAGTTGATGCTTTATTTGAAGAAAAGGAAAAGTTAGAAGAAAGGCTAGATTTAGCCATAAAGGAAAAAGATATAAAACGAGCAAAAGTATTGAAAGAAAAAATTAAAAAAATAGATTCCGAGGCGAGAGAATTATGGAGAAAAATTCAGAAAGAAGCCGAAGAACTTTAATATTAAAAAACTCCTAAAATTTCAAAAAAATGGGAAAAATTAGAGTACAACCTGCTATTACAGAAAACAACATTGCAGGTATCATCAATGTAAATCAAAGATTACTTGATGAAGAAAATCAACCAAAGTTTGGATCGATTGGTTTAAGACAAGAAGTTTTGTTATTTAGAGGAAACTTCGTTACTGTTGAAAAAAGAGTAGGATATTTAAATGGTACTCTGAGCGATTTAGAAAGAGTCGTAGATGAGTATAATTTAAGACCCGATGAAGAAGTACCTGATTCATTTAACAAGAAGCTGGTAATTCAAGAATCATTGGAGAAATCTTGGGAGACACAAAATCCTAAAATTAATCCTACCACGGGTGAAGTATTAACTTATATGGGTCATCCGATCTATAGACATTGTTTAGTTGTTGATAAAGACTCTCCAGAAGAAGATGTTTATATAATTGCAGATAATACTGTAGCTGGAAGGTCTTTACATCAGAATGAACTGAGTCAAAATGAGATAGATCAACAGTTTGGGCCAAGAGAAACCAAAACTGTATTAAACAGCTTATAATTTTAAAATAAATTGAGAGGATTAGATAGAAATATCTAGTCTTCTCAATTTTTTGTATCTTTGCAGAAATTATAGAACGATAACTAATATGAAAATACTGTTTGTTATAAATAATGGAGAAAGTGTTATAGCGGAATATATAT
>DAOSJI010000020.1:3214-4533 GCA_035367155.1 Bacilli bacterium
AATATGAAAAACAGAAATTTAGATCATAAAGATGATTGGGCAACACCACCAGACGTGTATGCCAAATTGAACGAGGAATTTGATTTTACTTTTGACCCTTGCCCGTATCAACACGATATTGAAAAGTGGGACGGGTTGGAAGTAGAATGGGGTGAGCGAAATTTTATCAATCCACCTTATAGCAGAAAACTCAAAGAGGCATTTGTACGTAAGGCAATATCTGAAAGTAAAAAGGGAAAACTATGTGTAATGCTACTACCTGTAAGCACAAGCACAAAGCTATTTCACAAGGATATATTGCCGAACCAAACGGAAATAAGGTTCTTTGAAGGGCGGATAAAATTTTGCGGTGTAAATACATTTGGTGAATTTGTTACGGGCAAGGCTGGAATGCACGACTCTATGTTGGTGGTGTTTGACGGTCGATCTTAAACTTGCACCTAACGTATCAAGTGTATGAGTAGTAGCGGATAGAATAAATAAAACTTTGAATATATGACAAACGATAATAAAGAGCAAAAAGTAACGAATAGCAATAAAACCGCTATTACTTATACACATTGTTATAAGCCGTTATTTGAGCGTGGGGAGTTTTGGAATGAGGACTGTAAAGAAACCATAAACAGACTTGATGATAATAGCGTGGATTTAGTGTTCACTTCGCCACCTTACTACAATGCAAGAGAATATAGCCAATATAGTAGTGTAGCGGATTATATGCACGAAATGGAGCAAGTTTTTTTAGGAATTGAACGAATATTAAAACCAAGCCGAATGTGTGTAATAAATATTAGCCCTGTGTTGGTTGAGCGTGAAAAGCGTAGTGAGCAAAGTTACAGGATACCACTACCATTTTATTTTGTACCGATGATGGAAAAAATTGGCTTTGAGTTTTTGGAAGATATTATTTGGAAAAAACCCGATGGAGCAGCAGCAAACAGAAACGGTGGATTTTATAGACATAGGAAACCTGTTGCATACAAACCAAATATAGTAACTGAATATGTGCTTGTGTTTAAGAAAAAAGCCAATTTTTTAATAGACAAAGTTTTACAAAATAATAGTTTGGTTGGTGATGGTTACGAAAGGACTAATGTTTGGGAAATACAACCTGAAACTAAAAGTTGGCATTCAGCACCATTTCCTAAAAAACTTGCGGAAAATGTAATCAGATACTATTCTTATGAAAACGAAACTGTATTCGATTGTTTTGCTGGAAGTGGAACTACTGGTAAAGTAGCTGAAACACTAAATAGAAAGTGGATAATGAGTGAATTAAACACTAAAATTTTCAACGAAGCTGTGGAGCGTTGGCAAAA
>DAOSJI010000021.1:0-3663 GCA_035367155.1 Bacilli bacterium
CAACTTCGCCTAAATAACGTGCGTTTTCATCTGAATTAAGCATGTTTTGTAAAAGTTCATTATTTTTCTTTGCATACGCCTCTACAACTTTTCCATCTTTAAATTTAAGATAAAAACCGTCAATCACTTCTCCTTGATATGATAAAGGTTTCGTTGCATAAACAATTCCTTCTGCCTCACCTTTTTTTGGAGTTGTAAAGCATTCTTCAGTAGGAATGTTGGGGTTAAAATATATACCTTTTAATGTAGTATCTCCGCCTGCCATAAATAGAGCATCTGGAATTAGACCAATCTTTAAATCCGTGCCGTTTTTGCTACGAATATGTAGTTTTTGTAGTTCTAACATGTTTAAAGTTCGGGCATGATCTGCTAAATTGGCGTTATGATCTTCCCACGCACGAATTGGATTAAACCCATCCGCACGAGAAGCGAATAAAATTGCATCCCATAACTTTTTAACAGCTTGTTTTTTACTTAATTGAGGGAATAATTTTTTTGCCCACTTTTCACCTGGAACAGCCGCGATTGTCCATTGGTATTTATTTTCGGATTCATCTGCAAATGGTTTATATACTGGGTAAAGCATTTTTCTAACTTCACTCATTTTTGCTTGATCAATACCTTTTAATCCATCTGGGTCGCTACTTTCAAGTCTTATCATAACGGGTTGAACATTTGTTCTATATTTCAAACGTTCAATTTCCCAATCTTTAAATGTTCCTAATGTTTCAGTTTTTTGGTATTTATAATGAAGTTTTCTTAAATTATCATCACTCCATTTAATTATTACTTCTTTTGCTCCTGCTTTATAAGCAGATTCAACGACATATTCAACGAAATGTGCGATTTCTAAATCAGCATTAATAATAACTTCTTGTCCTTTTTGGACATTCGCTCCAACTTTAACAATTAAATCAGCATATTTTTTTAATGTGCGTTTTTTCATTTTGCTACCTCTTTAATTAAATCTTCAAATAACGGTAGTCCTAATGCCCAATCACAGAATACATGCCATTCTTCAAGTTTATGGTTCTTTCTTTGAAAATACATAGTTTTTAGTTGTTGATAATTTGTAGTCATTGTCGCAGTTAAACAAAAACCAGAAGGTAGAGTAGCAACAATTTCTCGCCACTTAGCAACTTTTTCTTTTGCTTTACTTTGTTCTATTGCGTTATATTGTTTCACTAATTCATCTATAATTGGAATAACTCTACGATCTACTTCTTTAACAAAACGTTCTTCAATATTGAATTTAAGTAAGCAGTGCATTGTTGATTGACTAGAAACAAAATCAAACCAATGATATCGTTGAGCTTCTTTCCACCAGTAAAGAGGAGCGGTGACATCCATTTGAACAAGAATGCCCTTTAAATAATTATCATGTCCTTCTCCACCTTTTGTTCGACCAAGAAGTCTTGCTCGTTTTAGATCTTTTTCATCAATAGGACCTGTTTCAATTTCAGTTCTCATTGGATTTCCACTTGCTTTAATCGCACGGTCAACCCCATAAACTTGAGTATTAGTTATTGCAAATTTCATAATATGCCTCCAATAAATTTTTAAGTAATCGTAATCTTGTTAATAATCCAACTCCACCTGGAACAGGTGTTTGAAGTGCTACATTTCTTTCAGGTTTTACATCGCCGTAGAGAACGCCGTCAACTCGGTTAATTCCAACATCAATAATAACTGCACTTTCTTTTAGTGGTTCCTCACTAACGAACCATTTTTTTCCTACTGCTACAACGATAATATCTGCTCTAGCCAGTAAGTTGAGTAAGTCATCTTTTTTAGTTCTAGAATGAACGATGGTAACGGTTGCATTTTTGTTTAATAAAAGCTTTGCCATGGGCTTACCAACAATATTACTTCTTCCAATAACTAATGCACTTTTGCCCTCAATTGCAATATTTTCTGATTCTAAATAATCAATGATCCCTTGTGGAGTGCATGGATTAAGATGGGATAGAGGGTGAAAACCATCAATATCTTTTTTTGGATTTACACTTAGTTTTACTCTATCTTCGCTAATATGTTTTGGAAGTGGCATTTGAACAATTAAACCATGTACTTTAGGATCATTGTTATATTTATTAACAACTTTTAATAAACCCTCTTCGCTAATAGTAGGACTTAGTTTATCTAGTTTTACTTCAATACCAACTTCTCCTGCATCTTTAATTTTTCCGCGAATATAACTATCACTAGCAGGATCATCATTTACTTGAATAATTACAAATGATGGTTTTACTTGTAAGCCTTCTACTTCTATACATAAAAGTTGTTTTTGCTTTGCAACATATTCTTTTATTGTCATTTTTATCGCCTAAAAAATTATAACATATAAAAGAGTCAATAAAAGAAAAAAGGACAAGAAATCTTGTCCTTTATTTATGTTTTGTTATCTAACTTAAAGTAGTACGTTAACCAAAATAGCTAAAAGGAAAAAGATAACCGCAATTACCATAGTTAAAATAGAAATTATTTTTTCACTACCTCGTTCTTTAGTTTTGGCGAAAATATTAAGACCTCCACCAGTAATAGCACCTGATGCACCTTCACTTTTTCCGCCTTGTAATAAAGATAGAATAATAAGAATAATTGCTACGATAAGAAATATAATGTCTAATGCTTTCATAATTTGCTCCTTTTAGTTGCTTTATTAATATAAACGAAATATTAATGAAATGCAATTAAACTTTTTATTCCGTATTTTCTAAATACGAATCTAGATCATTAGGGAATTCAATAACTAATTTAGTATCGTTATAATTTTGATAATCTAGTGAAAATGTAAAACCACCTTTTATTGTTACTCGGTAGTTATTTCCTTCATATGAAAATGTTACTAAACCATTGATATTAAGTGAACTAGTTATAGAATCTATTTCATAGGTTTCTGAGTTAATTACTACTTTATCTTCATTAGTAATTTCATCATAAGTATATTCATATTCAGGAATTTGAACTTCAGAGGTCATTTGACTTTCAAAATCATCAATTTGCTTTTGAATAAATTTTTCTACATTGATTTTTGAAACCAAGGTAAATTCATTTTTGAAAAGAGTTGCATCTACAATTATTTCTTCAGATTCATCAATACTAAAGAGAGAAAAATTATAATCATATAAATATGTCATACGTTCGGTTACTTCGTTATATATGATGTTTTTAGTAAAGTCATAGTATTCATCAACTTTAGATTTTGTCCCTTGTTCTTCTGTTTGAGGATCAACATAATCGGATTCATCCGCATAGTGGACATTATTTTTGGTGTAATAATGCAATTCTGTTTCTGGAATTATTTCTTCGTTTAAAATTGTTGAACCAAATATTTTGGTTTTTGTAACTAATTCAGATTCAAAAACTACATCAGTTCGTAATTCAACCTTCTCTTTATCAGTTCTACTTATACTATCAAGAAATTGGTAGTTTTTAATTCTAACATCATGACTATAGTTTTGATAATTTGTAATTTGTATTCTTGGTTGACCATTAATCTCAACAACTATATCAATATCGGATTCTTCTTTAATAGTTGCACTAAAAATATTTGGACGATAAGGTCTAGCGTTAGCTAATTGTCTAATTGTTGTTAATCTTTGTTCTTCATTAAGTATTTTGGGTTTACCACAACTTATTAAAAGAAATGGTATTGCGAAC
>DAOSJI010000022.1:0-3378 GCA_035367155.1 Bacilli bacterium
AATATCTTTCATAGGAAAAGTGTACAAAATTGGGGTTATTTACAAAAAACACAAATGTAGGAGGCTCAATTGCAACTTGACTTACATAATAGATACGAAGTCTACCCCCATTAAACATAGCTGGTTCATTCAATAGTTGAGCATCTTGGATAATACCATTTAGTGCATTAGTTGCAATACGACGTTTATATGCCTCACTTGCTTTTTTAATTAAGCCAAAAATTTCATTAACTCTTTGCTTTGTTTTTGCAGAGACGAATAAAATAGGTGCATATTCAATAAATTTAAATTCCGCGCGTATTTTGTCGCGATATTCAAATAGCGTTTTGTCATCTTTTTTAATTAAATCCCATTTATTTACAATGATAATAATTGCTTTATTCTCATCTATTGCAAAACCAGCGACATGTTTATCTTGAGCTCTAATACCTTCGTTTGCATCAAGAAGAAATAAAACAACATCACTTCGTTCGATTGCTTTAAAAGCTCTTAGTGCTGCATAACGATCAACACTTTCAATAATGCGGCCACGTTTTTTTAGCCCTGCAGTATCGATAATGACATAATTTTGTCCATCTTTACTAAATTCAATATCAATAGCATCACGTGTAGTACCAGCCTTATTGCTAACAATAACTCGTTCTTCATTAATTAGGGCATTAATTAAACTAGATTTACCAACATTAGGCTGACCAATGACACTAAAAGTAATAGCATCTTTATATTCTTCTATTTCTTTTTCTGGTAAATAACTAACAATTTTGTCTAATAAATCACCAATTCCAATACCGTGTTCACTACTTACTGCGATTACATCATTAAAGCCTAAAGCGTAAAATTCCCCGACATTTCCTATATGAATATTGTCATCAATCTTATTTACTGCCAAAATAACAGGCTTTTTTACATTGCGTAAAAGTCTTGCAACCGCATAATCATCTTCAATTAAACCAAGTAGGCCATCAACAACAAAAACAATAACATCAGCTTCTTCTATAGCAAGATTTACTTGTTCTTTTATAAGACGTTGAAAAGGAACATCTTCTAATTCAAGACCTCCAGTATCTATAACATTGAATTTTCTTTTTATCCATTCAGTTCTTGCGTATAGACGATCGCGCGTTATACCTCGCTCATCATCGATAATTGCATGCCTTTTCCCAATAATACGGTTAAAAAGCGTTGATTTACCAACGTTAGGACTTCCAATAATTGCAACAGTTGGTAGTTTTTTCATTACTTAACCTTCTTTTCAATTATTTCAATAACTCGCTCTACTACTTGTTCAATATTTAAATTACTAGTATCAAGTAAAATAGCATCCTCTGCTTGTTTTAAAGGAGCAAAACTTCTAGATGAGTCAAATTTATCTCTTCGTTCAATATCTTTTTTAATAAATTCAAGATCACATTCAATGCCTTTTTCAATATTTTCTTTATATCTTCTTATAGCACGTGTTTCTACAGAAGCGACTAAAAAAATCTTAACATTAGCATTAGGAAGAACATATGTTCCAATATCTCTTCCATCCATAATTACTGAATCTTTTTTAGCCATTTCTCGTTGTAACTCTACTAAAGCAAGGCGAATTGCTTTATATGAGGATACGGCACTTACGTGTTTAGTAACTTCTAAACCTCTAATTTCTTTAGTAATATCGGTTTTATTACAATAAACTTTACCATCTTTATTTAAATGAATATGCACATTTGGAATAACACTTGTGCAGGCTTCTTCATTATTTGGGTCAATGTTATTTTCTATTACATACCATGTAAAAGCGCGATACATCGCACCTGTATCAATATATGTTAGACCTAATTTAGCAGCAACAATCTTAGCAATTGTACTTTTCCCTGCTGCTGATGGTCCATCAATTGCAACACTAATTAATTTCATAAAAGACCCCTTCCAAAAGTTAATATTAATCCAAGGATTACTAATAAAATTATAAAGCCAGTAACTAAGCCGATAATTAAAGCTTCTTTTCTTTTTTTCTTTTTTTCACGGAGTTCGTTTTCGCGTTTTTCACCCTTAGGATCTAAATAATTTTCATACGCAGTCACAATTTCTTCAACAGTTAAAGATTTTGTTGTCGTCGAAATATTTTGTTCTTTTGCCTTGCGAAAATCTTCTTTAGTAACGATAACCTCTTCATTACTAGGTTCCGTGTAATCCTTCATAGCGAGAATCTCTTCACGATATTTTGCGTATTTTTTTACTCTTGATTTTTCCATTTATATCGACCTTGCACTGCTCTTTTATATTAATATAAAGAGGGTCTAAAAGATAGTCTTTATTTGCTTCTCTGGTTGTTAAAAATGTTCTATTGTTATATAATTGATTTGAGAAAAAACCTAAAGGAGAATATTATGGCAAAAAAAGTATTACTTAATTCAGATGCATGTATCGGTTGTGGCGTTTGTAACGCAGTATGCCCAGAAGTATTTGATTGGGATGATGAAGGCAAAATGATTGCTCTTATGGAAGAAATTCCAGCAGAACTCGAAGATGTAGTTGAAAGCGCTGCTAACGATTGCCCTACAGGTGCTATCGAAGTTAAATAAAATTATAAATACAATATAAAAAAATGATGCGTTTGCATCATTTTTTTATAATTTGTCAAACAACCGTCTTACTGATTTATATATTGGTAATGTTATTAAAATAATAATTACATTCTTTATTAAATTAAAAGGAATAATAACACTTATATACTCAACGAGATCAAAAGGTAAAGCACCACCAAAAAGTCGATTATATAAGTGATATTGGACATAAAAATTATATACTGTTGATACCGCGATTTGCGTTACACATCCTATTAATAAGGCAGTAATTGCACCTTTAAAGGTGCGATTTTGTTTGTATATAAATGCTGCTGGTAAAATAAAACCTAGTGAAAAAACTAAATCACCACTCTCTCCAATTAATGCAGTATTTGATAATGGTAATTTAATAAGGGTTTTCACAATTAGGACAATAATGCCCATAAGTGGCCCATATGCAAATGAAGCAATTAAAACAGGTACTTCATCTAAATGAATTTTTAAAAATGAAAATGGGCCAGGAAATATTGGAAAATTAAATGGTGGAACTGGAATAATATAAAACAATGTTGCAATTGCACTAAAAACTGCTGCTCTTGCAATAAAGGATACCCATTTACTCCGTAATGCCTTCTTTTTCTGTTTGTCTTTTTCTAAATTTGACTGTTCAACATTTTCTTTTTTTACTTCAGTTTCTTTTAATTCGACTTTCTCTTTCATCACAAGTACCTCCAATAAAAAATCCCTGATAATCCTCAGGGCATAATTATAGAAAAAATCTTCTTTCATCCAGACTTTACTGTCGCCACTAGAATTTCACTAGTTCTGC
>DAOSJI010000023.1:0-1723 GCA_035367155.1 Bacilli bacterium
CTAATTCTTCTAAAGAGCGTAAATTTTCTTCTGATTCCATTGCTTTACGATTTTCTTCTTCCCGTTTCTTTGCTTCTTCCATATGTTTATCGAACCATTCGGGAACGGCTTTTTCGTTTTTAATGGTGCTAAAGCGTTTGCCATTAAACCAATTTTCCCTAATGGATTTTCTTAAAACAAGATTAAAGTCTTTATATTTGTTCTTGTTTCCGTTAGATTGCACATATTCGTCAAGTAATTTAATTTGATTATCAATGTCAACATTAGAGAAGTCTGCTTTTAACTTATCGTATTGACTTGGCTTTAGTTTAACCCAACCGTACTCGCCATATTTATTAAATTTATCATTATAATTATTTAAATTAATATTAGAATCTATATTATTAGAATTAGATATAGATATAGAGGGTAACGTTTCTTGTAACGTTACAGTAACATTACATTCTTCATTAGTTCCTGATAACTCTTTTTGTTTTTTTCTGTACTTTGCTACTCTTAATCTATTTTGCTCTCTTAAGTCTTCTAATGCCTTTATATTTTGGTATTTTTCCCAATTAGTAAGTCTAAACGCGTCGTCTATTACTTCTACCATTTTAAATTTGCGTAATGCGGTAATTGCATATTTAACAAACTCTATCTTTTCGCCCATTTCAATTGCTAGCATTTCTTCTGTAAAAGGTATATCTTGCTCATAATATAAAAAACCATTTTCGTTTACTTCTCCTGCAAGCTGCATTAATTCATAAAAGAGTAGAGCAATCTCTTTACCTTGTGGTAATGCCTTAATTTGCTTCATTGATTTGCTATTTCTTGCTGTTACGATTAACTTTATCCATTTAACTTCTGCCATTTGTTTTATCCCTTTCCTTTTGGTGTACCTCTTTATGACAAGACGGGCACAGAGTTATACCGTTATCTAAATCGTATCTTAAATTGATGTGAGTTGCAAAATGTTTTATATGGTGTGCGTGCATGATTTTTTCAGAAACACCACATTCAAAACATTTATACCCATCTCGCTCTAAAACCTTTGACCGCCATGTACGATACTTGAAACTTAGTCGTTCTCGCGCGTTTTCACCAATCCCCGTATGAATATCCCAATCAACAATATAAACAGTTTCATCTTCATAAATTGTAATAAAACCTTTTTTAAACAGATACCGCAATTCTTTTTCTTCACAACCAATACAACGACATATCGATTTTGCGTTATTCAATTCTCCTTTGTTGTTAGCCCTCATCGCTAAATGAAAATAGAGTGCTTGCGTTGACGAAGGCATTTCTAAAAATGCATCACTGTCAATAATAGTTTTTGCAAACATTCTTCGCTCTGCCATTATTGCTTCAACACCTCATCTTCGTTTCTGATTTCAATCTTTATTAAACCTACGATTTTGGAACCATCAGGAATTAACGACTTAATTTCTTCAAATGAGATTATGTCGAATTTATATCTAATTGACATTGCTAAACCGGAAAGTATAACTGGTGTTTCAAAATAAACTAAGACTTTGCCACTTTTTAAGAGCTTCTTTTGTAGATTAGCAACGTATTTCTCTTTCAGCTGTGGCCGATAGCCTTTTGCCTTTAGGAACTTAAGTAATGCTTGGTCTAGTTCTTGGCCATAAGCGCTATAGAAGTTTATCATAAGCATTTTGGCATCTTGGGCATTGATTTCACTATTTATATATTTCGATAAATCATATTTAAATTCGGTCAT
>DAOSJI010000023.1:1823-3267 GCA_035367155.1 Bacilli bacterium
CACCAGTCATTAACTACGATTACATATCCATAACGGTTGCCGATTTCACCTACAGTCAGTCCGTTGCATTTGCCGGCCCATTGTTCAACGTACTCTCGAATGTCTTTTTTAGTAAATCCTCTGCGTTCACAATCAGCAATATACTTTTCTAAGTCGAATACATAAACTGTTTTTGTTTTTGAATTTGTTTTAGTTGCCACAGGATGCCTCGTGCTGTTCTAATTCAGCAATATATTTACTAATTGCTTTATCGTAAGCGATTAGCGGTTTTAATTTTCGCTTCAAGTAATTAATCCGGCTCATGATTTCGTTTGCTGTTTCTCTTACCTCGCTTCGTTCATCTTTGGCTTCCTTAAGGCTAAATCCTTTGAACGGTCTCGCCAGGCGATATCCTTTTTTCTTTGAACTAGACAATACCGGATAATATAACGATACTTCGCTGATTTTTTCTCTTACTGTTCTTCCATCTAAAGGCTTTGGCATCATTGGTTGTGATAAGTGATAACTTAATGTCTTTTTATCAATTCTTTCATTGCCTTGTAGAAAAGGCAATATCGGTGAATCAAAATTTTGTTTTGCTTTTCTTGATTGATCGATTTTCTTTTTCATAGTTCCCCCTATTCAATTATTTGATTAATGTGATTTCGTGCTCGTTGTACCAACGATAGTGCTCTGGCTTATTTAAAGCGTTTATAATTGGTTTCTCAAAAACAACACAATACGGCAATTTTTTAAAATCATTGTAAGTTAAGATTTTCACTATTTCGCCGACTGCGCCATTAAAATTTATATCATTGTCATCCTTAACAACTTTGACTTTATCGCCAACTCGATATTTCATCTTAGCCTCCTATTGCGTTTTGCGTAATCAGCTCTTTTGCAAGTTAATCTCGACAAGTGGATTTCTGCATTATCAACAGCAATACATTTAATCCATTCAGTATGTTTTTCTTGTTCTTCGAGATTGCAGTACTTGCAAATGTCATAATTAAATCTTCGTTTTCTTTTATTCATAGGCTTGTCTACCTTTTTTGGTAGGTTCAATTATTTCGATATCATCTGTTGTTTCATTTGGTTTTCTTGTAGTCTTTGGCTTGGTGCTTGTTCTTTTCTTTCTAACCGGTTTGGGCTTCGTTTCAAAAACCATTTTTGCGGATTTCTTTTTGCGCTTTTCACCATTGGTAATATCATCACACCATTCAGCGAAAGCTGGGATACCGAGTCCGTTATCATCATAAACCATATTACCAACGACAATTTTTCCATCGTATCCGTTCACCCAAGCATTAACTCGTTTTATTAATACTTCCGGATTTTCGCCATCTTTGAGCCTATCCCGGATATATTTAGCTAAAGAGAAGCGGTATTTCTTTTTTGGGTCATTAATTGGTATGACCGTTTTTTCTTCATCGGCTTTATCTAATTTTGGTATTGGCATATTAAG
>DAOSJI010000024.1:0-2317 GCA_035367155.1 Bacilli bacterium
TGATATCTATGCGTTAATTTGACGGATACAAGGCGAATGTGGCTTTAGCCCGAGCACCGCGCGCAACGAAGTGAGCACGGAGCGGAGCGCTTACACGCAGTTATATGCTGAAAAGCGCGAATATTACTACTTTTTTCTAAATGATTTAGTCATTAATTCAAACAATTCCCTTGAGTTATTTAGAGAGGATATTTCCATATCAGAAACAAAAAGAATTAACGTCTCAAAAATGACTTTTTTTAAAGAAATCATATCATCTTCATTAACTAAAGCAAATTCTTCTTCACTAGGAATTATTCCATGTTGAATGTTATTTCTACATCTAGTATATATTTCTTGAAGCCCTGTTGAATTCTTTTTACCTGCTTTAAAAAAATCTTGTTTTGATTTCACGCTAAACAGGTAATTAATAAATTGATTAATACCGTTTATATCCAAATCTGTTTCGCTATCAACACGAAAAATGTGATTTAATAAAATAAAATAATTCGTCATTCTATTTGATGCGTTTGTATCATTAACTATATGAAAAATGCATTCTAACGATTTACATATTTTCATTTCTAATTGAGTTCTAGTAGTTTCATCTTTTGATAGTAATTTTAACCATTTATCATATTTTATCAATTTGCGTTTATTTAAGTAAAAAGAAAAATCATGGCTAATTAAATATGTATTCTTAAGTTTGTAACCATCTGCATCTTTCGAGTAGTGAACAATCAGTCCTTCATCTAAAGTCCATATTTTTTCATTACTAATTACAATTTTACTTTCATTTAAAACCCACTTGGTTTGCTCAAGATAGTTTAAAACAAATATAAAACCGATTGTTTCTTTAAGGTATTTCAAGGATAGAGAATTATTTCCAAGTTTATGTGCAACTGAATCTGTAATTACAACTTTAGCAAATACATCATTTTTAAATATTGGACTTATGGGTAATTCCCCATTTAAACTATTTTTTGATACAAAAGTAACTTTTCCGATTTTTATATCTTCTTCAAGAACGATACCATAGATTGGATAAATAAAAGTCCGAGCGTTATCTCTCTTATGAATTGAAAGTTTTGTAGCACTTTTATGCTGAAAGAAATAATCCATTAACATTAATGACCCCAGTTCAAAATATATTCCATGCAATGATAATTCCGCGCTTTTATGCCTATAACGTTCCGCGTGTAGCCGAAGTTGCCGGAGCGCAGCGCAGGCAATTTGGGAGAGGGCGGTACTCCGCCCGAACCGGCTACACGCTGTTGTGCGATGCGGCCAATAGCAACCAGTTTATTCCAGCCGAAGCACAGGATGTGCGCAGGCTGGGCAATCACTCCCTTTTTGATTTTACTATCTCAAAATCTGAGTTCTCGTCATTATGCAATTCAATTCGTATTAATTCTTTTTTATTTCTGATTTCCCAAACTTGCTTATTGTTTTCAATCTTATAAAGAGTCGTGGCATTTTTAAAATTCGTAATATTTTCAGAAGTAAATGTTTTTAAAAGTCCATCTTCATTTACAATAAATCCAAAAGCAGATCCGCGTGATTGAATAAAATAACTAGTATCTTTATCAAATTGTTCTGGAACTATATATATATTACTTTTATTAAACTTTAATTTATCTAGATCATCAGTCTTAATAATATTGATTAAATCGGCTTCGTTTAAAGATTTATCTCTTGGAGAACATCCAATCATTAGTATTATAATAGAGAAAAAAAAGATACAATTAACGTTTGTCTTCAACTTTGACCTCCACTGGTTTCCGAGCAGAACCACTTATGTTATTCATTAAACTTGAAACATCTGCTTTGATAATAGCTTCACTTGTCAATTTATCTTTGGCAGTAAAAAAATACAGGCTTGTTGTTTCAGATATTTTTCCTTCTTGAATTTTTACTGAAAGATTATATATTTGATTGCCTTCATCGTCTCTTTTACCTGTATGCGATGCGATTAGCGTTATAGATGTAGTTTTATCTCCGGAATTAATTTTTGAAGTAGCAGATTTCCACTTGTCAGCCAAATCTATAATTTTTTGACCGTTATATGCACTTAAAACATGTCTATTTCTGTGCATAACCCATCTTGGACCAGGCTTATAGAGAACATCATTAAAAGTTGACAATGAATTGTCTCTAAAAACCCAGCCTACCGGAACAGTATCACCTTTTTTTAATTGAATACCAGTATCAAGAAGAGCATTGCCATCTGGGTCAACATATCTCACTGGGTTATTACCTGCATAATGGTAAAGATTAAGGTTAACAGGATTATAAACCCCTCCATGACCTTTGAGCACTTCTGCAGGATTAAATTCCT
>DAOSJI010000025.1:0-2277 GCA_035367155.1 Bacilli bacterium
TCATTTGAGCCAAAATTTGCTAAGATTACAACGCCTTTTGTTAAATCACGACTAAAGCCAATATAAGAGTTATAGGTCGGAGTCCCTCCGTTATGCCAGATGATATTATTTTTGCTGTCTATTACCCAAGAATAGGCCATTTCATCAGTCTGAAGATTAAATTTATCTAACTCACTAGAAGTCGTTTCAAAAGTTTTTAATGAAGTAAGTGCTAGATCGCTATAAGGAAGTAAACTGTCTAGATAAATCTTTAGGTAGGTCGCCATATCGCTAATTGTAGAAGATATTGCACCTGCAGGAAGATAGCCATCATTTTCTTTCCAGATAAACGAGCCTCTTTCACCTTCACTAACTTCTACTCTAGTATTATTCATTCCTAACTCGCTACGAATAAAGTTATTCATAATATTAGTAAAATCATCTTGATAGATTGCTTCTAAAACTAGACCAAGAACTGCAACACCAAAATTAGAGTATTGAAAGGGATAATCTTTATTTATAAGCTTAACTTTTTTAATTCTAGATAAAATCTTATCTCTACTAATACTATAAAAGCCATTACATGTCTTTTGCTCGTAGCGATTCTTAATCATTTCAGTTTCAAAGTAATAGCCTTTATAACCAGAAGTATGAGTTAATAGACGCCTAATTGTAGGGTAATACTTCTCATTATCTAAATTTAAATATTTTCCGATTGAATCATCCAAATTAACAAGGCCTTCGCTTACACTTTTAGCAAAGATTAAACCTACAAAAGTCTTACTAATTGAACAAATCTCATATGTTTTCTCTTCTAAGTTATCACTACCTTTTTGATAGTAATCTAGAGTTAATTCACCGTTAGCTATCGTAGCTATGCTAATGCTTACACCTTCTTTTTCAATATTATAATTAATCATTTCTTCTACGCTCATATTATTTAACTTTTTATATGAGCTAGAAGCATAACCTCCTAGCGTACCTAAAACAATAAAGGGAATAAGTAAGATACTAAGTGCTACACCCAGCGTTGTTATTAAAGCGTTTTTCTTTATTTTAGGTGAGTCATCGCTTAATTTTGCACTTTTAACTGATATAAATATATGCGTAACACTAAAAAGAAGGCCAAACAATATAAGAGGAATGCTTCCAATCATTACGCCAGAGAAAACAAAAATAAGCGAGGGAATAACTGAAAGAAGCATCGACTTAACAATATTATTTTTCTTCCACATAATTAGATAGATAACTAAATAAGCAATAACTAAAAGAGCATTAACTCCGATATAAACATATTTAGCGTAATTAAAGTAAAACTGCATCCAAGTATAAGGAATATTAAAAACCATAAAAAACATTGATCCATATCGACCAATATTTTCTAAATTATTTAAAACTTTATTTTGATATTTAAGTTCTTCTTTTATCTTAATAGCATAAATAATATTAGGAACTAAAAGAAGGATAACGATTATTAGACCAATATAATTAAACCAACTCATCATATCCCCCCCTTATTTCTTGTTAATTTTAACATAGAAGATATTTTAATCGCTAAAATGTAAAGAAACCCTTACAATTTTTAGCTCATTTATTTAAATATGTTAAAATTAATTTAGAGATAATTAAGATTATCATCTAAAAATATCTAAAGGGGGAATTATGCTAAAAGAATTAATTAATGCAAAAGTAGAAATGGATGTTGCTTTAGGTGTTCGCACAGCTGGCGGGGCCAGTGCACCTAAAAAGTATGTTGGTACACTTCTAGAAGTTGATGAAAAATTCGTTAAACTTGAGTTAGTTAACTGTCGCCGGGCTGATAAAGTTATCCTTATTTCTCGTAAGTTTATCGTAACAGTACGAAGAGCGTAAATCGTTCTAAATAATGACAAAAAAAGCTCCAGTTGGAGCCTTTTTAGTTAGATTAAATAAGACATATTAAGGATAGGTAACCGTTCCAGTAGTATAACTTTCATAAAAGACGCGTGATTCACTTTCACCTGTCCCTTTAACAAATGAATAAGTTACTTCAAAAGTAATACCATCACTAGAGCAATTAAATTCAAGTGCTTTTTTAAATCGACCTGTATGACTTGTTCCGTTCCAGACAATATCTAGGAACGGACCATAAGTATTAATAAAATACTTTTCATAAAGAGGATCATAGTATTCTTCGATTACTTCACTATATGTAAGTAGTCTAGCTAAATGTTCAGAAAGTTCGACTCCATCTAACTTAAAATGAGTTGTTAAGTAGACTTTTTCAGTTTCAATTGCTTCTTCATAAGTGTAGTTATC
>DAOSJI010000026.1:0-1845 GCA_035367155.1 Bacilli bacterium
GGTTCGTTAAGAAATTTTAGGGTAAGCCTAAAAGAATGAACAGTAAAAGAGATACGGATTTTTCCTAATCACGTATCTCTTTTTCATATCCAATTCTTTAGGGATTACAGGGTCATATCCCACTTATTAGAATGGCAAATCGTTCTTTTCTAAAATCATATCAATTACGGCTTTTAACTTAATTAGTGTTGAATAAATTTCCTCATTTTCCTGTCTTAATTGATTGTTTATTTGTCTTTCTTAATGTAATAAACCTTGTAAGTAATCAATGGCTTTATCAACTGATAAAGGAGTATTTTCATCTAAATAAAAAATAGTTTTATTTTTCTTCATAGTTTAGTCTATCCTTAATGGATTTGCTTTTAAATCGCATTGTTTTTCTGTTACAGTATAAAATTCTTGCCCTCATTAGTTCAAAATCTTTATATCCATAACTGACTCGCTTAATCACTTTACAAAAATTATTGCTTCCTTCCGTGCTGGCATTATTCATTGGTGTTCCTGTTGTGGGATGAATAATAAAACTATTGATCATCTCTTGTTTCCAGTTTAACAACGTTCTTATGGCAATATTATACTCATTAACGTCTGATTGGCAGACTTCATTGATCCAAGTTTTAAGATTGCTTTCTATCGTTTCATAGGTAGAGGTTTTTATTACTTTAAGAAATTTATTTCTTAAATAATAAGCTTCGGCCAAATGAGGATTCAAATTAAGTACTCTGTCTAATACATCAAACTTGGTAATGGTTTTTCTTAATTTGTAGCAATAAAACTCTTTATTTTCTTGGTGTTCATCATATTCCATAATGATTTTCCAATACTTTTTCAAATAATAATAATCTATCTCTAATTCATTGCGTTTATCGTAGTTAGATTCATTTTCCAGCTTATTTTTAACCTCATTCATGAAGCTGATGCGTATTCGATTAAATTGATCATTAATTAAACGCGTATAATGAAATTTATCTGCTATTAGTTTTGCTTTTGGAAACCAAAACTTGAATATAGTACGATACGGTTTCCATAAATCCATTACAATATATTTTACTTGTTCCCGTTCCTCTTTTGAGACTGTTTTTAAATAATCTTCCACGCTTTTTTGCGTCCTGGAACTTAAGATATCAATAATTTCATTGCCAAGCAAATCCTTTATGATAAAACAATATTTCGATATTCCTGTTGTCCCTCTAAATTCATCTACTCCTATTACTTCTGTTAGGGGGAGAGGTGGAACATAAACGTTCTCACGAAATATCTTGATGACAGTTGTGGTACTAATGTTCAGTTTTTTAGCGATGGAACGAAACGAACATACATTTTTACACTCTTGCAATACTGCTTGAATTTGAACCTGGCTTAATTGTTTGCTTTTTTCAATCAGTTTAGTTTTTTCGTTAAAACTCTTTGAACAGTCGAGACATTTAAATCTTCTTTGATGAAATTTAATAATACAGAAAGATCCCACAATTAAATTATGTTTGATTGTACGAATAACATATCCTTTTGAGATGATGTTGTTGCTTCCGCATAAGACACAAGTCTTAGGTGGAATAGCAGTTTTAACGAAAATATATGTCAATAAATTCTGCTTTTCAACTGAAAAACAGACATCAAAAATCACAAGATTTTCATCTTGTAGTTTCAACATCTTTGTGATATAATCCTTATTGAGCATTGGAATGATTTCCTTTCATATAATTTGACCCTGCAATCAAATTATAGCATAAATCATTCTTTGCTCCCTAAAGGACTGAACAAAAAAAGCAAAGTGTAAAAAGTTACATTTTGCTTTTTTATTTCTGTTCATTCTTTTGGGTTCTCCCTAAAACTTTTTAAAGAACC